>BDTW01000020.1 GCA_002897735.1 bacterium BMS3Bbin13 | reverse complement strand
TGACCACCACCACCTCGCCATGGGCGATCAGGGTCCCGTTCACCAGCACGTCCATGGGCTCGCCGGCGATGCGATCCAGTTCCACCACCGACCCCTGGTTGAGCTGCAGCAGGTTGCGGATGTTGATGCGGGTACGCCCGGTCTCCATGGAGATCGTCACCGGGATGTCGAGTACGACGTCGAGGTTGCCGTCGCCGGCCGCGACCGGTTCGGAATCGAGTTCCTCGAACTGCGCGCGGTCCACGCCGGCGTCCGGGGCCGCCTGCCGCGCCTGTCCCCCGGCACCGTCCCCGGTCGCCGCCGTCCCTTCGGATGCGGTCGTCCCTTCGGACGCGGCCTGTTCCTCCAACGCCGCGGCCCAATCCCCGTCGGCCGAGGCATTGTCTTCAGTGTGCGTGGAATCGTTCATCGTATTCCCCCGTTCGGAGCTGCTAGGCCGGATTGCGCGCGATGCGTTCGAGGATCTTGATCGCGTTGTGCCCCTGGGACACGCCGAACCGACCCCGGAACAGCGGGATGCCCTCGGCGGTGATGGTCACCGTCTCGGGCAACTCGATCGGGATCACGTCCCCGGGACGCAGCCGCATCAACTCGCCGATGGTGATCTGCGCCTCGACCAGGTTGCTGCAGACCTCCAGCGGCGCGCTCTTCACCTCTTCGCGCATGGCGCCGAGCCAACGCTCGTCCAGTTCACCGCGGTCGCTCTGCACCCCCGCGTCCAGAAGTTCCCGGATCGGTTCGACCATGGCGTACGGCATGGTCACGTGGAGATCGCCGCCGCCACCTTCCAGTTCGACGTGAAACGAGCTGATCACCACGACCTCGGTGGGACTGACGATGTTGGCGAAGTGCGGGTTGACCTCGGAACTCAGGTACTCGAAATCCACCGGCAGCACCGCCGCCCAGGCCTGTTTGAGATCCTTGAAGGCCTGATCGAGGATCATGCGAATCACGCGCCGCTCCGTCGGGGTGAACTCGCGGCCCTCGATCTTGGCCGGGAAGCGCCCGTCGCCGCCGAAGAAATTGTCGACGATGATGAACACCAGCTTCGGATCCAGGATGACCAGCGCGGTACCGTGCAGCGGTTTGATGCGCACCATGTTGAGACTGGTCGGCACATAGAGGCTGTGCACGTACTCGGCGAACTTGAGCATCTGCACGCCGTTGGCCGAGATCTCGCCGGCGCGACGCAGCAGGTTGAACAAAGAGATCCGGAAATAGCGGGCGAAGCGCTCGTTGATCATCTCCAGCGTAGGCAGGCGCCCGCGCACGATCCGATCCTGGCTGGCGAAATCGTAGGTGCGGACCTCGCCCGGCAACGGGGCGTCATCCTCGGCATCCACGTCCCCGCTGGACACGCCGTGCAGCAGGGCGTCGATTTCTTCCTGGGAAAGCAGGTCGTTTGCGGCCATGGCTACTGCATCACGAAACTGGTGAAGTACACCGCATCGACGCCGGGCTCGCCGATCTCCTTCTGCATCACCCGGCGGACCTGCGCCAGCGCCTCCTTGCGCAGATGCTCCTTGCCCTGCAGGGTGTTCACCGACTCATAGGTCTGGTTGCTGAAGAGCATCACCAGCCGATCCCGTACCTGAGGCATGTTCAGATTCAACGCATCGATGACTTGGTGCTGGTGGGTCATCACCTCGACGCCGATCTGCAGGAAGCGCAGACCGCCGTGGTCCTGGAGGTTGACCACGAACGCCGGGGCGATGGCCAGGTAGAGCGGCTTGCCCTTCGATTCGCGCGGAGCGACCTTGGCGACGTGGTCGGCACCGGCCTTGGCACCCGTCCCGCCATGCCTCGCGTCGACCGCCGCAGGGGCCTTCCGGGGGACCAGTTCGGTCTTCACCAACAACAGGGTGGCGCCGACGCCGATGCCCATCACCAGCAGCACACCGACCCCGATCAGCACGAACTTCCGCCACTGCGGGGCGGCCTTGGGCGTCGGGGCCGCCTCTTCTTCCTTGTCCGGTCCGGCCATCGTCTTGCTTCCTATCAGGAGAATGGAAAACCCGCTGTGGGTTTAGCAAGAGCTATGCCACCGGGGGGGAGCGATATTACGAGTTTGATTTCAATTGGTTATAGAGACACCTCCAGCCGGCGTCGATGTTTTGACGCCGCTCCGACCGCGCACTCAGCCGAAAAGTTGGCGGGACCGACGCAGGAACGGGTGCACGCGGGGCGACCTCGGCGTTCGGGGAGCCATTGTCACGCGCAGGGGGGACTACGCAGAAGAAAGGGAACGGCACGACTCACACAACTCAAAAGTTGCCGGTCGTTCAGACGTAGAAGTCGACCAGGCCAAGCGCCACCGCCGCCGGCCGCCCGGGCGCCGCGAACGCGGACTCATCGCCGGAGAGAGCGGTCACCGCCGGGAGTGCATCCCGATACGATCCGCGCCTCGAGGTGTCTCCGGAACCGTGGTCGGACAGGGACTGGTGGGAGATGTTCACCCCGGCCAGGGTCACGCCGTTGCCGGCGAGCATCTCACGCAGGCGCGGGAGCGCCGCCTCCACCGCGTCGCGTACCACGGCGTGGTGACTGGCGAAGCTGACCTGGGCCTGGTCCTGGTGAAGGCTGATCCGGATCTCGAGGGGACCGAGCCCCGGGGGATTGAGTCGCACACTGGCGCTCGGCAACTGATGGTCCAGCACCCAGAGCACGCGGCTGCTCAACGCCTCCCCCCAGGCCGGGTGATTCGGGGGGACGGGCACCGGCGGCGCGGCGGGCGCGCTCACCGGCCCCGCGGGAGGTCCGATCCCGGTCGCGAAGGGGATCGCGCCCGCGGTCCCGTCGCCGTGCACCGGAGCAGTGGGCGGCGTACCGCCGGCCGCCGCCGTCGACGAGGTCGGGTTCCGCGCCGCGGGTTGGAGCAACAGGCGTGCGAGCCGCGCGTCCGGCACGCCGCCGGCGGCGTGCAGCATGGCGGCCAGGCGCGCCTCGAACCCCTTCTCCCCGCCCGGGGACCCGCCGGCCGTCTTCGATGAGTTCGTCGCACTGCTACCGGCCCGGGTTGCGGATTCGAGCACCCGCAGCAGTCGTGTGAGATCCCCGGCCTTGGCCCCGTGGCGGGAACCGGCCCCGTCGGTGCGGCCTTCCTCAGTACCATGTGCACCACCGGTCCTGACGGCCGTCCGGGGATCCCCCCCCGGCAACAGCCGGGCCAGGAGCGCCGGCAGTTCCGCCGCACCGGACAAGGACGTGCCGTCCGGCAACGGCTTGCCGTCTCGGGCGCCCTTATGCCCCGGAAAGGACGCGGACCGCGGCCCCGATACCGCCGCCGATCCGTCAAGCACCCCCAGGATCTCCCGCGCGAGCGCCGATCCGTGCCCCGCCGCGGCCTTCAGGTCCTTCTCCAAGAGATGGGGGAACCCCCCGTGCGACTTGGCGTTACCACCGCGCGCGACATGCGGTGTCGATACCTCCGCGACGTTACGGATCAGCGACCGCGCGATGGAATCCGGGTTGCCTGGGTTCATGGGGCGATTCCACGATTCGGAACTCACTCCGTGATCAAGCAAGGACCATACCAATCGCCGGCCCGACCGACAGGCCCCGTTCCGCGCCCGCCGTTCAACTCTCCTTGAGGTCCGAGCGACGGCGCTGCGCGTGCTCATCGCTCTCGCCCTGCTCGCGACGATGCTCCCGGCGGTCCTCGTCGTGCCGCAGCCGCTCCACCACTTTGTCCAACGCCTTGGTGCGGATGCGCGTGCCCTGCCAACGCGCCGTGTACGCCTCCCAGTCGCGTTGCGCCGCCATGACGAGACGATCCTGTTCGGCGATGGCCTCGTGGAGCCGGGTGAGAAACGAGCGGTAGTCGCGCAACTGCGCCGCGTCGATTCCCTGTACGCCCGCCTCACGGAAGCGTCGCGCATACTCGTCGCGGTAGCCGCACAGCTCCCGGAGCCGGCCGCGGTGCGCCTCCAGTTCGCGCCGGCTCGCGGCCAGTTCGCGCGCGGCGTCGCGCTCGTGCTCGGCCGCCAGCCGGGCGATGGGCTGCATGCGTTTGGAGCGCGTCATTCGATGCCGACTCCTCGCCGTCGCCCCGGCTCAACCGGCCCGTTCACCGGGGTGCCTCCGTCTCCTGCAACAGCGCCTGCAGGCCCTGTATGCTCTCCTCCAGGGACACCGGCCGCCGCTTGTCCTGGCGCAGGAACTCCATGAGTCGCGGATGACAGGCGATGGCCTCGTCCACCTGCGGATCGCCGCCCTTCTGATAGGCGCCGACGCTGATCAGGTCGCGGTGTTGCTGATATACGGTATAGAGATGCCGGAAGCGCTGCGCTGCGCGCTGGTGCTCGGGGGTCACGATCTCGGTCATGGCGCGGCTGATGGAGGCCTCGATGTCGATCGCCGGATAGTGACCCGTCTCGGCCAGCGGGCGGGAGAGCACCACGTGCCCGTCGAGGATCGCGCGCGCGGCGTCGGCGATCGGATCGTTCTGGTCGTCACCCTCGGTCAGCACCGTGTAGAAGGCGGTGATCGAACCACCGCGCGCGTCGCCGTTGCCGGCACGCTCCACGAGCTGCGGCAACCGGGCGAAGACCGACGGCGGATAGCCCTTGGTCGCGGGCGGCTCGCCGATGGCAAGCGCGATCTCGCGCTGCGCCTGGGCGTAGCGCGTGAGCGAGTCCATGAGCAGCAGCACCTGCAACCCCTGATCCCGGAAATATTCGGCGATGGCGGTGGCGAGCATCGCCCCGTGCAGACGCATCAGCGGCGGGTGGTCCGCCGGGGTCGCGACCACCACTGCGCGCGCCAGACCCTCCGCACCGAGGTTGCCTTCCACGAACTCCTTGACCTCGCGGCCGCGTTCGCCGATCAATCCGACCACGATCACGTCGGCGTTGGTATAGCGGGTCATCATGCTGAGCAGTACGCTCTTTCCGACGCCGCTGCCGGCAAAGAGTCCCAGGCGCTGGCCGCGCCCGACGCTCAACAGCGCATTGATGGCACACACACCGACGTCGAGTTGTTCGCGGATCGAGGCCCGTGCCATCGGATTGATGGGCCGCCCGGTGAGCGGCACCCGCGCCTCGGTGCGCAACGGACCCAGCCCGTCGAGCGCCCGCCCCGCCCCGTCCAGCACCCGCCCGAGCAGCCCGCGCCCCACGGCGGCCTCGCACACACGGTGCGTGGGAACCACCCGTGCGCCGGGCATCAGACCGCGCAACTCCCCGGTCGGCATCAGGAACAGCCGGTCGCCGGCGAAACCCACCACCTCGGCCTCGATGGAGGCCCCCGCCGCGCTCGCCACTACGCAACGCCCGCCGACCGCCTCCTGACAACCGGCCGCCTCCAGGGTCAGGCCGACCATGCGTGTGAGCTTGCCCTCGACCACCAGCGGCGGCGGGCGCAGTCGCGCCCGGTAACCCGCCAGGCGCTCGCGCCAATACGCACCGCGCGGGATCTCCGGTACCGGCGTACGCCTCATGTCCCCGCCTCCGCGCGCGGGACGCCGCGCCTCACCCGTCGTCCTCGCGCTCGCCGCCGAGCACCGCCGCGGCGAGCGCCGCCAAGCGGGCATCGAGGCTCGCGTCGATACTCGAGGACTCGCTCACCACCCGGCAACCGCCGCGGGCGAGCACCGGATCTTCGACGATCTGCCATGGGCGCTGCGCGTCGCCCAACGACAGGACGTCGCGGACCAGTTGCGCGTCCTCCGGGTGCAGGTGCAAGCGCACGCCGCGCGCGCTCACCGGGAGCGCCGCGAGCGCATCGCGCACGATCGCCACGACCTGGCCGGGGTCGGCCTTGACCTCGCGTCGCACCAATTGTTGCGCGATGGCCAGCGCCAGGTGCACCAGTTCCTGCTCGACCTGCTCGTCGAGTTCCTCGAAGGGCCGTGCGAGGACACCGAGCAGTGCGTCCAGGCGCGCGGCGCGCGCCGCGACCTCCTCGCGCCCGGCCGCGCGTCCCTCCTCGCGACCCTCGGCGTAGCCCTCCTCATAGGCCTGCTTTTGCAGCCGTTCCAGCCCGCCGGCGGTGGGCAGACCCGCAACGCGCGCCCCCCGCCGCCCGCCCGCGCCCACTTCCGGGATCCGCCAGGGCACGGCGCGCGCCTCGCCGGCCGGGATGACCTTATCCGACATACTGTTCCGCCCCCTTGCCGCCAAGCGCCAGGTCGCCGGCATCCGCCATGCGCCGTGCGATCGCCAGGATCTCCTTCTGCGCCGTCTCCACGTCCGACAGGCGCACCGGGCCCTTGGCCTCGAGATCGTCGCGCAGCATCTCGGAGGCGCGCTTGGACATGTTCTTGAAGATCTTCTCCTTGACCGTCTCGTCGGCGCCCTTCAGCGCCACGATCAGGGACTCGGAGGAGACCTCGCGCAGCAGCGACTGAACGCCGCGATCGTCGACTTCCGCCAGGTTGTCGAAGACGAACATCTTGTCCTGGATCTCCTGCCCGAGGTCCGCGTCGAGTTCCGCGATCTGGTCCATGATCGTAGTCTCGATGCCGCCGTCGACGAAGTTGAGGATTTCCGCGGCGGTCTTGACGCCCCCGACGCTGGAGGATTTCACGTTCGAGGTCCCCTGGAACTGCTTCTCCATGATCTCGTCGAGTTCGCGGAGGGCGTTGGGCTGGATGCCGTCCAGGGTGGCGATGCGCACCAGCACGTCGGCGCGGATCCGCTCCGGGAGGAACGAGAGCACATCGGCGGCGTGGTCACAATCGAGATAGGAGAGCACGATGGCGATGATCTGCGGGTGTTCGAGTTGGATGACCTCGGCCACCGCGCGCGGGTCCATCCATTTCATCGATTCCAGACCCTTGCTGTTACGCCCGAGCAGAATCCGGTCGATCACCCCGCCGGCCTTCTCCTCGCCGAGCGCACGCATCAGCACGTTGCGGATATAATCGTCGGAGCCGACCCCGAGCGCGGTCTGGTTCTCCACCGCGCCGACGAATTCCTCGAGCACGACCCCGACCTCGGCGCGCGACACCGAGCTGAGCGAGGCCATCGCCGAACCCAGCTTCTGGACCTCCTTGGGCCCCATGTGTTTGAGGACCTCGGCGGCATCCTGCTCGCCGATCGCCAGCAGCAGGACCGCGGCGCGCTCGGTCCCCGACAATCGTTGCGGATTCACATCAACCATCGTCGCCCACCCAGGTCTTGACCACCTGCGCCACCCGTTTCGGATCCTGGGCCGCCATGGTCTTAGCCGCCTGCAACCGCTCCTCGTAGCCGCCCGAACCGGCCAGGCGCTGCGCCCCCGGCTGCCCGCTGAGGGTGAGGTGGTCCTCGGCGATACCGCCGGGGACACCACCCGGTGCCGCGCCGACCGGCACCGGCAGGGCGGCGCCCTTCTCGGCAAGGCGGCGCAACAACGGGCGCAGCACCCCGAAGATCAGCAGCAACACCGCCACGCCGCCCAGCAACTGCTTGCCCAGGGCCCAAGTCCACGGCTGCTTCCACAGCGGCGGCACCGGCAACGGCTGCGGGACCGGCGGACTCTGGAAGGCGGCGCTCATCACATTGACCGTGTCGCCCCGGCGCGGATCGAAGCCGACGGCGTCCTTGACCAGCGCCGTGATGCGCGCCAGTTCCTTTGGGGCGAGCGGTTTATGCACCGTCTTGCCGTTGTGGTCGGTGCCGACTTGGTTGTCGATCAACACCGCCACCGACAAACGCCGTACGCTGCCGCTGGGCAGGCGCGTGTGACTGATGGTGTGGTCGAGTTCGTAGTTGCGCGTGGCGCGGCGCACCGTGCTGGTCGGCGCGGACGGGGTGGACTTGGCCCCCGGCGCCTTGGCGGGCGACGTCACACGGGCCGGCGCCGCCCCGGCGCCGGGCGGCATATTGGAGAGCGCGCCGGGCACGCCCATGGCGCCGGCGGCACCGGTGTTGGTCTCCTCCATGGTCTGTTCACTGCGCAGCGCCGGCTGATCCGGATCATAGGTCTCACGCGTCTGCTCGGTAGAGGTGAAATCGAGGTCGGCCACCACCTGCGCACGCACCTTGCCGGGACCGAGGATCGGCGTGAGCAGATTCTCGATGCGGCGGACGTAGCCGCGCTCGACGCGTTGCGTGTATTGGAACTGGTTGGAGGTGATCGCCATCATGCTGTTGGGATCGGACGGCGTCAGCAGCCGGCCCTGCTGGTCCACCACGGTGACGCGCTCGGCCTGCAGATTCGGGACGCTGGAGGCGATCAGATGCACGATAGCGGACACCTGTCCCGGGTCGAGCGTGTGTCCCGGATAGAGCTTGACCAACACCGATGCGCTCGCCTTCTCGTGGTTTCGCAGGAAGGTCGGGCTGCGCGGGATCGCCACATGGACGCGGGCGCTCTCCACGCTGTCGAGGGTCATGACCGAGCGCGCGAGGTCCGCTTCCAGGGACTGCTGATAGCGCACGTTCTCGACGAACCGGCTGGTGCCGAAGCTATCGTTCTTGCCGAACAGCTCGAAACCGGCGGCGGTACCCTTGGGCAGTCCCTGGCCGGCGAGCTGCAGGCGCGCGGCGTGCACCTTCTCGGCCGGGACCATCACCGCGCCGGTATTCCGGTCGATCCGATAGGAGATGTCGTCCTTCTGCAGGGCCTGCACCACCTGCGCGGCGTCCTTGTTCGAAAGATTACCGTACAGGATGCTGTAAGTCGGGGTCTGGGACCAGAGCACGACGGCCACGCCGAGCGCGACGCTGGCGGCGAGCCCGATCATCACGCCGAGTTGGCGCATCGCCGGCAGACGACTCAGCCCCTGCAGGGAGGTTGCGAGGGAACGCGTGGTGGCAGCCTCGTTGGCCATATACCCTTATCCCGATGGTACGGTCCGGGATCCGTTCACCCACGGATCTCCGGGCCCGATCTTGTGCCCGATGGAACCTCAGACGGGCAGGTTCATGATCTCCTGATAGGCGGAGACCAGCTTGTTGCGCACCTGGACCATCGCCTCGAAGGAGACACTGGCCTTCTGCAGCGCCACCATCACCTCCGCGAGATTCACTTGACTCTTGCCGAGTTCGAAGTCGCGCGACAGGCCGGCCGCCTGTTGCTGGGTCTCATTGACCTTGTCGACCGACTCCTTGAGCAGGTGCGCGAAGTTCACCTGTCCCGCCTGCTGCGCGGCGCCCGCGCCCGGCCCGATGCCGATCCCCTGATCGGCGCGCGCGGCCATGGCCCGCATCTGGGTCAGCAACTGTGTGACATCAACCTGGCTCATGTCCGACGTTCTCCGTAGAATTCAGGATCCGCGCCGCCGGCCGGTGCGCCGGCGGTCGTGGCGGGCGACGCCTTCGGCCGCCTTCCATTTTCCGCATCATGCAGGTTCCGCGCCAAACAAGGTGGGGATTTCCACGCCCGATTCCCGCAGCCGGGCCAGTTTGTAGCGCAGCGTACGTGGACTGATCCCGAGTTTCTCGGCGGCGCGCTTGCGGCTTCCGTGACCCTCGCACAACGCCTCCAGAATCAGGCGCTGCTCGCGCACGCGCAGGTCCTCCTCGAGGCTCGACGTCCCCCCCTCGCCCTCCCCCCTCGCCCGCGCAAGCGGTTCCGGCGCGCCCATCGGCGCCGGATCGAACACGGGCTCCTCTCCAAGCCCGAAGTACAGGTGCTCGATCCCGATCACTTCCCCCGATGCCAGGATCAGCGCGCGCTGCACGAGATTTTCCAGTTCCCGCACGTTTCCCGGCCAAGCGTGCCGCAACAGGCGCTGCTCGGCCCCCTCCGACAGGCGCGGCGGGACGCGCCGATCCCGCCCGTAGTATTCTGTCACCCGCCGCGCCAGCGGCAGGATGTCGCCGGGGCGCTCGCGCAACGGCGGCAGGTTCAGCGGGAAGACGTTCAGGCGATAGAACAGGTCCTCGCGAAAGCGGCCCGCGACGACTTCCGCGCGCAGGTTTCGGTTCGTGGTGGCCAGCACGCGAACATCCAGGGCGACGGGACGGCGTCCGCCCAGACGTTCCACCTCCCGCTCCTGCAGGACGCGCAGCAGCTTGGCCTGCAGGCTCAGGTCCATCTCCGAGACCTCGTCGAGCAGCAGCGTCCCGCCCTGGGCCTGCTCGAACTTGCCGGGATGGGCCTGGTAGGCGCCGGTGAACGCCCCCTTCTCGTGGCCGAACAGCACCGCCTCGAGCATGCTCTCGGGAATCGCCGCGCAGTTGATCGCCACGAAGGGCCCGGCGGCGCGCGCCGAGTGCTGATGGATGTGGCGCGCGAAGACCTCCTTGCCGGTGCCGCTCTCGCCGGCGATCATCACCGTGGCCTCGCTTGCCGCGACCCGCGAGGCAAGCTCCAGCATCCGCCGGGTGGCAGGATCCTCCGCCACCAGGTCCGCGCTATGCGCGGCCGGCAGATAGCGCCCGACCAGTTCGACCAGCCGATCCGCCTCGAACGGCTTGACCAGATAGTCCGTAGCCCCGTCACGCATCGCGGCGACCGCCTTCTCGATGGTCCCGTAGGCGGTCATCAACACGACCGGGAGTTCCGGGCGACGCGCGCGAATCTTCTTCAGCAGGCGGTGCCCGTCCATGGGACGCATCTGAACATCGCTCACCACCATCACCACGGACTCGCTGCCGATCGCCTCCAGGGCGGTGGTGCCGTCGGCCGCGCCGAGCGCGCGGTAGCCGGCCACCTCCAACGTATCGCACAGCGCCTCGCGCAGGTCGTGATCGTCTTCCACCACCAACACGGCGGATTGGCTCATGGGCGGACCTCCTTACACAATGCAGTCGAACCGGGGACGGCCCCGACACCGGTCTGCGCGCCGCTGTCGGGTGCAACCGCGCGTGCGGGACGCGGGAGATCGGCCGGCAACGCCGCACCCGCCTCGGCCAGCGGCAGACGGATGTGGAACCGGGCCCCCGCCCCCGCGGCGGACTCCACGCGGATCTCGCCGTGGTGGGCATGCACCACCGCATGCACGACCGCCAGGCCCAGACCGGTGCCGTCGGGACGCGTGGTGAAGAACGGTTCGAAGACCCGCTCGCACAATGGTGCCGGGATACCGGGGCCGTTGTCGGAGAATTCCAGGCACAGTACGTTGGGGACCTCGACGGCCAGGTGCAGACGCAGGCGCGGGGCCCGGTCGGCCGCCTGCAAGGCATTCGCGGCCAGGTTGTGCAGCGCCCCCACCAGCGCCTCGCGGCTGCCGCGCAGGTGCGCCCCGGGGGCCCGATTCATGATCTCCAGCATGCCGCCGGCGGCGCGCAACTGGGGCTCGATCATCTGGCGCAGTTCCTCGAGCAGCGCCCGAACCTCGATGTCTTCCACACCCAGCACACCGCCGCGCGCGAAGCGCAGGGTGTCTTCGACCATGCCCTCCAGATGATGCAGGCGCGCGACGATGCGCTCGGCGAAGCGCCGGCGATCTTCCTCCCCGAGCGATCCACGCACCAGGTTCGATGCATAGAGCAGGGCCGAGGCGAGCGGCGTGCGGATCTGATGGGCGAGCCCGGCGGCCATATCACCCATGGCGGCGACGCGCTGATGGCGGTTGAGCAGTTCCTGCAGGGCGTGCTGCTCGGTGACGTCCTGGAGCAATAGGATCTGGCCCGGCTCGGCGACCAGCGGGCGGACCGACAGGATCACGCACCGACCGTTGTGCAGGCGCACTTCGTGGGCGTCACCGGCGCCCGGCTCGAAGGCGCGTCGCGCGACCATCTCCCACGCCTCGCCCAGGAGCGTCCCACCGAGCAGTTCGCGGGCCGCGGGGTTGCACTCCTGGATGCGTCTGTCCCCGTCCAGGACCACGACGCCGCCGGGAAGCCCCTCCAGGAGTCGTGCCAGGCGGTCAGCGAGCCGTTCCTTCTCGGCGAGTTGGCGCAGCCGCTCGGAGCGCGCCGCAGCCAATTCCCGGTTCAGCTCCGCGACGCGCCCTTCGAGTTCCCGGTAGGAACCCGCGAGCTGCACGGACACCTCATTGAACGCGCAGAAGGCGTCGGTGAGTTGCTGCGCGCGCTGCTTCTCCTCGTGGCCCATCGCCGCTCCTGGTGGGTATCCGGCACGCCCCGGTGGGGCGGCGAACCCTTGCCGTTGGAGTTAGCAAGAACCATGCCGCGGGATGAGTCAGCCTGGAATCAATAGGATAGACGAGCAGAATATAAAGAGCGTCAAAGACTCGACATCTCGTCGCTACGCTGCAGGCCATACTTGCGCAGTTTCTCGACGAGTGTGGTCCGGCGCATCCCGAGCCGCCGGGCGGCGTGCGCCACGACGCCGTCCGCGTCGTCGAGCGCCTGCTTGATGAAGCCCACTTCCAGATGGCTCAGGTGTTCCTTGAGATCGATGCCCTCGCGCGGCAGCCGCGGCTCGGTTGCCGCCTGCTCCAGGGCGGCGCCAAGCAGCGGTTCGAGGGCGAGCGCGGGGACCCCGGCCTCCTCCCCCCCGCCGTTGCGCCGGAACTTCTCCGGCAGATCGCCGGCGTCGACGACGCCGAACGGATAGAGGATCGCCAGGCGCTCGATCAGGTTCGCCAGCTCGCGCACGTTTCCCGGCCAACCGTACTGACACAGCGCGAGGACCGCCGTCGAGGTCAGGCGGACCGAACCGCGTTTCTCGCGCTCGATCCGCGTGATCAGTTCGTTGACCAGCAGCGGGAGGTCCTCGACACGCTCGCGCATCGGCGGCATCCGGATCGGGAAGACGTTGAGACGGTAATAGAGATCCTCGCGGAACTTCCGGGCCTTGATCTGCTCTTCCGGGTCGCGGTGGGTGGCGGCGATGATGCGCACGTCGGTCGTGATGGTCTTGTTGCTGCCGACCCGCTCGAAGGTCTTCTCCTGCAGCACCCGCAACAGCTTCACCTGCATGGCGAGCGGCATGTCGCCGATCTCGTCGAGGAACAGCGTGCCGCCCTCGGCCAGCTCGAAGCGCCCCTGCCGCGAGCTGATCGCCCCCGTGAACGCGCCCTTTTCGTGGCCGAACAGCTCCGACTCCAGCAGCTCGGACGGGATTGCACCGCAGTTGATCGGAACGAAGGGCCTGTCGCGGCGCGTGGAGTAGTAATGGATGTTGCGCGCCACCACCTCCTTGCCGGTGCCGGTCTCGCCGAGGATCAACACGCTCGCGCCGGTCTCGGCGACCTGCCGGACCAGTTGTCGCACGGCCTGCACGCTACGGCTGTTCCCGACCAGGCTGCGGAACAACTCGACCGGTCGGCGTTGCTCCTGACCGCATTGGTTATCGCGATAGACCTGGGCTTGGTGCAGGGCGCTGGTGAGGTGGGCGTACTTGAGCGGCAGGTCCAGGTTGCCCAGCACACGCGAGCCGCCGTTGCCGCTCGCGGCCGGCGGCGGCGCGCCGCCGCCGAGCAGGAAGATGGGGACGTGCAGGTCGAACTCGGCGAGTTCTTTTAGTACCCGCTGCAACTCGCCGCCGGTCCCGCACGGTCCGAGAAAGGCGGCGAGATAGGCGTCCGACTCGCCCAGACCGTCCCGCCACCGGCCGCTGCACTCGGTGAGGAAGACCGGCTCATAGTCCATGAATTCCAGGACCGCCTGGAAGCGCGTCGCGCGCTCCGGATCACGATCGACGATGAGGACCTTCTGCTCCGCCATGTCCGGGATGCCCTGTCGCGGGTTGCCGGGCCTATTCCCCCCCGTGCCCGGGTCCGTTATGAAATCAATGTTATTGTTGCGCGAGGCTCAGACTCCGCCCCACACGAACCCTGACTATCGATTTTAAGAATAAACGTGATCCCGAGGGAATGTCAAAATCTTGTCATGAACTCCTCCCTCCGCCAAGCCGCTTGGGGTGTAGCGGGGGGCCGGCCTCCACACCCCATGCACAGCGATGTTTCCACCGCTACGGCTTATCGAGGTTTTCACCGGCGTCGGGGCGAGGGGCACCGTTCCGGCCCTACCGTACCGCCATTACGAAGGCGCATGGTCGTCTTCCGATCCTTCGGACGATAACCGCCCGGCCGACACCGTCGCAACCCGAAACGTCGGTGGAATACCCGGCGTCGTCGGCGGGCCAAGGCCCGCCCTACCGATGTTCCGCAACGCCGGTGAAGAACGGTAGGGCGGCGCTCGCCCCGTCGACGACGCCCGATTCACGCCCTGGCGGCATTGTGATCGACGTTGCCGATATGGCCGCAGCGCCGGCAGAAGAACGGTAGGGCGGGGCTCGCCCCGTCGACGACACCCGATTCACGCTCTGGCGGCATTGTGATCGACGTTGCCGGTATGGCCGCAGCGCCGGCAGAAGAACGGTAGGGCGGGGCTCGCCCCGCCGACAGACGCCCGATTCACGCCCCCGCGCAACGCGCGCACGGACCCCGGGCGACCACCAAAATCAACACCGCCCGCTCGACCCCCTCCCGACACGAAGCGCCCGGCGGGGGGGGGGATCGCGAGCATTCGTTCAAGGACCACAGATCAATCGCCGCTGCGCGGAGTGCGGCTCTGAGCGATCAGGCGTCGGTGATTGCGGAAGATCAGCCGTTCAAGACCCTCGGCCACCGCCTCGCTGAGTTCCTCGAACCGGACCCGGACCCGGGCACCGGACACCGCCGGCTCCACCGAGAGCACCCGGGCGGGCAGATCCACGGGGCGCGGATACGGCGGGTGCAGATAGAGGCTCACCAGCAGACGGGCACCGGGCGCCGGGGGTGATTCGGCCACCCACTCCAGACCGCGCGCGCTCAGGCGCAAACCGGCGGGGGCCGGGAGCGGTTGTTCCCGGATCACGAGGTGCCCGACCAGATCGAGCAGCACGTTCAACTTGAAATCGAGGCGGCCGAGTTCGCTGGATAGATTCGGGTCATCGGCGGGTTCCGGGCGGGACTCCCCGAGGACCATCACCACCTTCAGGACCGTTTCGTTGTCGCGGTTCAGTCGCAGGAAGTCTTCGCCCGACAGCGGCCCGTCCACGGGCCGCCACCGTAGCGGCAGGGCGTCCTCGTAGCTCAGCCCTTCGGTGAAGGGGTCCTGGGAGTGGGATTCCATAACGGCAACATACCCGACCCGGTCCGCGCGAGACAAGCCGGGCCGCCGGGCGGCGTCCCGGTCAGCGCCGGCCCTCGCGGTAGGCCGCCGCGCCCCGCCGGCCGTTCTCGAGGGCGCGCAGAGAGGCGACGATCTCGTTGCGACGGACCTGGCCGAGGGCGAGGATGCGCCGGTCGATGGTGACGATCTCGCGGATCGCCTCGGCCAGCCCCGCAGTCCCGCCGCTCGCGGGCGCCGCGGAGAAGTAGCGTTCCAGGCGTTCGCGCCGCTCGAGTTCGTGGCCCGTCACCGCATCCCAGTCACCGCGCTCGGCGCACTCGAGCATGAGGCGGCACAGGGCCAGGATCTCATCCATCGCCGGTGCGATCGGCTGCGAGGGCTGTGGCGTCGGTGGAGTCATCGGGCGGATCTCGAGACCGGGTTCAGCCACCGTGCGTGGTCGCCGCCTTGGCACCGCCCCCGGCCGTCGTGGCGGGCGTGCCGTGCGGGGGGGTCTTGTACTGGTCGGGGATCGCCTCCCAACCGGCCTTGATCTCGCGCAGCAGCGAGGCCACCTCGGTGAGGATGGCGGGATCGTTCTCGAGGTTCGCGCTCATCAGGCGCCGGACCATGTAGTCGTAGAGCCCGTCGAGGTTCTCCACCAACTCGCCGCCGGCCTCGGTGTCGAGACTCATGCGCAGCCCGTTGATGATGGATACCGCCCAACTGATCTGGCGCCCCTTGGCCTCGAACTCCCGGCGCTCCATGTGTCCGCGCGCGGTGGCGACCTTCTCCAGCGCCCCCGCCATGAGCATCTGCACCAGCCGGTGCGGGCCGGCGTTCTCGATTCCCGATTCCACAGCGGTCTCATTGTAGTGGCGTAGCGCACCGCGCAGGTCGTTATAGCTCATCTTTTCGACTCCAGTCCTGAATCCACCCCGGGCGCCGACGAGGCGCCGCCCCTATCCGCAATGCAACCCGATACGCGCCGGTCACGACCCCGGAAGCGCCGCGAGCTGCTGAGTGAGAAAGTTGCTGGTCGTCTGCATGGTGCCGAGCAGGGCGTCCAGCGCGCTGAACTGCCGGCGCAGCGACTGCTGCTCGGCGGTGAGCCGCACCTGCTGGTTGTCGATCTGGGTCTGCAGAAAACTGATCTGGTTGTTCAGCCCCTGGGTCTCGCCGTCGACGATCCCGTTCGGCGTCGCGAGCTGCTGGGCCAGGTCCCCGAGGCGCGTGGCGAAGCCCTGCGTGGAGTCGGTGAACAGCCGGGCGACACCGTTCGGATCGGTGCTCAGGGCGGTCGTCAACTGGCCGCTGTCGAGCGCCATGGTGCCGTCTTTCTGAATCGATACGCCGATGCTCGCCAGATACGAGTAGGTGCTGCTCACGCCGGTGGCCGGGGTATTGATCACCCCGAACAACTGGGACTGGATCAGGGACAGCGTGCTGTCGCCGGACAGCGCCTTGGAACCGAGATCCCCGAGGGTCTTGTGCAGGGCGTTGTAGGCGTCGACGAAGCCCTGAACGGCGCTCGTGATCCCGGTCGGGTCCTGGGCCACGGTCAGGGCGGTGGTCACCCCGGAGGCGTCGGTGCCCACCAAACTCAGGGTCACGCCCTGAATCACGTCCGAGATCGTGTTCGATGAGCGCGTTGCCTGTTGACCGTTGACATCGATCACCGCGTCCGCCGCCGCCTGAGTCGTGGCCAGGGAGAGCGGATCGGTGATCGCCGTACCGCTGCTGTCATCGAAGGAGAGGGTCAGGTCGTTGGCGGTCCCGGTCTGGTTGGAGGAGAGCACCAATTGGTAACCGGCGTCGGTGTGCAGGATCGAGGCGGTCACTCCCTTGTTGTCCGCGGCGTTGTTGATCGCATCGCGGATCTGGGTCAGAGTCTGGCCGCCGGTGGTGACGGTAAAGGCGTTGGACGTGTCGGCGCCCACCTGGATCGTCATGGTGTCGCCGGCGCTGCCGACGGTGGTCGTCGTGGAATCGGCGAACGCCGCGGACGCCATCTGCTGGGCCTGGGCCAGGCTCACGACCTCGATCTGGTAGGTCCCGTCGGCGGCACCGCCGACGGCGGTCGCCGTAAACTTGGTGTTATCCGCGGAGGTCGCAGTACGCGCCTGAAGCTGCGCGGTGGTCAACCCCTGCATTGCGGTCTGGAACGTGGAGAGCGAACTCGTCAACTGCCCGAGCGCGCTGATCTCATTCTGCAGACCCGACTGCTGCTTCTGCAGGTTCCGCATCGGAATGCTTTCGATCGCCATCAGCTTGGTGATGATGCCGTTGACGTCGAGGCCCGAGCCCACGCCCGGGGAGCTGATCGTGGGAGTGACCAGACTGAGGATGGTGTTGGAACTCATCTGCGTTGCCTCGCTCGGAATCGCCGCGTGCGACGTCGACCGACCCTCCTTCTACTCGACTCGGTCGGGTCCCACATAGCGGGTTGCAAGCACAATGCCAACTCTCAGGCGCGGGCGCGCAACAGCAGGCCCGCGAGTTGTTGTAAACGATGATCCAGCGACAGGATGGCCTGCGGCGGGATCTGCCGGATCACCGCCTTGGTCTGCCCATCGATGATCTTCACCACCGGGCGGTCGGTCGCCTTGTCGATCGAGATCGAAAACTCCAGGTCGCTGCGCACTTCCCGAATAGGCTCGTTGAGGTGGCAAACCACCGCCTGCAGAGCCTGTCTGGAAACCGGCGCGGGCGGCAAGGTCGTTCCGGGGACCGGCGGAAGTCGGCCTGCCGGCGGCTGTGGCGCGGGGCCCGTCCGGGCGCCGACCGGCGCCGTCGGCTCCGCCACACGAATCAATGGGACTTCCAGCACCATGACACTCACCCGATGACCGGCATCCGGTGAAGGGCGTACGGGGCGTCACGCCCCGTACGCCGCCCGTCGTTACTGTTACCGCAACAGCGTCAATGCCACCTGCGGGTCGGTATTGGCCTGCCGGAGCATCGCCACACCGGCCTGCTGCAGGATCTGCGCCCTGGACAGTTTCGCCGTCTCCGAGGCGAAGTTCGCATCCACGATGCGACTGCGCGCAGCGGAGAGGTTCACCACCGAGTTCTGCAGATTGGCGATCACCGCACTGAAGCGGTTCTGTATCGCCCCCATGGTGGCGCTGTCTCCGGCCACGGTCGC
>BDTW01000019.1 GCA_002897735.1 bacterium BMS3Bbin13 | reverse complement strand
GGCGGTGAGCATCGAGGGCGAGCGTGCGACGCTGACGCTGGTCGACGGGGGTGCGGGGGATGCCGACGGGGTGGTCAACGGCGTCATCGTCGATCCCGGCGGACCGGTGATCTCCACCGTGACGGCGATCTCCGGTGGTACTTCGGGTGGCGGCGGCGCGATCGGTCCGTTCGGAATTGCGGCGGGACTGTTGGCGGGGCGGTGGCGGCGACGGGGCCGAAAGCGGGTCGGTCTCCCTCCCTCGGGTCATTGATGATCGGTGTCCGTTTCGGTCCCGGAAGTGACGGCCGGAGCGTCCGGGGGTTCCCTCGGCGGCTACGGGGACTCTATCTCCTGATCGCGGCGCTGACTGCGGTCCCCGGGATCCTCCGAGCCCAGGTCTTCCATGGGACTCCTTCCGACTACCGCTCGCTCATCGTGGGCCTGGCGCCGGGCGATACCCTGTCTCTGGCCGCCGGGACCTATCGAAGCGGGTTGCCGATCATCGATCTGCATGGCGTGCCCGGACGTGCGATCGTCGTCACCGGTCCGGCGCGCGGTGCGCCCGCGATATTCCCCGGCAGGCCCTGCTGCAACACCGTGCAGATCAAAGACTCCAGCTATGTGGAGATCCGGGACCTGAAACTCGACGGACGGGATATCCCGGGGATCGACGGGGTCAACGGGCGCGGGGTCACGCACCATATCACCATCGAAGGACTCACGATCGTCGGGCACGGAGGCGATCAGCAGGATGTGGGGATCTCCACCAAGGGCCCGGCCTGGGACTGGGTGATCCGCGGCAATACCATCATCGGTGCCGGGACCGGGATGTATCTGGGCAACAGTCCGGGCGACGATCCCTTCGTACGGGGGATCATCGAATACAATCTGATGGTCGACACTATCGGATACAACTTGCAGATCAAGCAGCAGAACCCGCGTCCGACCGGAATCGGGATGCCCCCCGACGGGGGTCGGACGATCATCCGGTACAACGTGTTCACCAAGGCCCACGGCGCCTCGAGCGGCGCGATGGCGCGGCCGAACCTGCTGGTCGGGCACTTTCCCCTGACCGGCGCCGGGCGCAACGATGTCTACGAGATCTACGGGAACTTCTTCTGGCAGAATCCGACCGAGGCCTTGTTTCAGGGTGAGGGGAATATCGCACTGTATGACAACGTGTTCGTCAACGACTTCGGCGATGCGGTCAATATCCAGCCGCAGCATGGCGTGCCGCGGATGGTCCGCGTGTTCGACAATACCGTGGTGGCGCGGGACTCCGGGATCCAGGTCATCGGCGGCGCCGCCGGCTATACCCGGGAGGTGATCGGCAATGCGGTGTTCGCGGGGTCGCCGATCCGCGCGGCGTATCGGCGCGACAACGTTGCAGTACCCTATGCGGCGGCCGGGGACTTTCTGAATCGGATATCGGGTGCCCTCGGGGGTCGGGACTGGTTCCCTCGGCCGGGAATGCTTACGGGCGTCGCCGTCGATCTGCGCCCGTTCCAGGCGTTCACGGACTACAACCGGGACTTCGATGGCACTCTTCGCGACGGAACCCATCGCGGGGCCTATGCCGGCTCCGGTGTCAACCCCGGTTGGATTCCAAGGCTGGAGATTCGTCCGCCTCTTGGCGTGATTCCGGTGCCGGTGGCGACGAGTGGTGGGGGTGTGCCGGGTCCCGTGAAGCCGGTGCCGGGTTCTCCGGGTTCCGGGGCGCACTTGGTGACCCGGATGCGGGCGCGATACTGAAGGGGGCGGAGTGGGAGGTCGGGCCCTCGCCGGAATCCGGCGCGGGCGATGTGGCGCCGGGAGTTTGGAAAACGATTTTTCGGGGTCGGCGATCCGTCGCGGGAGAGCGATTAGTCACTTATATCTGCGATTTCCATCCCGGGTCCGGACCAGGGAACGCATCAGTGCGTTGAGTTCGACCGCCTTCTGCGCCCAACCGTAATGTGCAAGGACGGTTTCCCGGCCTGCTTTTCCGATACGCCGTTGCTCATCGGGCCTATCAAGCAACTTCACCACCGCATCGGCAATTGCTTCGGACGTGCGGCGGATGATCACGTTATTGTCATCGATCGCCCTAAGTCCGCCGACCGCCATTGGTGTAGCCACTACGGGCTTCTCCATCGCCCATGCTTGGAGTACCTTGTTCTTGATTCCCGCGCCCTTGCGCATAGGCGCGACGAACACGGTTCCGCTTCCTAGGTACGGTCGCACGTCGTCGACGAAACCAGTCACTGATACGTGGTCGCCGCGGAGTTGAAGCACTTCCGGTGTGGGGTCGCGGCCCACGAGCAAAACGCGCGCTTCGGGGTGATAGCGGCGTACCAACGGAAGGATTTTCTCGACTAGATGGCGGGCTGCGTCCACGTTCGGCCGGAATTCCATCGAGCCTTCGAAAACCAGAGTCGCCGGTTCCACAGAATCCTCGGCAGGATGGAAAAACTCCGAATCGACCCCATTGTGAATCACGGTAACCGGCGCGGCCGTTACACGGCGTAAAACTCTTGCGTCACGTTCCGAGACGGTTACACAATGGTCCGCGCGGGAAAAATAACGTCTTTCGAACAAGAAGTTTTGAATCAACCGTTTCATCATTCTAATGCGCTGCATAGCGCCGATACTGGAGCAAAGCTCGTTCCAATGCTCCAATACTCCATCGTCTATAATATCGGCCAGGAAAGGAAGAGGAAGTCGTGGTGGGAGATTCACCACCGTTTCCCATCCCTCCATCCATAGGAGGTCGTACCGCTCGCGGTGCAGGTGCGCGGCGAGTTCCGATCGAAAACGCTCGGAATGTTGAATCATGGCGGTGGGGGAAAGCAGCTTCCATGGAGAGTGAACGGGCCTCGTCTCTCGGAGATTTTCGCGGGGCGGGGGGACGCTGTATACCTTTCGGAACAGAGGGATCACTTCCGGCGGTACATTGCCGGGTCCGTAGGAGAGCAAGTCGATCTCGCTCGATTGCATCAGGAAACGGGTGAGATGGAATACCCGAAGATTTTGTCCGTTAGTCAACGGAAACGGGTAGCGGTCGCATATCAGCAGGATTCTCATTCTTTACGCGGCTGGACATCTACACGGCTTGTCAACGGAGAGCGGGTGATGCGCGTAACGGTTGTACTCGATCTACACGGCGCGGGCATACGCTGTTTTCCAGAAACAGAACCAAACCCGGCGCATGCCCAACGATGTTTTCTGTGGCCGGGGGCGATTCGTTGCCGGCCGCTTAGAAGTAGCATACTTCCGCAGTTTCTGCAAAGGCGGGCATGTAAACCCCGCCCGATCGATTCATGCATGACCGAAGGTAAGTCGTCGGATCCGCCGGGTCGACCGGTGCGGCGATCGTCCGTGAATCTTCAATCAACCCTACCGATGAGCCATGACACGGACCCGTATGCCGAGCGGTGGGGGAAAGGCCCGTGAGGGTCTCCCTGTCCTGCGCGAACGAAGAACGAATCCGGGGGTTTTGGGTATGAGAAAAACGGTTTTACTGGTCACCACGGACTATCCGCCGCTCGCGGGGACGAACACTCGGCGTGTGGAGAGTTTTGCCCGCTATCTTCCGGAATACGACTGGACACCGCTGGTACTGACATTGGCGATAGAGGACATGGCTTTGATCGAATCCTCTTGGGTGAGCGATGGCGCGGTGGAAACGGAGCGCGTTCGGACGCCGGGTCTGCAGCCGCTGGTGCGTAGACTCCGGGGCCAACGCCCGCGGCGGACGAAGGAAGGGGAAGATGACGCCGGGGATGGAACGGATGGCGCGGCTCATGGCGAGGGAGCGGTATGGAGAACGGCTCTTGGAGCCGTCTGGGGCCTTGTGGTCGCACTGGAGCGAGCGAGTTACGTTCCAGACCCTCGGCGCTTGTGGTCGGCCGCGGCTTCACGGGCGGCGTTGCGCCTGGCTGCGAAGCGTAGGATCGATGCCGTTGTAACCAGCTCGCCACCGTTTTCCGCGCATTTTGTCGGGATGAGACTTCAGCGGCGACTCGGCATTCCATGGGTCGCCGATCTCCGGGACCTTTGGGTAGGCAGGCCGTATCGGTTCCTTCCGTACCGCTGGCAACACCACCTTGACGCCGTTTATGAGTCGCGGGTGATCGGCCGCGCCGACCGCCTGTCATTCGCATCGCCGGGTTGGGTTCCCGTTTTCCAGCGGCGATACGGATCCGGTGTCGCGGAGAAGATCACGATTATCACAAACGGGTTTGACGCTGCGATGCTTGAATCGAATCCCGTCCGCGCCCCCGCGCGTGGACGTGGGGAACGGACGCGCCCAATAACGATGGCCTATACCGGTGCCCTACACGAAGGGGAAAGCCCGTGGCCGTTGATTCACGCGCTGGCCCGCGTTGCGGAGCAGGCGGGGGCCGAACGTGTGCGAAGCGGCTTTCAGCTGCGTTTCATGGGACCGGGCGATGCGGACTGGGATGGCCCGCGGGCATACCTTCGGGAGCGCGGATTGGATGGAGTGATGCGTTTCCTGGGGACGAGAAGCCACGCCGAAAGCCTGGCGGAACAGAGGGGGGCGGATGTCTTGCTGATTCTATCCGCCCCTCCGCACGATGAGACCATCCGTGGAAAGTCATTCGAGTATATGGCGACAGGAAAGCCGATTTTTGCATTGCTCCCGGAGGGTTCAACGCAGGCGGAAATACTGGAGCCCTCCGGGCTTGCTACGATAGTCCCGTACGGAGACGTGGAGCGTAGCGCGAGGGTGCTGGCCGGTTACCTGGAATCCGGTGTGCCCGTGGTCCGGGCGAATTGGGAATACATCAAGACGTTCGACCGTCGCAACTTGGCGGGGGCGTTGGCTGCAGTGCTTGACGGCTGCGTAGGAACGGCCGGAACGGGGTGATCCGTCCATGGGTCGTAAGGGCACTCCGCGCGCGGAGACCGGACTTTCGGCGGTCCGCCGATCTTACTGTGCCGATGTGAGCTTGTTGTTTCGCCGGCGCGCGAGCAGATCGATGATCCGCTGCTCAGCTCCGGCCGGTCGACCGCTGACCCGCCAGAGCAGAAGGTGCACCGCAGGGTATACCAGTAGGCCGACACCTGTCGCAGCTGCCAGCCGAAAACCGTGGGTAATGAGATCGGTGCCGGCCGGGATCAGCCGTTGGACGGTCGCAACGCATAGGGCCATGGCCAAGAGCGCCCCCAAGCTGCGCTCAAATGCCCGCACATGCTGAAGAACGGTGGTGCCGAGGATGCGATTCATCATCGTCAGGTTCAAAATGCCGAGAAATACGTCCGCTATTAGGGAGCAGACGACAGCGCCCATCAAACCGTAATAATCGGCGCCAAGTATAAAGATCGTGATTCTTATCGGGAAATAGAGCAAGTTGCGCCGGAAGATCATGCGCGTCTGGCCGGCGGACATGGCCGCAGATTGCGCCATGGCGGTGATCGCCCAGAAACCGGCCATAAGCGAGAACCATTGTATCGGGTACACCGCATCCTGCCACTGTCCGCCAAGAAGTATAGGGACCGCATCCCGCGCCACGAGTGCCAGACCGAGACCGATGGGCGCCAGAATCATGAATAGGGCGGACACGCCGACAAAATAGGCGTGGCGAAATGCGTCAGAGGCGGTCGTCAGGCGGCTGAGTGCGGGGAACAGCACCCGCCGTAACGGTAAAGTGATTTCCTGGAAGGCCATTGACGTTAGATCTCTCGATACGGAGAAGATGCCAACGCCGTGCGCGGTGAGGAGCTTCTTGAGTATCACGTTATCCAGTCGCGACCCCATCGCCCCCATCAATTGTGCGCCGGCCAACCATCCGGAAAAACCCATCAGCTTGCGCCAGCTCGACAAGGTAAACCGAGGTCGATAGGGGATGAGGACGTAGCTCAGCAGTAGTCTGGCGACATTGGAGACGATGATGCCGAAAATCAGCGCCCAATAGCTGCGCCAGGCGAGGGCGAGTCCGACGGTGACCATGAACCCGATTATTTTGACGGCGACCATGAGAATGAAGAACGGGCGGAACTGCATGCGTTTATCGAAGTCGACGAAGCGAGGATTGTACAGTCCCTCGAGTATGGGGATAACGGACAGGGTCGACAACAGGGCTACGAGCCGCGTGTCATTCAAGAACGTCGCGAGGGGTTTCGCCACTAGCAGCAGTAGTACCGCGAGAATCGTGCCGCGTAGCAGATCCGCAGTCCACGCGGTTGCGTAGTCGGCCTCGGATGCGTTTGAGTCCCGAATCAGGGCCAGATCGAATCCGAACTCGGTGGAGGCCTGGCATAAGCCAACGACGGACATGGCTACCGCCACGAGACCGAAATCCGCCGGGGTGAGCAGGCGGGCGAGAAATAGCGTGCTTGCGGTTCCAATCAGGCGCACGGTCATACGGGCCGAAACCACCCAGATGGTTCCGGTTACCACACGGTCGGACGAACCTGCGTGTGTCTGACTCACGGGTTCATGGACTCGAGTTCGTACACATTCTTCTCCGGACGCCGCGCGAGCGACGGTGCGGGTGGAGGGGCCGTCGGACGCTTCAGGTGCAGTCGAACGGCATTCCACATCCGGGACTTACCCGGATTTCCCATCACACCGAGAGAAGATCGTCGATTGGCTCTTCCCCTGATCGAGTGGGTAGATTACCGTATGGGGGATGAGAGACAAAGCGCTATAAGGCGGATATTGTGCATTCCGATGCCGTGGGAGGTGCCCGGGACTGAATGGGGCGTGAAGGCCGGCAAGGTCAAGGTGTGTGGAGCGGAAACGCGCCCTAAATGCGGGGCCGGTTGCCCCGGTTACGACAAGCGCCGCCGACGGCGGCGGTATTTGGACGCTTGTCAGTTTAAGACGCTGCTGCGGCGGACCCGCCCCGGGTCCGGTGCATGGGCGCGGTATGGCCATGGGCGGAGCCGGGTTCGGAGTTTGCCTCGTCGTATGAGGCGCTAGTCATTGACCGGCTCATGGATTATGAGAGGGGATACGTGAAAACTTTATTTCTACCTGACTGGAGCGAAGGCAATCCTTATCAGAAATTATTAATTAATGGGTTAAGGAGTAATGGGGTGGAGGCGGATTTGGATGATTTCCATCGGAGATGGCCTCGGCTTTTAAGAACGGTGTTGAAACACGGTTCCTGCGATATTGTTCACCTGCATTGGATCGACTTGTATATTTCCTGGATTACTTCTTCCAAGGGTACGTTAAAACAAAACATAAAAATCTTGTTATGTTTTATCGATTTACTTTTAGTGAAAATCATAGGAAAGAAAATAATCTGGACTGTCCATAATATTTATGGGCATGATGCGGGCAATATTTCTTTGGAGCTTAAATTACGAAAGCTGATATTTAGAATGGCTGGTGCGGTAATTGCGCATTCGGAGTCCGGAAAGAAAGATATAATAGCCGAATATGGGATTACAAATGAGGGATCAATAGAGAAAATACATGTTGTGGAACATGGTGATTATTGCGGTTACTACCCCAATACCGTTAAAAAAAACGAAGCAAGATATAGACTTGGTATCGGTGGCGATGGGAAAGTATTTTTATTTTTAGGCGCTATACGGCCGTATAAGGGAATTGAAGATTTGGTCGATGCGTTCAAAGAATGTAATTTCAGTGGAAAGAGCAAGTTATTGATTGTCGGCAAGCCTGGAAATACGGAGATCGACGGTAAGATCAATCGATTGATTGAAGGTATCGATAATATCGAATTTCATCCAAAATTCATTGATGATGATGAAATCCAACTATATATGAATGCCGCCGATGTTTGCGTATTTCCGTTTAAGAAAATATTGACTTCAGGGTCCGTTATTTTGGCAATGAGTTTCGGAAAAGCTATTATTGTTCCCAAGCAAGGTTGTCTTATGGACTTGGTTGATGAAAAAGGTGCCATATTTTTCCGGGAACACCGCACTTTAAAAGAATGTCTAAAGGTGGCGGAAAAGAAAGAGCTGGAAAGCATGGGGGAAAATAATTTAAATCTGATCAAACATTATGGTTGGGATTTTGTCGCGTCAAAACTTATCAATGTATATAAAAATGTTTCCTGCGGAAAACGATGCTGACCGGCGGGACGATCTTCCCGGGTCGAGCCCCATCGACCGCCCCGGCAACCGTAATCCCCGATGACCGGCCTGCTTTGGCACCGTCACCGGGGCCGGCTTCCGCCATGAGCCCGAGATCGTCGGAACCAAGCGCAAGGACACCCGCATGACCCGCTTCAACCAAATCGGCTATTTGTACGTGGAGAACACTATGGTAGAGACGACAAGGCCTGTTTTTAGCGGACAGCCGGCGGTATTTTATAATGGTTTCATCGATTCTCGATAGTAACGGAATCTTGCCAACGCGAAATTATTCTTTATCACGCGCCCCGGCGGTGTAAAAGTGTGTTGGCGATTGTTTTCCGTTCCGTTGCGAATCGTGCGCAAGGTATGCGGAAGATGAGCGATACGGCGGCCCGGAGAGGGTGGGTGAGGCGGAATCCCTGGTTGGGTCCCGGGGTGCTTTTTCTCGCCGCCCTGCTGGTACGTCTGATCAATCTTTCGCACACACCGGTACCGGATGAGTTTTACCACGTTCTGGCCGCACACTCCTGGTTGGAAGGGCACGGACTCAGCATATCGGGCGGCGATTATACGCGCGCAAGATTATTTACGATTTTGGTTGCGGAGTTCTTTCGGTTTTTCGGGGAAAGCCTGACGGTGGGTCGGATCCCGGCGATGCTCGCGGGTTCCGTTCTCGTGCCGACGGTGTTCCTATGGGTGCGTAGTGTCGCCGACAGCCGTTCAGCCTGGGCTGCGGGAATTCTGGTCTGCATCAGTCCACTATTGATTTTTCTGTCTCAGATCGTGCGCTTCTACACACTCCAAACCCTATTCTTTTTCCTGACGAGCATTGCGGTCTACGCGGTGGTAACAAGGCAGGTTCGCGGCATATATGCGATATGGGTCGCCGTGGCCGGTATCTGCGCACTGGCTTTCGCACTGGAGTTGCAGGTGACAAGTGCTATCGGCTCCGTAGGGCTCGTTGTTTGGATCGCGATTTTCGGATTTCCAGGCTCCTCGCCGGCGGATGCCGACGTACGGCGGATTGTGATCCTGGTATTGGGAGTGTTTCTTGTCGGCGCCGCGGCGGGAGCATGGCTCTGGTCGGGACACCTTGCGGGGTTATGGCATACATTCCATGTCGCCCCCTCTTGGCAAGCCGGTATGGAGAACAACCATCGATATTATTTTTACTGGTTCATGGGGCGGTACCCGACTTTGTGGAGTCTTTTCCCACTTGCGGTTCTGGGGGGGCTGGTACGGCGACTCCGGCCGGTGCTGTTCGCGACCGTCGTATTTGTCGTCGCTCTCGCTGTTCATACGGTCGCCGGACCAAAGCAGGATCGATACATCGCTTATGTGCTGCCGTTTTTCTTCGTGGTTTGGGGTATCGCTATCGGCGAGGCCCTGCCGGTGGTGGCCGAGTTGTCCCGGGCGGCCGCGCGCGCAACGTTCGGTGTGGGCCTTCGTACAGGGATGGCCCGTTGGTTTGGATGGGCGGGAGTGATGGGCGTTATCGGGTTTGCAGCGCTTTCAAACCCGGCCTTCCCTTTGACCTATCGAATGCTTACCCGTTCGGACGCGGACTGGACCGGGAACAGTGACTACCGCGGTCATAGCGATTGGGCAAAGGTGGTTCCGCGCCTGAGACCTTGGGTGAAGGGCAGCGACGTCATTTTGACGACGTCGGGTGTGAAGTCGCTTTACTATTTCGGGCGTTACGATTTCGAGATTAATGCGGGTGCGGTCCGGGAGAGCGGAACCGGGCATGATTTTTCGACCAATTTTCGTACGGGCCATCGCGTGATAGGAAACGTGGCTGCCATTCGGTTGGTCATGAACTGTTATCGGACCGGGTTGGTGATCGCCGGAACGAAGCGGTGGGAGCGAGCCCAGCGTCTTGTCCCGCGATCTATATCCGATTATGTTCGGGCACATGCCGTGCAGATACCGTTGCCGAAAGATTCCAGAATGATTGCATTTAAATGGGATCATCTTCAGAATTTTTCCTTGGATACCCGGTATTGTCGGAAGGTTCGGTAGCGAAACGGCGGCTGCAAGTGGAGGGCGCGGCGGCCCCGGCTCGCCGGAGGTCGTTCCTTCAAAGAGACGCGGGGTAAAGCGGTTGTCTTCTTCGTGTGCATCGAACGGTAAGGCGGCGGATAATGCGGCGGAATCTCCACGAACTCGCACGCGGTCGGTATGATCTGATCATCGTCGGGGGCGGGATCTTCGGCGCCTGCGCGGCGTGGGAGGCGGTCAACCGCGGACTCTCCGTGGCGCTCGTGGAGCGTGGCGATTTCGCCGGCGCCGCCTCGGCCAACTCCTTCCGGATCGTGCATGGGGGGATCCGCTACCTCCAGCACGCCGATCTGCCTAGGATCCGCGCTTCCTGCCGGGAGCGGCGGGCGCTGCTACGGATTGCACCGCACCTGGTAACGCCGCTGCCGATCGTGATTCCGACCTACGGACATGGAAAGGACGGCAAGGGCCTGCTCCGTACCGGGATGAGGCTCTATGATCTTCTGACCTCGGACCGTAATCGCGGGGTGGGCTCCCGCGACCACGCCATCCCCGCGCATCGCGGTCTGACCCGGGCCGAGGTGCTGGATCTGTTTCCGAATCTCGTCGCGCACGGGCTGACGGGCGGTGCCATGTTCAGCGACGGTCAGATGTACAACCCGACCCGGCTGGTATTGTCGTTTCTGCGTGCAGCCGCGGCGTGCGGCGCGCAGGTTGCAAACTACCTGGAAGCGACACGTATCAGGACCCGCGGCCGCCGGGTGGCGGGGGTCGCGGTTCGGGATGTGCTTGGCGGGCAGACCTTCGAGATCGAGGGGGCGGCGGTATTGATCGCCGCCGGTGCCTGGACCGGACGGCTGGCGGCAACCGCCGGCGCGGGTTCCGCTCCGGCGCCGCGGACCTTCTCCCGGGATCTGTGCTTTGTGGTCGACCGGCGGCCGCGGCACGGTTATGCGCTCGCGGTCCGGACGCGGACGAGCGATCCGGATGCGATCCTGAGCCGCTCCGGGCGTCACCTGTTCATCGTGCCGTGGCGGCGTTATACGCTGATCGGCGTCTGGCACAAAGTCCATACCGATGCGCCGGACTCCGTTGCGGTAAGTCCGGAAGAGATCGCCCCGCTGATCGATGAGATCAATGCCGCCTATCCCGCGCTCGATCTGCGGCCGGGCGAGATTTCGCAGTTGAACTATGGTCTCGTCCCGTTCGGTGAAAATCAGCCGGGTGCCGAGAACCTCCGTTACGGCAAGCGCTCGTCGTTGATCGACTACGGCCGCTACGGCGGTGCGGAGGGCCTCGTTGGATTGATCGGGGTGCGCTACACGATGGCGCGCGGCGATGCCGCTGCGGCCCTCGATTGTGTCATGGGCCGGCTGGATCGCTCCGGGTGCCGGCCGGACACGGATCGGATGCCCGTCTGGGGCGCGGCCTTCGGGTCGTTCGAAGCGTTGCGCGACGAGGTGTGCCGCCGCCTGCACGGGATCGCCGCCGATGCGGCGGCGGACGCGCTGGCGCACAACTATGGTTCGGAATACCGGCGGGTGCTGGAGTACGGGCGGACGGATCCGGGGCTGCTGCAGCCGTTGGAGGGTTCCACGGTGCTCGCCGCCGAGATCATTCATGCGGTACGGGAAGAAATGGCGGTGACGCTCGCGGATGCGGTGTTCCGGCGGACCGATTTGGGAACCGGAGGGGTCCCCGGGGGTGAGGCGCTGCAACGCAGCGCGGCACTGATGGCGGAGGAACTGGGATGGGACGAGGGACGGGTGCGGCGGGAGATCGATGGCGTCCTGGATGCGCTGAAGCCGGTGGGGGCGGTACGGGACATGTGAGTCGGCGGGACGCGGGCGTGGCCCGATGAACGTGTTGGTTACCGGCGGTACCGGATTCATCGGCTCGCGGTTTTCCCTGCGCGCACGTGCCGAGGGGCATGCGGTGCGGGTTCTCGCACAGGTCAATACCGAGGCGGAGGATCGCAACCGCTCGGAGCTTCGCGCCGCCGGGGTGGAGTTCATCGAGGGGTCGGTCGAGGAGGCCGCCCCGGTGCGCGAGGCGGCATGCGGCATGGAGCTTGTTTTTCACCTTGCCGCGGCGCAGCACGAGGCCAATGTGGGGCCGGAGCATTTCCGCCGGGTCAATGTCGAAGGGACCCGAAACGTGCTCGAGGCCGCGTTGGCGGCCGGCGTGGGACGGGTCGTGCACGGGAGCACTATCGGTGTGTACGGCTCGGCCTCGCACGGCGAACTCTCCGAGTCGACCCCGCCGAGCCCGGTGAACGTCTACGGGACGACGAAACTCGAGGGGGAGCGTCTGGCGCTCTCGTACGGCGACCGGATCCCGGTCGTCGCGGTGCGAATCTCGGAGACCTACGGCCCCGGGGATCGACGGCTGCTGAAGCTCTTCCGCGCGATCGAGAGCGGCACGTTCTTCCTCATCGGGCGCGGCCACAACCTCCATCATCTGATCTATGTGGACGATCTGATCGACGGGCTGTTCCTGGCGGCGCGCTCGGAGCACGCCCCGGGGGAGGTATTCGTCCTCTCGGGTCCGGAAGTCCTCACCACCCGGGATATGGCGCGGATTATCGGCTCGGTCTTGGACCGGCGGGGTTGGCGCTTCTCCGTCCCCGAGTGGCCGTTCCTGCTCGCCGCGATTCTTTTGGAAAACACCCTGGGCCGTTTGGGTATCCAGCCGCCGCTGCACCGCCGGCGCCTGGACTTCTTCCGCAAGAGTTTTCATTTCTCCCACGAGAAGAGCGCGCGTCTCCTCGGGTTCGATCCGAAGACCGATTTCCGCACGGGCGTGGAGGCGACGGCGCGCTGGTACCGGGATCAGGGACTCCTGCGCCGCTGACCCGGTGCGCGACGCGGGGTCGGATCAGGCCGGGTCCGCAAGGGGGCGGCGGCACACGGCGCCGATCTTCTTGGTGAAGATGCGGTTTTTCTTTCCATACAGGACGAAGCTGATCCGGAAGAACAGGGTGTACAGGGCCGACATCAGTATCAGGACGTAGTTCAGGGGGTTGGTGTAGAACACATAGAGGTTCAGCGGGAAGACCCGAATCTGCTCGAAGCGGGTGTATTCCAGCATCTGGCGCATCGTGTACTCGGTGAAGGTGTTGTAGTGGTCGAAATTCTGCGCCAGTGCCTCGGAGCCGGTGATGGGATTGGCGCCGTTCAGGCCGTGCACCAGCAAGGTGCCGCCGGGGCGGAGCTTGGCGCGGCACAGTGCCAGGAACTCGAGTATCTCGTCTTTGGTCAGGTGGTTCAATTCCTGTTCGCAAAAGATGACATCGTAGGGCTCGATATTCTGCTCGAGGAACTCGAAGGCGGTTTCCACCCGGCAGTTGAGGCCCCGATCCCGCGCGTACCGCACTTTCGGCGGGGATGAGTCGATTCCGAGCACGTTCGTGTACCCCTCCCGCGTCAGGAGGTCGACGAAATACCCGGGTCCGCAGCTCACGACGAGGATTCGCGCGGCGCGCTCGGCGGGCAGCAGGCGCAGGTAGTTGCACCGGTAGAACCGACGAAACTTCGAATAGCCTTTTTCGATATCGTCGGGTGCCTCCCAAAAGGAATCGAAGGGTTCCATTCGGGCAGTCAGTCCGCGTTTTGGCCGTGTCACCGATGATTTCCCCTTCCGGCATGGCGCCCCCGCCTCCCGGTCTCTCCCCATAGGGTATTGTCAGGCGTCGGTGAGCGCCAGTGTCGGGACATGGTACAACCGGCCCCGCCGGGTGTCGGATCGGCCCGCTTGCTTGCGGCGCCCGGGGCGGGGTGGTAGGTTTCGGGTTAAAGAGAACCGAGGCGACAGGCGGCCGGCTATTAGAAAAACCCGTCGAGGCCGCTAAACGGGCCATGTACGCAGAGCCCCGGGTCCGCCGGGGAGGCGGTCCCGTGAACTCGATACGGGGCGGGTGACGGCTCTGCGGGGAAGTGAATCACGCGGGCGCGGCGGGCACCACGCCGTTGCGGGTAACGCCAAGCCGGTTTTGGCCGCGGTGGGGGGCGCGCCGCACATCCATGCGGATACTGTTCTGCAACTTCGAGTATCCGCCGCTCGGGGGCGGTGGGGGCGTCGTCACCGCGCTGCTGGCGGAGGAGCTGGCCAAGTCCCACCAAGTGACGGTGCTTACCTCGCGATCCGGAGGCTTGGCGCCGGATGCCGTGGAGGCGGGGGTGCGCGTCGTGCGCGTGCCGGTCCTGCTGCGCCGCGACCGTTCCACCGCGAGTCTCGTCTCGATGTTCGGATATCTGCTCTCCGGGATCCGGGCCGGGAAGATCCTGTTGCGGACCGGCGGGGTCGATGTCATCAATACCCACTTCGCTCTCCCTTCCGGGCCGGTCGGCGCGGCGCTCGCCCGCTTCGCCGGCGTACCCAACGTGCTCTCGGTGCATGGCGGGGATCTGTACGATCCGAGCAAATGGACCTCGCCGCACCGGCATGGCCTGCTGCGGCTTTGGATCCGGCGGTTGCTGCTCGATGCCGATCGGGTCGTCGGGCAGTCGCGCAACACCCTGGACAACGCCCGGCGCATCTATAGCGATCGCGCCGACTCGGTACGCATACCCCTCGGGATCCGCCGGCCTCCCGGGGGCGTGGCGGCACGGAGCGACTATGGGTTGATGCAGGGCGATTTCCTGTTGGTCACCGTGGGGCGGTTGGTCGGGCGCAAGGCGATCGATCAGCTGATCACCCTGCTGCAGGAGTTGGGAGAACGCCCGGTCAAATTGTTGGTGATCGGGGAAGGCCCGCGCCTGGAGGCGTTGCGCGCCCAGGCGGCGGCCCTCGGCGTCTCGGACCGCGTTCGCTTCCTGGGGCACCTGGGGGAGGCCGAGAAGTTCGCCGTCCTGCGTATGGCCGACCTGTTCGTATCCACCAGCCAGCACGAAGGCTTCGGCTTGGTGTTTCTGGAGGCCATGGCCTGCGCCCTGCCGGTGGTCTGCTATGACCACGGCGGGCAGACCGACTTTCTCACGGAGGGGGAGACGGGCGGCGTGGTCGCGTTGAACGACCTGCGTGCCTTTGTCGATCGCTGCCGGCGGTTCGCCGACCAACCCGCCCTGACCGTTCGGATCGGGACCGGGAATGTCAGACGGGTCGAGGAATTCTTCATCGATCGGTGCGCCGCCCGCTATGAGTCGCTGTTCCATGAGGTGATCGAGGCCCGCCGCAACCGGCCGATGGCCGGGGTGGTGCGCCGTGCCTGAAGTGCGCGGCGCACGTCGCCGCGCGGGGTCCGGGGGGAGGTAGGGCCGGATGTGCGGAATCGCGGGGATCATCGGCGGGCGGCGTTGCGATCGCGAGGGGATCGCGCGGATGCTGGCCGCGCAGCGCCACCGCGGGCCCGACGATGAGGGTTTCCATTTCTCGCAGGGCGCGATCCTGGGCCAGCGGCGGCTATCGATCATCGATCTCGAGGGCGGCCGCCAGCCGATCCCGAACGAGGACCGGACGCTGTGGCTGGTGTGCAACGGGGAGATCTACAACTACCGGGAGTTGCGCCGGGAGTTGGAAGCGGATGGGCACCGGTTCACCACCCGCTCCGACTCCGAGGTGATCCTGCATCTGTACGAGTCCGCGGGCGAGCGCTGCGTGGAACGCCTGCGCGGCATGTTCGCCTTCGCGATCTGGGATGCCGCGCGGCGCACGCTGTTCGCCGCCCGCGACCGGCTCGGGCAGAAACCTCTGTATTACGCACAGAAGGGCCGGGAGTTTATTTTCGCCTCGGAGATCAAGGCACTCCTGGCCTTCGACCCGTCGCTCGCCGTGCTCGATCCCGTAGCGCTGGACCAGTATCTCGCGCTGCGGTTGATCGCGCCGCCGAACAGCATGTTCCGCGGGGTGCGCAAGTTGCCCCCGGCGCATACGTTGTGCGTGGGGGCGGAGGGTGACGTCAGCATCTCCCGATACTGGGCTCTCGAATATGAGCCCAAGCTCCAGGGGGGCGAGGACGAACTGGTCGACGCCCTGGAGGCCGAGATCGTCGATGCCCTGCGGCTGCACGTGGTCAGCGACGTCCCCGTCGGGGCCTTCCTGAGCGGCGGCATGGACTCGACGCTGGTGGTCGCGATGCTGATGAAGCACGGGATCGTACGGTCGTTGGAGACCTTCTCGATGGGCCTCCCGTATCAGCGATTCGACGAGACCCCCTACGCGCGGATGGTCGCGCAACGCTATGGGACGGTGCACCACGAGCGTGTCGTGGAACCTTCTCTGTTGAAGACCCTGCCGGCCCTGGTCTGGCACCTGGACGAGCCTTCCGATCCATTATCCGTGTGCATGTACGCGGTCTCCGCCATGGCCCGCGAGCGGGTCAAGGTGGTGTTGGGGGGCGATGGGGGCGATGAACTGTTCGGCGGCTACGACCGTTACTATGGGAATCGCTACGCCGGGTTCTACGCGCGCATCCCGCGCGGCATCCGCCGCTATGGGATCGGCCCGCTGCTGCGACTCATCCCCGACGGACGCTGGTACAAGAGCGCCGCCCACCAGGCGAAGTGGCTGCACCGGCTTTCTTTCCTGGGGGGGGGGGAGCGCTATGCCAGGAGTCTCGGATACTTCTATTTCGACGCGCCGCAGCGTCACGCACTCTACGGCCCGGCGATGGCGCCGGCGCTGCATGGCGACCCGGAGGCCGCCATCCGAAACCCCTACGCGGAGGTGCGGGCCACGGATCCCGTGGATCGGATGTTGTACGCGGACAGTTGCGTGCGGCTGCCGGATCACCCGGCGATGATCCTCGACCGGATGACCATGGCGCACGGTCTGGAGGCCCGCAGTCCGTTCATGGACCATGTCCTGGCGGAGTTCGCGGCGCGGCTTCCGGTGTCGCTCAAGGTGCGCGGCAGGACCTTGCGCTATATCCAGGCGCGGCTCGCCGAGCGTTATCTCCCGCGCGAGGTGCTGCAGCGACCCAAACAGGGATTCTCCTCGGCGCTGACTTACATGCTGCGCGCGCAGTACCGTACCCTGTTCGGCTTGTTTCTGAGCCGATCGCACTTGGCCGGGGACGGCGTATTGCGCCAGGGGCCGATCGACGCACTCGTGCGGGAGCACCTCGCGGGCCGGGCCGATCACGGCAATCGCCTGTGGCTGTTGCTCAACAGCGAGGTGTGGTACCGGATGCGGATCGAGGGCGAAACGCGGGCGGACCTCGCGGAGCGGATCGCCGGTGCGGATACCGAGCGAAGCGCCGCGTGAACGGGAGATCCCGCGAGCAGGGGCGGCCGCGGGTGTCGATGGGGGAGGGGTGCGGCATGGGGCCTGAGACCGTATCGGAATGCACGCCGGCTTCGGGCGCCGGGGTCGACCTGTCGGTCGTGGTGCCCTTCTTCAACGAGGAGGAAAACGCGCGATTGCAGTACGAGCGCATCGCCGCCGTGCTGGACCGCCTGGCATTGCGTTGTCAGATGGTGTTCGTGGACGACGGCAGCGGCGACCGGACCTGGTCTCGGCTGCGGACCGTCGCTGCGGGCGATTCCCGCGTGCGCGCGATCCGCTTTCGCCGCAACTATGGGCAGACGGCGGCGATGGCGGCCGGTATCGAGCACGCCGAGGGGACGATCCTGCTCACCATGGACGGTGACCTGCAGAACGATCCGGAGGACATTCCACGCCTCCTGGCGAAGCTGGATGAAGGCTACGATATCGTCGTCGGTTGGCGTCATCGCCGGAAGGATCGGCTCCTGACCCGGCGGATTCCCTCGCGGGTCGCCAATTGGCTCATCGGCAAGGTCACGGGCGTGCCGGTCCGCGACAACGGCTGTTCCCTCAAGGCCTACCGCGCCCGGCTGATCAGGATGATCCCGCTCTACTCCGAGATGCACCGGTTCATCCCGGCGATGACGAGTCTGGCGGGGGCGCGCATCGCGGAGATCCGCGTGAATCACTTCCCGCGCCGCTACGGGCAATCGAAGTACGGCCTCTCGCGCATCTACCGTGTACTCCTGGACCTGCTCGTGATCAAGACGTTGCTCTCCTCGGCGGCGCGCCCGCTCCTGTGGTTCGGAACCCTCGCCGGGGCGGCCCTGTTGATCAGCCTCGGCGCGTTGTTGACGGCCTTGGTGAATCCCTGGAGTCTGCCGGACAACCCGGTGCTCATCCCGATGGGAATCAGCTTGCTGTTCGGTTCGTTGGCCGCCTTCGCGATGTTCTCAGGGGTGCTCGGCGAACTGGTCTATCGGACCGGTGATGTGCGGATCGAGCGTCTCTCGGAGGTGACCGCCGAGGTGTTCGACGGCGGGACCGCCGAGGGCGGGGTATGAACGCGGGTTCGCGCCCGACCGTATCGGTCATCATCCCGGTGACCGAGCGTTTCGACGACGTCCGGGAGCTGTATTTCCGCTACCGCGATGCGCTTCGCGAAAGCGGGCCGGATTTCGAGATCACCTACGTGCTCGACGGGCGCTATCCGGACGTGCTCGATGCACTCAAGGGGCTGTTGCGTGAGGGGGAGCGCCTGCGGGTGGTCACGCTGTCGCGGCCGTTCGGGGAGGCGACGGCCATCATGGTCGGATTCAACCATTCCTCCGGGGATCTCATCCTCACGCTTCCGGCCTACGAGCAGATCGAACCGTCCGGGATCCCGCGGCTGATCGAGGGGCTGCGCGAGCAGGATCTGGTGGCCGCGCGGCGCTGGCCGCGGATCGATTCGCGGTTCAACCGGCTCCAGGCGGCCGGGTTCCATTTCTTTCTGAATCGGATTACCGGGCTGCACTTCCACGACATGGGCTGTGGGGCGCGCGCCTTCAAGCGGCGCGTCCTGGAGGAGATCACCCTGTACGGGGATCAGCACCGCTTCTTCCCGGTGCTCGCCTTCCATCAAGGGTTCCGGGTCGGCGAGATCGATGTCCCCCAATCGCCCCGCGACGCACACCAGCGTCTCTACGGATTCGGCGTCTACCTGCGCCGGCTCCTGGATATGCTGTCGGTATTCTTCCTCACCAAGTTCACCAAGAAGCCGCTGCGCTTTTTCGGGTTGCTTGGTTCCGGGGTATTCGCCCTGGGCTCTGGGTTGATTGCGTATCTGGTCGTGCAGCGCCTGGTCGGCGGCGTGCCGCTGTCCGATCGTCCGCTGCTGTTGCTCGCCTCGTTGCTGCTCGTGCTGGGGATCCAGATCTTCGCCATCGGTCTGGTCGGGGAGATCATCATCTTCAGCCACGCGAAGGACATCAAGGACTATACGATCGACGAGATCATCGGCTGATGGAGCGGGTCCCGGGCGCGGCGCTCGGCGGGTCCGCCCCGGTGCCGATGCGCCCGTCAGGCGGCCCTGCACGGAGTTGCACCGCAGGTCGCGACCGTATCGACGGCACAGGCCTCGCGGGCACCGCCCGGCACCGGTATCATGGGCGCCCCGCAGATGCCCTACGGGAACGTGCCGCGCATGAAGTTTCAAATACTCTCTGATCTGCACCTGGAACAGGCCCCCCCGCCCGAGTCCTTCCGCTGCGCCGGGTTGCTGGTGGCCGCGGGGGATATCGGCCATGGGACCGACGGCCTGGCCTGGCTCCAATCCCTGGGGTGCCCGGTGATCTACGTGGCCGGCAATCACGAGTACTGGGGTGGGGATCTCGATCGCACCCCGGAGCGGCTGCGGCGCGCGGCCGCGGGCAGTCGGGTGCAGGTCCTGGAGCGCGAGGTCGCGGTGGTGGGCGGCGTGCGGTTCCTCGGATGCACCCTCTGGGGTGACTTCGCCGGCGGGGACCCGGAGGTCATGGCGGCCATCGGAACGGCAATGAACGATTTCCGGAACATCGACCGGGGCGGCGTACGGATCACCCCGCACGATCTGCTGCATGCCCACCGGCGGGCGCGGGCGTGGCTCGCCGAGGCCCTGGCCGCGCCGTTTGCGGGGCCCACGGTGGTCATTACCCACCATGCCCCGTCGTTTCGCAGTTGGCGGGGTCCACCCGATAGCCCGTACCGGCATGCGTGTTGCGGCGATCTGGAGGGGCTCATGGTCGCCCACCCGGTTGCGTTGTGGATACACGGCCATCTGCATCATGCCTTCGACTATACGTGCCGCGGCGTACGGGTACTGTGCAATCCGCGCGGCTGGTCGGGCGATCCGGCGGGCGGTTTCCGCTCCGGGTGCACGGTCAGCGTATAGGTCGGACCGTGGGCCTGGATGCCGGCCCCGTTGTGGTATCCTGAGCCGGAGCATACGCTGACAGAATAGCGGGCCTCGCACGGGGCTCCGGGGGTGCATGACCGTCATGCCGAAAAAGTCGATCTACCGCGTCGTCTTCTTCAACCAGGGCAAGGTCTACGAGGTCTATGCCGGGCATGTCGGGCAAGGAGATCTGTACGGCTTCATCGACGTAAGCGGGCTCATCTTCGGTGCGAGGTCGGCGGTCGTCGTGGATCCCTCCGAGGAGCGGCTGCGCAACGAGTTCTCGGGGGTCGATCGGTTCCACGTCCCATTACACGCCGTGGTGCGCATCGACGAGGTCGAGAAGGAAGGTGCCGGCAAGATCACCGAGATCTCCGGACAGGCCGGCAACGTGATGCCGTTTCCCGCCGCCGCCTATCCGCCGGGTCGCGACCCCGGCCGTTCCTGAGGCCGCGTTGCAAGGCCCCGGGTATCTGGGTTAGGCTTCCCTGCCGGCCCGTAAGGGCCTCGGGAGAGGTGTCCGAGCGGTCGAAGGAGCACGCCTGGAAAGCGTGTGTACGCGCGAGCGTACCGAGGGTTCGAATCCCTCCCTCTCCGCCAATAGATGGAAAAAGATGAAAAAACCGGTTCTTCGAAACCGGTTTTTTTGTGCCCTGAACCCCGTCGTGATGAAAGAGGGGGGCGATTGCTTCACCTGTTCTGGCCCCGATGTGCTGGCGAAAGGGGAGGCGTGCTGGCGAAAGGGGACGGAGGGAATATTTTTTGCCCATCGCCCCAAAGGCCGAATTTGACCGGGGATCGATAGGCCTGTGACTATTCCGTTTCGGTCTGGCGGAATAATATAGTCCCTCCGCCTCCTTTTACCGCCGTTAGTTGGGTTGGGCTGGATCGGGACCGTTACCAAATTCGGCGCCATAGGAAGGGCTGTTTGTCTACTGGGCTCGCCATGTGCATTGTTTCGAGGTCGTATCCGAGTTGGTCAACCAATTATTCCCGGGTAAATGAGGCTGGCTGTCTCGTGGCGATAAAGATCGATATTACGGCCTACTGCAGTCGGATTCCTTCTTTAATGAAGCCTGCCGGAAAATTCGCAAAAGGCCCAATATCCTCCCGCACACTGGCCTCTTCCAGCGCGGACATGTAGGTGTCCTGTTTCTCAAACGGTATCACGGTCCAGTCCCAGCCACCGGCGGCGAGCATCAGGTTCATCAGGAAACGCCCCATGCGGCCGTTGCCGTCGGTGTAGGGGTGAATATAGACGAAGATAAAATGGCCGAGCACGATGCGGACGGCGGGCTCGGGCTCTTCCCGCAGCAGGTCGAAGAAGGCCGGCATGGCGTCGCGAACCGCCCCGGGGCTTGGCGGCACGTGCATCGAGCGGCGGATGTACACCGAACCGCTCCGGTAGCCGGCGAGATCGGCCGGGCGCAGCAGGCCCGCCGTTACACTGGGCGCGAACAGTTCCCGGTATCAGGCGCCGTGGTCCTCGTCGGCCACTTGGCCGGGATTTGCACCTCCCAGGACTTTTCTGACGCTTTCCTCGACGCGCTGAAAGGCCTGCCAGTAGCCCCGCACGGCCAGGGCGTTGCGATGCTCCCGGTCTGTTTCGTTTTGACATCCTCCCCGGCATGAATGCCGGAGATTCCTACGGCGCTCAGGCGCGGCATTGAGCCGCTCCCGAGTCGCTTCGGCGGGTTCCTGCTTCATCGGGGCAGGTTGCGGCGCGCAGCGCCCAACACTTACGGCCTCTCCACAGGCTTCACTTCCCGCCTGCCCGGCGGTAGGTCTTGCAA
>BDTW01000018.1 GCA_002897735.1 bacterium BMS3Bbin13 | reverse complement strand
CCGAGGGCCTCATCGAGCGAGACGGGCGTCAGCCCCTTGGCCCGTACCCCCTCGAGGATCCGCGGCAGCGCCGCCACCAGGCTGTCGCGCCGGCCCGGCTTGCCGGCCGGGAAGCCGTCGTGCATGAGGATGATGTCGCCGCGCGCGACCCGCCCCAGGACGCGGTCCACCAGTTCCCGCGGCGGCGGATTCTGCACGTCCCAGATCGGATAGCCGTAGCCGACCAGCGTGAGCCCGCGTCGGCGTAGCGCGCGCACCACGAACGGGTTCTTGTAGCCCTTGGGGCAGCGGAAATACGCCGGTTTCACCCCGCAGGCCGCACGCACCGCCGCTTGCGCGGCGTCCAGCTCGCGGATCGTCATACCGGGCCCGGCCAGCAGCAGCGTGCGGTGGCCGTCGGTGTGGTTGCCGATCGTGTGGCCGCGGCGCACGATTTCCCCGGCCAGCTCCGGGTGGCGGCGCACGTTCTCACCGATGCAGAAAAAGGTCGCCTTGACGCGGTAACGGTCCAGGATGTCCAGGATCTCGGCGGTGTACGGCGCCACCGGCCCGTCATCGAAGGTGAGCGCGACCGCGCGCGCGCCCTCCTCCGTGGGCAGGCGCACCACGGCCGGTCCGAACAGGTTCGACTTCGGGTGGAAGGCATCCACGAGCAACGCCGCCAGCGCCGCGAGAGCGAGCGCCAGGACGACCAGCGCCGCGGTCCCCGCGCCCGCATACGCGGCACCGGCCATGAGTCCCGCGCCGGCCGCCAGGTAGAGGACGACGTAGCCCGCGATCTCCAGCCGCGCCTTCAGCGGCATGGTGCGCACCCGCCCGCCGCCTCAGACATTCTCGGGATCGGCGCGCGGCCCGGGGTCGCGGATCGTCTGCGTGCCGCGCCAGCGGTCGAACATACTCATCTGGTGCACGCAACTGAGCGTGCAGGCGGGACTGCAACCCTTCCGGGTGTTGAACTCGCGCTTGATGTCCTCGCGCGTATATTCCAGCAGCGGCGTGCCCGGATAGCCCCGGCGCTGCGAACACCAGTGGACCTTGCCGTCCTCGCAGATATACAGGTAGCGCGCCCCGGCCCGGCACTTCCAGTCGTTCGGCCGGCCGCGCATCAGGTTGCGTTGGAACAGCCGGTAATTGATGTGGTGGGTGAACGAGGGCGAGAGTTCGGTCACGCGCCGATAGGCCGCGTTCTGCACGGGGCTCAGCGGCTTCAGGGTGCCGGTATGATCGTGCAGCACCCCGACCGAGTGGAAGAAGCGGTAGCGCCGCGCGGTTTCGGCGACCGCGATCACGTCGCGGGTGTGCTCGTCGCTGATCCCCAGCACCGAGTTGACGTTGACCTTGAACCGGGCGTGTTCCGCAAGCAGTTTGAGCTTGCGCTCGACGGATTTGAGGCTCTTCATCGAGATCTCGTCCGGTTCGAGATTGTCGATGCTGATCTGCATGCCCTGCAGGCCGGCGGCATCGAGCCGCTCGATGCGCTCGCGGCTCAACCGGAAGCCGTTGGTGATCATGGTGACGATCATCCCGTGGCGGCGCCCGGCGCGGATCACCTCCTCGAGCTGCGGGTGCAGCAGCGGCTCGCCGCCGGTGAGCGTGACGGCCGCGGTCTTGAACCGGGCGAGGTGCTCGATCTGCGCCAGCAACCGTTCCAGCGGAACCGGCGGGGAGTGGTCGTCGTATTCGTTGCAATACCCGCAACGCAGGTTGCAGCGCCGGGTGACGACCATCTGCGCCAGCAGCGGGTGATAGCGGGAGGTCAGCGCGCGCGAGAGGAAACGCACGCCGGGACCCAGCCCGCGCAAGCGATGGAGAAGGGGGGAGGCTTTCATGCCCTGCTCGGCGACCTCGATTCGCGGCCCGGACCCCGGACCCGACCGGAGGCCCTCCGGGCCGGATCGGCTCGTTCCTTGGAGAATCGGGGCATTATCCAGGCCCCGGGGGCGTGGATCAAGCCACGCCGTCACAGCGGGGCCGGTTGCCCGGGGGAGGCTCCGCCCGTGGGATCTCCCTCACCGGCCTCGCCTCGAATGCTACGGATCGTCGTCCCTACGTCTCTAAAGTATCCTTTCCACTCAGTCGTTAAAGAACCGAACCTCGAATAAACGTCGAGAATTGTCGGGAGAACAGCCATGCACCAACGGCCCCCGATCTACGGGGCGGCCGTTGCCCTGTGTCTGGCCTTCGCGCACCCTGCGGGAGCGGCCCCGTCGGCGGTCCTCTACGTCGGCGTGCACGGCGGCGGCGGGCGCAACCTGCACACCGTCGAGGTCCTGGCACCGATCCTCCGGCGCGGGGGGAACCTGTGGTTCGCCGATCTTCGTGGCGCGAGTTCGTCGGCGGACACACAAGAGTACAACCTGGGATTCGGGCTGCGGCACCTCGTCACCCGGCGCGGCGTCCTCGGTGCCTACGCCTACTACGACCACCGCCGCGCCTACGGCCATTTCTTCGACCAGGCGACCGTCGGCATGGAATGGCTCGGGCGGCGCTTCGACCTCCGCGCCAATGTGTATTTGCCGTTCAGCCCACCTCGCTTTCTCGGCACCGGTACCCCGTATCTCGCCGAGACCGGCGTTGCAATCAACCGGGACTACGCCGAGGCGCTGCACGGTTTCGATCTGGAAGGCGGCCTGCTCGTGCCCGGAGTCTCGCGCTACGTCGAGACTCGCGCCTACGCCGGGATCTACCGATTCTTCGGCATACACAACAAGAACGTCTCCGGGTGGCGGGCGCGCGTCGAGTTCTGGCTCACGCGCGGTGTCTATGCGGAGGTGGACCGCCGGGACGACAATCTTCGGGGGCCGCAGACCATCGCGTCGTTGAACCTGTACGTCCCTTTGAATCGACATTTCCTGCGCAACCTCGCAGACGTATTCAATCCCCGCCCCAACGCCGTGCGCACGCTGCGCGAGCGTATGCTCCAGCCGCCGATCCGCGATGTGGACATTCAGACCGCCGCCTACGCCCAAGCGCAGGTCATCCAACCCTTGCTGTACGTAGATCCTGCGCCACCCGGGGGCGGCATCGGCACGCTGAGCCGACCCATCACCGACCTCCAGAAGGCCATCGATGCGGCCGGACCCGGCACCTGGGTGCGGGTCGGATCCGGTACCTACGCCGGCCCCCTCACGGTCCCCGCCGACGTGACGCTTTGGGGTGCGGGCATATCGGCCTTCGGGATCCCGGCCGGCCCAGCGCCGGTGATCCGCAGCCCCGGTCCGGCGGATGCCGTGACCATTACGAGCCCCTTGCCGGAGGAAAATCCTTTGCAGGGCGCAGACCCGGCGGTCGTCATGGGTCTCGCCGCCACCGGGGCGGACGCGAACCACGCCGGGTTTCGGATCACCGGCAGCGGCGCTACCCTGATCGCCGACCGGACCTACGGCAATGGCATCGGCATCGCCGTGGACCATACCGGCGCCGGCGCCCAATCGGTCTCGATCCGGGACACCCTCGCCTACCGGAACACTTGGTTCGGCCTGCGGGCTCGAAACCCCGCCGGGGCCGGCACCCAGTCCCTTGCCGTCGCGGGTTCCACCTTCACCGCCAACGGTCTGGGCGGGGTCTGGGCGGACAATCAGGCCGGCGCCACCCAGATCGTGGACCTCGGCGGCGGGAGCCTCGGCTCCGCGGGCGGCAACCGCATCTTCGGCAACACCGTCTACGACCTCGCCAACGATAGCGGCGGTACCCTGAGCGCCCGCGGCGACTGGTGGGGACAACCCGGCGGGCCGCAGACCTTCGCCTACGCCGCCCCGGGCGGGCTGACGGCCGGCGCTGGCGCCGTGACGGATACCTCCGGGGCGCTTTCCACCGACCCCGGGACCTTCACCGCCACACCCGTCCAGAGTCCGTTGGTGTTCGTGGACGATGCGCGGGCGGGAACGGTCCGGGACGGCACCTACACCCACCCCTACGCCGGCGTGCAGAACGCGGTGAACACGGCCGGACCCCGCGGTACGGTGTTCGTCGCGCCCGGGGCGTCCGCCTATACCGGGAATATCACGATGACACTCGGATCGACCTTATGGGGGGCGGGGTATCGGAACCTCGGGCTCGGCACGGCGCCGACCTCGCCGTTCGGTCCCGGCTCCGCCGCTCCGAGGCTGTTCGCCTCGTCGGGGACGACCATAACGGCTGCTTCCGGCTCGACGGTCCAAGGGGTTTCGATCTTCGGATCCAATACGCTCTTGTCAATTCGAGACGTTACGAACGTCAAAATGTACTCTGACCGGTTTTCGGGTGTGGGGTATTCCCATCCGGTTTCGATCATCCAGTCCACCACACCCGTCTTAGCCGTCTTCGCGGGAGACTCTTTTCTAGGCGGCTCCTTTCAGGTCTCCGCTTCCTCATCCGGAACCGCGCCGATGTCGCTCACCTTCCAACATGACGAATTCGGGGCACCGACAGCCCCTGGGTTCTTTGGTATTTTCGCGGGATTATCTCGCGGAGACACCCTTCTGTTCGCACACAACACCTTCCAAACGACGTTTGCGGGCGTATGGAATAGTTTCGGCGGAACTCTCGACTTTGGAGGCGGTCCGCTCGGAAGTCCCGGAATCAATCGATTCTTGACCTACAGCCAGTCGGGATACGCCATCGGCCAGTCTAGGGGTGCATCCATTTTTTCGGAAAAAAACTGGTGGGGCCAAACCCTAGGCCCGACCCCCACAGAATTCAACGGGGGGGCAGTGTCGTCGTACCATGTGAGTCCTTGGTTGACGACGGACCCCGGACCTTAAAAATAGGGGGTTTCGCGGAATCCTGTGGGCGAAAACCGTGGTTCCTCGTGACACCGCTCTGCGGTGTCACGCCTCCGCCAGTCTCGCCCGGCCGGTATTTCTGTCCCCTCTGCCCAGAATGGCCGAAAATTGGCCCACACTAATCCGCGAAGACCCAAAGGGCGGTGGCAGCGTGGTGAAGGTCCACCGGGCAGGCGAATGAGCCCGCACCGGGCCATGTGTTCAGCAGTATGGAGGTGTCCCCGTGACTCCCCACGGATCCAGGGCCGTGAGGACCTGCCAACCGGGGGCGGGCGACGGTGACGACTCCGCGCGCCGACTCTCGACGACAGCGCCCGCACCGGGCGGTTTCAGGGCAGTATTGCGCGGAGCACGTCGCCGGTGATGTCCAACCCCAGACCCACTCCGTCGCGCACGATGTAGAACCCGCCGCGCGCGGCCAGTCCCACCCCCCCGGCCAACAAGTGGATCACCAAGTGCCGGCTCCGGTAATGCACGGCCAGTTGCGCGTCGCGGTGCGCCGCCTCGCGCTGCACCTCGTCGAGCCGCTCCTCGGGGATGGCTCTCACGCGCACGTGCGCGGTCCCCGGCCCGATCATCGCCAGCCGCCGTGCCACCGCCACCGAGACGTCCAGGATGCGCCCACCGTGGAACGGGCCGCGATCGTTGACCATGGCCACCGCCTGGCGGCCGTTGTCGAGGTCGGTGACCTGTACCCAGGTGCCGAACGGCAGCTCCTTGCTGGCCGCGGTCATCGCGCCGGGGTCGTAAGGCGCGCCGCTCGCCGTGGGCTTGCCCGCGTCACCGACTCCGTACCAGGAGGCGACCCCGACGCGGTCGTAGCCCGCGGCGCTCGCCAATGCCCGGTAGCAGCCATAGCCGTTCACACAATAGCGGTGTCCGCCGCCGGCGCCCTCCCGGGGCGTACGCGGGACCCCTGCGCAGCCCGACAGCACCGCCGCCGCCAACGCGATCAATACGATGAGGCTGCGCCCCCGAAGCAGTGTCCACCGCACGACCATACCCCACAAAACCGTTTGAAAAGACGCAACCCGCACTCTGCCTGTTCGATCGGCACCGCCTGCGGAATCTGAACGCCCTCCGTGCGATCCTCTACCCCGAACCCGGCGGAATCCGCAGGACCTGCCCGGCGGCGATGTCGCTCCCCGAGAGGTGATTGAACGCCTGCAGGCGGCGGATGCTCACCCCCGAGCGCACTGCGATGGCCGACAGGGTATCCCCGTTGCGCACCACGTACTCGCGGGTGCCGCGTCCCGGAAAATGAGCGCGCACGTACTCACGGATCCCGCCATAGATGGCGTCCGCCAACCCATCCAGAAAGCGCCGTTCGTGCAGTTGGCGGTCCTGGCGCGGATTCGACAGAAACGCCGTCTCCACCAGCACCGACGGAATCATCGGATCACGCAGCACCTCGAAATTGGCTCGTTGCACGCGCGGCTCATACAGCGGCTCGACCCGCGCGAGGTGGCGCAGGATGTCACCCCCGAGCCGATCACCGGCGGCGATCGCCTGATTCTGGAGCAGGTCGGTGAGCACGTAGTTGAGGCGTCGGTCGTTGTGCGAAAAATGCACCCCGTCGATGGTCGGATCCGCAGCGTTCTCCGTGCGCGCCACCATCCTCGCCTCGGCGTCGCTCGCGCCGTGCTCGGACAGCATATACACGGCACCCCCCGCGATCCTCGGAGAGCGGGGAAACGAATTGACGTGGATCGAGACGAACAGATCGGCGTGGTGTCGTTGCGCGTCGAGCACGCGCTCACGCAAGCTGACGTAGTAGTTTCCATCACGAGTGAGGACGGCGCGCATTCCCGGGGTGGCGTCAATCTTGCGCGCCACCATGCGCCCGATGGCGAGCGTCACGGTCTTCTCGTGCAGCCCGCCCGCTCCCGTGGTCCCGGGATCGATGCCGCCATGGCCGGGATCGACGGCGACGATCACCGGCCCGGTGCGCACGCCCGCGCGCAGTACCGCCCGCGGGTGGTCCGCCCGGCGCGCGAGCGGGCGACGTGCCAAGGCGGGCGGCGCCTCCTTTCCGAAGACGATCCGCAAGCGCATGGTATGCTCGTGCCCCCGCCGCACCGCCACCCGAACCGAGGTCGCGCGATGGAGATCGAACACCAGCCGCAGGTCGCGATCGCCGTGCACCCCGACGTGCACGCTGCGCACGACACCCGTCGGCACCGGATGGAAAGCCGCGCCGCGCATCGAGCCCCGGAGATCCAGCACCAGTCGCGGCGGATGGTTGGAGGAAACCCAACGATAGGTGGCGGGTCCGCGTACCGAGAGGACGGCGATCGTCGCGCCGCGCCGGACCCGAATCGTCAAGGTGCCGGGCCGTGCGCCGGCCATTGCAGCCGGTACCGCCAGGACCCAGGCGAGGAGAAGCCAACACCATGTGCCCGTGCACATCCCGCAGCCCGGACCAGATCCCTTGCCGAGTGCCCGAACCCCACTCCCATCCTGCACGCTACGACACCTGTTTCCATCGCCGCTGCCGACGATCCCACACACAGGAACCGTGCCCTGCTCCCGGTTTCCGCCCCAGCAAGCACAAAAAAAACAATGCACAAGACAAGCTAGAGGGTAAACGGTCTTAGATTCACAATGCAACCGTTTGTTTATTGGATTTCGCCCGCCCATCCGCCGCCGGCCGCAACACCCGGTAACACAGAATTCCAGCCGGCACGCAATGCGCGGCACCACGATCACGGCCTCCGCGCGCACCTCGCCTCGGCGGTTGCTGCACCGACCACCTGCCGCACGCCGAACAGGGCCGACGCAGAGTCTCACGCCGGCGTGCAGTCGTCGTGATGATCGTGTGCGGCACCGAAGGCCGCATCCGGCAGGACTTCATACCACTCCACGAATCATCGGGAGTTGCGAGCATCGATCATGTCAACCCAATTCAGAAACGCCCCCTTTTCCCCCATCGACCCACGGCCTGAATACCCTCTGTTCGACGGTCGCCCCGGCGTCCGGGCGTTGGGTACGATAACGAACGGGGCAAAGGCGACCATCGGCATTCCCGGGGCGCAGAGACCGCCTATGCATCCAAAGGCGCCCGAACGCGATTACAGCAAGGTTCACGCGGAGGTCCAGCTCTGGTGGCCGCCGGGTTGCTCGACATCGAGAATGGCGGCGCATATGCGGATTGTGAAGCGATAGAAACAAAGATCGCGATTTAAGCAACCCTCTTTCCCGGGTCCGCCCCGGGGACCCGAATACCCATATGTCAAGCCTGACCCCGCGACCCCTCCCATGTAGCCTGGATGCAGGCCGAAGGCCGAAATCCGGGAGAACGCGGCACGCCATCCCCGGATTTCGCTTCGCTTCATCCAGGCTACGGGGAACAGCCCGGGCCGGCTTGAACGGCTGGAGTCCAAGTACGCGCCATTGCAGTCAGTCCCCTACTCCGGGCCAAGTCCTCCATTTCCAAAGCAGCAAATGCCCATATGTCAAGCCTGACCCCACGTCCCCTGCTTTGGGCTGACATTGCGAGCATCGATCGTGGCTAAATTCACCGTACTCTGCTAAATTCGCCATGGAATTGTTATCCTCTTCGTCACGAAGAGCGACGACAAACCGCTCAACCCCCCGGACGGGTTCCACGTCTCCGACCTGATGCCGTCGTACATCGACTTCGACACCGGCGCCTGCTTCGGGTATGTGCGCCGCCTCCATCCGGATATCGAAATCCCGAGACTGTCTGCGCGCGCCGGCGAAGAACCCGATCGCCGGATGGAAGGGATTGTCGCGAAGCATACCTTGGCGCCACGGCCCCGCCTCGCCACTCCGGAAGCGGAACCGCCCTCTCTCGGGACCCCGCATCGCGGACCGCCCGGCATGCGCCCGATCATGCTCGTCATCGACGAGCCGCGCTCGATCGAAACCATCACCCGGGTGATGGACGAGAAGGCCGACGGCGCCGCCATCTTTCCCGAGGGAAGCCGATGAGCTATCTGGAACAGGTGTTGCACGGCATCCCGCGCCGCCCGCTGGCCGTGCTGCTGTTCACGCTGCTCGCGGTCAACCTCATGTCCTGGCTCGCCGCCTTCGGTCTGGCCGCGATCCAGCCCGGCATCCTCGGCCTGGCCGGGCTGGCCTGGGTGTTCGGTGCCCGCCACGCCTTCGACGTCGACCATGTCGCCGCCATCGACAACGTCACCCGCAAGCTGCGTCAGGAGGGCAGGCGACCGGTCGCGGTCGGTTTCTTCTTCGCGCTCGGCCATTCCACCGTCGTCATCGCCCTGTCCGCCGTGATCGCCCTGGGCGCGCGCGGCTTCAAGTCGCAATTCGGCGAGTTTTCCAAATTCGGCGGGATCTTCGGCACCGGCGTCTCGGCCGCCTTCCTGACCCTCATCGGCCTGATCAATCTCGTCGTCCTCTGGCAGATGGTGAAGGTCTATCGCGACCACCGCCGCGGACACGGAACGCAGGCCCTGCGCGAGGAGAGCATCGACGCCCTGCTCGACCAGCGCGGTTTCTTCGCCGGCATCTTCCGCTTCCTGTTCAGGCGTGTGAGCCGGAGCTGGCACATGTACCCCTTCGGCGTGCTCTTCGGCCTCGGCTTCGACACCGCTACCGAGATCGCCATCCTCGGCATTTCGGCCACCCTGGCCACCACGTCCACCTTCCCGCTCTGGGGCATCATGATCTTCCCCTTCCTGTTCACCGCGGGTATGACCCTGATGGATTCACTGGACGGACTGGTCATGCTGCGCGCCTACCACTGGGCCTTGTCCGACGCGTTGCGTCGGCTGTACTTCAACACCATCATCACCGCCATGGCGGTGTGCGTCGCGCTGCTCATCGGCACCCTGGAATGGCTGCAGATCCTCGGCCCGGGCCTCGGCGTCAAGGGCGCGTTCCGGGCCTGGCTGGACGATCTCGACTTCGGCACCATCGGGTTTGCCGTCGTCCTCATCATGCTCGCCACCTGGGCGCTCTCCATCGCCTACTACCGCCTGCGCGTCGCCCCGCGCGCCGCATTGGAAAGCAACGGCGACTGACGGATTGACCGGTTCCATGCGCCAGCGTCTCATCCTGCACGCCGATCTCGACGCCTTCTTCGCGTCCGTCGAACAGCGCGACCGGCCGGAGTATCGTGCACGTCCCGTTGTGGTCGGCGCAGAGCCCGGCCGACGCGGTGTGGTGGCGGCCTGTTCGTATGAAGCCCGACGCTATGGGGTGCATTCCGCGATGCCCATCTCCGAGGCCGTGCGCCGTTTGCCGCCGGAGACGGTCTACGTGCGTCCGCGCATGGCCGTCTATGCGGCGGTTTCGCGCGAGGTCCTGGCGGCCTTGGCTACGATTTCTCCGGTGGTGGAGCCGGTTTCCATCGATGAGGCCTATCTGGACGTCTCCGGCCTGGAGAGGCTGTTCGGGTCTCCGGAGGCGATCGGCCGCCGCGCCAGAGACGCCGTCCGGGAAGCGGTGGGACTGAGCGCGTCGGTCGGGATCGGGCCCAACCGCCTGGTTGCAAAGCTCGCTTCCGAGCACCGCAAGCCCGATGGGTTAACGGTGATTCCGCGCGAAGGGGTGCAGGACTTCCTCGACCCGATGCCGCTCCCGGTGTTGCACGGGGTCGGCGCGAAGACCGCCCGCGCGCTGGAACGGATGGGGCTGCGCACGGTCGGTGACGTGCGCCGGGTGGCGATCGAGGAACTTCGCCGCCGGTTGGGCCGCGTGGCCGGAGCCCGACTCTATGAACGGTGCCGGGGCATCGCGTCGGATACCGTAAACCCGGGGACCTCACGCAAATCGATCTCGAAAGAAATCACGTTCGAGGAGGACATCCGCGACCTCGAGATGTTGCGCGACACGCTCCGCTGGGCGGCCCGGGAAGTAGGACACGTCGCCCGGCGGGAGGGGCTCAAGGGGACGGTGGTCACCCTCAAGATCCGCCTCGAGGGTTTCGAGACCCATACCCGCACCCACACGTTGTCGGTACCCACCGCACGCGACCAAGTCATCTTCCGGGAGGGCTGGGCGCTCTTTCAAGCCGGCGACTGGTCGGAGCGACCCGTCCGGTTGCTGGGAGTCGGGATTGCCGGCTGGAAGGCCGATGCCGGTACCGATGATCAGGGCGACCTGTTCGGGGGCGCGGAATCCGGCCCGAAACCCAAAGAAGAACGGATCTATCAGGCGTTGGATGCGGTAACCGCCAAATTCGGAAAGGGGACGGTCGGTTTCGGGGTGCCCAGGCGGAAGGGGTGATCGCCGGCACGCGCCCCGCAGGGGGCGTAGTCCGCTCCGGCGAAACCGACCCTTGCAGGAACGGGAGGGCGAGTCTTGATGATCCGGCTCGGTGTCGCAAGAGTGTCGCACATTGGCGCCAACGCCGGCACGACGGAAGTGCGAAGTTACTCTAGCAGAGCCTTAAATACCCCATCTACCGGATCACTATAAAATTCGATATTGATTTTCGTCCAAAGCTCATCTGGAAGATCATTTAGCGCACGCCTCACGGCTACCGGCATCAATAGCGTCGTTGCCCGCTTGTCCACGGCCAATTCGGCAATTGCTACGGGATTGGCAACCAGCCCCACTGATCCTCCCAAGTTCAGTGGACCAAAAATAATTGTTCCTCCACGGGTGCCTCGTTCCAGAAGCGCGCCTACCATGGCCACCAACACGGGGAGACCCAGGCCGGCGCCCGACTTATCCGCGTCAAAGGGCCGTAGTTGGATCGAGTATTCATGGGCGCGCGGGTCACGATCACCCACCACTTCCTTGGCGTGCGCGTAGAGATTCTGTTCTCCTACCTTGACACTCTCGCGAAAAACCGGTGGTACGGGTTGGTTGAGAATCTTGGCGCCACTACCCGGCCCCACAGCGATTTCAACGCGACAAAGCCCGGGATTGGCTTCGTCGCCGCCTGGACCGATGCCCCACACCTGTCCCGGCGGCAAGGGATCGCTCTCTATGGCCTCGTCACTATGAAGCTCCGGCGTAGAAACGAATTGTTCAACACCATCCACCCCAAGGGTGAAAGAGAAATGGGTATTACGGAACTCGCTCTTTAAGCAACGCTTCTGCTGCTCCTTCACTCGGCGGCGGGATTCAAGCGCCAATCGCACCATCCATTCGAGATCCTCGTCCGGAACAAGCATTCCGGAATCCGGGAAAAGAAGCTTGATCAGCCCGGAGACCGTCTTGTTGACCGCCTCGATATCCCGGCCACTGAGCGCCCCGCCCCAGAACACACGGTTCTGAAGTACCGAAAGGCGGCTCGAATGCCGCATGCGGCTCCAGCACTCGCTGAGAAAATCACTGACCAGACCGAAATGATTCGTCAAATGCACGTTGGGATTCAGTTTTGGAAAATCCCATCCCGGCGCATAGGCGTGCAGCCGATCGTGGAACGCAGTGTCATCGCGCATCTCTTTGGGCAGTGGACTCAACAGATGTCCGATGCGCTGTTGCTGCTGGACATCGACATCGAAGTTGCCGACCATCACGATGGAGCCCTCGGCGCGAATACTCTCCTTGCCGCGGCTGAATTCGCCGGAAGCCATGTAGCCTTTCATGATATTGACGCCGTCTTTCTGATCGAAGGAGATCCCCGACACCTCGTCGAAACAAACGACGTCGTACTGGCAGACCAGGCCCCGCTGCCCGTTGGCCATGTTTACGAACATCTTGGCCACCGTCGCCCTGCCGCCTGAAATCAGGTGGGAGTACGGCGATATCTGCTGGTAGATATGGCTCTTCCCGGTTCCGCGCGGACTCAGCTCGACAAAATTGTAGTTACGCTCGACAAAGGGAATCATGCGCAGCAGGACAACCTGCTTGGCGCGTTCGCTCAGGGCACCCGGTTCGATTCCCACGGCACGGACCAGGAAGTCACACCATTCGTTTGTCGAGAACCCTTTCCGCCCACGCGCCAGCACACCAAGCACGTCCGGCTTTGACATCTGAATGGGCCTCAGGGCGGCAATGCGAAAAGGGCGTCCCTGCTTTTCCTGCGCCACCAGCGGATCATATTCGAGCACCACCTCCGCATAAAATCCGTCGGTGAGCATGCGCTCGTTTTCCTTTACCAGGGAATCACCGACCTGGACGTCCTTCAAATTGAGACTGGGAAGCTCGGCCGCATAGCAATCATTCTTCGCATCCAGTTTCGCCCGCACGATGTCGATCAATTTGACCGATCCCTCCTCGCGCGCCCTGGATTTGAAAATCTCCTGGTCTCCCGTCCGCACGGTGCGCCCCTGGAGCTGTTTTTCCACGATGGCCAGCCCCTCTTCGATCTCCTTCTCGTCCACGCTGGCGCAGTAACGGCCGAGCAGAAACTCGACTACATAGGTCGGCACCGGATACTGGCGGGCATAGCGCCGTACCAGGTCCTTGCGCACCAAATAGCCGGGAAAGGCATCCGCTGCCAGCCGGTCGAGATTATCCATTTCCATGGCCGTCTGCGTCATGAATCGATTCCTACACGAGTGGGTTGTTGGGCAAGAATCCGGCCTGCTTCGTCACAGAGCACCAGCACCAGGATCTCGCCTTCGAATTCGTCGTCCGCCAGCACCAGGCTGACCGAGCCGTCGCCCTCGACCGGCTTGGGAGTCGCGGCGACCGATTTGCCAGAGGGCTGCCCCAGGCGCAGATCGGCGGTCACCGGGCTACCGTTCGCCCTGACTTCTACGAAACAGCGCAGGCCGCGCCAAGTGATGGACGTGATGGAGGCGACGGCACCACGCTCGCTTCCGCGCTCCACCAGAAGGTCGGGGATCAGGCATTCCTGGATACTCACGCCACCGTGGGCGTATTCCTTGGATTCATTGAAACAGGCGATGCCGGGGGCGGCCGCGAACGATTGGGTTTTGTTCCAGTGCCACGAATAACGAAGCGCATCCGGCGTGGAATCTCCGGAAATCACCGCACAGCGGGCCCAGCGGCTTTCGGTCAGATGTTTGGGAAGATCGGCTCTTGGCAGCCCGCCCGGCAGCAACAACCAGCCATGATCGGTCACGACGCGCACCGCCTGCCAGCCTGCATCGAGCAAATGCTGAATGCGCTCGGCCAGACGATCCAACTCCTCAGGGATCCGCCTTGCCAGCTGCACCCCGTGCTTGTGGCCAAGCGAGTCGATATCTCCGGATTCCACCCAGCCCCGTGCCGGGTGCGAAAGGGGGACATCCATCTCGCCGTCCCTGATGACCTGATAGCCCCGTGCGCTCATGGCGGAACGCAGGTTCTTTGCATCCGCCGTCTTGCCGATCTGCGTAAAAACAGCCTCGAATTTCTCGCCCAATTGCCTGCCTCCGATCTCGTCTGCCACCGGCGTCACCACCGGCTTGGCCGTAGCGGTAACGGTGGGCAGGGCCGCCCAGCGGTGGCCGACACGAACGCGGAAACCGCGTGCTTCCAGGCGCTCAGCCAGTCGCTGCCCGAGGTCGAGGCGCAACCCATCGGAAAACAGGAGACACACGTCATCGCCGGCCTCGACAAGAGGCGAATCGTCATGGCCCGGAAGGGAACTGCGCGACAGCGCAGCCTGGAAGGCTTGCGCCGATTCCTCCAACCAGGGTTCGAGCAAATAACGGACCACGCCGGCAATGAGAGATTCATGAGTGGTCGGCGACACGGCAAGCGCCTCCCACGCCGCCACGTCGGCCTGCCAGCCGCGTTGCAGATAGGCCTCTGCCACGTCGTCCGGCGTGTTGCCGCCAAGCCCCGTACCGGCAGCCTTTGCAAGCCGGGCCAGAGGTTCCAACACCTCGGCCATGGGTGACAACCCCATCCGAGCCCAGACCCGATCCCGTCGCGGTCCGTGCTCTTCTTCAAGTCCCAACACGGTCCGGCATGCGTCCACGTGGACGCATGTATCCAGTCCTGACAACACCTTGCGCACCTTGCCCTCATCCTCATCATTGAGATCGGGCCAGCGCGAGCGATCAAGGAACATCTCGCCAATGGGCCGACTGCGCCGCAGCAGCCCCGCAATGTCACCGTAACTGGAAGGTGCCTCGGCAAAACGTTCCCAGACCGCTTTCCAAGGACCCTCGGCCCGGCCAAGGCGTTCGCCGGCGACAACATCGGGCTCGGTTTCAGGGTCGAAGCCCAACTCCTCGCGGCAACGATTGCGAAAAGCGCCCCAGCCGTTTTCACCCAGGCGGGCATGGGTACCGTCCGGATCGCCCATCCAGCGCAACAGGTCGCGTATGACATCGCCCGCCAACATGCGGTCGAAATCATCGGCCTGGAACTGACGCCCTCGGAGTCGGGAAACGGGCGTCAAAGCAACCTCGGGCAACGCCCGCAGCAAGGCCTCGCCCGTCGCCCGGTCCTTGGCGATATCCAGGCCAAGCGTCTTGGAGGACGTCAGAAAGGCCGTTACCGTCCAGTCATTGCCGTTGGGTTGGTGCCACAGGGCACCGCGGTACATCAGCTCCACCAATGGCTTCAGTGTATCCGGACATTCCGCGCCGGCTCGAAGCCGCTGTCGCGCCACGCCGGGCAGATACACGACAGGCACTCGATCATCCGTCATTCGTGGCTCATCGAGCGTCTTATCCACCACACAGCGAATCCAAATCGCCGGTCCGGTCCTTGATTCAGGCGCATAATCGCCAAGAACCACCAGTTCCTCGAAATGGGTTTGCAGCAGATCGACCAGCCCTCGCCATTCCGCCTTGGGATCGGTCCAGAGAATTGCCGCTGGAGCGACCTGGCCATCCAGCGGTTCGCTCCTTGAGTGCAACTGCTCGATAAGCCGGTCGAGTACGGTAGGGCTTTCAGTCGGTGCCGGCTGCAAGGGTGGTACGCTCACGACTCATCGACCTGCGGATTTGCGGCAAAGATAGTCAGGCGAAGTTCTGAATCGTCCAACATTTCGTAAACAGGCTGGCGTCCCGAAAGCCGCTCGCTACGCGCCATGATGATGGCAACGCCTTCACCTCGCCGATCCATCATCGTCGTTCGCCTGGACTCGAGCCCGGCAATACCGGCGGGAACCGGGCATTTGGCGAGCAGACTGGTAATGGCCTCGTTACGGCTCGCCTGACGAAAGGGCAAGCTGTCCACGGTCATGGTATTGGGCAAGGCCCCGGGGGAATACAGCTCCAATCGGTCGCTGAACATCCGCAACCGAATTCGCGCTCCGGACATGGAATAGTCTCGATGTGCCACGGCGTTAACCAGCGCCTCGAATAGCGCCGTCATGTCGTACTGGGGAAGATCTTTGCGACCAACTTTTTTGGAGGCGGCAACCTTTTGGTTGCGCAACACGAAAATACAGGCCTCGACCACTTGGGCGTCCAGTTGCCCTGTGACATCTTTGGCGTCGAGTTGATAGGACGTGTCGCCGACATGTTCTGTAACGGCGGTTCCGCGGTAGCTCACCGCCTGGATCATGGCGTGCGAAAGCGGTTCCTGAGGACGTCTGGACCCCATCAGCAATCCTGCAACGGTAGGACGCAAAATCCCCCGGTCATCCTCCCGGGCCATGGCGAGTTTTCGAAGCAGGGTGGTCCTGTCATCCCGAGTTTGGTATGTACGAAACCGATCGATAAGTGCATCATCGAGATCGGAAAGGTCGGCGTTGGGCACGACCTGTTCATCGAAGCGGATAATCCGTGCCTGACTGCGTTGCTGAAACAGCCGTGCCAGATAATCGGGCTCCATCTCCCGTTTACTGCTACCCACGCGGTGCAGATACCCGCCGGAGCTGCGGTGCACGAAAAGACTGCGTGGTATTTCCACCCGGATTACAGGTTTCAGTGATCCATCGCTCGCCGGCAATTGCAATCGCTCGATAATGGGATAAATCGAAGGTGTAATGGAATCCCGCACGATATCTACGACATACCTTTCCACATCATCCAGCCGTTCATCGGGAATCCCAACGATTTCCCGCCGGTCGTCCACACCGAACACGATCACCCCGCCGCGGGCGTTGGCGAACGCCGCCATTTCGTCGGCCAGTTCCTCGCGGCGCGGCCCCTTGATTTTCGAGCCGGAAAAAACAACTTCCTTCAGTTCAAGGAAGCTGTCTTCTCCAAGCCGGATTTTCTCCAAAAGCACCTGTGCCGTATCAATCATGTTTCATTTCTCCAGCAACCTCCGATAGCGCTGCTCGAAAGCCTCGCGCCCACCCTCCATGACCCGGCATATCTCATCCCTGACATCCCTCGACTGGAGACATCCCGATCCCGGTTCGAGCACGACACACTGCCCATTCACTTGGTCCATGGCGTTGACCATCTCGGCATCACCATTGACCACGATGTTTGGATTATGTGTCGCCACGATAACCTGTCGGCGACGTTTATTGTCACGAAGCTGACTGACGATCAGATCGTAGATCAGATGGTTGTCCAGATCATCTTCGGGCTGATCGAGGATCAATGGCTTGTCACCATGCAAAAGGAGAAAGGCCAGTATGGCCGCCGATTTCTGGCCCGGAGAGCCATGCTGCAAGTCGGCAAACTTGCCGTCGGGTTTCCTGTACTGGATCTTCAGCGCGTCCGCCGGCCACCACAGCAGCAGGCGATCAATCCGTTCCGGCGGCAATTTGCCCATATGGGTGAGAAAACGCTTCCCTCTGGGCGTGCCGGGCTTCCCTCCCAAGGCGATATTCTCGAGATCCGTTTTGAGCACATTCAGTCGTTTCTGTAATTCAGCGCACCTGTCATCATCGTTCTCGGGTAATCCTGCGAACAATTCGGCAAGGATTCCTACTCCATCACTGTTAAGAATGTCGTCTTCCAAACGACCATCCGTACGATCGATGACCTCACGGAAATCATCCTCCGCCCCACGTGCCCTATTGCCAAACGAAACCACGGAAATATGAACATAAGGATTGTCGCCCAGGATTTTGGTGAGAAATTGCTGTCGCCGATTCGATAGATCCGACCGACACGCTTCAATCTGATCCAAGATTTTCTGGATCCTGTTCTGTATTTTTTCCTTCTTGCATACCAAGTCATCCAATTCCGCGAGTTGGCGCCCCAGCATGGTGCGCCGCTGCACCAGGGAACCATAGGCGCTGGGGTCGGCAACACCCTCCTCGCGCAGTCTTTCCACCAGTTGCCGATATTCCTGCTCCACTTTTTCCTTGTGTCTGAACCACCTGGAAGCCCACTCTTTCTCCTGCCATTCCCGGCGCCAGCCTTGTAGTTTCGCCGCCAGGGTGTCGAGCGTTTTCCGGACGCCCCTCTCCTCGGCGGCCGCTTCATTCAGCAACTCGACAGCCGCTTTTTCGATGGGATTGTCAACATCGAAGTCGCCCGGCCGTGGATCCGCCGGCGCAATCTCCTCCGACAGGGCGCGCAGTTTGTCCACGGCCTGATCGAGTTCTCCGGCACGTTCATCGAATGCCGCCTGTTGCCGCCGCAGCTTCTGGTAGCTTCTCAGCAGTTCCCGATTGTCACCGGACTCAAAAATGGCGATCTGGCGCTTGAGATCTTCGAGTTCGCCCTTGAGCCGTTCCTGGTCGCCCAGGCGGGCTTCCAGTTCACGTATCTCTCCACGTAACCGCAGGAATGTTGCACGCAACTCGCTCCAGCGCCCTGCCCATTGATGACCATCCACCTCCCGGGATTCATCGATCATCGTCAGCAAGGCGCCGGAGTTCTCGGTCAGCGCGTAAACCTGTTTCTGGCTGAAGATGCGCACGGGGAAACGGCTGTCCACCTCGCCCGGCACCGCTTGCCATTGCCCATCCTCCGTCTCCTCCTCGATGACCGGCAATGCGCCAGCCTTGTCCCATCCTACGCGAAATTGCCCACCGTCCTTGCGCACAATGAGCGACACCGAGGCATCCTTCAGCATCGCCGCCAGCGTGCGATCGAAGTTGCCGCGGGCTTCCGGTCTGTTGCGATCGTCCGCACGGCCCGGCAGTTCGTTCTCCCGTCGCAGCGCCAGTCGCAGTAGCTCGATCACGGTGGACTTGCCGGTGCCGCGTCCACCGATCAGCGTCGTCAGCCAGGGGCTGAATCGGACCGTGAGCGGCCGTACCCGCCCGGCATGCGTCAGATTACGGATTTCGATCTGTTCGATGAACAACTGTGCATGATCGTTGGGGTCGCCTTCCACCCTGTCGTGGCGCTGAATGGAAAGGGGTGTGCCGTCCAGCAAGGCGAGGCGCAGGCCTTCGAGAGAGGGCTGGCACATCTTCACCCAGGTAAAGCGTGAGCCTGGAACGGCGTCGCCCTGAAAGCTGTGGCAATCCGAGCCGACGACCTCGGTCCAGTCGCATTTTTCGTCATGGTAGATCTGCGGCTTGTTGACACCGGAATCGATCACCTCCGCAGCCAGAATGCGCCCGTCACACAAGACCTGTTTGACCGTGTGTGCGTCGATTCGGCTGGAATTGCCGCCTTCTTTACAAAGCTCGAGCAAGCCTTTTGGCCCCTCCACATGCGCCGGAATGGCGATGGCACCGGCCTCGTGCGCCAGTCGCACCACCTCCGCCGCCGACTCGCGGGTTGTGTCGTCGCAATCACCCCGTGTTCCCTCGTAGCCGACACGCCCCAGCAAGTGTCCAGTCTCATCGCCCGGTGTTTCCGGATCGAAAATGGCCAGCAGGTGAAATCCGCCGTTGACAGTGATTTCCACGCCGGGGAACAGATAAAGGGGACGAAAACCTTCCGGCGGCTCCTGCTGCAACCGCGCATAGGTCGCCTTCAACCCGTCGATCCATTTACCCGTGTTGTGATCGGTGATCGCCACGCAGTCGATACCAGCCGCCATGTGCTTGAGCAGCCATTGTTCGGGCGATAACGCATCCTGCTCACCGATTCTTCCATGCCAATAGGTATCCCGTGATGCCGGCGTATGGGTATGAAAATCAAACTTCCACCAACGGGCGCCGGCAAAGTCGTTGTTTGCGGTCATTGTTCTTCCTCCTTCACCTTGCGTTCCCGAGCGGCGCGCTTGGTGGCGTTGGTGTAGTGCAGGTCGTTCCAGCGGTTGCCATCGAAGGTGGTGCCGCCCTGGAAGTCGGTGCGTTCTTCGAGGCTGCCGTCGCCGGGGCAGGACCAGAACCAAGGGTAGTCCTCTTTCGAGCGCAGGCTTTGGGGTTCCTTGCCGCGGTCCTTGTTCCATTTGACGTTGGGTTTCCAGCGCAGGATGCCGGCGCCCTTGCGGCCGCCCTTGCGCAACTCCACGCTCATGAAGGGGCGGATGTTGAGACGCACGCCGTCGTTGATATCGGGATCCCATCCGATAGGTTGTTCGTGCAGGGGTTTCCAGCGCACGAAGAGGTCGTGGGGCGGTTCGCCTGCGAGGATTATTTCGAGCTGGGCCTGGAGATCCAGGGCGGCGGCGAGGCGGGCGTCGGCGCCTTCCCGGCCTGCCTGCTGCTCACGCCGCTGGCGCTCGATCCATTCACGCAGGTAGCTGTAGGTGATGGACTCCAGGGTGCGGCGGGCCTCGCCCCTGGGGCCGGAGAGGCGGTGGTAGTTGACCAGCACGTGGAAGCCGTCCTTGCAGCCGTCCCAGAGGTGCCAGAGGAAGGGGCGGTGGTGGAACCGCTTGCAGTGTTCGGTGAAGAAATCGTCCCGCAGCCAGTCCTCCAGGCTGTCGGCGGGCTTGCCGTCACCGGCGGCGGCCTGGAGCAGCTCGCGCTCGTGGGCGGGATTCCAGGCATCGCCGAAGGCGCCGGCGAGCAGGGCGCGCAGGCGATCGGCGGCGGAACGCTCGCCGCGCACCGGCCGCAAGGCCACGATGCCGTCCCCGTCGGCGAATTCATCCAGCTCCTTGCAACGCTCCACCCAGGCGCGGGCGGCCTCGTCCAGGCGCATGTCGGCGTCTCGCTCCGCCGGCCAGCGGTAATCCAGCAGCCGCGCCACGGCCACCTGGAGCACGTCCTTCAGGTTGGGCTCGCGGCAGATGAGGGAAGGATGGCGCTCTGCCCCCACCGGGTCGGCGATGCCCCAGAGCGAACACTCTTCCGGTCCCGCCGCCACCATGCCGGTGGGATGGCCGTGGAAGAGCCATTGAGTGGGGTCGTTGGATTGGGGTTCTGGGAGCCATTCAGGATCTTTTTCAGCTGAAACTTTTTGCCATTGCTCAAAATCAAATTGAGCCGCTAGAAGGTACTGCGTATCAACGGCAAGTGCTTGGTTTAGTATGCGTACTTCTTTTTGAAAATGTGATGAAGAACAGAAACTCCATATAGCAGACAAATGCTCCTGATGTTTTGGTATTAATACGGCAACATTGTTGTCGTATAAATGCCCACTATATAAAGATACGGGAAGCTCACCCATCTGCTTTATTGCTATACCGCATTTATTCCATGCTTTCTTCCCTCGTAACCAAGTACCAGAGCCTCCTACACCTAGCCTTTCTTCAACATAGTCAAAAAGTTCACCCGCTCCACCCTCCCACAGAAGGGCATTTTGACATCCTCCCCAGGGAGTCGTCGTCTCTACTGTTGTCTGCTGTAAATTCCAACCCGACGAAGTATCAGCAATCTCATGAAAATACCTTCCGAACCTTGAGTAATCACCGGTACAAATTCCTAAGTAACAGTCTGCAAAGTCGCTCAATCTCTTTATATTTGCAGATTCTTCTAATACAATTATTATGCTAGGGTTTTCAAGCTGCTTGTACTGGGCAATTAATCGCATAACCTCATCCAGCTGCCCATAATTAACACCTTCACCTCGCAACAGGGCGGCCTTTTCCTGCGGCGTACGACAACTCATTACATCGATACCCGCCATCCGCCATTCCGCTTTCGCCTTGTCCGCGGAAATCACGGACAACATGACGTTGAAATCCCACATTGGTGTCTGAAACCCTTTCGGCCCTAATCGGGCAACCAAGTTCCAAGTCCGCTCCTTGAGCAGTTTCTCCCGCAGATTCTTGTAGCTGGTGAGGAACAGCCAGTTCTGGGGTGTGACCAGTGCCGTGGTGCCGTGTTCGTCCAGCCAGCGCAAGCTGCGGGAGAGAAAGAGGGTGGCCAAGTCCTGCTTGGCCGCCGGGTGGTTATCGTCGGCGAATTGACGCAGGGTTTCGCTCTGCTTGCCGCGGGCCAGATAGGGCACGTTGGTGATGACCAGGGTGTAGGTATCGGCCAGCAGCTCGGCGGCGCGGGCCATGCCCCGGGCGGCGACGGCACGCTCGTGGGCGTCGATATCGTCTTCCTGCTCCAGCACCCGGCCCAGCAGTTCGCGCACCCGGCCGAAGCCGGCCTGGACCAGGTCACCGCCGAAGGCCGTCGGGTCGATGAGGGAGCCCAGCTCCGGCGCCTTGCGGAACAGCTCGTGAAGTTGTTCCATGGCGCGTTCGAGTTGGTCGTCGCCGCCGGCCAGCTTGAGCCATTCTCCCTTCGAGGCGGCCACGGGCAGGCCGGAGCAGGCGATATTGAGCGGCGGCAGCTCCGCGGGCTTGCCGCCCTGTTTCCAGGCGGCCAGGGCCAGACTGAAGGCGGCGATCTGGGTGCAGCGGGGGTCGATCTCCAGGCCGAAGAGGTTGTCGGCCAGCACGGCGCGTAGGGCGGCTTGCTGATCCAGCCCCTCTTCTTCCATGCGCAGACGGGCGAGGATGCGCAGGCCTTCCACCAGGAAATGGCCGCTGCCGCAGCTCGGGTCCAGCACCTTGAGTTCGGCGACGGTCTTGGGCCAGCCTTCAAAAGTGCCTGCCGCCGGACGCCAGGGGCCGGTGGGGTTGCCCTCCTCGTCGCCTTCGCGAGGCTCGCGAGTGAGGCGCAGGTAGTCGAAATCGTAGCCACCGGCGGCACCCAGGCGCACGGCCCGGCGCAGTTCATTTTCATCAGCGGCGTTTTCGGCCAGTTCGGGCCGTTGCGCCAGCATCTTGCCGGCATGCCAGGCGCCGAGGGTGTTGTGGTACAGGAACTGCACCATGTAGTGCTCGGTAAAGAGCTGGGTGACCGCCGGCAGTTCGTCGGCGCCGATCTTCTCGCCGCTCTTGTTGACCGCATCTTTCTTCTCCGCCTGCCAGAACTGGTAGGTCCAGCCCAGGGCGTCGGCGGCGGTGAAAACCTCGGCGGGCAAGGATTCCAGCAGCTTTTCCAGTGCCTGACGGGTCTCGGGGGCCAGGGTGACTTCCAGCGCCGGATCGTCGGGCCGGAAGATGCGCGGCAGCATGCGTGCGGCATAACGGCCGGCCAGTGCCCAGGGGTCCCCGCCCTGCTCCCGGGCCAGATCCTCGCATTCTCCCATGGAGATGGCTACGCCGGATTCCGGCTCGATGAGCAGGTGGTTCTCGGCCAGGAAGCGGGCGAAGAGCATGCGGTGCCAATGCTCGTAGGCCACCTCGTGTACCAGATGCTCGATGGACTGCTCGCCGGTGTTTCGGTCCAGCCGGTCGCCAAGCTGCCGACCGTGGGCGCGCAGCCGCCGGCGCAGCGCCTTTTCACTCTCCGACATGGAATTGAAGAGTTTGGCCCGCTCCACCGCCAGCGATTCCAACGCCTTGCGCGCGCCGGCCTCGGCCCTGCGGCGGGCCTTGAGGATAGCCTTGGCGAGCTGGTTGCGCTGTTCGGTCGAGATGGCCCGCATCAGCGAATTACCTCGTGGGTCGTCATGCCTGCTCCGCCTCGATTTCGGTGGAGGCTGCCGCCTGCCCCGGCTTGGGGCATACGCTTCTGAGTCCGTCGATGTGCTCGAAGAGCTGGGGTCGGATAGTGGCCCACATGGGGTCGAGAACGAAATCGATTCCCTGACGGCGCGCCAGCTTGGCGGCAGGCACGAAGTCGGCGTCGCCGGAGACCAGCACGATCTGGTTGACCTGGCCCTGATAGGCCAGCGAGGCAATGTCGAGCCCCAGGCGCATGTCCACCCCTTTCTGCCGCAGGTCGAGGCGGAAGTCGCCGTCGGTGATGCCATCCCAAATTCGCTTGCCCCTGGTCAACTCCTTGAGCACCTCCGGTTTGAGCTGCCAGCGTATCTGGCTGGTAGGAACCTCGCCCAGCCGCAGGGCCACCTTGCGCTGACCGCGCAGGGCCTCGTGAAAGGCGTTGCGCCATTGCGCCGTTGGCGTTTGCAGGAGATCGATAGGTTTTTTGCCGACAGGAGTGTGTCCCTTCCACGCCGCGGGTGGCGCATCGTAGACGAAAACGCGATAGAGCCGGGCCACTCGCTGGTTGCGCTGGCCATCGTTGAGGTGATCCAATGCGGTGCGGTGCAGCCGCCGGGCGGCCCCCTCCGGTGACAGACGGCCGAAGATGCACCGGGCACGCTTCAGGAAGAACGCCGCATCCACCAGGACAGCGGTCAGGGTGGGACTCATGTAGCGCAGGAGGGAATTGGAAAAAGAATTGCCCCGGGGTTCGGCCTTCCCGGAATGAGGGTGGGAGGGCTTACTGCCAGGGGCGGATGACTTTTCAATCATAGGAATCTGCCCCTTGCCCGTCAAGCTGTAATCTTCGTCCGCCGGCTTTCCCCCTGGCCGCACCGATGCCCTTTCTGCTGTCCATCACGCTCTCCCGTGGTTTCCGTTCGAATGGTCTATCGAATGATCACCGGTCCTTTCTTCACTGCTTCCTGCAACTGGCGCCCGGTTTCCTCCAGCCAAGACTGCACCGCCGCCTCGTCGGCGAGGGTGCCGTGATGGAGGTGCACGGTGACCGGCTGAGGGCCGCCGGCCTTTTTCGCCACAAGGGCAGCGGCTTCGCTCAGCGCCCTGGCGGCCCGCTCACCCACGGCGTCGGTATCGGCATGCCAGGCGCTCAAGGGTCGAGCGTCCAGAGTGCGGCGCAGTTCGTCATCGGTGCCTACTGACAAGGGCGCGGAGGGCCGGAGTCCTGTGCGGGCGAGAATGGCTTCCCGATCCTCTGACTCCAGTTGCTGCCAGGTGGCATCCGTGTTGAGTTCTTCGATGGCCCCTTCAACGGCCCCCGTGAGGGTCTGGTGGCGGGCGGTGAGCGTCTCGCGCAGTGCGGCGGCGAGCTTCTTGACCAAGAGAGCGACCTGGTCGGTTTCGCCCAGCAGGCTGCGTTGGTCCTCGATGGCGTCCAGTTCCGCGCCTACCTCGCCGGCCACCGGGAGATCCCGGGTGTGACGGCGCAGGTCGCAGGCCAGTTGCCATTCCGGCAGGCGTTCCTGCGCAAGTTCGGCCAGGGCGGACCATTGGACGATGATCTGTTCCAGCGTCTCCCGGTGCTCGAAGAGGGCGCCGAGCTGTTCGTTTCCGGTCAGGCGGCCGAGTTCGCCAAGCAGGCGGGTATCGGCTCTTTCGGGCAGCGGCGGGCTACCGCCGGCACGGCCGGCCAGTTCGGCCAGCGACCCCAGGAATTCGGGCGCGCGCAGTTCCTCTTCACCGCTTTGGGTGTTGATGTCGAGCTTACCGAACAGACCGCGTAGGGCGATGCGCTGGCTGGTGGTAAGCCGGATCTTCTCCGGGCGGAATTCGGCGCTCTTGATGCCGGCTTGGTCGAGCCCGCCGGGCCTGACGGGCCGGCCGTTGCGGCCGGCGCGCAGGTGGCCGCTGCGGTGCAGGGCGATAAGGGCGGCGTCGATGGCATCCTGGGGCCAGCCGTAGGGGGCGGCCTTGAGGGTTTTCTGTATCTCGGTGCCGCGCTTGCCGGCGCCGATGGCGGACAGCACCTCCTTGGCCACGGGATGGTCTTCAGTAGCGCCGTCCCACCTGACCACCTTAAAGGGCTGATCCGAGCCGTCCTTCGCCCGTTTGAGGGCCGCCTCCCAGGCGCGGTGATCGGCATCGGAGAATCGAGGAAACAATCTCGCCAAAGCGGCCTCGGCGCCGGTGCGGATCTTCTCTTCCAGGGCTTCGCCGAAGATTTCCGCACCGCCACCTTGGAGGAGCTTCGCGGCGCGCAGGATCTCCTGAACGATTTCGTTGCGGGCATGCTCGGCGGCAAGCCTGCGGCTTTCCATGCTCTCGTGGGCCTCGCGGCCCTCGGGCGTGGACGGCAAGCCGTAGTGATCCAGCACCTGGTGGGCGGCCTCGGCATCGATGATGCGGTCGCGCAGCAGGTCGGCGTTTTTCTTGGGCAGGAACAGGTGTAAGACGGGGTCGTCCGAGCCGAGCCGGCGTGCTTCGGCTTCCACATCCTTGAGTGCGCCGGACCAGCCATCGCGCAGCCAGACGACCACGGCATCACCGGCGTTGGCGGGAAACTCGTTGCCCGCGTGCAGGGCAAGGGTGCGGCGGATCTTCGGCTCCCCATGGATCAGCTTGATGCCAGCGAGGACTTCCTGCAGTGCCCGCCCGAAAAGCTGGTCACGGCGGGTGGCGATCTCCACCTCGTTCTGCGCCAGCGTGGCCCGGCGTTCGCGGAAGGCGCGGTCCCGCTCCGCGCCCTCGGTGGTTTGCAGGCGATATTCCTCACCCACCTTCATGAGCACGCCTTCCGCCGCCAGTCGTTCCAGTGTGTCGGCCGCCTGGCGGCGGAAAGGGCCGGTGTCGACGGTGATGTCCTCGACGAGGAGGTCGGCCAGGGTGGTGGCGTTGGCGCGCACGCCGAGATCCACGCCGGCCTCGCGCGGTAGCTTGCCGATGAGAAAGACCAGGCCGCAAAGGTCACGTCGGAGCGCGCCCTCGGGTGTTCCGTTGTCCAACCTCTGGATGCGAGTATTGATCTCGTTCAGCAGGACACCGGTGTTGACCAGGCTGGGGGCCAGGGCGTTGAACAGATCGCTGGCGGGGATGACGCCGCCCAGATGGCACTCGGCCACCCGTTGCAGGGAATCATGCAGGATGCGGAGCTGGGAGCGAAGCTGGCTGTGGCTGCCGGCGGCGTCCACCGCCTGAAAGCAGGCCTCCCAGAAACGGCGCCGGGTGCAGAGCTGGGGATAATCCAGGGTGCGAACCCGGCGGTCCTCGGGGCGTGTGCCGAGCCGGATGCCCTTGAGCTGGCGATCCACCTCGCCGGTGTGGCTGTCGAACAGTTGCTCGATTTGCGGGACGGCGCTGGGTTTCTTGTGCAGCAGCACCTTGCGAATGACGACCTCGACATCCGCGTCGCTCAGTTCCACTGTGATGCGAAAACGGTCCCGCAGCCAGAGCAATGCCTGGGTGCCCGCCGACAACGCCGACTGGCCGGCGCCGACCAGCATGATCCGGCTGTCGAGCTGAGTCTGCACGGACTCGGCGAGTTCTGCGATGATGGACGAGCGGTCCTGGGCCTCGTTGATGTATTGCTGTACCTCGTCGAGCACCAGGAGGGTCAGGGGCAGTTCACCATCCGGGCTCAGGGCCATGCGGGCGGCTTCGATAAACTGTGCCGTGGTGATGTCGGTGCGAAGTTGGGGAAACTGCTGGATAAGCACTTGGCGCACACCCCGGGCATCCGCGGCGATACCGGGATCGACCTCCAGCAGGGCCTTGGCGATGACAGGGCTGATATAGAGGTTATGCAGCTCCTTCAGCCAGTCCTTGCCGGTGGCTTCCACGGCGGTTCTCACCTCGTCGAGCAACCCCTGATCCCGCAGCCAGAAGCAGAACATGGCTTGGGGGTGCTGCGCCGGCCAACCGCGGGCACGCAGCAGGATGGCGAGCACGGTGTGACGGACGAAGTCGACACTACCGCCCAGCAGGGTACCCGCCGCCGCGACAAGCGGCTTACCGGTGCGGCGCGCCTGGATGTCCAACTCGCGGAGTTGAGCCTCGACCTCGTCCGGCAGTCCGTGAACCAGGCTGCGTGCCGTGGCGCCATCGGAGAATTCGGTGTTGAGCCACAGGTGCGTAAGCATCTTGAGCAGGTGGGACTTGCCGCTGCCAAAAAAGCCGCTGACCCACGCGGAGTCCTGACGAGATTTGTCCAGGCTGGTGAGATAGCCCCCCAGGATGCGTTGCAACGCATCGCCGAACTGACCGTCGCAGACGAAGGTTTCCAACTCGGCCCGCAGTTCGGCCTGCGCCTGTTCGTCCACCGTATCCGTGATGCGCGCCTGACCGTTGTTGGCCAAGCGTGTCGTGCGCGGATCTCGGGCGAGGACTTCGTAGATCTTCATGGGGCCATCCCTTCATCATGGAGCGTGATGCCCTGGGCCAAGTAGTTCCAACCATCGCGGGCATCGAGCAGACGGTAGTTGTTTTCATTTTTGGTTCCGGGGAAAAAGACCAGCAGGCGGCCATGGATGGACTGTTCGACTGATCGAATCAGTTCCGACACACGCAGAAAGCCGTACAGCGAGGCAACACCAAGCAGGGCGACGACCGTGTTGTCATCGGCCGAGTCCAACTCTCCGGCAAGGCGTTCCGTAACAAAAGGACGAAACTCCCCTTCGAGCTTCATGCCCAGGAGTTCCGGCTCTTCAAAATAGGCATCCCGGTATTCATCGCCCGCCATCCATTCGGAAAACCATCGCGTGCTGTCGACCAGCTTCCAGTCATGTCCCGCCCGGCGCGTGGCCTGCTCGTGTTCGCCGACCCGCGCCCGGAGCGTGCGCTCCAACTCCTTGTCGTAGACCACCATCAGCACACGCTGTGCACCCGCCAAAGAATCTTGCCATGGCGCACTGACGTGGCGCTCATAGACCGATGCCGATTCTTCGATCTTCCCCACCTATCACCGCCTCGAAGTAAACGGATCAAGTTCACGGGCGTCTATTTCGGTGACCCCCCCCCCGGCCCGAAGATGAATCAGGCCCTGCTGCTTGGCTTGCTTGGCCACGCCGAGCAGGGACAGGCCTGGGTGGTCCAGCACGCGCGTCCATTGGGTATCGAGCAATGCCGGGCCGGCCTGTCCCCCGACCGTACCCAGCCAGAGCGCCATGGCCAACGCACCCGGCGTAGGGGATACCCTTTGACGGATTTTGCGAACCCGGCCCTTCAAATGGCCGGACTGGGACCACGAACTGGCCGCGTTGCGGGCAACCTTGTCGAGTACCGCCTCATTCAAGCGAGAACCGACCACTTGGCGAATCTCATCAACGAAATGAGCACGCACCAATTCGGCGCCCTCGGGTAAAGACAAAACAGAATCTTGGGTTGCCCTCAGCAACGGATCGCGAGCCAAGGCACACATCAGGGCAAGCAAAGGCCTTCCCTTCTCGTCAGATGCCCATAGACGACGAAGCACCCGGAAAATTGGGATAGCGGGATCGAGCCCATACAACTCCACCAATCTCTGCCGTGTTATACGACGGGTAGCAGCGGTCTGTTTCCCAAGAACATTTTCATCAACGATGGCCTTTTTATAGCCCTCCTGATCAATATCATCCGAAACTGCGTCCATCAGATCACACAACTCGGAAAACATGATGGTCCGGCTGGTATGCGTACCTTTGCACCCAAATCGAAAGCCGGCATGGACCAGGGTCTCCTGGGAGAAATCAGGCGAATCTATGTGGTATTGGAGTTGCATGCTCGTATTAAAATACGCAAATCTCCCATTGTCAAATAATGTTATGTTTTCGCCGGCAAGTTTGCCGGCGAATCATAGACTGGCCTGAGCTGCACCAAAGTCCTGTCCCCGCTGAGAAGAACGGTGCCAATGCAGGGTTCCGCAGGCATCAGCCTCAAAGAACCAGAAGACGGCGTTGCAGGGCGGCAAGCCGGCCGTGCGGTAGCCGACGTGTCATCGCGCTATACATATGCTGGCGTATTGCCCGCAGCCAGCCGAACGGGCGGGATGGGCCAGAAGGCGCGACAACGCTTCGGCTGTCGACGCGAGAATGGACGCCATGTCGTTCCCAGTGCATCCGTCATTCGCGATTGCCTGGTCTGCACCAAGTCGGCAAGTACGGGAAGGGATGTCTTATAACCTACCGGTTTTTATGGTGCCCGGGGCCGGAATCGAACCGGCATGGCCGTAAGGCCAGCGGATTTTAAGTCCGCAGCGTCTACCTGTTCCGCCACCCGGGCACGGGACGCACAGCGGATTGTACCGGAACGACCCGAACCAATGGGCGGGCGGACTTGCGGGCGATTCGATGATCGCCGACCGAG
>BDTW01000017.1 GCA_002897735.1 bacterium BMS3Bbin13 | reverse complement strand
GCGCTATTACCGGCATGAGCACAAATACAATTGCCAGAGGTATTCGTGAAATCAAGGCCGGAGATGGGTATGTTGGCAGAATCAGAAGAAAAGGCGCAGGCCGAAAAAAGCTAACGCTCCAATTCCCGCAGCTTGAGAAGCGTATTGAAGGGATCATCGAACCGGACATCCGGGGTGATCCAGAAAGTCCATTACGTTGGACCTGCAAAAGTGTACGCAATCTTTCTGATTTTTTAGGGGGAAAAGGGTACTCGGTCAGTAGACAAACCGTAGCTCGCATTTTGCATAAAATGGAGTTCAGCCTTCAAGGCAACCGCAAGACGAAAGAGGGCCAGGATCACCCTGACCGAGACAAGCAATTTTGTTTTATCAATCGAACTTGCAAAGAGTTCTTGTCGAAAGGGTACCCCGTAATTTCGGTAGACGCCAAGAAGAAGGAACTGGTGGGTGAATACAAAAATGAAGGTCGAGAGTGGCATAAGAAACGGGGTGCTATCGAAGTGAATGGCCATGATTTTCCTGATCCGAAAGTATCGAAGGCCATCCCGTACGGTATTTATGATATCGGTGGTAATTCGGGCTGGGTAAATGTTGGAGTAACGGCAGATACCGCGGAATTTGCGGTATCCAGTATTCGATACTGGTGGCAGTATGTTGGTAGTCGTCGTTATTCCAATGCAAAGAAACTTTTGATTTGTGCGGATGCGGGTGGGAGTAATGGGTATCGTTTACGTTTGTGGAAAAAGGAGTTGCAACGATTAGCGGATACGCGAGGAATGGAAATCTCAATCTGCCATTTTCCACCGGGAACCAGCAAATGGAACAAAATTGAACATCGGCTGTTTTCTTTTATCAGTATCAATTGGCGAGGAAAGCCATTGACCAGCTATCAAGTGATCATTAATTTGATTGCTTCTACAACAACCAAAACAGGCCTGACAGTAAAGGCACGATTGGACAAGAAACTTTATACAAAAGGCAGGAAAGTAGCCGACCACGAAATGAAAGACCTAAACTTGGTTAAGAATAGATTTCACGGGGAATGGAATTATACGATCAAACCGAGAGAGCTTTAGCCTATCAAGAACCTCAAGTTATTTTGTGACAGATACTAACCCACGAAAAAGATCGTCTCTGCGATCTTCAAAGATCAATTCAATGGCCTGCCTTAGATTGTCCTTTGCTTCATTTATCGTTTCACCTTGTCCGTTTGCGCCGGGAACTTCAGGGCAAATAGCCCAATAGCCGCCTTCTGGCGCGGTTTCAATGATTGCCGTAAACTCTGACTTCATAGTTTCCTCCTGTTAAATCGACCGAACAGTGTATTAGGCCGCGTTGGCATTGATGCCTGCCGGAAATGGCTTATAAATGCCTCCATGCCGGATAAACTAAAGGCGCCGGTATGTCAAGCGGGCATGAATTTCATTAGCGCGCAAAACGGTCGGAAGATCAAGGCGATTTCAGGCGGCGATCTGTAAAGGTCCCGGATTCTTCTACACGAAACGAAACTTGATCCGACGTTCTCGAATATCGCATCGAAATCCCCAAGGAGCGCTTCGTCAGGCGACATCCCTATCGATACTTCATTCCTGGTACTATTCCCGGATTCGTCGCCACGCGCTGCGATTGCTGGCGAAACCGGGCCTGTATCACGAAAACTATATGTGCTGAAATCGGCGTAACCTCAACAGGTTATGCCCTAAGGCACTGACTGGAAGAGGGTGTTTCGGATGCTCGATCCGCGGCTGCTGCGCGGCGATCCGGATGCGTGCGCGGCGCGGCTTGCGACGCGCGGGTTCCGGCTCGATGTGGAACGGTTCCGGGTCCTCGAGGAGCGGCGCAAGGCGTTGCAGGTTCGCACCCAGGATCTGCAGAGCGCGCGCAATCGCGGCGCCAAGGCGATCGGGCAGGCCAAGGCGCAGGGGCGCGATATCGCCCCGCTGCTCGCCGAGGCCGAAGGGCTCGGCGGCCGGCTGAAGGCCGCCGAGGCCGAACTGCAGGCGGTGCTGGCGCAGTTGGAGGACTTCCAGCTCGCGGTGCCGAATCTGCCGCACGAATCGGTCCCCGAAGGGTCCGACGAGCGTGCCAACCGGGAGTTGCGGCGCTGGGGGGATGTGCCGCGGTTCGACTTTGCAGTGCGCGATCACGTCGACGTGGGGGCGGGTCTCGCCGGCATGGATTTCGAGAGCGCGGCGCGGATCAGCGGCGCGCGCTTCGTGGTGTTGCGCGGCGTCGTCGCGCGGTTGCACCGGGCGCTCACCCAATTCATGCTCGATCTGCACACCGGTACGCACGGCTACACCGAAGTCTACGTCCCGTATTTGGTCAACGCCGAGAGCCTGCGCGGCACCGGCCAACTGCCGAAGTTCGAGGAGGACCTGTTCGCGCTACGCGGCGACGCCGGGCTCTACCTGATTCCCACCGCGGAGGTGCCGGTCACCAATCTCGCGCGCGACCGGATCCTGGAGGCGGAGGTGTTGCCGCTGCGCTTCGCGTGTCACACGCCGTGCTTTCGCAGCGAGGCCGGCTCCTACGGCAAGGACACGCGCGGGATGATCCGCCAGCACCAGTTTGAGAAGGTCGAGATGGTCCAGGTGGTGCGGCCGGAGGAGTCCTATGCGGCGCTGGAGTCGTTGACCGGGCATGCCGAGGCGGTGCTGCGCGCACTGGAACTCCCTTACCGTGTGGTGGCCCTGTGCACCGGCGACCTGGGTTTCGCCGCCGCCAAGACCTATGATCTGGAGGTGTGGCTGCCGGCGCAGGGGACCTATCGCGAGATCTCTTCGTGCAGCAACTTCGAAGACTTCCAGGCGCGGCGGCTGCGGGCGCGCTGGCGCAACCCGGCGACCGGAAAACCGGAGTTGGTGCATACGCTGAACGGCTCGGGCCTCGCCGTGGGCCGCACGCTGGCGGCGTTGCTCGAGAATTGCCAGGAGCCGGACGGGGCGGTCCGCGTGCCCGAGGTCTTGCGCCCGTATCTCGGCGGGCTCGAACGCCTCACCCCGCCCGGTTGATTGGCGCCCGCATCCCCGGATCCGGCGCGCACCCCATCTGATGCCGCACCCCGGCCCCCGAGCGATGGCGGACACTGCGGCCATCACCGGCCTGATCCTCGCCGGCGGGCGCGCGCGGCGCATGGGCGGACGCGACAAGGGGCTGATCCCGCTCGCCGGCCGGCCGCTGGTCGAGCACGTGTTGTCGGCGTTGCGCCCGCAGGTCGCGACGCTCCTCATCAGTGCCAATCGCAACCTCGCGCGTTATCGCCGCTGCGGGGTGCCGGTGCTGCCGGATTCCCGCCCCGGATTCGTCGGGCCGCTCGGCGGCATCGCCGGTGGGTTGGCCGCGGCGCACACCCCGTTCCTTTTGTGTGTACCGTGCGACGCACCGCTGCTGCCGGGCGATCTGGCGGCGCGGCTCGGTGCGGCCGCGTTGCGCGCCGGCCGATGCGCCGCCGTGGTGCACGACGGCGTGCGCCGCCAGCCGTTGTTCGTGTTGCTGGCGTGCGAGCTGCGGGCCGACCTGGAACATTGGCTGGAGTGCGGCGGGACCAAGGCGGCGGACTGGCTCGCGCGGCACGACCCCGTCGAGGTCGACTTTTCCGACTGCGCCGGGGCATTTCGCAACGTCAACGATCCCGCGGAGCTGACGGCGGTTGCGTCGGTGCTCGCACGCCGTTCCGGTCCGACCTGAACCTGCCCGTAGCGGTCGCCGCGTTCCTCGGGGCGCTATGTTGCACCACGGTGCAGCACGGGTGGTGCGGCGTGCCACCGGTTGGTGCAGGCCGATCACGGGACGCACAGTGGGCGTCGTGCATCCCGCTGAACGTACGGCCTTTTCTCGTGCGCGGTCCGACTGGCGCGGCTCTTGCTCGGACCCGAGGGGACGGGGGACACTCGGCCGGTCGTGTGCCGTGGTCGATGCCGCCGGATGGAGGGGCAGATGTCCGAGCAAGAGAACTTGGTGCTGATCGGCAACGGTATGGCGGGGATGCGTACCGTCGAGGAATTGCTTGCGCTGGCGCCGGATCGCTACCGGATCACCGTATTCGGGGCCGAGCCGTGCGGGAACTACAATCGCATCCTGCTCTCACCGGTCCTGGCCGGTGAGAAGAAGCTAGAGGACATCCTGCTCAATGACCTCGACTGGTATGCGCAGCACGGGATCACGCTACACGCCGGGTGCGAAGTCACGGGGATCGATCGGGTGCGCCGCCGCGTGCGGGCGGCCGACGGCACCGAAGCCTCGTATGACCGGCTGTTGCTTGCGACCGGTTCGGTGCCTGTGGTCCTGCCGCTGCCGGGTGCCGACCTGCCGGGGGTGGTGACGTTCCGCGATATCGCCGACGTCGAGCGGATGCTCGCGGCGGCCGGCGCCGGCCGCCGCGCGGTCGTCATCGGCGGCGGTCTGCTCGGGCTGGAGGCGGCCAACGGGTTGTTGTGCCAGGGGATGCAGGTGACGGTCGTCCACTTGGCCGGGACTCTGATGGAGCGCCAACTCGACCAGCCGGCGGCGGAACTGCTGCGCCGCTCGCTCGAGGGGCGCGGCATAGAGATCCTCCTGGAAGCGCGCACCGAGGCGTTGCTCGGGGAGGATCGGGTGGGCACCGTGCGCCTGGCCGGCGGGCGCGAGTTGCCCGCCGATCTGGTGGTGATGGCGGTGGGTATCCGTCCCAACGTCGAATTGGCCCGCAACGCCGGTCTGCACTGCGGGCGCGGGGTGGTGGTCGACGATACCCTGCAGACTTACGATCCGCGCATCTATGCGGTCGGCGAGTGCGTGCAGCATAGGGGCGACACCTATGGCCTGGTGGCACCGCTGTTCGAGCAGGCCAAGGTGTGCGCCAATCACTTGGCCCGGCTCGGCTACGCGCGCTACGCGGGATCGGTCACGGCCACGCGCCTGAAGGTGACGGGGGTCGAACTGTTCTCCGCCGGCGACTATCTCGGCGCCGCCGGCGGCGATGAACTGGTCTATCAGGATCCCGCCAAGGGTGTCTACAAGAAGCTGGTGGTGCGCGACGATCGCGTGTGCGGCGCGGTGCTCTACGGCGATGCGGTGGACGCGAGCTGGTATTTCCAGCTCATGCGCGAGCACACCGATGTCGGGGCGTTCCGCGACCGCCTGCTGTTCGGGCAGGCGCACCTCGGCGACGCCGGTCACGGCGGGGTCGATGCGGTCGCCGCCATGGACGATACCGCCGAGGTCTGCGGTTGCAACGGTGTGTCCAAGGGCGAGATCGTGCGCGCCATCACGACCAAGGGGCTGTTCACGCTGGAGGAGGTCCGTGCCCATACCAAGGCGTCCAGTTCGTGCGGGTCCTGCACCGGCATGGTGGAGCAGTTGCTTGCACTGACGTTGGGCGGGGACTATTCGGCGCCGGAGGTCAAGCCGCTGTGCGGGTGTACCGGGTTCACCCACGAGGAGGTGCGCCGTGCGATCGGCGAGAACGCCCTCAAGAGCGTGCCGGAGGTGATGCGCTTTCTCGAGTGGCGCAACCCGGACGGCTGTCAGAGTTGCCGGCCCGCGCTCAACTACTATCTGCTGTGCACCTGGCCCGGCGAGTACCGCGACGACGGCCAGTCGCGCTTCATCAACGAGCGGGCGCACGCGAATATCCAGCGCGACGGCACCTACTCGGTGGTGCCGCGGATCTGGGGCGGGGTGACCTCTCCGGCGCAGTTGCGCGCCATCGCGGATGTCGCCGAGCGCTTCGAGGTGCCCTCGGTGAAATTCACCGGGGGGCAGCGTATCGACCTGCTGGGCGTGCCCAAGGAACGGCTGCCGGCGGTGTGGCATGCGCTCAATCAGGCGGGCCTGGTCTCCGGCCACGCCTACGGCAAGGCGGTGCGCACGGTCAAGACCTGCGTCGGTTCGCAGTGGTGCCGCTTCGGCACGCAGGATTCCACCACGCTGGGGATCCGAATGGAGAAACTCTGCTGGGGGGCATGGACCCCCCACAAGGTGAAGATGGGCGTCTCGGGTTGCCCGCGCAACTGTTCCGAAGCCACCGTCAAGGACCTCGGCGTGGTCGGGGTGGATTCGGGTTGGGAGATCCACGTCGGCGGCAACGCCGGGGTCAAGGTGCGCGCGACCGAGCTGCTGTGCCGTGTGAAGACGATGGAGGAAGTTCTTGAATATTGCGGCGCTTTTCTCCAGGTCTACCGCGAGGAGGCGCGCTATCTGGAGCGGACTGCACCGTGGATCGAGCGGGTGGGGATGACCTACGTGCGCCGGCGTCTGGTGGAGGAGGCCGACGGCCGCCGTGCGCTGCATGCACGGTTCCTGGAATCCCAGCGTCATGCCCAGAAGGATCCGTGGGCCGAGCGTGCCGAAGGGTCGGACGGCGCGCGTGAGTTCCTGCCGCTGGCGCAGGTCGGATGAGGGGGGCACGATGAACGATCAGGCGTCGCCCCGCGCGCCGGCGGATTCGAAGTGGCTGCGCGTGGGCCCGCTCGAGGCAATCCCGCCGCGCGGGGCCCGGGTGGTGCACAGCCGCGCGGGCGATATCGCGGTGTTCCGCACCGGCGACGATCGCGTCTTCGCGTTGCTCGACCGCTGCCCGCACAAGGGCGGCCCGCTGTCGCAGGGCATCGTCTTCGACAATCGGGTGGCGTGCCCGCTGCACAACTGGGTGATCGACCTGGAGGCCGGCGCCGCGTGCGCTCCGGACGAAGGGCAGGTGCAGCGCTTCCCGGTGCGCGTTGCCGAGGGCACGGTCTATCTGTGCCTGCAGGATTCCTACGCGAATGGTGAAGCTCTGATCTGATCACGGAGATTCAAGGGGGCAGAGTACTTGAAATTTCCAGTGGCAGATCCTGGTAGCGCTCGGACGGGACATAAAATAGCGGCGAACACTCCATAAGCCCCGCTCATGGGTGCGTTATCAATATATGCATTCAGGAATTGATCGGTTGATATACCCGCCTGATTCAGAATCGCTTTCAACGTCCCCTCTGGCATATCCCCTGGATGGTTGGGAATGGTGGTGTACTTGTCGGTTTCCGGGTTAAACCAGATTTCATGTGGCCCGGCGGCCTGGCGGTTAAACTCGAACCCCAGTTTCTTGAGCCTCTTGACGATCTGCCGGTACTTGAAGCCTGCCAAGTTGCCCATCAGGTGCCCAGGATCAGCGGGTAATCAAACGAATCCTTGGCCGACGTCAGCTTGGTTTGATGATGGTGTTCGGCTTGCGCTTCCAGCAGCTTCTTGGCCACATCGCGGGCGATCTCAAGCGTTTCGGTGATGGTGCGCCCCTGAGCCACCAGCCCTGGGATATCCTCACTGGTGGCCAGATAAACGCCTTCCGGCAACTTCTCGATATGTAAATTGGCGATCTGTTCCATGGTGCTCTCTGTATTATTCAGGTGACCGGGTGCGCGACAAGCCCCGCCGTTGAGGGCGGGGAAGGATAGCGCGGACGGCGTAGCCGTCCTTGGTTATCGCGCATAGAACCGGAAAGGGTAGAATTGGGTTATGCAACGACTCCAAGCCT
>BDTW01000016.1 GCA_002897735.1 bacterium BMS3Bbin13 | reverse complement strand
CACGAGACCATGTATTGCAGTGATTGCCATGGCCCGTCGACTGCGGACGGCACTTCCACCCCGGCCAGCGGCACGCCGTGGGGACCGCACGGTTCGGTCAATGATTTCATCCTCAAGGGGACCTGGAACAGCGCGACGGGCACCGGCCAGCAGAGCGGGATCTGCTTCAAGTGTCACAGCTACAACCAGTACGCCAATCCCAACAACACCAATCCCTTGTCCAGCGGCTTCCGCGGTAGGTCCGACGCCAACCTGCACATCTATCATGCCAGGGTGATCGGTCGCTTGATGTGTACTTGGTGTCACACGGCGGTGCCCCACGGCTGGAAGAACAAGGCGCTGCTGGTGGATATCAGCCAGGAGGGGGCCTCCGCCCCCTACACCAAGGGTCCCTACTACCTGAATGCCATGCTGGGCGGCGGCGGTCCGGTCAATTGGGCATCCAGCGGCAACTGGAACGCCGGCGATTGTGGCGGTTTCTTTTGGATGATGCGCTCTTGCCGGAATCCACCGCCGTAAGCGCCGTGCTTGTCTGAACGCAGGTCCATTGTCGTAAAGAGACCCCGCCATGACGATCGACACCCCGCTCCGGAAGCTGGCGTCGCCCAGGTTGACGCTGGTGCTGTTCGTGCTGTTCGGCGCCGGCGTGTTGGGGGCCCATTTCAGCAAGCTGTCCCCGACCTGGACGTTGGCCGTTCCGCTGTTGCTGTTTGCTCTCAATCTGCTGGCGGCGATCGTCGTCAACCCGGTTTTCCGACGGCGCATCCCGCTGCTGGTCTTCCATCTGGCCCTGCTCGCGCTGATCGTGCTGGTGGCGGTGAGCCGCCTGACCTACCTCAGGGGCCATGTCGAACTAACCGACGGGGAGACTTTCAGAGGCCGGATCAGCGGCGTCGAGAGCGGGCCGCTGCACCCCTGGCACCTGGACCGAGAGGTGTTCACCCAAGAGGGTTTCACGATCAATTACGATCCGGGCATTCAACGCGACCGAACCCGAAGCCGGGTGGAGTGGCTCGACTCCCGGGGACGCCGGCACGTCGGGGTGATCGGAGATCAACATCCGCTGGTGCTTGGGGGATACCGCTTCTATACGACGTACAACAAGGGTTTCGCGCCCACGTTCACTTGGTATCCCGTAAGCGGGGGGCCGCCGCGGCGCGGTTCCATCCATCTGCCCAGTTACCCGGAGAACGAGTACCGGCAGGCTTTGCAGTGGACCCTGCCGGGGACCCATGTCGCCCTCTGGACCGAGCTTCAGATCGACGAGCGTATCCTGAATCCGAAACGGCCGTCCCAGTTCCGGGTGCCCACACACTACCGTCTGATCGTTCGCCTCAAGGGGGCGCGCTACGTGCTGCAGCCGGGCGATCACATCGACCTCCCGGGAGGCCGGCTGGTCTATGATGGGCTGCGCACCTGGATGGGTTACCAAGTGTTCTACGATTGGACCACGCCCTGGTTGCTGGCCGCCTGTCTGGTGGCGATGCTGAGCTTGGCCTGGCATTACGGTGGCAGGTTCGCCGCCCGCCCCTGGCTGGCGGATGGCGATGATTCGGAGGATATAAGACCAAAATCGGATGAAACCGGGATCAAGGCGCCGTCTTCCCACCCCCGGAAATTCCCGAGTCGATTGATCTTTAGCATTTGCACGCGGCTTGGATTCAGGTAAATTCCGGACCATGGAACGAGAGGCCCTGTTGTTGTGGCTCGCCGTCGGGGTTTATGTCGCTGCCGGATCCCTGGCGATCGTCGGTGTGGTCATGGGCAAGCGCCCGGAGCGCACGGTGCTCGGGTTGCTGGTCCTCGGGCTGGCGTTGCACGGCCTCTCCATCGGCCTGCGCTGGGAGCGTCTCGGCCACGGTCCCTACCTGACCATGTTCGAGATCCTGTCCAGCAATATCTGGAGTTTGTTGTTCATATTCTCGCTGGCGTATTGGCGCTTCCGGCCGATCCGCCCGATTGCCGCCGTGGTGGTGCCGCTGGTGTTTATCATGATGGGCTGGATGCTGCTCTTGAACCGCGGGCCCGGGCATCTTCCAGCCACCTACAATACGATCTGGCTGGCGATCCATATCCTGTTCGGCAAGGTGTTCCTCGGCACGGTGTTGGTGGCCGTGGGCATGGCCGGGGTGATCCTGCTGCGCCGGGCCGGCGTCGGTGTGCAGAAGCTGAGCCGGCTTCCGGACGACCGCCGCCTCGACGACTTGGCCTACCGGTTCATGGCCTTGGGTTTTATCTTCGAGACTCTCATGTTGATTGCGGGCGCCATCTGGGCGCAGAATGCCTGGGGACGCTACTGGTCCTGGGATCCGCTTGAGACTTGGTCCTTCATCACGTGGGTGGTGTTGGCCTTCGCCCTGCATCTGCGGGCCACTCTGAAACCCGCACCGCGACGCGGCGCGGTCCTGATCCTGACGGTATTCGTGCTGGCCTTCCTGACCTTCTTCGGCGTGCCCTTCATCTCCAAGGTTCCACATCAGGGTGCGATCTGACGCCATGGCGAGCCCGGACACCAGTCTCCCCGTGGTCGATGGTCTGCCGCGCCGCCTCGCCATCGGCTGGCTGTCGCTCGGCCTTTGCGCGCTGGGGATCTCCAGTCTGTTCGCGGTGTTGCTGGTGATGTTGCGCACGCCCTACCTGCGGGATCTGTTTCATCGCCGGGAGCTGTTTCCCGCGACCTTGGTGCTGCATGTGGATCTCGCCGTGCTGGTCTGGTTCTTGTCTCTGGCAGGGGTGCTGTGGAGCCTGCTGGGCGATGCCCGCCTGCCGCGCCTCGGTTGGACCGCACTGGGTTTTGCCGTGGTGGGGGCGCTGGGCATGGTGGCGGCGTTGTTGCTGGGTGTCGGCCACCCGCTCATGAGCAACTACATCCCCGTGCTGGACGGGCCGGTGTTTCTCACCGGGCTGGGATTGCTCGCCGCGGGCTGTGCACTCATGGTGTTGCGTACCCTGGTGCTCGGTCCCGGCCTGACGACACCGGCGCACCGTGGCGGTGTGTTGCGTTTCGGCGCCTATTGTGCCGCCATCGCCATTGCAATGGCGATGTTTACCCTGATCCGCGACTACCACGGCCTGCCGGACGTGAAAATGGGACGCGAGTACTTCGGACGCCTGTTCTGGGGCGGTGGACACCTGTTCCAGTTCGCGAACACGCTGCTCATGCTGGTCACTTGGCTGGTACTGGTCGGCGATATCGGGGCACGGGTGCGCGTGCGCCGCTCCGTTCTGATCTCTCTATTCGGGCTCGAGGTAGCGCCTGTATTTCTGGTCGTGCTGGTGCCCGCACTGGCCGACGTGAATTCGGACCACTATCGGTTCGCCTTCACGCAACTGATGCGGTGGGGGATCTGGCCGGTGGCCGTCATCTTCATGATATTTGTGCTGTACGCCTTGTACCGCACCGAGCGTGGGGCCGGGCCGCGCCCGGCCGGTGCGACCCTGCTGCGTTTCTCCATCCTGCTGTTCTGCGTGGGCTTGGTGTTGGGTGCACTGATTCGCACCAACGACGTCATGGTGCCCGCCCATTACCACGGAACGGACGGGGCCGTGACCCTGGCATTTATGGGATTGACGTATCATCTGCTCGGTCGCCTGGGTTTCGCCACCGTCCCGGAACGGGCGATCCGACTGCAGGCCCGGCTGTATGGCGGCGGGATGCTGACGCTGGTCGCGGGTCTTGCATGGTCGGGTTTGTATGGGGTAGAGCGCAAGGAGGCGGGTTCGCTGCAGGTGTTTACCAATGTTCAGGAATTTGCGGGCATGCTGTTGATGGCCGCGGGAGCGGTAGTGGCTTTGGTGGCAACTTGGTATTTTTTGGCGCTGGTCCTCCCGGCGTTGTTCCCGTCACTCGCCCGGCACCGCGCCGTGCCGCGGACAGGACATGCGCCGCGCTCATGAACAGCGGTGGCGCGGTGTCCGCCGACTGGCGGGGGTAACACTGATCTTCCTGACGGTGCTGGGCGGTTGCGATCGCCCCCCGCCGGCGGCGGTCAGGATCGGGGCCCCCTTTCCGGCGTTGCAGGTCCGGTCCCTGGACGGTGCCACGGTGGATCTGGATAGATTCCGCGGAAAGGTCATCGTATTCAACGTCTGGGCCGTCTGGTGTCGGCCGTGCCGTGAGGAAATGCCAAGCTTGGAGCGTCTGAGCGCGCAGCTCGACCCCGATCACTTCGCGGTGGTCGGGCTGTCCGTGGATCGGGACCGTTATTTGGTGGACGAGTTTCTACGCCGTTACCATATCCGTTTCCCGATTTACCTGGATCCCGACCGGCGCGTCGCAACGCAGTTGGGCGTGAAGGTTTTTCCCGAAACCCTGCTGGTGGCCGCGGACGGGACGCTACAGGCCAGGATCATAGGCGCTCGCGCCTGGGACCGGCCGGCGGTGCGTGCCCTGTTGGCTCGGTTGTATCGTGATGGTCACCTCGGCCCCGGGCAGGCGCAGCGTGTCTTGAACCCGTCGATGCAATCCGGATAAGTCCCCAATCCTTGTCGAGCCGCGTGAATAGTCCAGCACGAAAATCCACCGGTGCGAGTAAAGACAGGAGGCTCGCGGGCCTTGTCCTGGCACTTGCGCTGATCCTCGGGATCGGTGTGGCGATCAAGTTGATTCCCGGCCCCAGACCCGGCACGGAGGGTGGCGGACCCCCGCCCAAAGCGAGTACGGCATCGGCCCGGCCCGATGCCGCCCCTGTCCCCGCAGTACAAGATTCCGCCACACGCGGCGAGGTCTCCGACAAGGCGCGTGACGCCGTTGCCCAACGGTTGGCGCGGGCGTTCGATCAGGCGGTACGTTTGTTGCATGGAGGGAAAAACAAGGAAGCATTGATCGCCTGGCGCAAGGTGCTGAAGCTCGCACCGAAGTTGCCTGAGGCGCACGTAAACATGGGCTTTACGTTGCTGAGTCTGGGACGACCTGAGGATGCCCGCGTTTTCTTCAATTCCGCCATCATGTTACGTGCAGATCAAGCCAATGCCCATTATGGCTTGGCGCTCGCCCTGAATCAATTGCATGACACCAAGGGGGCCATACGCGCCATGCGTGATTATCTGAGATACACCGATCCCGATGATCGCTATGCGGAGAAGGCGAGATTGTTGATCCGAATATGGAAACAGTGCTCGATATCCGGACCGATGACTGCGTCCGGCGCAAAAAAAGGCTCGAAAGATTCCCGGTAACAGGAATTTATGCCGGACCAAATTTCCTGGGAATGGGAAAATGTTGTAATTGACAGCGGATTGCGCGTGGGCCAATGCATATCGGACCGCGCGAGATAATCGTAGTGGGAATCGACGCCCGACATTCCGGCGTATCGCGGTGGGGATCTTTGCCTATGGTGAACAGCCGAACTCTGTATTGTGACCCGGCTGCGCACTCCTCGCCCACAATATGGTACAGGAAGCAGGGTATGAGTCAAGGGCGGCCATGATGCCGGAGGAGTCTCGTCGAGGGATAGCCGCGCCGGTCCGGCCGGCTCTGGAGCGCCGGTTCCTGATCGACGCAGTGGTTATCCTGTGCATGCTGGTTTTCAATGCGGGGGTGTTGCTCTACTTCGTGCGCGACGTGGGACGGATCACCACTGGTCTCAGTGCCTTGCAGGCCCGGCGCGACCTGCTGGGTCTTGCAGAAGCCAGCCTCATGGCTGCAAGTCCGGGTGGCGACGGGGCGGCATATCAGTCCCGCCGGTTATTGCACCACCGCTTGGAGGAAGGGTTGAGGCTGCATAATGGAGTGCTCAATACCGAAGAGCGGCAGATTGTGCAAATGGCATATGTCGCTTCGTCCGGTCGTTCACCTTTCCTCGGGGATCTCGCGGCGGCCGAGAAACGGTTTGTCGGGTTGTTGGCGGGCATTGACGCCGAAACGCGTGCATTGTTCCACCGGCAACAGGTTATCGCGGGGCGTCTGCGCTATAGCGTGTGGTTGGGTGCGCTCGCTCTCGGCGCGGTTCTCTTCCTTATGCTGTGGCGTTTGGAGCATGGGTGGCGTACGTGTTTGAGAACCGTCGAGCGCAATATCCGGCTGATCGGGTCGGGGAAAAACCCGACGCCCCTGTCGGTCTGCGGATCGGGAAGCAAAGCCGCCTATATTTCAGCGGCGCTGGAAGAGATGGCGGACGCACTGAGCACCCGCCAGATGGAACAGGCCGTCGACAGTTACCTGGCCGCGGAGAGGAAGCGCCTGCGCGCGCTCGTCAACATGGCGTTGGGAATAGCGGATGAGGTGGGGAATCCTCTGACCGCGATCGATGGCGCAATCGATTTGTTGCGCCGATGTTGGCAGGAGAACCCGCCGAAAAGCGAGCGGGAGCGGGTAAGCCGGGATCAGGTGGGAAAGTATTTCGCCATTTTGCACGAACAGACGGCGCGCATCGGATTGGTGCTTCGGCAGACCGGGAATTTCAACCTGTTCTCCGCGTCGCAGCGAGAACTCTCCGGGATCAACGAAGTTATTCAGGCGGTTGTGATGTTGGTGTTATTGGACAAACGCATGAACGATGTGAGGATCGACACAGAGCTGGATGCAAGTGTGCCGGCGCTCGTCCTGGATCGTCCCGCATGCGCGCTGGGTTTCCTGTACCTGGTCGAAAAGGCGGTCGATGCCGCGCTGATCACCGGTGGAGGGGTATGGGTCTCCAGCGGCCATGATGAGCGCGTCGTCACGGTCCGGATCCAATGCTTGTTCGCAGATGCGGACCTGTGTCGTTCCGGCGCATGCATGTTGCCGTTCTGCCCGGGTAAGGGCTCGACAAAGCGAATGAAGATCGAGTTCTCGATGGTCAGATCTTTCATCGAATCACATGGGGGAATGTTCACGGTACTTTGCACGCCGGGTGAGACTTGCGGCATTCGTGTGGATTTCCCAAAGCGCGGAAGAAATGTCGGTTAGCCGGGTATCGGATTTGGACGCCGTCGGCCGTTGCCCCCGAAGGGCAAGGGCGGGTTCCCCGCGTGTCGCGGCACGGCTTCCCGGGTCCGCCGGGCGCCCCGTTCGGCCGAAACGGGGGCGGCGTTCCGAAAACCGGGCGAAACAGCCCGGGTGTCCGGGGGGTGTGCGCCGGCACCCGGCGGGCACGGTTGGCGATGTGGTTCATAAGGGTGATAAAATAGAAAAATATCGGTGTAATCAAAGAGGTCGACATCAAATGAGCGACAACGCGACCGGTCTGTCTTCGCGGAATCGCCGTCCTTACAAGTCGTTGCGCCAGAAAAGCTATATCGCCTATGCCGCACTGATCGCCTACGCAATCTTTCTCTCCGCCTTCATTCTCTACGAAAAGCAGGTGCTGTTCGAACAGTTCAATAAGGTGCAGAGCGCATACGATACGGAAGCGAGGCTCAGAGAGGTGGATCTGAGCATTCGATACGCCCTCGAGGCGCAAGTGGCCGCACTCAACCGCGTCTTCCCGGGGCGCGGGGTGGCCCATGCGCGCGACCACATCAGGCTGCTCCAGGATATCTTTGAAGAGATGCTCGCCGGGCGCATTTCCGTTCGACCCGAACTGGCGGGGTTGCGCGCCGCCATGGCGACCGCCTACGCGGAGCCGACCCAACAAAATCTGGGAGCGCTGCAGCGCAAACTGGGCCGTCTCAGTTCGGACACGGAGGCCCGTCTCGCCAGAAGCAGTAAACGCCGGAACGCCTTGGTGGAGGACTTCCGGGTGCGCAGCGATACGGTGGCAACGACCGCTCTGCTGCTGGGCCTGCTCGGATTGGCGTTGTTCGGGACCATTAACGTCCTCTTCTTCAGGCGCCTCACGGGCGATGTACAGGCGCTGAGGCGGCGCACCGACGAGATTCTGGAAGGGCGACGCGGAGTTCCTATCCCGGTTGCACGCAACGACGAGCTGGGGCAGTTGATCCAATCGATCAACCACATGGCGAGTGAACTCGAGAAACATGAAGAGGCGTTGGAGATCGAGCGTCGCAAGCAATTTCACCAGGAAAAGATGGCCGCCATCGGCACGTTGGCGGCGGGTATTGCACACGAGGTCGGAAATCCCATTGCGGCGATTTGCGCGCTGGTCGAGGAGATCAAGCGGACAAAACTCACCGGGGGGTGCCCCTATATCGACGAGACCGACATGTGCAATTTGGAAATGGTCCTGCGGCACGCCGAGCGGCTCAGGGGGATCACCCAGGAGATCTCCGGGTTGTCCAGGGCCGAATCGGACGAATATCAGTTGCTTGATCTCAATGCCATGATTCGCAGCACCTGTCGGCTGATGCGCTACGACAGCCGCTGGAAAGGCGTCGAATTAGTGTTGGATCTCGACAATGACCTGCCCGCGCTCAGCGCTATCGGCGATCAACTTACCCAGGTCACCATGAACCTGCTGGTCAACGGCGTGGACGCATTGGAAGGGCTGGAGGGGCGCGCACCGACGATCGACGTTTCGACAACCGTGACGCAACAGGGGATCTGTATGGCGGTCCGGGATAACGGCTGCGGCATGGACAAGAAAACATTGACCCATGCCATCGATACCTTCTACACGACCAAGACAACCGAGAAAGGGACAGGGCTGGGTCTCTCCCTCTGTCAATCGATTGTGAAGGCGCATCACGGTTGGCTCGAGATAGAGTCCACGCTTGGCGTAGGAACGATCGCAAAGGTTTTCCTGCCGCTGGATGGCAGGCACGACAATCAAGGAACCGGATGATGTCTGCGGTACAGATCCTCGTTGTCGACGATGAATTGGCGATCCGCCAGGTGTTGGCCGCAAATCTGCATAAGGAAAACTACGTTGTGGAAGACGTTGGCAGCGGAGAGGAGGCCTTGGACAGGTTGGGTAAAGGAGATGTGGATATCGCTATTTGTGACATGAAGATGCCCGGCTTGAGCGGCATCGACGTCATGCGCAAGGCCGCCGAATCGGGTATCGATACCACTTTCCTGCTCATGACGGCCTATGCGTCGGTCGATACCGCAGTGGAGGCCATGAAGGCGGGTGCATTCGATTATATGCTCAAGCCCGTGCGTATCGAAGAGGTGCTGCACCAGATCAAGCAGATCGAGAATATCAGGGGGCTGCGTAACGAGAACCGCCTGCTTCGTAGAATTGTTTTGGGCGACAACGAAAATCTTTGCGAAATGACCTCGCCCGCAATGCAGGAGATCGAACGCATCGTTTCCAAGGTTGCGACGACCGACAGCACCGTTCTCATAACCGGTGAGAGCGGAACCGGAAAAGGTGTGATCGCACGCAGCATTCATAAACAAAGTCCGCGTGCCGGTGCACCGTTTATCCCCGTCAATTGCGGATCGATACCGGAGAACTTGATCGAGAGCGAGTTTTTCGGGCATACCAAGGGGGCATTTACCAGCGCGGACAGGGTAAAGAAGGGCTTGTTCCTGGAAGCCGACAAGGGCACCATCTTTCTGGATGAGATCGGCGAACTGCCGCTTCATCTTCAGGTCAAGCTGTTGCATGTGATCGAGGAAAAGGAATTCCGGCCCGTCGGCAGCAGTCAGGTCAAGCGCGTAGACATTCGTATCGTTGCGGCGACCAATCGGAATCTGGGCGAGATGGTCGCGCGGGGTGAATTCAGGGAGGATCTGTATTTCCGAATCGATGTTTTCCACATCCATATACCACCGCTGCGCGAGCGTCGCGGTGATATCGCGAAATTGGTACGGTTCTTCCTGGAACGCGGCGGAGGGCGCTTTTCGCAGGGGCGGAAGATTTCAATCGAACCGGAAGCGGAGAATTTGCTCATCGCTCATGACTGGCGGGGAAACGTGCGGGAAATCGAAAATATAATCGCTCGCGCACTGATCCTTGCCGACGGTGAACGGATCGCCGTCGCCGATCTGCCGTCGCATATCACCCGCTTGGGATCCGCCGGGAACGGATCTTCCGCACTGCCCACCGGGACGAGTCTGCGTGAATTGGTTCGTACGCACGAATACAACCTGATCCAGATGGCAATCGAAGATGCCGGGGGTGATCGTCGTGCGGCCGCCCAGGCGCTTGGCATCGGTCTGTCTACGCTGTATCGCAAATTGGAGGAATTCGGGCCGCCGGCGTAAACGGCGGGTACAACTTCAGTGGAGGCAAGCCCCGGTTCCGCCGGGGAGCTCGCGTGTGCCCGACATGGCGCACAGGCCGCCGTCCCGGGAGAAAACCGGGGCGCGAAGGTCCGTTGTTACCGGACGGAAGGACGACGCCGACGAGGCAAGGGCGTTCCGGTTTGCCCGGGGAATCTCTCTTGTCCCGTGTCGGAGTTGCCGTCGACGACAGAGGATCGAATCGACGAGGAGCCCCGGGACGACCGCAGCCGGTTGTCGAAAGCACAGGTGCTTGATAAATGAAACGAGATGAAAGGAGAATAAAGACGGGTGCCGTGTTGGTAGCCGCGGCCTTGATGTGTATCAGCGGCGTTGAGGCGCATGCCGCGGATCCGGTCAAGGGCCGGGAACTCTACACGACGCACTGCGCGATGTGTCACGGGAAATCGGGTCACGGTGTAATGCCCGGTACTCCGAACTTCACGCGGGGTGATGTGCTGTTGCGACCCGACAATGTTTTGCTGAACGGAATAAAGGTGGGGAAAGGCGCGATGCCCGCATACTACGGGATACTTACCGATCGTGAGATTCTTGACATTATAGCCTTCTTGAGGTCTCTTCGTTGATGTGAGCCGGGAAGTCGGCCGCGGGTGTTCCGCCCGTCTTCTTTCTCATGGGGGGGGCGGTTACGGCGGGGCGGCACACCTGGAGGGTCGCCGATATCCATTCATGGTGCTTGAGCCGCCGGCGAGGATGAGGCCATGTCGCAGAATATTCGCGCCCTGAGTGCACGTTGTTGCCGGAACCGGACGCTGTTTGAGGCGCTGCTGGAGGTGGGGCGGGCGACAGGCGCACCTTCCCATGACCAACTCTGCGCGCTGGCTGAAGAGAGCCTGATTTCACCGGCGGCGTTACTGGGCGCCGCATCCTTTTACGATTTTCTCTCGGAAGACAACCGCGACAAACAAGCCTATGTCTGCAATGGAACGGCCTGCCTGCTGGCGGGCGGGCAAGAAACGGTTCGCGCCCGGTTGACGGCGCAGTTTCCGAATGAACAGATCGGTGAGGCCGCCTGCCTGGGCCGCTGTTATCGCGGCGGTGCCTATCGGATAGGGGATCGCTGTTTCGATACCGGGGTCGACCCGGATTCCGAGGAGGGAGCAGGGCCCACCTTCCACTGCCATACGGCGCACTCGGTGTTCGGCGGCGGCGGGGACGAGGCCGAGGTGCTTTATCGACGGATATTCGGTACGGCATCCCAACTCCCGGTTTCATTTCCGGACGAATTGTCAATATCCGGTCTGCGGGGCCGCGGTGGCGCCGGTTTCCCTTTTGCCGGCAAGCTCGACGCCTGCCGCAGTGCGCCGGTGGGACGGAAGTACGTGGTCTGCAATGGCGATGAAGGCGACCCCGGCGCCTTTTCGGATCGCTGGTTGCTGGAAGAGCGTCCCCAGCGGGTGCTGGCGGGCATGCTGGCGGCCGGACTGACGATGGGTTCGGACACCGGTTTTCTCTATGTCCGGGCGGAATACCCCCTGGCGCAAAAACGCGTGGCGGAGGCCATCGAGGCGTTCGAACGGACGCCCGTCTTCGCGCAAGGTGGATTTCAATTCCGCCTGGTGCGGGGTGCGGGCTCCTACATCTGCGGCGAAGAGACCGCGCTGCTCAATTCCATCGAGGGCCTGCGGCCCGAGGTGCGCACCCGGCCCCCCTATCCCGCGCAGGCGGGGCTGTTCGGGCGGCCCACCCTGGTGAGTAACGTGGAGACCTTCGCCGCGCTGCCCTGGATACTGGACCACGGCGGCGCGGCCTTTGCCGCGCTGGGTACGGAGGCGAGTACCGGCACCAAACTGGTGTCGCTGGATCGGGGGTTCAACAATCCCGGCGTGCACGAAGTGGCGATGGGCACCGCGCTGGAGCGGGTGATCTATGGTTATGGCGGCGGGTTCCGGACGGCGATGAAGGCCGTGCAGGTGGGAGGCCCGCTGGGCGGCGTGGTGCCGGTGGAGAAAATCGCCGCATTGTCGCTGGATTTCGAGTCGTTTGCAGGCGAGGGTTTCCTGCTGGGCCATGCCGGCATCGTCGGCATTCCGCAGGACTTTCCCATGATCGGGTTTCTGCGCCATCTCTTTACCTTCACGGCCGATGAATCCTGTGGCAAGTGTCTGCCCTGCCGGTTGGGAACCGAGAAGGGGCGACGCATGTTGATGGAGGCGACGCCGGACAGTCCCGTCGACGGCGCTGCCTTCGATGACCTGCTGGAAACGCTGGAGCTTGGTTCCCTGTGCGGCCTGGGCGGCGGCCTTCCGCTGCCGGTGCGCAACATCCTGAGCCGCTTCCGGCCCGAGTTGGCGGACTATTTCAGGTCGGGGGCGGGCCATGAGTGAAAATATCGCCTACATCGACGGTGTCGCCCACCCTTTCGAGCACGATGAGACGATTTATCATTTTGTCAGCCGCCATCTGGGGCCGGACGCGATACCGGTGTTGTGCCACGACGAGGCCCTGGCACCTTTCGGGAGTTGCCGACTGTGCAGTGTCGATGTGGCGCCGACGCAAGAGGGGGGACGGCGTGTCCGGGCGGCATGTCATACCCGGGTGGAGGCCGGCCGGTACATCTACCCGAATTCACGGCGTATCGAAAGACTCCGCCGGACGATCCTGGAATTGTTGTTGAGCGATTATCCCGAGCAGGCATTGTCGCCGGCTCCCGGTGAAAGGCCTACGCATTTTCAGAGACTCCTGCGGCAGGCAGGCATGAATACTGCGCAACCCCCGTCTTCGACAAGCCGGTTTCCTCGAAACATCGCGGCGATCCGGGTCGATGCCGGGCACCCTTACATCCATTTCGACCCGGCCCAGTGCATTCATTGCTATCGTTGTATCCGCGCCTGTGACGAGATTCAGGGTGAGATGGTGCTGGCCATGCACGGACGGGGTTATCGTTCCCGGGTCATTGCCTCCCTGGATCGGCCCTTCCTGGAATCCGGGTGCGTGGCCTGCGGCCGTTGCGTACAGACCTGTCCCACCAATGCATTGACCGACCGTTACCGGGCCAAGACCCTGATCGCGGACCGGCGGGTGCGCACGGTCTGCACCTATTGCGGCGTGGGTTGCAACCTGGAGGTGCTGTTGAAGGGAGGGGAAATACGCGCCGTCGATGCGGTGAGTGATGCGGAAGTGAACCGGGGGCACGCCTGTCTCAAGGGGCGCTATGCCTTCGCCTATTATCGTCATCCCGATCGCCTGCGCACGCCGTTGCTTCGCAAGGACGGAGAGCTTCGGCCCGTCGGTTGGGACGAGGCCCTGGACCACATCGCCCGACGGCTCGATCGCATAAAAACACAGCATGGGCCTCGGGCCATCGCCGGCATTTCCTCCTCGCGTTGCACCAACGAGGAAAACTACCTGATGCAGAAATTCATGCGCGCGGTCATCGGCAGCAACAACATCGACGGCTGCGCCCGGGTGTGCCATGCGCCGACGGCTTTCGGCATGCGCAAGACCTTCGGAACCGGTGCGGCCACCAATTCCATCGCTGAGATCGGGGCGGCCGATTGCCTGCTGGTGGTGGGCGCGAATTGCACCGAGGCCCATCCCGTCACCGGCGTAAAATTACGGCAGCGTGCCATGAAGGGCATCCCGCTGATCGTCATCGATCCGCGGCGTATCGAGCTGGCCCGCCATGCGACGGTCCATTTGCAGTTGCGTCCGGGCACCAATGTGGCGTTGTTGGGGATGCTGTCCTACTACATCATCAGCGAAGGTCTGGTCGATGAGGATTTTGTCCGTCGGCGTACCGAGGGCTTCGAGGATTTCCGGAGCGCCGCATTGAATGTCGATCTTGGGCGGCTGGAAAGGATCACCGGTGTCGGCCGCGAAACGGTGCACGAGGCGGCACTGATTTACGGACGGGCGAAAAACGCCATGTCCTTTCACGGTCTCGGGCTCACGGAGCATTATCAGGGCAGCCGCGGGGTGATGCTTCTCTCCGCGCTGGCCATGATGACCGGCAACATCGGGCGTCCGGGTGTCGGCGTCAATCCATTGCGCGGGCAGAACAACGTTCAGGGCGCGGCCGACATGGGTGTGCAGCCGGGACTGGGCGCCGGTTATCTGGATGTCTCCAACCCCGAGGTGCGCGCTCATTATGAGCGCCATTACGGGCGGCCCGTTCCCGCAGAAAAGGGGCTGACGACGCCCGAGATGCTTCGCGCCGCGGGTGAAGGAAGGCTCAAGGCGCTGTGGATCATGGGTGAGGACATTCTGCAGACCGATCCCGATACGACCCACGTCAGACAATCGCTCATGAGGCTGGATTTCCTGGTGGTGCAGGAGCTGTTTATGACCGAGACGGCCGGCCTTGCCGAGGTGGTGCTGCCCGCCGCCTCCCATCTGGAAAAGAGCGGCACCTTCACCAATGGCGAACGTCGTGTGCAACGCGTCAATCGGGTGATTGCGCCGCTGGAAGGCACCCGGGCGGACGGGCGGATCATGGTGGATATCATGAACCGCATGGGTTATCCGCAGGCGGGGTATGATCCGGCGGTTCTGCTCGAAGAGATCTCTCGGGTGGTTCCGTTTTTTGCCGGGGTGAGCCGGGACGGCCTCGGGCCCGATGGTAAACAATGGCCGGTGAACGAGGACGGCGGTGATACCAAAATCCTGCACACGGAGCGGTTCAAGATCGGCAAGGGACGTTTCGTGTTCACCGACTTCATCGAAACCCCGGAACTGCAGGGCGACGACGTGGATGAATATCCCTTTATTCTCACCACCGGTCGCCGGTTGCAGCATTACAATTGCGGTTCCATGACCCGTCGCACACCGTTGCTGGACCTCGTCGATCACGATGAATTGTTGATCAATCCGTCGGACGCAGGGCGCTGCGATATTGTCGACGGCGATGAGGTATTGCTGCGTTCGCGGAAGGGCCGGACGCACCTGCAGGTGCGTCTCAGTGACGAGGTCCGGCCCGGGGTCTTGTTCACCACCTTCCATTTTCCCGAAGCGGCGATCAACCATCTGACCAGTGGTGTGCTGGACCAGGACAGTATGACGCCGGAATTCAAGGTGGTGGCGGTTTCCATCACCAAGGCATCGCGGGTGTGTACTCGATGACGGTACGGTCATGGGCAAGTCGGCGGGCGGCTATGTCCGTCTCGGCCTGAAGGATAGCGGTACCGTCGAGTCGTGCGTCCCCTCTCTCTCCGGAAGAGGGTTGGGGTGAGGGGATACAAAAGGCGGCACGCCGCCGCTCGGTTCAGCCCCCCGCCAACCGGCTCAGGCAATCCAGTGCCCGCAGTCCGAGCCAAGTGTCCTCCAGACGGGTCAGCGCCCCGGGTACCCGTGCGAATCCCCCGTGGGGTGTCTGGCACGCGGCTACGAAGCGCCGGGTGGCCCCGGCGTATCGCGGCGATGCGCCGCACCGGGCAAGTATCTCCAGACCCGCCACCTGCACCTCCACGGCGGTGGTCACGGCCCGCGGCGCGATATTGAAGCCGTACGCAGGATGCTCGCAGCATCGCGCGTAATCCAGCGCCTCGGTTTTCAAGTCGCTATCGAGGCGCCCCGCCACCTGGAGGGCGTGCCACGTATCGACAAGGTTCGCTCCGGGGACCCCGTATCCCCCCTCCGGTCCCTGAAGCTCCTTCAGGAGCCGAAGGCCGGCCTCGGAGACCTCCCGTTCCGGCACGATGCCCAGGATGTCCGCCAGATCGGTGACCCGGACAAGCGCCCGCAGGGTGCCGGCGCCGTATGCTTTACCCGGGCGCAACAGGCGTTGCGCCCACCCGAGGACATAGGGGCGCACGTCATGCTCCGGCTCCGTTCCCAGCAGCCGGAGCGCCTTCACGCAGGCCCAGGCGATGGTGAGGGTGGCGAAGTCGCCCTTGTCCCGCTGCTGCCCACGCAGCCAAGCCACCACGTCGGGGCGGCGCGGTACGGGCTCCTCGAGCAGGTCCAGGCCGGCCACCGCCGCCAGCGTATCCGGGGCGTTGGACTCATCAACACCGAAATCGCGGTAAAAACAAAAACCTCCATCGGGGTCCTGACGACTTGCGATATATCGCATACACGCCTGGATATCGATATGCATTGCCCGGGTACCCGCATTCGACCGACGCATTCCGCATATAGTCCGCGGGGCCGCCTCACCGGCCGCCCGCGCACCACAGCCGCCGCTGCCGCCGCTGCCGCCGCTGCTGCCGACGCTGCCGACGCTGCCGACGCTGCCGACGCTGCTGACGACAATACGCCACAGCCGATTTTCGCACACATCCCCATGGGATCGGTTGCGCCGCGTCAAGCCCCCTCGATTTTGACGAGCGCCCCGGTTTTGAGGGTGCAATGGCGAGACCGGTCCAACGCCGATCGCGGCGTGACCCACACGCATCGCCGTGTGATAAGATAGCTCGTTGGTATGGCCTTGAGCCGGGCGTTCGTATCGGTCGCCGATTCGTGCTCGGTGCGCGGTATGTGTGACCGGAGACGGCACCGGAGGCGTATTTGGGACGTCCGTGATGGAGTACTTCTGCCCGGTGTGTTTCGAGCCGATCGACCGAACGCACACGATATGCCCCCAATGCCGGTCCGACATCCCCGAATGGGAACTCCGGACGCCGTATTCCGAACGGATGCTCCGTGCGCTCTGGCATCCCATCTCGGAGGTCAGGATGGGGGCGATCATTACCCTGGGCAATCAGCGTGACGATCGAGCGGCGCTGCCGTTGGCACAATGTGCTTTGCGCCACCCGATCGATATCGTGCAAAACCTTGAGATCCTGCGCAGCCTCCGGAAGCTCCCGCGCGGGACGGAACTCGACGCCGCACTCGCTATGCTGCAGAACCATCCCTCGCGCCCCATCCGCGATCGCTCGCGATGTATCGACCACTCGCGCGGCAGGCCCGCAGAACGCCGGTGAATACGGTTTCGCATGCAGTATCCAACGCCAAGCCCGACGGAGGCATCGTATGCACAGCGTGAGTTATGACGGTCCCATGAAGCAATTCCGCGCTTGCCTGGGTGAGGCGCTCGATTTGCCGGCCATGTCCGGCGCAGAACTCGATGCGTTGCGGGAGCGGGCGGATTCGAGGCAATTCAGCTTGGTGACGGTGGGTGAATTCAAGCGCGGAAAGAGCACCCTCATCAATGCGTTGATCGGCGCGCGTCTGTTGCCGGTCGGAGTGATTCCGCTCACCGCCATCGCCACCGTGCTCGAGCATGGCGAACAGGCGAGCGTGGAAGTGATCTTCGAAAACGACGAGCATCGCGAGATTATGCCGCAGGCGCTGGCCGATTACGTCACCGAGAAGGGAAATCCACACAACGAGAAGCGTGTGCACGAAGTGCGGATCACCTGGCCGTCGCCCTGGCTTGCCGCCGGCGTGCGGATCATCGACACGCCGGGCATCGGATCGGTGTATCGACACAACACCGACATGGCCTACCGCTACCTCTCGAAGGCCGATGCGGTGCTGTTCATCCTCTCCGCGGATCAGCCGTTGGGACAGGCGGAGATGGATTTCCTGGCGGACGCCCAGGCCTACGCCGGCCGTATTTTTTTCCTGCTCAACAAGGCCGATCTGCTTTGTGAGACCGAACTCACCGAATCGCTGGATTTCGCCCGCCGCACCCTCGAAGGGGTCCTCGGGCGGGCGGTCCCGGTTTATCCGGTCTCCGCCCGTATGGCCCTGGAGGCGATTCAAAGCGGCGATCAGGCGTTGCTGGATAAAAGCCGCTTCCCCGACTTCACCACGGTCCTGGAGCGATTCCTCGTGGAGGGCAAGGACTATGCCCTCGTTTCGGCCCTGGCCAAGAGAATGCTGCGCATCGTCTCCCAGAGTCGGGCGAAGACGCAGTTGGCCATCGCTTCGCTGCGCATATCCGCCGAGGAGCTGCAATCCAAGTTGGCGGCCTTCGAGGGGAAGCTCGGCGAAATGGAGCGGGAAAAGCGGGCCTTCACCATTTTGCTGGAAGCCGAGGCCAAGCGGCTGGCGGACCAGGAACTGACCGACGATGCGGATGCGTTCAAGGGCCGATTGATCGGGGAACTGGAAGACAAGGTGAAGGCCCGTTTCGAGGCGAACCGCCGTCTGCACTCGCGCGAACTGCGTGTGGATCTGGAACAGTACGTGAGGCAGGAGGTGCTCATGGCCTGGGACGGCTTCCGGCGCGAGGAAGAGGAACGCGTCGCGGGCTTGTTCCAGGACTTGTGTTCCCGCTTTGGCGGGAAAATCGATGGTATGGTGGACGAACTCTTCCGGTTTTCCTCCGAGCTGTTCTCGGTGGAGTTCGAGGTCGTCGGCGCGCAGGCGGATTGGAGCGAGAAATCCCGTTTCTATTACAAGTACTGGAACGAGCCGCCCGCCCTCAAGATCATCACTTCATCGCTGGTGTTGGCCCTGCCGAAGATTCTGGGCGATAACCTGATTTTCAAGCAGGCGCTGCGCTATGCCCGGGAACTCGCCGAGACCCAGGCCGGGCGGGTGCGCTATGATTTCGCCCAGCGCCTGGATAAGAGCATGCGTGATTTCAAGGTGGCCATGCTGGAGCGCGTCGATACGGCCCGGACGGGCATCGAGGGGGCCATCAGAAAGGGCATGGAGCGCAACGAGGAGAACGCGGCGCAGGCCGACGCACATAGCCGTGAGCTCGCCGCGGAACTGGAGCGCCTGACGCAACTCGCCGACGAGCTGCGTCCCATGGTGGTGTTGGAGAGCGGGGTTTGAGCGCCCGGGCTTTCCGTCATGACCCGGTTCTCCCGCCCCGCAGTCGGGCCCGGAACGGGGGCGTGTTCTTGTCTGAATCCGGTACGATCAAGGGGGCGCGGTATGGCCGATTCCCCGCTCGGATGCAAAGGAGGGCTTGCGATGGATGATCTTATCCCGCGATGAGCGATGCGGTCCGCAGGCGATCGGCATCGCACGGCGGATTGATTCAACCCGTTACGTTGACTTCCCAAAAGGTGGCATTATGAATACCGATATTACTTCACTCGTCGCCCGCGAGATCCTCGACTCGCGCGGCAATCCGACGATCGAGGTCGAGTGCACCCTGGCCTGCGGCGTGACAGGGCGTGCGGCGGTACCCTCGGGGGCGTCCACCGGTGGGCGTGAGGCGGTCGAACTGCGCGACAATGAACCCGAACGCTACGCGGGCAAAGGGGTGCGCCAAGCGATAGGCCACGTCGTCGATATCATCGCCCCCGAGCTAGCCGGACAGGATGCCGGCGAGCAGGCGACCATCGACCGGATGCTGTGCACCCTTGACGGCACCGAGAACAAGGCCCGCCTGGGCGCGAACGCCATTCTCGGCGTCTCGCTCGCCTGCGCCCGGGCGACGGCCGCGGCCCGTGGTCTGCCCCTCTACCGCTATCTCGGCGGGGTGAGCGCGATCCGCCTGCCCGTACCTCATCTCAACATCCTCAACGGAGGTGTCCACGCCCGTTGGCAAGGTCCCGACTTCCAGGAATACATGATCGCCCCCTATGGCGCGACGAGCTTCCGCGAGGCGTTGCGCTGGGCGGTCGAGACCTACCACACGCTGATGGCCGTGCTCAAGGATAAGAATCTCGCCACCACCCTCGGCGACGAGGGGGGATTCGTCCCCCACGTAAGCTCCAACGAGGAGCCCTTGGAACTCATCGTGCAGGCCATCTCCAAGGCCGGTTTCAGGCCCGGCGCCGATATCGGCATCGCCATCGATCCGGCTTCCTCCGAATTCTTCGAGGACGGCAAGTACCGCCTGCGCACCGAGAACCGCGTCCTCACCTCCGAGGAAATGGTCGATTACTATCGCCGCCTGGCGGAGAAGTACCCCATCGTCCTCCTCGAAGACGGCATGGCCGAGAACGACTGGGCGGGCTGGTCGAGCCTCAATCAGGCCGTGGGCGATCATCTCCAACTCGTCGGCGACGATATTTTCTGCACCAACCCCGAGATCATCGCCGAGGGCATCAAGAAGAATATCGCCAACAGCGTCCTCATCAAACTCAATCAGATCGGCACCGTGACCGAGACCTTCCAGGCCACCCGTCTGGCCCAGCGCGCCGGTTGGACCGCCTTCGTCTCCCACCGCTCCGGCGAGACCGTCGACAGTTTCATCGCCGACTTGGTGGTGGCCCTCGACACCGGGCAGATCAAGACCGGCGCCCCGGCCCGCGGCGAGCGGGTGGAGAAGTACAATCAGCTCCTGCGCATCGAGGAACAGCTCGGCGCCGCCGCGGTCTACGCCGGCGAATCGGCCTACGCCCGCCCGCCGCGATATTGAGCGCGGCGACGTACCCGATTCCGCCCTTCGCCGACTCTGTCGGGCGGGTCTGAATGGAGGGTTTTCCCCCTCCTTCGGGGGGGCGGCCATCTGGTGTGTCGCCGTGCCTCGTATGCGAAACGGGGCATCCAAGCTCGTAATCGGGGTCTCGCCGTGCGCTCGCAGCGTGGGTGCGCCATTAAAGTATGTGGTCGGCGGTGACCTCCGGCGCGGGGAATAATCACCGAACGGCCGGGCCGGCGTCGGTTGACAGCCCCCGGGCCGGGCGGGTTACAGTCGGACGGGGTGTGCCGTGCCGCCGCCCGGCTCCGCCGTTCGGCACGCAGGGTCCGGCCCGGAGCAGGGGTTCCGTCGGTCCTCCCCTTCGGTGCGGCGTGCCCGGGATCCCGAGGGCACGCCCGGGGCACGGATCACCGGGCGGGCTTCAGACGGTTGCGTGACGCACGGAGATGGTCGATGGTGGCGGCGCCGCACAGGGAGCACGGCGGTTCGCGGCGGATCGTCGCCGGTCCGCGCGTGGCCTTGCTGTTCGGGTGGCTGCGGTTGCGGCGCAACCGGCTGTGGGGGTTTTTCGCCGCGGTATGGTCGCGTTCCTGGCGCGACGAGATCCCCACGCGGGCGGCGAGCCTGACCTTCACCACGCTCCTGGCGCTGGTGCCCATCGGGATCGTGGCATTCGGTGTCCTCAGTTCGTTTCCCGGCTTCCACGAGCAGCTCAACGCGCTCAGCACCAGCATCATCCGCCACCTGATCCCGGTCTCGCGGGAGGCCGTTCTCCGATACCTCACCGAGTTCGGCACCCATGCCGCGCGCCTGAGCGCGTTCGGGCTGGTCTGGGTCGTGGGTCTGGTCACCCTGATCCTGTGGGAGATCGACTCGGTGCTCAACCGGATCTGGCGCAGCCACCGTCGTCGCTCCATCCTCTCGACGCTGGTCGGGTACTGGGCGCTCGTGACCCTGGGACCGTTGTTTCTGAGCGTCAGCTTCACCACCACGAATTTCCTGCTCGCCAAGTATCAGGCCCTGGTGAGCTTCTCGCAGTGGCTTGGCTGGATCGGGATGTGGCTGGTGCCGCTGTCGGTGGAGACCGCGGGTTTCGCCCTGCTGTTTCTGGTGGCGCCGCGCGCCTACGTCCGGGTCGTGCACGCCGCCGTCGGTGGGTTGTTCACGACGGCCCTGTTCGAACTTTCCAAGCGTGTCTTCGCGGCCTACGTGGCCCAGGTGCACAACTACGAGCTGCTCTACGGCGGACTGGCGGTCATCCCGTTGTTCATGCTCTGGGTCTACATCACGTGGGTGATCGTCCTGTTGGGCGCCGAGGTCACCTATTGCCTGGGGGCGCGCTGCCACCGTACCGGCGTGAGCGACGAGGAGGCGGGTCGCTCGGTGCGCCTCGCCTTCCGGCTGCTCGGGCATCTGTCGGCGGCGCACACACAGGGCAAGGGCCTGCGCCTGGAGCAACTGCTGCGCCTGGAGCGCCAGTACTCGACCGCGGCGATCCAGGACATGCTCGCGCGTCTGGAAGCGTTGCGCCTGGTCGCACCGGTGGCGGGTGGGAACAAGTGGTTGCTCGGCCGGGACCTGGACCGCTTCAGCCTGTACGACCTCTACACCGGCGCGCGCCTCGCGCTGCACGCGGATTCGCCGGGCGTGGTCGTCGCCGACCGTTGGGACCGTATGCTGGCGGCGACCCTGGCGGCCGCGGATCAAGGGCTCGCCGAGCACTTGCACACGCCGCTTGCATCGCTGCTTCAGGATGAGGCCCCGGTCGATTCATCCGCCCGCGCCGCCGGGGTCCGGCCGCCGCCGGCGTCCGCGAAGCGCGGTGCGGCCGACTCCCGGTAGCCCCGCCGCACCGCCCATGACCGCCGCCCGTCTCCTCGAGCATTCGACCCGCGGGAAGGGCCTGCGGTGCCTCGAGCGCCGAATGGCGCGGGGGATCCGTGCGTTCTTCGTCCTTCCTCCGGGACCGGCGGGTGCTTGACTTGCGCCACCCGGACCGTCACCGCTGTGTCCCCCGGCTTACGCGGGGGCACGACGCCCTGGAGGCGTTCTCCGAAGGGGACCTGCTGTATGCGGCGATGCTGGCCAGCATCGCGGGCGCACGCAGGCGGCTGTCCCTGGAGAGCTATATCTTCGCGGACGACGAGATCGGCTGGCGCTTCGCCGAGGCGCTCGCCCGACGCGCGCGCGAGGGCGTGGAGGTGCGGCTGCATCTGGATGCGGCCGGCTGGCTGGTATGGGGTTCGACGCGGCTCGCGCGGTTCCTGCGCGCGAGCCCGATCCGCGTGCGCTGGTTCCATCGCTGGTCGTGGCGCGAGCCGTTACGCTACAACCGGCGCAATCATCGGAAGCTGCTGGTGGCCGACGGCGCGTGCGCCTACGTCGGGGGATTCAACATCCACCGGGAGTCCTCGGCCGAGGCATTCGGGGAGCAGCGCTGGCGCGACAGCCACGTGCGGATGCAGGGCGCGCCGGCGCTTCAGGCGCAGCACCTGTTCGACGCCTTCTGGGCGGGGCGCAGTCGCTGGAGCCCGGAGTACCCCGCGACGTCGAGCACCGCACTCATCCCCACGCCTTCCCGGGGCTGCCGCAATCGGATGCGGCGAGTGTACGTCAAGCTGATCGGCGACGCGCAGCGCGTGATCCGCGTGACCACACCCTATTTCGTGCCCGATCATCCCATGCAGCGGGCGCTGGTCGCGGCGGCGGCGCGCGGCGTGGAGGTGTACGTGCTGGTGCCTGCGAAGGGCGACGTCGCGCTCGCCGCGTGGGCGGCGCGCGCGAGCTATGCCGGGCTGCTCGCCGACGGCGTGCGTATCTTCGAGTACCAGCCGCGCATGCTGCACGCCAAGATTCTGCAGGCGGACGAATCCTGGGTCGCGGTGGGTACCGCCAATCTCGATTACCGCAGTCTGCTGCTCAACCATGAACTGACCGTGCTGACGCGCGACACGGGGCTGTGCGCCGCACTGTACCGGCAGTTCGAGGAGAACCTCGGCGCCGCCCGCGAGGTCACACTGTCGCACTGGCGGCACCGCGCCTGGAACCGCCGGCCTGCGGAGTGGGTCGGCTGGGCGGCCCGGCGCTGGCTGTAGCACGCCGGGGGCGCCGCCCGAGCCGGTCAGCCGAGGGCGCCGCTCAAGCCGGCGTATACGCCGAAGCCCGCGGTGGCGAGGATGACCGTGCCGGTGATCCAGGCATAGGCGCCGCGCAGGCGATAGGGATCGGGGAGTGCCTTGCAGGCGAGCAGGAACAGGAAGCCGAGCACCACCGGCAGGAGCAGGGCGTTCATGACTTCGACGGCGACGCTCAAGTCCACGAGATTGACCCCCGAGGTGACTACGAGCGCGGCGGCGACCAGAGCGGCGCTGAAGGTGCCGTAGAACCACGGCGCCTCGCGTGGGTGGTTCTCCAGGGAACGGCGGTACCCGGTGACCTCGCCAAGGCCCCACGCGGCGGCGAGCGTAACCACCAGGGTCGCGACCAACGCCGCGCCGCTCATTCCCACGGCGAACACCGCACGACCGACGTTGACCCCCAGGAACGGGGTGAGCGCCGCCGCGATCTGCTGCACGGTATCGAGCGGGGTATCGGGTCGCGTCCGACCGATCGTCGCCGCCGCGGCGATCAGGACCGCCGCCATGATCACCTGGGTGATGACGGCGCCGATGGCGGTGTCGAGGCGCGCGGCGTGTAAGTGTTCGCGACCGAGCCCCTTGTCCACGACGGCCGACTGCTGATAGAAGACCATCCAGGGCATGATCACCGCGCCGACATTGGCGGCCGCGAGATAGAGATACTGCGGATCGCCCAACGGGATGTGGGTAAGTTCGTCCATCAGTCGGGCGGGATCGGGGTGCGCGCGCCAGGCGACCCACAGAAACGCCAGTTCGAAGATGCCGAGCAGGATCGCGATGCGCTCCACCGAGCGATAGGAGCCGGTCCACACCACGGTAAGAATAAGGGCGATCGTCAGCAGCATGGTGAGCCAAGTCGGTACCCCGTAGAGCAGGCCCACCCCGGCCATGCCGCTCAGTTCCGAGACCAGTGCCCCCAGGCAGGCCACCACCAGGGTCGAGACCGACAGCCACGCCCAGCCGCGCCCGAAGCGTTCCCGGATCAGTTCCCCGTGGCCTCGCCCGGTGACGAGCCCAAGCCGCACGGTGAGTTCCTGCACCATATAGAGGATCGGGATCAACAGCGCCTGGAGCAGCAGGAGCTTGTAGCCCCAACGGGCACCGCTCTGTGCGGCCGTGATCACGCTGCCCGCGTCGGTATCGGCGAGCATGACCACTAGGCCGGGGCCGATGACCAGCATGAACATTCGCCAACGAGGGAGGGTGCCTGGCGGAGTGCGCGAAGAAAGGTCCACTTTGACGGTTCCTTAATAGCGGATGAGAACGATTCGCATTCGCTCTAATATATACTGGGGTGTGATTCCACTCAAGCGCCGGCGCTCATTCGGTGTACCTGTTTCCGGGTTTCCGTGGCGGAGAGGGGTTTGGTAAAATGTTTATTTACACATATATACGAATTGAGCAATATAACGTCCATGGACGCGAACACATTTTTCCGTGCGCTCGGTGACGGCACCCGGTTGCGTTGCCTCCTGCTGCTAGCGGCCGCGGGGGAATTATGCGTGTGCGAATTGACCTGCGCGCTCGCCGTCACCCAGCCCAAGGTTTCGCGCCATCTGGCCCTGCTGCGCGAGGCCGGGGTGGTCCGCGATCGTCGCGCGGGTCTCTGGGTCCACTACCGGATCCGGGAAGACCTCCCCGAATGGGCGCAGCAGGTTCTGCAGATCACCCTCGCGGGGGTGACGCGGCGGGAGCCGTTCGCACGCGACCGCGCGCGCCTCGCGCGCATGCCGAATCGCCCCGGCGCGCCGCGCTGCGCGTGAGGCGTTTTCCCCGTCCCTGTCGGGGAGGGGGATCGCCATGGGCCGTTTCCCCGGTCGCTCCGGCGCCGGGAAAATCGTGGTCTGTCCCCTACGGAGGCGAACGAAGATGGATGGATCGGGAGGTGCCGGAACACCGGTTGGTTCCGACGGCGCGGAGCGTGGACTCGCAACACGCTTTGCAGATGCCTTCCCTTCGCTGGCGTCGGCCGATCAGGAACTTGCATTGACCCTCTACCGGTCGCTCGCGCTCGGGCGCGCGGTGTCCTCCGCCCGGCTCGCCGATGTCATGGGTCGCGCGACACCGGAGGTGGAACACACGCTGGCGGGATGGCCGGGCCTGTTCCGGGACGAGAGCGGGGCGGTGACCGGGTTTCTCGGGCTGTCGGTCGGCGAGACCGCACACCGCTTCGAGGTCGGCGGCGTCGCACTCTACACGTGGTGCGCGTGGGACGCACTGTTCCTGCCGCGGCTGCTGAACGCCACCGCGCGCGTCGTCTCCGCGTGTCCCGCCACCGGCACGCCGGTGCACCTGACGATCGCCCCGCACGGCGTGCTCTCCGCGCACCCTGCGGGCGCCGTGGTCTCCTTCCTGTTGCCGGACGAGGCGGAACTGCGCCGGCACACGACGGCGAGCTTCTGCCGTTTCGTGCACTTCTTCGCCTCGCCCGAGGCGGCGCGCGGTTGGATCGTCCGGAACCCGGGCGCGTGGCTGCTTACGCTGGACGAGGCCTTCGCCCTCGGCCGCGCCGTCAACGAGGCCCGCTATCCGGATGCACTCGCGCCGGCGGGTCCTTGAGAGGCGCGCCTTTGCGATTGCACGCTTCCGGCGTGGCGTACCCGCATCGAACGACCTCTTGCCCACCTCTTACCTTGTCCGCGCGGTGCCGGGCGCGCCGTCACTTCTTGAGGTGGGAGGGATAGCCCGCGTCGGCGGTGGCACGGGTCAGGGCACTCACGTCGGTTCGGCGCGGGTCGTAGGTCACGGTCGCGGTGCGGGTGGCGAAGTCGGCCCGGGCCGACTTGACGCCCGGCACGTGCTTGAGGGCGGCACGCACGGTGATCGGGCACAGCCCGCAGGTCATGCCGGATACCGCCAGGGTCACGGTCTTCAGATGCAGGGCCCCCTGGGCGGGCGGTTGGGTGGCGGGGGCCGCGGACAGCGGGGCGATACCCAGGCCGGCGAGGGCCAGGGCGGCGGCGAGCAGAAGTGCGGGGCGCATGGTCGAATCCTCCGTTGCGTACGGGTCAGTCGAGAAACCACTGCGCGACCCACGGGGCGGCCAGCAGCGCGATGAGCGCCAGGCTGACGACCCAGAAGATCACGCGCTGGGTGCGCAGCGTGCGCGGGTCGGCGCACGGGGTGCCCGGCGTGCACACGCGCGGCACCCGGTAGAGCCGGCGAAAGGCCAGGGCGAGGAACAGCACGGTGATGGCGATGAAGATCGGGCGGTAGGGCTCGAGCGCGGTGAGGTGGCCGATCCACGCCCCGCTCACACCCAATCCCAGCAGCACCAGGGGGCCGACGCAGCACAGGGAGCCGAGCACCGCGGTGACCACCCCCGCCGCGAGAGTGCGATTCGCGCCGGGATTGGTACCGGGAGTAGCAGCCATCGTCGTCTCCGTCCCGGCCCTCGTTTCGGGGGAAAGCCTACATGCCGTATGCGGGTACGGAGTCAACCCTTTCAAGTGTGGGCGGTTTGCCGGACCCCGGCCGCGGATTCGGAAATGCGCCGCCGGCACACGAGGTTCTCCCCGACGCACACCGGGTCAGGACGGACGCGGGTCCTTGGAGGGAGGTCTTCCGCGCGCGAGGTTCTGCACGATCGGGCAGTGGCGTCGACGGCCGGTGCGGCAGGCGCGGATCAATCCCTCCAGTGCGTCGCGCATGGACCGGAGATCCCCGATCTGTGCGGTGATCTGGTCGCGGCGCGCCTCGGCGCGGCGGCGCACGTCGGCACAGCGCCCGTCCCCGAGATCCAGGAGTTCGGCGATCTCGTGCAGCGTGAAGCCGAGGCGTTGCGCCCGTTTGATGAAACGGATCCGCTCGGCGATCTCCGGCGCATAGTGACGCACGCCGCCCGGCGGGCGCGGCGGCTCGGCGATCAGCCCGATCCGTTGGTAGTAACGGACGGTCTCCACATGCACGCCCGCCGCGCGGGCCAGGGTGCCGATGGTGTAGGGAGCGTCCGCCCCGTCGGCATCGTGCCCCCGTCGCCGGTCGTCGCGCGGTGAGCGGCTCACGGGGCGACCGCCGCCTTTGCGAAACGCCGCAGGATCACGCTCATCTTGCGTATCGTTGCCGCCCCGCAACGACCGAGGTGATGACGCCCGGCGAGATAGCGCGGGTCATTGTACGTGAGCCATACACGGCCGCGGGCGTCGCGCCAAGCCAGCATCTTCTGCGGCAGGTCGATGCCGACGCCCTGCTTGCACTCCATCAGCAACGTACCCATTTTGGGATTGCCGAAGATCAGCAAGGTCGTGGGACGGAGTTCGAGTCCGACGCGACCGGCGCCCCGGGCGTGGTCGATCTGTGCAAAGACGCTCATGCCCTTGGCGCGTAGCGCACTCCTCAGACGCTGAATGGTGCGCGTCATGCTATGGGCGCTGCGCAGGGTGATCAGCCCGTTTCCGCCGGCGTGCGCCGGCGGGATCGACAGGGAGCCGAAGAGGGCGAGGGTCGCGATCAGCAGGTAGCGCATGGCAGGGCTCCTCCTTGGATCATTGAGTGTTCGGAGGGATCGGATTATGACAGACGGGCGCGCTTTATCGGCGATTCCGACGCCGGGATTTCGTCCCCGGTACGGGCGGGCCGTGCCGGCCTTGACCTTGCAGTACACTCTAAGGTGTAGGCTTGATCGCGAAGGCTTTCGCCTCGCCGTCGGATCGGCCTTGACTTCGAAGCGCACTTCAAGCTTTAAGATACGCCGCAACCGGGAGGATCAGACCATGCAGACCATGACTATCGGGACGCTCGCCAAGCAGGTCGGTGTGGGCGCGGGGACGTTGCGTTACTACGAGCGCCTCGGCCTGCTCGCGCCCGAGGAGCGCACCGCCGCCGGCTATCGGATCTACCGCAGCGACGCCGCACGGCGGCTGCGCTTTATCCGCCGCGCCCAGGCGCTGGGTTTCTCGCTCGAGGAGATCGCGACCCTGCTTGCACTGAACGACAACCCGCAGGGTCATGCACGCGACGTGAAGCGCCTCAGCTTGGAGAAGATCCGCGACATCGAGGCGCGCCTGCACGACCTGCAGCGGATGAAGCAGGCATTGGAGGAATTGGCCGTCCATTGCAACGGCAAGGGCTCCACGGCGGAGTGTCCGATCCTGGCGGCGTTGAACGAGAACGACTGACGTCCGCCCGCAGACCGTTAAGGAGAAGCCGATGCAGACGCTTGAACTCGGGATCGAAGGCATGACCTGTGCCTCCTGCGTGGGACGGGTGGAGCGTGCGCTCAAGGGGTTGCCCGGGGTGGAAGAGGCCTCCGTGAACCTCGCCACCGAGCGTGCGAGCGTTCGGTACGAGGAACAGCGGCTCGACGCCGCGCGGATCGCGGCGGCCGTTCGCGAGACGGGCTATACGCCGATAACCGCGGAGATCGAGATCGGCGTCGGCGGCATGACCTGCGCCTCCTGTGTCGGGCGCGTGGAGCGGGCGTTGGCACGGCTGCCCGGTGTGTTGGAGGCCACCGTGAATCTGGCCACGGAGCGTGCGAGCGTGCGCTACTTCCCGGCCACGTTGGAGGCGGAGGAGATCGCAGGGGCGATCGAGGAGATCGGCTACGAGCCGCGCCTCCTCGGCGGGGACGAGGACTCGGATGCGGTCGAGGAGGCCGCACGCGCCGCCTCACGGCGCGCCATGCGCCGCGACATCTGGATCGCGACCGTGCTTACCATCCCGGTGCTGGTGCTCTCCTTCGGCGAGAACTTCGCTCCGGGGTTCGAACACGTCCTGCGCACGCTGGTGCCTGTGACCGGATTCTGGGACTGGACCGAAGCACTGTTCGCCACGGTGGTGCTGTTCGGACCCGGGCGGCGCTTCTTCCGGCCCGGCTGGATCGCCTACCGCCACCTTGCGCCGGATATGAACTCGCTGGTCATGACCGGTACCGGCGCGGCGTGGCTCTACAGTCTGGTGGTGCTGGTCCTGCCCTGGCTGTTCCCGGAACAGGCGCGCGGTCTCTACTTCGATTCGGCCGCGGTGATCGTCACCGTGATCCTCTACGGGAAGTACCTGGAGGAGATCGCCAAGGGTCGCACCAGCGCCGCGATCAAGAAGTTGATCGGGTTGCAGGCGAAGACCGCACGCGTGCTGCGCGACGGGCACGAGGAGGAGGTCCCGATTCGCAGCGTGCGGCCCGGCGACCGCGTTGTGGTGCGCCCCGGCGAGCGCCTGCCGGTCGACGGCGTGGTGCGCGAGGGCGAGAGTTACGTCGACGAATCGATGCTCACCGGGGAGCCCACGCCGGTGGCCAAGCGCGCCGGCGACGAGGTGGTCGGCGGCGCGGTCAACCAGCGCGGCATGCTGCAGGTGGAGGCCACGCAGGTCGGCAAGCAGACCGTGCTCGCACAGATCATTCGCCTGGTGGAGCGCGCGCAGGGCTCGAAGCTTCCGATCCAGGGGCTCGCCGATCGCGTAGTGCGCGTGTTCACCCCGATGGTCCTCGCCCTGGCGACGATCACCTTTCTGGTGTGGCTGGCATTCGGCCCGTCGCCGGCGATCACGCTGGCGCTGGTCAGCGCCGTAGCGGTGCTGGTGGTGGCCTGCCCCTGCGCGATGGGTCTCGCAACGCCGGCCGCGATCATGGTGGGCAGCGGACGCGCCGCGGAACTGGGTGTGCTCTATCGCAAGGGCGAGGCGCTCGAGGCCCTCAGCCACGTCGACACCGTGGTCTTCGACAAGACCGGAACGATCACCGAGGGGCACCCGCGGCTCACCGACCTCGAACCCGAAGGGATGACGCGCGAGGACGTCATCGGTCTCGCCGCCGCGGTCGAGGCGGGCAGCGAGCACCCGTTGGCGGTGGCGATCGTCGCCGCGGCGCGCGAGTCGGGTATCGAGGTGCCGGGCGTGAAGGACTTCCAGGCGATCCCGGGCTACGGTGTGCGCGCGCAGGTCGGCACCCGCACGGTACTGCTCGGCGCCGAGCGCCTGATGACGCGCGAGGGCATCGACGTCACGCGGTTCGCGGGGCGCGCGGGCGATTGGGCCGAGCAGGGCAAGACACCGATCTATCTGGCCGTCGACGGTGTGCCGGCGGCCTCGATGGCGGTGGCGGATCCGCTGAAGGCCGGTGCCGCGCCGGTGATCGCCGCACTCGAGGCGCGCGGACTGCAGGTGGTGATGATCACGGGTGACGCGCAACGCACCGCCGCGGCGGTGGCACGCCAAGTCGGGATCGGACGCTTCGAGGCGGAGATGCTGCCCGACGGCAAGGCGGCCGCGGTCCGCAAGCTGCAGGGCGAGGGGCGCAAGGTGGCGTTTATCGGCGACGGCATCAACGACGCACCGGCGCTCGCCCAGGCGGAGGTCGGCATCGCCGTGGGTACCGGGACCGACATCGCCATCGAGGCCGCCGACATCACTCTCACGCGCGACGATCTGGCGGGGGTGGTGACCGCTTACAACGTGGCGCGGCGCACCATGAGCACCATCCGCGGCAACCTGTTCTGGGCGTTCTTCTACAATATCCTGCTGATTCCGCTCGCCGCCGGCGTGTTCTATCCGAGCTTCGGGATCCATCTCAACCCGATGGTGGCGGGGCTTGCAATGGGTTTCTCCAGCGTGTTCGTGGTGACCAACAGCCTGCGCCTGCGACGGCTGCAGGGCGCGCGTATCGACACGGTGGGAGCGCCGGCGGATGCGCCGCGCGCCACCTCGCGTGCCGCGATCGCGCACTGAGCGGCGGCCGGCGAGTGCGGTGATACGGATTTTGGGGCCGTGAAGTCAACGGCAATCGATGAAAGAGGAGTAGTGCTATGTCGGAAATGATACTGAACGTGACCGGAATGACCTGTCAGCACTGCGTGTCCGCAGTGACCAAGGCGCTGCAGGGCGTGACGGGTGTGGAGTCCGCCGAGGTGAGTCTGGAGAACAAGCAGGCGGTGGTGATGGGCGACCCCGACCCCCAGGCGCTGGTCCAGGCCGTCAAGAGCGAGGGCTACGAGGCCGACGTGAAGTCCTGACGCGAAATCGTTGCGGGAGATGCCGCCCGTATCTCCCGCAACGGTCCTTTGTGCCTCCCGGTAGGGCGCCTCGGCCCGCCGACAACCTCACGGAAACCCGCCGCGATTACCACGGATCCGCGTCGCCGGCCGGGCAAGCCCGGCCCTACCGGAATAGGCGAGACCGTGTCCAAATGGAGCCGGTGCAGATGCCCGAGATCCTCTTGTATACAAGCCCCGGATGCCCCGACTGTGCGGCCCTGAAACGGTGGTTCGCGCAGAACGGCGTTGCCTGCACGGAATACGATCTCAGTCGTCCCGGGGTGGCGGACGAGGCCAAGCGCCGTCATGGAGTGCGCGTGGCGCCGATCACGGTGATCGACGGCCGGGTCTTCTACGGTACGTTTACCGACCAGCGTCCGAAGATCGAGGCCGCGTTGGGCAATGCCCGGGCGCCTCGGTCCACCGCGTAAAGGCGTACGTACCGGCGCGGTGGGTCGCCCGGCAAATACCTCAGCCGATGCGTGCCAGTGCCGGGAACATGCGCGCGATCCACTGGGCGATCCAGGTGAACTGGTTGGTGAGGATCAGCACCCCCATCACGACGAGTATCACGCCCGCCGCCTGATACAGGCGCCGCCCGACCCGGCCTACGGAGCGCACGCGGCTCATGATGCGATCCGTGAACAGCGCCACGAGCAGGAAGGGGATCGCCAAGCCCAGCGAGTACACGCTCAGCAACGCCATGGTGCTGCCGGTGGCGCCGGTCGCGCCGACCATCAGGATGCTGCCGAGCACCGGACCGATGCAGGGTGTCCAGCCGAAGGCGAAGGCGATGCCGAGCAGATACGCCGACAACGCCCGTCCGCCCGGTATGTCCAGATGCAGGCGCAGGTCGCGCTGCAACAGCGGAATGCGCAGCACGCCGAGCATCGAGAGGCCGAACAGCACGATGATCGCCCCGCCGATCAGGTTGGTCTGGGTACGGTATTCGAGCAGGGTGTGACCGAGGAACTGGGCGCCTGCGCCGAGCAGGATGAAGACGGTCGAGAATCCGAGAACGAAGATCAGGCTCATCCCCAGGGCTTGGGCACGCGCTCCCGGGCGGGTGCGCATCTCGTCGAAGTCGCGGCCCGCGACATAGGAGACGTAGCCCGGCACCAACGGCAGGACGCACGGTGACAGGAAGGAGACGATACCCGCGGCGAACGCCGCGGCGATTCCGATGCCGGAGATCTCAAACATCGCTTACGGGATCACCCTGCCGACCATTGGGACACATGGCCCGGCGCATCTACTCCAGTCCACACAGCCCGCTGCCGCAGGGCCCGTTACCGCACGGCATCGCGTCACCGCTGCCGGTATGCGTGATGACGTGCCCGCCCGTGATCAATCGGACCACCTCGGCGTCGCCGGGTGTATCGCCGGGCTCGATGCCGGCGCGCGCGCACAGATCCGCCCAATCGCGGACGATCTCGTTCATCCCATGCCGGACCTCGACGATCCGGCCGTTCGCCTCGCAACGGTAATCGTAGGTAGGCATGGCGGGTCTCCATTCGACGCATTAGAAGCCGCTTATGTTCGCCCATGCCGCCGGGGAAATCCAGTGCCCCGGATCATGCTTGTCCCGAGACCGAACTCGACGTGATCGAGGCGGTCGATTTAGTATCGGCGTTGCGTATCGACCGGGCCCGGATCCTTGCCGCTCGGCGTCGGCGCCGTGACCGATGTGTTCCGGCCGGCTTGTCGGGGGGGTCCGATCGATCCAATCCTGCCGGTGGACGTTACAACCGATAAAGGTCCGCTGCTTGCACTTGGCACGAATGCTGCTTGCTCATTGCCCACTGACCATTGCCCACTGACCATTGCTCATTGCTCATTGCCCATTGCCCACTGACCCGGTTCACCCGCGACCGGCATAGGCGGCGCGGCTGCGACGCACGGCCCCGGCGGGGAAGGTGCCGGGGGACATCGATCGCGACCGAGGAGACGGAAAAGTGACGCAGAAGAGGCAGGCGGGTTTCCCGAGCGGCGGCCGGTACCGCGCGGCGTTGTTGGCGCTGGGGCTGTTCGCGTTGAGTGCCGCGCCGGCGGGTGCCGTTACCATCACCGCCCAGTTCCTGTCCTCCAAGTTCCCGTCCTTCACCACGCCGTCGAGCGCCAAGGGCGGCGGCAACCTGACCGACATCTTCGACACCGCGATAGACTACTGGGAGAAGGCGATCCCCTCGTCCGGTTCGGTCCGGATCTTGACCGGGTGGGGGACGCTGGGACCCAACGTGCTTGCCTCCACCTTCACCTTCTCGCACAAGAGCTCTTATTACCATTATCCGCCGAATTACGTAAACATTGAGTTCAACAACTCCAACTCAGCCAACTGGTCCTGGTTCCTCGACCCCACACCTACCGGCAATTCGGAATACTCGACCTTCACGTCGAGCAGCGCCGATCTCGGCGGCGGGATCGTGAATACCGGCCGGGTGTTCACGGGCGCGAACGGGGCCGCCGCCGGCAATTACGACCTGCTGAGCGTGGCACTGCATGAGATCGGGCACGCCCTGGGGTTCACGCCGTCGTCCGGTACCAACGTGGTCGTAGCGGGTCCGCTCCCGGACGTCGGCACATCCATCCGCACGACGACCGGCGGGCACATCGATATCGAAACGGCCGAATTGTATTACTCGCTCCCCCCTTCGGAGCGCAAGCTCCTCACCGGGGTGGACATCCTCGGGGTGGCGCAGCTCGCGGGTTACCGTACGGTCGATCTGAATCCCGTCCCGGTCCCGCTGCCCGGCGGCTTGGTGCTGATGGTCTCGGGTATCGTCGCACTCGGCGTGCGCGCAGCCGCGGGGCGGCGGCGGGCGGCCTGATTCCGGTCGGACGGCCCGCGTTCCCGGATCGTCGACTTGCCGTGCGCGGCGGCGCAGAATCGGGGCCGCCATGGCCTTCCTCTTTGCGGCCTTCCTGGTCTACTGCGCAATGCACGCCTACGCCTTCCTTGCGGCGCGGGCGGCATTCGCGCTCGCCGTTCCGGCTTCCGCGGCACTCGCCGCGGCCCTGGTGTTTTCGGCGTTCGCCCCCGTGCTGGCCCACGTCCTCGACCGGCGCGGGGCCGCGACTGCGGGCCGTGCGCTGGCGCGGGTCGGCTACCTCTGGATGGGCCTGCTCATCTTGTTCGTGGGCTGGCACCTTGCGGTCGAGGCCGCGGCGCTCGCCGTGGATCTTGCGCGGCGTTGGGGAATAGTATCGCTGCCGGATCCCTCGGCACGCGGCCTGTTTTCGGCCGCCGCGTCGTTGGCTGTCGCCTCGGCGCTCTACGGGGCCGTCGAGGCGCGCCGGGTGCGGGTGCGGCGGTTGACGCTGGCCTGCACCGGCCTCCCCGCGGGCCACGAACCGGTCCGGGTGGTGCACATCTCGGACCTGCACCTCGGCGCGATGACCGGCGTCGGATCGGTGTGTCGACTCGCCGCGCGGCTCACGGCGTTGCGACCCGACCTCCTGGTCTCGACCGGCGACCTGGTCGACGGGGACATCGCCCGCGTCGGCCCGGCGGCGCGCGTGCTGGCGGCGGTGCCGGCGCGGCTCGGCAAGTTCGCCGTCATCGGTAACCACGAGTGCTACGCGGGGCTCGATCGGGCCGTGGCGTTCACGCGCCGGGCGGGCTTCACGGTGCTGCGCAACGCCGCGCGGGCGGTCGGGGACGCGCTCGTGGTGGCCGGGGTCGACGACCCCGCCGCGGGCGGGGCCGACGCCGAGGCGCGGGTGTTCGACACGCTGCCCGGGGGCCGCTGCACGCTCCTCCTCAAACACCGCCCGATGGTGAGCGCTGCGAGCCTGGGCCGCTTCGACCTGCAACTCTCGGGTCATACCCACGGCGGCCAGATCTTCCCGTTCGGGTGGGTGGTGCGGCGCGTCTATCCGGTACGCCACGGGCTCTCCGAGCCGGGGGCGGGTTCGCGGCTCTACCTGAGCGCCGGGACCGGGTCCTGGGGGCCGCCGATTCGATTTCTGGCGCCGCCCGAGATCGCCGTGATCGAGTTGGTGCCGGCCGCAACGACGCACGGTACGCCCTGCGCCGTGCAGACCGCGCCCGGTGGAGCGGGGGCTCAAGGAGGTCCATCGTCGGGCCGATCACCGATCGACGACCCGGGCGCGTGAGGTCGCCGACGGCGACCCACGGAGTCCCGGTGCGGGAGGGCGGTGTCATGCAACGTACGATCGGGCTCGCGATGCTCTTGGTGCTCCTGACCATGGCGGTCGGGTGCTCGAAGTCGGAGCCGGAGCCGCCGCCGCAGGCCCCCGCGACCCACACCCTGTTCCAGCAGCCGATCCGTGACCTCGGTCGGGCGCGCGGAGTCCAGCAGACCCTGGATGCGGCGGATCGGCGCGAGCGCCGCGCGATCGGGCGCGAGAGTCGCTGACCCGCGCGTTCCGGCGTAGTGGCGAAGCCGCGAAGGCGAAACGGCGACTTGGATGTCCCGTTTCGCATACGGAGCACGGCGACACTCCGGACGGCGCCCTCCCGGAAAGGGCGAGGCGCGTGCCGGCCCCGGAATCCTGTATCCTTTATTCTGGAGTGACACGAGTCCGGCAATCCGCCGGCGCGATCATTGTGTCCGGCAGGGGGAGGAATGCGCGATGGAGAACTACCGGCACATCCTGGCGGCGGTGGATCTAGCCCCGGGCGAGGACCCCGTGACCGGCCGCGCCGCGGCGTTGGCCCGCCAATACGGCGCGCGGCTGTCGTTGTTGCACGTGGTGGAGTACGTGCCACCCCTGGATCTGGCCTACGACCCGGTAGTGCCGATGGGGGTGGATATCGAGAACCAACTCATGGACCGGGCCCGGGCCGAATTGGAGAAACGCCTGGCCTGGGTGGGAGTCGAGGGCACGCAGACGCACGTGGAGGCCGGTTCGCCGAAACGCGAGATCGTGCGCTTCGCGCGGGAGCACGAGGTCGACCTGATCGTCGTCGGGACGCACGGCCGTCACGGCCTGTCGCTACTGCTCGGCGCCACCGCCAACGGCGTGTTGCACCATGCGCCCTGCGACGTTTTGGCGGTGCGGATCCCCGAAGAGGCCGGGGACGGCTGAGATCCCGGCGCGATGCGCCCTCCGGCGGCCCCGTCCGCGTGCGGGGCGTACCGGCGGCGCTACGGCGTCGTCGGGGGAACGCAAGGTGCACTGCGGGGTCAATTATGGATTGAGGGCGCTGTCGGCGCCGGGATTCGATATACTCCCGCCGCGCGCGCCGGGGCGGGGCGGAGTCCGCGCGCAAGGATTCATCACCGATATCGTAGAGGAGGAGCTTTGTCGATCAAGCTGATACTGCTGCGCCACGGCCAGAGCCAGTGGAACCTCGAGGCCCGCTTCACCGGGTGGACCGACGTGGACCTGACCGAGAAAGGGATCGCCGAGGCACGTGAGGCGGGGCGGCTGTTGCGGGTCTATGGGCATCGGTTCGAGGTCGCCTTCACGTCGGTGCTCAAGCGCGCCATCCGCACCCTGTGGATCGTCCAGGACGCCATGGATCTCATGTGGGTGCCGACACACCTGACATGGCGGCTGAACGAACGCCACTACGGGGCGTTGCAGGGACTGGACAAGCAGGAGATGGCGCGCAAGCTGGGTGCCGAGGCGGTGCACGATCTGCGCCGTGGTTACGCGAGCCGCCCGCCGGCGTTGGAGCCGTCCGACCCGCGTCACCCACGCTTCGACCGCCGCTACGCGGACGTCGACCCGGCCTTGCTCCCCGCTACGGAATCACTCAAGGATACCCTCGATCGCCTGCTGCCCTACTGGGAAGAGACCATCGCCCCGGTGCTGCGTTCCGGGCGCAACGTGCTGATCTCCGCGCACGGCAATTCCCTGCGGGCGCTCGTCAAGCACCTCAACGACATTCCGGATGAGGAGATCGCCGGCGTCGAGATTCCGACCGGTGTACCTCTGGTCTACGAGTTCGACGCCGACCTGCACCCGGTCGCCCATTACTATCTGGTACCCGGCAGCCAGCCCGAGGGGCGCGCCCCGGCGCACGGTTAGCCCTGCCCGCGGATGGGTGACACCGCGGAGCGGTGTCACCAGTCGGGCGGTGTCGGCAGCCGTCCCGGATGAGGAGATCGCCGGCGTCGAGATTCCGACCGGTGTACCTCTGGTCTACGAGTTCGACGCCGACCTGCACCCGGTCGCCCATTACTACCTGGTGCCCGGCAGCCAGCCCGAGGGGCACGCCCCGGCGCACGGTTAGCCCTGCCCGCGGATGGGTGACACCGCGGAGCGGTGTCACCAGTCATCTCCGGCCTTCAGGCCGGGGAGGAAGTCAATGTCAGGTGATCACCGTGGGCGCGGTGCGTCCGGTATGGGCCTGGATCCGGGCGATCTCCCCGGCGGTGGCGATCAGACCGGCGAGGACTCGTTGGGGATCCCGGCCGTGGTGCGCCGGGTCCGGCTCGAAGCGTTCCAGGTAGACCCGCAGCGTGGCGCCCTCCGTGCCGGTTCCGGACAGGCGGAAGACGATCCGCGCGTCGTCGTCGAAACGGATGCGGATACCCTGGCCGGTGCTCACGCTCCCGTCCACCGGATCGGTATAGGCGAAGTCGTCGGCGAAGCTCACCGTGCGTTTGCCGTAGCGCCGCCCCGGCAGCTCGCCGAGCCGTTTGTGCAGCTCCTCCAGCATCGCGTGTGCGGGCTCGGGCGCGAGCGCCTCGTAATCGTGACGCGTATAGTAATCGCGGCCGAAGGCGCGCCAGTGATTGCGCAGGAGTTTGTTCACCGGCTCGCGCTTAAGGGCCAGCAGGTTGAGCCAGAACAGGACCGCCCACAATCCGTCCTTCTCGCGTACGTGATCGGATCCGGTCCCGAAGCTCTCCTCACCGCACAAGGTGACGCGCCCCGCATCCAGCAGGTTGCCGAAGAACTTCCAGCCGGTGGGGGTCTCGTAGCAGTCGATGCCGTGCGCCGCGGCGACTCGATCGACGGCGCGGCTGGTGGGCATGGAGCGGGCGACGCCGCGCAGACCCAGGCGGTAGCCGGGGATGAGGTGCGCGTTGGCCGCAAGCACCGCCAGGCTGTCGCTCGGCGTGACGAAGCAGCGCCGGCCGAGAATCATGTTGCGGTCCCCGTCGCCGTCGGAGGCCGCGCCGAAGTCGGGTGCGTCGGTGCGGAAGAGGGCGTCGACCAGTTCGCGCGCGTAGACCAGGTTGGGATCGGGATGCCCGCCGCCGAAGTCCTCGAGCGGCGTTCCATGGACCACTGTGCCCGGCGGCGCGCCGAGGCGCTGCTCCAGGATGGCGTGGGCATAGGGTCCGGTTACGGCGTGCAGTGCGTCGAAGCGCATGTGGAACCCGCCGGAGTTGAACAGCGCATGAATCGCGTCGAAGTCGAACAGGCGTTCCATCAGTTCGGCGTAGTCCGCAACCGGGTCGATTACTTCCACGGTCATGGCGCCGAGCGCGTGCGTGCCCGGGTGCTCCAGCGGCACCGGCGGGTGTGCGGCGATACGGTATTCGCGGATCTCTCGCGTGTTCCGGTAGATCGCCTCGGTGACCGACTCCGGTGCGGGGCCGCCGTTGGCGATGTTGAACTTGACCCCGAAGTCCCCTTGCGGTCCTCCCGGATTGTGGCTCGCCGAGAGGATGATGCCGCCCGCGGCGCGGTGCTTGCGGATCACGCACGACGCCGCGGGGGTGGACAGGATCCCGCCGCGGCCCACCAGCACACGGGCGATGCCGTTGGCGGCGGCCATGCGCAGGATGACCTGGATGGCGGCGGCGTTGTGGTAGCGGCCGTCTCCGCCGAGGATCAGGGTCGCGCCCTCCCGGTCCTCGAGTACCGTGAAGATCGACTGGATGAAGTTTTCGAGGTAATGCGGCTGACGGAACACGCTCACCTTCTTGCGCAATCCCGAGGTTCCCGGGCGTTGGTCGTCGAATGGCGTGGTTGTGACGTTGTCAATCTTCATTGCGTGTCCGTTCGTGTCGATGGTCTGCGCGCCGGCGCGCGCCCGGGTCACATTGGACGATTTGATTCGACGGGGGCGACCGCCGGCGGGGAAGGTCGCTATGCTATGATGGCGCGGTCATGGAACAGCACTGGCAATACCTCGCGGGCGGTTATCCGCGACGCACCTTCGCGGGGTTGATGGCCCTGTACGAAACCAACTACGCGCGACTGTTGGCGCTCGTTCCCCACTTGCATATCATCCCCGCGAGCGGGGCTCCGCAAGTCGCCCCGCAAGTCGATGGATCGCCGGATCTGCACCTCACGGTGCTGGAACGTACCCGCTATACTACGATTTTGCTGCTGACCTATTATTTCCGGCACCGGAACGGCGGGGATCCGGTGGCCGATCCCGACGCACGGCTGCGCGTCTACCACGACGCCCGACTCGTCGAGGTGCTGTCCTGCCGGGACGGTCGGGCGCCGCGCTCCGGTGCCCGGTCGGGCCTGATGCATCGCTGGCAGGCCAACCTGTTCCTGGAGAAGTGGCTGAACTACTGTTTGTGTCAGGGTCATCGTTTCCGCCCGTCGGTCCACACGGCGGCACCCGCCCGTATCCTGTCCGACGCCTGAATCCGCAACGACACCGGACCGAACCGGTCGTCGGTCCCTTACAGGGTGCGTTCAAGACGGTACTTGCGGCTCGCCCGGTACAAGGTCTGATTGGACGTGGTGAACCGCCCGGCGATGGCGTCATATTCCGTGCGCGCCCAGTCGTCGTCGCGGAACACCTCGAGGATCCCCTCCACCCAATGCAGGTGCTCGACCGGGTCCTGCAGCCGGTGGCCGCCGACCTCGTAGATCGAGTGCACGATATCCTCCGGGACGCCGTGCGCGAGCAGGCGCGTGGCGAGTTGCACGAAGGCGACCGCGGTGTCGCAGGCGGCGGCGGCCGCCCCATAGAGGCGCTGGGCGAGTCCGGCATCGCCCATGCGCGCCGCGAGCAGCCCCAGATGGGAAAGCGCGAAGTGATTCCGCGCGACTCCCTCGGCCTTCTCCAGCAGCCCGCCGGCCCAATCGCGGTCCGCCAGATCCTCGAGGACGATGCTCGCGAGCTTGCTGTAATCGTAGGGTGACTTGGCGCCGTCGTCGTCGATCTTCCCTTCACAGGCCTGGTAGTAGCGCTGCGCCAGTTCGCGCCCGCCCGCGCCGTCGGACAGCTCGCGGGCCGCGCAATGTCCCACTTCGTGCAGGCAGGAGAAGGTGGTGCAGCGATCGGCGCTCGCGTCCAGCAACCGGCGGGTCCAGTCGTGATCGTGCAGGTGGCGGTCGACGGCGAGGATCAGGTCGTGATAGCGGTTGAAGACGAAGGGCCGCCCGGCCAGCAGGGCCTCGGCCGCTGCGAGGAGTTTGCGTGCATAGTAGGGATCCTCCAGGCGTTCCATCACCTCGTGGGCCAGGATCAGGTACTTCTTCAGCGTGTCCGCCCCCGCCTCGCGTTTCTGGAACGCCTCGTAGACGGACTGGTTGGCCTCGCGCTTCTCGAGCTTCTCGGCCACGCGCGTGGCCCACGCCGCGTCGTCGTTGAAGTATTTCTTTACCGCCTCGGCGACGGCGCGCAATTCCTGAAGCGTGGTGACCTTCTCTTCGGCGGTCTCCACCAGGCGCCGCGTGAACGCCTCTTCCCGGAGCAGATCCTGCGCCCGCGCGGCGAGTTCCAGCAGGTCGGTGCTGGATGCGGCGCCTTGTTCGGCCCGCTCCAGGATCCGGCGCGCGAGCGCCTCGTCGTCCAGTCGTTCGCATACCTGGTCGAGCAGCTTCATGTAGCCCTGGAAGTCGCCGACCTGCTTCAAGGCCTTCTCGTAGATCGCCGCGGCACGGGTCTTGTCATCCAGTGTGGCGATCACCTCGCCGGCCAGGGCGCTGAGGTCCGCGGAAGAGACCAGGCGTTCCTCCAGGCGGGTGTGGATCTGCGCGGCCAGCGCCCGGTCCCCGAGGTCTTCGCATACCGAACGGGCGAGCTTGAGCAGATCCGCGGTGCCCGTCAGCTTGCCTTCGGCCTTCTCGTAGACCTTGGAGGCAAGGGCCTTGTCGCCGAGTTCTACGGCCACGGTCTTGGCGAGTTCGAGCAATTCGGAGCCGGTCGCAATCTCGGCGAGCGCCTTCTCATAGGCCGCGGATGCGGCTTCCTTGTCCTGCAGCAGCGTCCAGAATCCGCGCGCGAGGTCCATGTTCTCTTCGCCGGTCATGGCGAATTCCCGGGCCTGTTCGAGCAGCTCCTTGACCTTGTCGGTATCGCCGAACAGTCGTTGGTAGCCGGACGCCAGTTCCACGAACTCCTTGGTGAACTGGCACTCGCTCTGCGCATCGTCGAGAATCTTGCGCGCCCAGTCGCGGTCGTCGAACAGTTCCACGATACCTTGGGCGTAGGCCACGGTGACCGGAACGTCGGCGCAGAAGCGCGCCGCCTTCTTGTAAAGTTCGCGCGCGGTTTCCGGGTCGTTCTGTTCGCGAAGCACGGTCTCCGCGAGAGTGCGGAAGTCCTCGAGACCCTTGCAGGCGCCCTCGACCTTGCCCAGCAGTTCCTTGGCCAGCGCGTCGTCTTCCAGGTCTTCCTTGGCATAGCGGGCCAGGGTCAGGAATTCGGCGAGTTCCTTGGACTCCTCGGCCGCCTTGGTGAGCAGCTCGCGCCCCTTGTCGCGATCGCCGAGGTGCGTTGCGATGCTGTGGCCGAGCAGCGCGAATTCCTTGCCCTCGAAGCAGGCATCCTCGGCCTGCTGGTAGAGGTCGCGCGCGTAGTCGCGCTCGTCGAGCGGGCCGGCGTGCACTTCGGCCACCTTCGCGTAGTCGGCCGGGAACTGGCACTGCATCTCCGCCTGATTGAGCAGTTCCCGCGCATAGTCGGGATCCGCCGGGTCCGCGAGGGCCTCGCGCGCCAACGCCACGAGGTCGTCCACGCCGTTGCACTGTGCGGCCCGTGCCTCCAGGGATTCTTTGCTTGCCATTCCTCGCTCCGCTGTATCCGATATTTGTCCCGTCGACCGCCACCGTCCGGATACGTCGATACTGATCCGCCGTGACCCCGATATGTGCCGCGCCGCCCGTATCGGGTGCCGCCGCGACCGGCTGGAGTTTACCATACCGGGGGCGTGGATTCCGTCCCGTCCCGCATGCGGGCATCAGGGTAATTTATCCGCGGTAAAAGAGTCCTCCGTTCGACCCCGCGCGATATCGCCAATACGCCATATTGAACCTCACGGCCCTGAAAACGAGGAGTTTTCGGATTCCCATATCAGAGACTCTAAACTTGACCTAATTACTCAACAAATGATACGCTCCTACGGAATGCAAACGTGGGAACAGCGGCTTTTCGCCGCTGCATCCGAAACGAGAAGGCGCAAGCGATGAGACTATCCACGAAAGGGCAGCACGCCGTGACCGCGATGCTCGATCTGGCCCTCAACGCACGCCACGGGCCCGTCGCATTGGCGGACATCTCCCAGTCTCAGGGCATCTCCTTGTCCTACCTGGAGCAGTTGTTCGCGCACTTGCGGCGCCGGGGTCTGGTGGAGGGCGTACGCGGGCCGGGCGGCGGTTATCGGCTCGCACGACCGCCGCAGGAAATCAGCATGGCGCGGATCGTCGCCGCCGTGGACGGGCCGGGCGCCGCGCGGACCGCGACGCCGGGCGCGGACGAGCAGCCCGCCACCCGGGAGCTGTGGACCGTGCTCAGTCAACGGATCTACGACTTCCTCGACGCAATCACACTCGCCGATTTCCTGGAGCAACCCGAGGTCCGCGAACGAATCGCGCGGGCGCGGTTGCGGCGCGCCCGCGATCTGGGCCGGCGTTCGGCGGCCTGAATCCCCGCTCTGCTTGGTATTCGACCGGGTAGCGGTCTGGAAGCGGAGCGCCGTCGTGCCCGTGCCGCGAGGCCGCACTCACGGCTTGCGGCGTGTTTGCCCGCGTGGTGCCTCGGGGTGCGGCGCGCGGCCGCCGAGTCCCTCCAGCAGGCCGCACAGTTGCGGTTGCGTGGCGAGGCGTTCCAGATCCGCCGCTCGGTCCACGTCCCAGGTGAGCGGGAGTTCGACGGCGCGCAAGCCCCTTTCGGCAAGGCGGCGGCGCGTGCATGCGAGCACCTCCTCCGTTCCCCATGGGATCCCCGCGAACACCTCCGGTACGTCCTGCCGGACTCCGATCAGTGTGTAACCGCCGTCGTATACCGGACCGAGGACCACCTGCGCGCCCGCGCGCAGGGCGGCGCACGCCGCGTACAGGTCACCCGGCCCGCGCGCGGGGCAGTCGGTCCCGACCAGCAGGGTTCGCCCGGCCCCCGCGCGCAGGGCGCACGCCAGCGCGTGGTGCATGCGCACCCCGAGATCGCCGTTCGGTTGGGTGCGCAGCGTCAGCGGGTACTCGCGCCGACAGCGCGCGAAGAACGGGTGATGCGCATCCGGTGCGCACCACAGCTCGATAGGGCCCGATGTCGCGGCGACGACCCGCTCCAAGGTGAACCGCGTCAGGCGCGCCTGCAACCGCGCCGCGCCGCGCGCGCCGAGGACCGGGATCAGCCGGGTCTTGACGGTGCCGGCGACCGGCGCCTTGGCGAACACCTGAACGGCACAGTCGCACGCGTCGCGGCGGGGGTCCGGCACGGGGGCGGCGGTCAACGGCCGGGGTGGTAGCGTCGCGCCAGGCGGTGCGGGTCGCCGCCCAGGGCGTAGGCGAGGCGCAGCCGCCACATCAGCAGGACGGTGCGCGCGACGCCGTCGCGCTCCCACCGCCGGCTCGAGGTCACGACCCGCTCGTGCAGACACAGCGGGGGTCCGCGGCGCTTGAGTCGGCGTGAGAGGTCCACGTCCTCCATCAGCGGTTGTTCCGCATAGCCGCCGGCGGCCCGGAACCATTCACGGCGCACGAACAGCGCCTGATCACCGGTGGCGATTCCGGTGATCCGCGAGCGCAGGTTCATCAGCGAGGCGATGAGGCGGAACGCCGGGCGCTCCCCGGACAGGCGTACGTCGAAGCGGCCCCAGTCGCATCCGCTACGCTGCAGCCCCCGCAGGATCGTGTCTGCGGCGCCCGGCGGCAGCCGCGTGTCGGCATGCAGGAACAGCAGCACCGCCGCGCGTGCGACGCGCGCCCCGGCGTTCATCTGCGGCCCGCGCCCGCGCGGCCCGCACAGCACCCGGTCGGCGAGCGGCGCCGCTCGCTCGGCGGTGGCGTCGCTACTGCCGCCGTCGACGACGATGAGTTCATGGCCGGCGCCGCGCAGGTCCTGCAGGGCGTCGAGTGCTCCCGTGATGCGTGGCGCCTCGTTGAGCGTGGGGACGATGACGGACAGCCGCGGCATGGATCAACCGCAGCAGGTGCCGCCGGTGCCGGTGCCCTGGTGGGCGGCACCCTTGGTTTCCGAGGCCGGGCGCTTGGTGCCCGCCGGTGCGCACCAGGGCACGGGCTCGTGCGGCACCGCGGGCGCGATGCCGATGAAGTCCGCGCGCAGCGGACCGGTGGTCAGGAACCGGCAGGTACGCTCGCACACCGCCATGCGTACCCCACGGGGATAGACGTGTCCCTCATCGTCGGTGACGCAGGCGTAGGGGCCGCGGTAGATGACCGCGTGTCCCCGATCCAGGCACGGCGCCTCGTCGGCCTTGACCGCGGTGAGGGTCACGGAACGGAACTCGATGCCTTCTACCACCTTCCACGGTTCCGCGCCCCACTGGTCGTAGCGAACGGCCAGGAAGCCCGCCTCGGCGAATGCACGCAGGAAGTCCTCTTCCGTGAACGCCCCGGAGATACAGCCGCTCCACAATTCGGGGTCCCGTTTGAGTTCTTCCGGGATCGGCTCGTCGCTGACGATGTCGGAGATCGCCACCCGCCCGCCGGGGCGAAGCACGCGGTGGATTTCGCGCACCAGTCGCTCCTTGTCCCGGTCCCGCACCAGGTTGAGGACACAGTTGGATACCACCAGGTCCACGGAGGCGTCGGCGATCGCCGGCGCCGTGTGCCGCCGGGTCTCCTGCCAGGCGAGCAGCCGCGCGTGATCGGCGGCGCTGCGTACGGGGTGCCCGGCGAGATAGGAATCCACCGCCTCCAGGTCCAGGGCCAGGTCCTGGATCTGCGCCTTTACGAAACGCAGGCGGTCGCCGCCGAGTTTGCGCGCCATCTCCGGCTGGTATTTGCGGGCGAGCGTGAGCATGTCGTCGTTCATATCGACGCCGATCACGCGTCCGGCCTCGCCCACGGACTGTGCGGCGAGGTAGCAGATCTTGCCCGCGCCGCTGCCCAGATCCACGACCACGTCGCCCTCGCGCACGTGGCGTGAGGGATCCCCGCAACCGTAATCTTTTTCCACGATCTCTTCCGGCAGCAGCGCCAGTTGTCCGGGATCGTAGCCGGGCGCGGGGCAGCACAGCGCCGCTTCCTTCTCCCGGGCCGCTAGTGAGTAGCGCTCACGCACGCCGGTCTCGACATCCATATACCGTTTCCTCCGAATCGCCGGATGGGGCGCTTATGAATCCCGCTCAGCCCAGGGCCCCGCCGCAACCGGACCCCTGGCCCGCCGTGCAGCCGAAGCAGTGATCGCGCACGACGATGGGATTCCCCGCGAGGTCGCGTCCGACGAGGTCGCGCAGATGCACACGGCCCCGGCCCGCCACGCGCAGTGGCAGGCCCAGCATCTGGTTGAAGTCGCAGTCGTAGACGCAGCCCCGCCAGTCCACGCTGAGCAGCGAGCGGCACATCACGCCCTCCAGATTGCGTTCCTCGTGGGCCCCGTGCAGCCGTTCCATGTATTCCCGGAACAGCCCCTTGGAGATCAGCGTGCTGCCGAAGCGGTGGATCGGCATGTTGGCGAGGGTATAGAGCCGGTCGAAGACCACGCCGTGGCGTTCGAGCAGGACGCGCTTGTAGTCGCATTCCAGGGTGCACTGCGGCGGCGGGAGATCGATCCCCTGGGGGTTGTAGACCAGGTTGAGCGTCAGGCCGCCGTCGGGCCGGCCGTAGCCCTCCCGGTTGAGCCGCTGCAGCGCGCGGATGCTCTTCGCGTACACGCCCTTGCCGCGTTGCCGGTCGACGTTGTCCTCCAGATAACAGGGCAGCGAGGCGATGACCTCGACGCGGTGGTGCGCCAGGAACGCGGCCAGGTCCTCCTGCCCGGGCTCCTCCAGCACGGTGAGGTTGCAGCGGTCGAGCACGTGCAGGCCGCGCGTGCGGGCCTGTTCCACGAGCCGGCGGAAGTGGGGATTCAGTTCCGGTGCCCCGCCGGTGATGTCGAGCCGGGATACGTCGGAGGCGTCGAGATAGGCCAGCACGTCGTCGATGCTCTCCCGGTCCATCTCCTCCGTGCGGTTCGGCCCCGCGTTGACGTGGCAGTGCAGGCAGGATTGGTTGCAGCGGTAGCCGATGTTGACCTGCAGGGTCTCCAGGCGTCCGCGGGTGAGGGGAGGGAAGTCCGGGGTCTCGAGCAGCGGCAGGGTGGCATGCATAGGGTGACTCCGTTGACGTGGCCGGGATGCATTTTAAAATTGGTCGGGCTCGCCGCCCATTCTTTATACCGGCCTACTGATCGGATTATACCGAAATTCAGGGGATCGGCGCCCGGAAGACTGGAGGGCGTACGCCTCGTTCCGGCGGGTGCATCGGTGACCGCGGCGGGAAACGATGGGTAAGCGGGTTGGCGAGCATCGCCCCCCCTCGGCGGATTTCCGCGCCGGCGCCGTGGATTCCGCCGCCCACGATCACGAGGTCATGGCGGCCCCCGCTCATGACTCGTCCGATGCGAGTCCCGCGAGCAGTTCGCCGACCGCCATGGTCTCGACGAGATCGGCGCCGCGCGCGGCGAGTTCGCGCGCCAGGCCGGCGCCAATCACCTCGTAGAGCGCCCAGCGCCACGGTCCGGGCCAGAGCCGGCCGGGCCGGGCGAGCGCCGCGCGATGATCGCAGAACAGGTACGCGGGCGCCAGGCGGCGTGCCTGCGCGCAGTGTGCCGCATCGAGGGATCTCAGCACCCAGCCCACCGCCGGGGCATCGAGGTCGCGGGCGCAGCGCACCGCGTCCGCCGAGAACGAGATCGGCACGCAACGCGCGAGCAGCGGTTCGAGCACGGCGAGTACGCTGCGCACCGTGCGCACGGTTCCGAAGTGCGCCAGACTCTCCTCCTTGATCTCGACGAACGCCGTCGCCTGCGGCCGGTTCGCCAGCAGGTCGACCACTTGCGCGAGTGTCGGGATGCGCTCGTCGGTAAAACGCGTGCCGAAACGCGGCGTCTCGCCGGCATCCAGCGTGCGTACGGTATCGAGATCGAGATCCATCACGCGGCCCGCGTGCCCGGTGGTGCGTGCCAGCTCCGCGTCGTGCTGCAACACCGGCACGCCGTCGCGCGTGAGTTGGACGTCGAACTCCACATGGCGCGCGCCGGCACGCAGTGCCGCTTCCAGGGCGACCAGGGTGTTCTCCGGGTAGCGGGCGGCGTAACCGCGGTGGGCGATCACCTCGGGGTTGGGCATGACCGGCATCCGGTGATCTCCCTGTGGATTTCCGGCTCCCGGGCCGGAATGCCCGGCGCCTTGAACCAGCCCCGGCGACGATTTTCAATTTCGTTTCTAACGATCGGAAAATCATAACCTTGAATACGGTCGATGACGAAAGTGTCGGAAAATCTTACAGTTTATAAGGGGCAAAAAAACCGGTATTGGTCCAGATCTCATTGATTTGAAATGATAAATCTTTATACTCCGAAAATCGGCCGGGGAAATTCCGGGCCGTTTGCCGTCGGAATTCTTTACAAAACCAAGATGAGCGGACATGAAGTAAACCCTACATTCCGCCAACTAACTGACGCTTATTGATTTTTTTTGGATTGGTACGAAATTTGCTAACAATCCATTGACTAATCTACTAATTTTGATCTCCGATAGGAGATCCGTAGAACCCCCGCCTTTAGGCGATGGAGGATCGGTATCCTTCAGGGTGGTTACCCAATCTTTGCTGCGACCTCTGAAGAAGGGGGTTCCTTCTCCCGAGGGCGGGGGGACGATCATCGGCTGCATGGCCGATGATCCGGCATAGATCCCAAGGAGAGGCCAAGGAGAGGCGACACCCGGACGGGGACCGCGCCACCCGCGGCTGACGGGAGGCGTGGAGTCGCCGTTACGAGGGCGTATAGGTCGGAGTGGATTTCAAAGTAACGAACTCGGGTGATCGGAGATGTTTCGGTCGATTCTGACAGTCGTGGAGACGAACGCCGGTGCCGGATCCGCCGCGGGGGACGCCCCACGCCGCGGATATCGGACCCCGGTCGCGCTGTGCGCGGGCCGCCGCGACGCCGCCTGGTACCGGGGCTGGAGCGCGGCGGTCGAGGAACGGCTCTATGCCGGGCGCGACTACCGCGACCTCGATCCGTGGCTGGAGCAGATGGAGACCGCCGCGGACCTCGACGAGTGTCCGCCGCAGATGTGCCGGCCGGTGCGCGCCGGTCTTTTCCAGGCGCTGCACCTGCGCCGGCCGGACGACCCGCGCCTGTCCGCGCTGGCGCGTGCGATCGCCGACGATCTCTACCGGGCGGAGCAGGGCTGGATCGGTCTGTCCGGGGCGGTGCTCGCCAACCGGCTCATGGCCTATTACGCGTGGAGCGGCGACCTGGCCCCGGCGGCCGGGTTGTCCGCCTGGGTCCGCCACGCCCTCGCCACCACCGCGCCGCGCGGTCCGGAGGCGGCCTGCCTGCACGCGAGCGAGGCGCTCTACGGCTGGGCTTCGGGGGATGCGGCGAGCGCCGCGGCGGCGGTCGCAGCGGGGTTGGAGGACGCGCGCGGCGCGCCCGAGTGGTCCTTCCAACTGCATGCGCATGGCGTATATGCAGCGCTGTGCCGGCGCGACGAGGAAGCCCTGCATGTGCACCTCGAGGCGCTGCACGCCCTGGTCGTCGAGGGCGGCACGCTGGAGGCCTGTCACTACCACCTGCTGGCCTCATTGGGCGCACTCACCGAGCGCGACTACGCGGAGGCCGCGGAGCACGCCGGGATCGCGATGGTCCTGGCGCGGCAACTCGGCGCGCCGCTCATCGATGCCTTCGCGCGCCTGGGCCTGTGCCGCATCGCCGTGGAACGCGGCGAGCCGGTGGTGGGCGAGGTCTTGCGCGGACTCGCGGGGCAGGCCGGGCGTATGCACAACCGGTTGCTGGAGCACCTCACCCTGCTGCTCGACGCTCAGCACAACCTCGAGGCGGGCCGGCGGCGGCGCGCGACCGCACAGGTGCGTCGGGCACTGCACTTGGTGCGCCGCTATGGCGCGACTGGGTTGCCCTGGTGGAGCGAACGCTCGCTGACCTTCGTGTGCGAGACGGCATTGCGGGCCGGCGTCGAGCGCACCTACGTGCGCCGCCTCATCGATCAGCACCACCTGGTTCCGTGCAGTACCGATCTGGACGACTGGCCCTACCGGTTGCGCGTCTACACGCTGGGTCGCTTCTCGGTGGTGCGCGACGAGGTACCGGTGCGCTTCGACCGCAAGCCGCAACGCCGGCCCCTGGACCTGCTCAAGGTGCTGGTGGCGCTCGGCGGGCGTGACGTGCCGGTGGAGAAACTCTGCGCGATCCTGTGGCCCGACGCCGAGGGCGACGCCGCCCACCACGCCTTCGAGACCGCCCTCTACCGCCTGCGGCGGCTGATCGGCGTCGACCAGGCCCTGGTAGTGGAGAGCGGCCACATCTCGCTGGACAACCGGTATTGCTGGGTCGACGCCTGGGCCTTCGAGCGCATCCTGTCCAAGGTCGACCGCATGATCCGGGCAGACGACACGTCACGCCGGCGCGAGCGCCTCGGGCACATCATGGACCAAGCCCTGGCGCTGTACCACGGAGACTTCCTCGGTCAGGAGGAGAACGAACCGTGGACCATCCGCCTGCGCGAACGCCTGCGCAGCAAGTTCGTCCGCCGGCTCACCGCCGTCGGTGCGCGTTGGGAACGGATGCGCGAGTGGGATCAGGCCATCGCCTGCTACCAAAAGGGGCTGGATGTCGATGACCTGGTGGAGACGTTCTATCAACGCCTGATCGCCTGTCACGCCGCGCTCGGGCGCAAGGCCGAGGCCCTGATCTACTATCGCCGCTGCCGGCGCACCTTGTCCCTCGTGCTCGGCGTGCATCCCTCCCGCGAGACCGAAGAGCTGGTCCGGCGGTTGCTCGAGATCCGCATCACCCCCTGAATCCACGAAGGCGGCCGGCAGCTCCCCCGCCAAGCTGCGTATGGCGCCGCCGGCGGGCCGAGGCCCGCCCTACGGGAACCCCGGAGCGCTCCTCTTCCGGTAGGGCCGGGCTCGCCCTGCCGACATCGCTGAGGCGATACTGCGATCCCGGCCGCGACCCCCGCCATCCTCTCGGCCCCCCGCAGCCTGTCCGATTACACCCTTCGACGTCCGATCCCGCCGCTCCCGGAGGGTTCAGGCCGCCCTGAGCACCCCGGCGACTGCCGATTCCGGCGGATCGACCGCGCGCGCGATCCGTGAGTCATCCGTGAGTCTCCGCCTCGTACGCTGGGCCTACAACAGCCCGGGGGCGGAATGGCGTATCACCCGGGGAAGAGGGGCGCAATGGATACGTACATCGTTCGGATCTACCGGCGCGATGCGCGCGACCCGCAGCAGATCGTGGGCCGGGTGGAGGACGCCGAGAGCGGTGACAGGCGGACGTTTCACAACGTCAGTGAGTTGGTCCGCCTGTTGGAGGGGAGGGGCGCCGAGATCTCGGTTACGCGGAAGATAGCGGGATCGGGGTAGGGGTGCATGGGTCGCCCGGCAAAGGCGGGATGCCACGCGCCGGGGGGGTGGACCGAGAGGAGTCACAATCCGATGGCCATGATAAGAGCCACGATAAGAACGGGGTGCGAGTGTTTGTTGCTCGCGTTGTCGGCGTTGCCGGGGATCGCCGGTGCGGCGTCGGTCTCGTACTACCTGAATCAGTCGAACGAGCTTGCGAACGGTACCGATTACCTCGAGGTGACGCTCGCCGACGCTACTACGTCGAATACGGTAGACGTCCGGGTGGATCCGCTGACGCCGCTGTCGAACATTGCGGGTACCAGGTTTGGTATCCAGAAATTCGCCTTCGACCTCGAACCCGGCGTGTCCGCGACGGGCGTGAAGATCAGCAGCTTGCCCGACTCTTGGTGGGTGACGGGTATCTGGAAGATCAAGATGCGCCGCTTCGGGCACTTCGAGTTCGGTCTGCGCGGCACCGGCGACTCTCGCCAGGATCCGCTGAGCTTTACCGTCAACGGACTCAAACTGAGCGATATCCGGCCGTACTTCGCCGCACAGGTGGCCGGCTTCGATAGCTCGGGCATCAGGAGCGCCTACTTCGGCGGCGGCGTGCCGGTGGCCCCGGTGCCCCTGCCGGCGGCGCTGTGGCTGATGATCGGAGGGCTGGCGACGCTCGTCGGCATTGCGCGTCGCCGCACGGCGCCCGCCTGACCACCCGTAGCCCGGATACAGCGAAGCGAAATCCGGGGAAACAGGTCGGGCGTGTTTCCCGGATTTCGGCATGCATCCGGGCTACAAGGGGCCGCTGGTACAGGCCGGAGTGAGGGGACGCGTTCGCCGGCGGACATGAGGGCGATTCCGAGCACTTCCGGGCGGAGGTACCGGCCCGGTCAACCACGACAAGGCGATGGGCGCAGGCGGCGACCGGCGCACCGGGGTGCCAAGAGGAGGTAATAGACATGCGGGTAGCAACAGGAACTTCCCTGCGCGGCGTTCGCGCGATGCTGGCGGCGTTCACCGCCGCGGGACTGCTGATCCTGACGGTGCCGCCGGCGCGTGCGGACACAGTAACGCC
>BDTW01000015.1 GCA_002897735.1 bacterium BMS3Bbin13 | reverse complement strand
GGCGGCGGGCACGGAATTCACTGGGAAGATATCGACGAAGATATCAGTGTAGAGGGCTTGTTAGCCGGAAAGCCTTCTGGAGAGAGTCAGCGGTCATTTAAGAAGTGGCTTGAAGCAAGAGAATCACGCACAATCGGGTAAGGGCGGGTGTTTAGCCCGCCCTCTCCACACCACCTAGCATGCGGGTCCGCACCAGGCGGTTCACGAGAAGGGAGCACACGAGGGGTCAGGCATAGCCATGGGCCTTCATCCACATAGTGGGATATTGATCAACCCCTGGCTCTTCAGCCACTCATTGGTCATCCCGGATCGTGTCGCCAGCGTCCGCGGCAGGGGCCGGTAGCTCTTGCTGCTGAGTGCCGTCAGGATCGCATATGCTACTGGGAACAGTGGCACATGCGAATGCGGCGGCGCGGCCACTGGTCGAGTTCCGGGATCGGGCGGTAGTAGTCCGAGATGCCGAAATAGCCCATCCACCCGCGCATGTACCGGGCGAGCTTGTGCAGCCGTCGGCCCATCGGGGCTCCCTCATTCAGGATCGTGCATCTCAGAGACCGGCGACGGTCGGATGCTCGCCGATGAGCGCCCTTGCCGCGGAGAGGATTTTGTCGGCTTCGTCCTTCATCTTCGACAAACCGGGGAAACCGAAACGGTGCACGTCGCGCAGGGTCTTGTCCATGACCACCAGCTTGCCGACGGTGATCACCACGCGTCCGAAGCCCTCGTGGTTGAGGCTGTCCACGGGAACGGCCATCAATCCGCACTCCGATTCGATCAGTGAGGAGATGGCGTTGTAGAACGCCCTGACCCGGGCCAGGGTGATCTCGTCGGGATCGCCCACTATCGGGATTTCCTTCTTGCGCTCCTTGGTGAGCACGAACGGCGCCAGGATGCGCGCCGGCGACCACCCGTCGTAGGTATCGTAGCTGTCCAGAGCCCTCATCTGTTTGACCATTTCCCGGATGAAGCCGGTCTCGAAAATCCCGTCCTCATCGACGGACACGGTAGTCGCCTCGCTCACGGCATTCCCTCCTGACTGACGGTATCGACGCTCATGCCGGTCGTCCCGGAGGACGCCGCCGGCTTTCATTCTTCCCACCCTTCCGACTCCATGGCATCGAAGCGGTCCATGTCACGCGTGTCGCGGCGCTGTATCGCCCGGGCCAGCCAGTCGGACGGACCCTCGCGCAGTTGCCGTCGCAGCGATTCGAGCAGGTCCTTGACGTCCGCCCCCTCGACGACCTTGACCGGTTGTACACCGCCGGCCAGCAACTGACGCACCGCCGAGGCGCCTACCGCCCGGCAGAACACCGCCGCACAGCCTTCCAGCATGGCGATCTTCTCCGCCAGCTTGTCCTCGTTTCCGTCCCGGACCTGCTTGCCGAACCGGGCGACTTCCAACAACCTCGACCGCTCCGGGTCGACCGCGTACAGGGCGAAGCCCCGGGCGGCCCCGAAGTGCTGGTCCACGTGTTGCATGTCGCTGGTCGCGAAGGCGACCTTGACCGCCCTCTCGGCGGCCACCGAACTCCGGTCGTGCACGATCCGCATTCGGCGCTCGACTCCCATGGCCGGATCCCTTCGGCTACCCGGACTTTTGTGCGTAGATCGAGTGATAGGGTTCGATCTCGTGGTCGTCCTGCATCAGCAGCAGATTGGCGAGATCGAACAGGGCCTGGCGGGCGCCCTGGTAGCCGATCCAGGTACGTTGATAGCCGCCCACCCGGTCGTGTTGGGGAAAGCCGGCGCGCAGCAGCGGCACGCCCAGGCGCCGGGCCGATTCCGCGGCATGGGAGCTGCCGATCAGCAGCCGTGCGCCGTTGGCGCGTGCGGCGTGCTCCAGATCCTCCAGGTCACCGATCTGCACGTGGGTGGCGGACACTCGTTCCAGTACCGGTGTCCGGACCGGCGCCACCGCAGCGACCAGTTCGGCGCCCATGCCCCGCAGCAGCCCGTCGAAGCCGTTGAGCACGTCCGGGTCGGCGGCCACCGCGATACGCGCCCGGCCCAGCATGAAATGGGTGTCGAGCATGGCATCCAGCAATTGGGCGCGCCGGCGTTGCACCGATGCCGGAACCGGCGCTCCGCTGATATCGCCGAGCGCCGCCACCAGGTCGTCCACCGCGTCCAGTCCCATCAGGTGATCGAAGCGGTAGTCCGGCACGCCGGTGCGCTCGCGCAGCAGGTCGGCCGCCTTGTAAAGAGATGCGCCGACCACAAGGGTGGCGGCGGCCTCGCCCAGGGTGGCGAGTTCCGATACCGGCGTGCCGCCGGTGCTCACCGGGCTGAACGGGTCCTCGCCCAGGTGTCCGTCCAGCGAGTCGGCGAGGTCCGGCACCACCACCGGGCGCAGGCCGAAGCCCTCCAGCAGCACCTTCAGCGCTTCCACGTCGCCCGGTGTGAGCGCCGCGCCGGCCAGTACGTTGACCTGCCGGTGTCGCCGACCGGGACGGGTGCCGGCCTTCATGGCCGGCGCCACCAGGCAGTCGATGACGGCGTGCACCGCCGCGCCGTAGCCGCTTTCCATGCAGCCGGCGAAATCCGGCGTATTGACCGGCACTATCGGTACCGATGCGTACTCGGGGTGGCGCTCACGGAAGCATCGCACCGCCCCCTGTAGGTCCGCGCCCTGGGCCTCGACCAGACCCGTGGTGGGCAGCCCGATCAGCGCCGGCCGGGCCTTTTCGCACAGGGTCCGCAGGCCCTCCACGAGGTTGTCGTCGGCGCCCATGACGCTGCTGACCTGGTCCATGGCCGTGGTCTGCAGGGGGATGGGTTCCCGGAAGTGGCGCACCAGGAACGTCTTGCCGAAGGCGGTACAGCCCTGGGATCCGTGCAGCATCGGTATGGCCCGGCGGATACCCAGGAACGCGAGTGCCGCGCCCACCGGCTGGCCCACCTTCAGCGGACTGACCGACAGGGCCTTCTTGCGCTTGAGCAGTTCGGCCATCTCACGCCTGCTCCGCAGCCGGCTCCGGCGCGCCCGCCGCCCAGGGCGGGGGCCGGCGCACGGCCTCCCACACCGGACTCTCCAGCGTGAGGGCGAGCCGGCGGGCCAGTTCCAACATGCCTTCGTAGCCTGCGTAGCCGAATTCGCGTTCCTGGTTGATGTCCAGGAACGGCAGGCGCGCCTTCAGCGCCGTGTACTGGTTGCGCCCGCCGGCAATGAGGATGTCGGCGCGGGACTCGCGCACGATCTCCAGCAACGCCCCGGGGCTGCCGTCCTCGATCATCCTGGCGTCCGCGCCCATGAGTTCGCGGATGCGCGCCTTGTCCTCTTCGGTGGATTTCCGGGTCCCGGTGGCCACGACCTCCATGCCGAGGTCCTGCAGCGCCGAGACGACCGACCAGGACTTCACGCCGCCGGTATACAGCAGCGCCCGTTTGCCCCGCAGGCATTCGCGCCAGGGAGCCAGCGCGGCGTCGATACGCGCCTCCTCGCGGGCGATCAGCGCCTCCGTGCGTACGCTCAGGCCCTCATCGCCGAGGAGGCGCGCGAACCCCCGCAGGGCGCGGGAGGTGTCGGCGACGCCGTAGAAGCTACCCTCGAACCAGGGCGTTGCGTAGCGCTCCTGCAGCTTGCGGGCCACGTTGATCATGGCCTTGGAACAGACCATCATGTTGACCTCGGCCCGGTGCATGGTCTGCACCTCGCGGAAACGCGCGTCCCCGGACAGGGTACACAGCACCCGCAGCCCGAGTTGGTCCAGCAGCGGCAGCACGTGCCAGAACTCGCCGGCGATGTTGTATTCGCCGATCAGGTTCACATCATGCACCGTGACGCCGGGGCGCTCGCTCGCCGCCGGCGGGGGATCCGGCTCGCGTGTGCCGACCACGTACCGGACCATGGCCTCGCCGGCGATGCGGTTGCCCAAGTTCTTGGTCCCGTAGAAACCGGCCGCGTCCACCGGCACCACCGGCACGCCCCAGCGCTCCCGGGCCGCGCTGCAGACGGCCTCGATGTCATCTCCGGACAAAGCGGGAACGCAGGTGTTGTAGACGAATACCGCGGCCGGGCGATGATCGTCGATGACCTGCTTGATGGAATGGAACAGGCGCTTCTCGCCCCGCCCCATGACCACGTCCTGTTCGGTGAGATCGGTCGTGAAGCCGAGGCGATAGAGGGTTTGCCCCGAGGAGCGGGCGCCGCGATTGTCCCAGGAACTGCCGGCGCAGGCGATGGGTCCGTGCACGATATGGGCCACGTCCGCGATGGGCAACAGCGCGATCTGCGCGCCGTCGAAGGCACAGCCGCCGGCGGTCGCGCCCGGCCTCGGTTTCGCGCACCCGGACTTGGACTTCTTGTTATGGATGCAGGCCGGCTCGTTGAGCAGTTCTGCAATGTCTTTAGGTTTCATGGCACCTCCGGGAACGCCGCGCCGGTCCGGTGGCCGTCACCGGGTCGGCGTCGGCGCCATCGGCTCCGGCTCGATCACCCGCCCGCCTCCACGGTGAAGCGCACGCGCTGCCGCGCCGGCACACCGACGATCTTGGCCAACCAGGGCGGCGGCGAGCCGGCCATCACCGCTTGCAGTTGCGCCAGCACCTCCGGCGCGTTACCGCCTTCCGGCACCTTCAGGGGAAGCACTCCGGCACGCACCACCCTGGCGGCCGCCGGCCCGCCGATGGATTGCAGGTAGGCCACGTGACAGTCGCCGATCAGCCCGGCGCGGAACGTATTCTTGTCCTCGGCCCGATCGGCACCGTCGGTGGAACGGATATCGATCAGGCGCACTTCGCCGGGACCGACCTGGTAGATCAGGAACCGCGAGCAGGAACCATAATGCCCGTCCAAGGCCTCCGCGCCGTTGGAGGCGACCGCGACCCGGATCGAGCCCGGCATGTCCCCGTCCCGGTAGGGCCGCACCGCCGGCGGCCGGTCCGGCGCCCCCGCTTCCTCGCCCCGCAGGCAACGCACCGCCTGCTCGAGGTGTTCCATACCGATCCCGGAACCCTCACCGTCCTCTTCGCCGGCCAGGCCGCCCTTCAGGCGGGTGACGGTCACGGCGGCCAGCTTCTCCGCGGTAAGCGGCGCGCCCACCCGATCGTCGAGCACCTGCAACAGACGGCGCACGTCCACCCCGGGCAATACCCTGGCCGCCAGCGCGATACGCAGCGCCGGTTCCCGGGCCGGGATTTGCGAAACCTTCGGCATCGTCCGCTCCTCCGTTTCGAAGACCCGCTTAGCGAATCAGGTCGAAATTGTAGTCCGTGGTCCCCATGCCCATGGTGTCCTCGTCCAACCGCTCCAGCACCGCGTTCACCAGGGTCTTGAGTATGTGCATGGCGCCCTCGTAGCCCAGCGTGGTGTCCCGGTGCAGGTGATGGCGGTCGAAGATCGGGAACCCGATCCGGAGCAGCGGCACCTCGTGCTCCCTGCCCTTGGCGAGGGTGTCCCGCTGGATGAACTTGCCGTAGGAGTTGCCGATCATGAAGTCCGGCTTGTCCGTGAACACCAGCGAGCGCATGTGCCACAGGTCCTTGCCGATGTACACCTGCGAGTTCCGACCGAAGGGGGACGCCCCCAGGATCTCCTTCATGGCCTTGGCCCAACGCTTGTTGGCGTTGTGGCTGAGGATGTGTATGGGCTCGGCGCCAAGTTCCAGCAGGAACTTGGTCATGCCCATGACGAAGTCCGGGTCCCCCCACAGGGCGTAGCGCTTGCCGTGCAGCCAGGCATGGGAGTCGGTCATCATGTCCACCAGCCGGCCGCGCTCCTTCTCCAGGGACGCCGGGATCGGCTTGCCGGTGATCTCGGATACCTTCATCAGGAACTCATCGGTCCACTCCACCCCCATGGGGATGTTGATCTTGGGCGCGGAGTGCTTCCACGTGGTCCGCACGAATTTCTCGGTCTTTTTCAGTTGCCATTGCTGCAGCAGCAGGGTATCGAAGGCATTGGGGGCGTCCTTCACTTCTTCCAGGGTGGTACCGCCCGCATACATCCTGAACTCGCCGTCGGCCGGAGTATCCAGCACCTCTTCCGGATCCGACAGGAAGCTGTAGTCCACGCCCATCTCGCCCAGCATGCGCTTGATGACCCGGAAGTTTCCGAGATAGGTCTCGAATCCCGGAACGACGTTGATCTTTCCGTTCTTGCCGGGCTCCTTGTCGTCCATGTAGTTCAGAGTGAAATAGCGGGCTATGCCCTCGAACATGTTGTCCCAGCCCGTCACGTGGCTGCCCGCGAAGCTCGGGGTATGGGCGAAGGGGATCGGGTATTCCTCGGGAACCCGGCCGTCCTTCCTGGCGTTGTTGATGAAGGCGTTCAGGTCGTCTCCGATCACTTCCGCCATGCACGTGCTGGAGACCGCGATCATGTCCGGCTTGTAGAGCGCCTTGGCGTTCTCCAGGCCGGCGAACATGTTCTTCTGTCCGCCGAACACCGCCGAATTTTCCGTCATGGAGTCGGAGACGCAGGAGATCGGTTCCTTGAAATGGCGGTTGAAATAGGTCCGGAAGTAGGCCGCGCAGCCCTGGCTGCCGTGCACGTAGGGCAGGGTCTTCTCGAAGCCCAGGGCGCACAGAACCGCGCCGAGGGGCTGGCAGGCCTTGGCCGGATTGATCGTCAGCGCCTCGCGCTGGAAGTTCAGTTCCTTGTATTCCCGGGTGGTGGTCCACTCGAAGGTCTCGTCGATCTTCTCCCGGGAATGGCATTCCTCGAACAGGGCCTTCTTGTTGGCCAGATTCTCCTTGTAATCCTCATCTTGGAACAGGGGATAGCTGGGCCGGATGTCTTCTACCTCTTGACTCATGACAACCTCCTGCCGCGCCACCAATCCGTGGACGACGGTTCAAGGGTTCTTCGGATTCCGGCCCCCGCCGACGGGGACCGGGTTGTTTGTGCGGCGCCTGCTACCCGACGCCGACCACCTGCCCGGGATCGAGTTCGGTCGCCTTCCTCCACGGCGGGGTGATCGCGGCCCAACATGGATTGTTCAGGGTCATGTCCATGTCCCGGGCGAATACGGCGAAGCCGTCATAGCCGTGATACGGTCCGGAATAGTCCCACGAGTGCATCTGACGAAAAGGGATGCCCATCTTCTGGAAGATGTACTTCTCTTTTATCCCGGATCCGATGAGGTCCGGCTGGATGCGTTTGACGAACGCCTCGAACTCGTAGCCGGTCACGTCGTCGTATAGCAGCGTGGCGTTACCCATTTCCGGGAACGTGCGCTCATAGTCGTCATCGTGGCCGAACTCGTAGCCGGTGCCCACCACTTCCATGCCCAGGTCCTCGTAGGCCCCGATGGTGTGGCGTGGACGCAGCCCCCCGACGAACAGCATGACCCGCTTGCCCTCCAGCCGGGGCCGGTACTTGGCGATCACCGCCTCGTACTCGGCCCGGTACTTCTCGATCACGCGCTCGGCGCCTTCCTTGATGGTGTCGTCGAAGAGCGAGGCGATCTTGCGCAGGCTCTCCGCGATCTTGGTCGGGCCGAAAAAGTTGTACTCCAACCACGGAACGCCGTACTTCTCTTCCATGTGGCGGGCGATGTAATTCATCGAGCGGTAGCAGTGCACCAGAGTGAGCTTGGCCTTCGGGGTCAGCTGCATTTCCGACAGCGTGCCGTCGCCGGACCACTGGGCCACGACCCGCAGGCCCATCTCCTCCAACAAGGTGCGGGACGCCCACGCGTCGCCGCCGATGTTGTAGTCGCCGATGACCGAGACGTCATAAGGCGTTCCCTGAAAGGAGTCGTCCCCGTCCCGCACCGGCAGAACCCAGTCACGCACGGAGTCGTTGGCGATGTGATGGCCGAGGGACTGCGACACGCCGCGGAAACCCTCGCAACGCACCGGAACGACCGGCTTCCCGAGTTCCTCGACCTTCCTCTTCGCCACCGCCTCGATGTCGTCGCCGATCAGGCCGACCGGGCACTCGGATTGGATAGTGATGCCCTTGCTGAGCGGGAACAGACGGTCGAGTTCGTCGATGAGCTTGTCCAGCTTCTTGTCGCCCCCGAAGACGATGTCCTTTTCCTGGAAGTTGGAGGTGAAGTCCATGGTCACGAAGGTGTTGACGCCCGTGACACCGATATAATAATTACGCCGTCCGGCCCGTGAGTACTGGCCGCATCCCACCGGCCCGTGGGAGACGTGGATCATGTCCTTGACCGGCCCCCACACCACACCCTTGGAGCCGGCGTACGCGCAGCCGCGGATGGTCATCACGCCCGGAAGGGACTGTTTGTTCGAGGTAATGCACTTCTCGGGCCGTTCCGCGCCCGGATCGTTGACGACCAGGTGCCGGGCGCGGTCCTTGCGCGCCTCTTCCGGATAGACCTCCAGCACCTCCTGAATAAGGGCCTCGGTCTCTTCGCGTGTCATTGCATTCATTTACATGTCTCCTGTTCGCCTCGGCACCCATCCGTGCACGGGCGCCCCGACGGGGACGGGATATCGCCCTATAGGCCGGCCGTGCCGTGCGCGGACCGGGGGCGGGCGGGGGTCCGGCCGTCTCCGGGCGTCCGGACCCCGTAAGCACGTCTCATGCCGTCGCGCTGACCAACGACTCTTCGGCGGCCGTCTTGCCGACGATGCTCTCGTCTTCCTCTTCGAGGATGCCGAACTCCATCATCAAGTCCTCCAACTCATCCATGGTGATCGGCGTGGGGATCACCAGATTCTTGTTCTCGTTCATCTCCTGAGCCAGGGTGCGGTACTCGTCGGCCTGCTTGGACTCGGGGTTGTACTCGATGACCGTCATTCGGCGAATCTCGGCGCGCTGAACTTCATTGTCGCGGGGGATGAAGTGGATCATGTGAGTACCAAGCTTGTCTGCCAGGGCCTCGATGAGTTCGGTCTCGCGGGCCGTGTTGCGGCTGTTGCAGATCAGGCCGGCGAGACGCACGCTGCCGGAGTTTGCGTATTTCACGATGCCCTTGGCGATATTGTTGGCGGCATACATGGCCATCATCTCACCGGAGACCACGATGTAGATCTCCTGGGCCTTGTTCTCGCGGATCGGCATGGCGAAACCGCCGCACACCACGTCGCCCAGCACGTCGTAGAATACGAAGTCCAGATCCTCGTCGTAAGCGCCTTCCTCTTCCAGGAAGTTGATGGAGGTGATCACACCGCGACCGGCACAGCCCACGCCGGGTTCCGGCCCGCCGGACTCGACGCACTTGATGCCGGCGTAACCCATCTTGAGCACGTCCTCCAACTCCAGGTCTTCCACGCTGCCCGCCTCGGAGGCGAGCTGCATGATGGTGTTCTGGGCCTTGGCGTGCAGTATCAGGCGGGTGGAATCGGACTTCGGATCACAGCCGACGATCATCACCTTCTTTCCGGCTTCGGCAAGCGCTGCAACGAGATTCTGGGTCGTGGTGGACTTGCCGATGCCGCCCTTTCCGTAAATCGCACACTGACGTAATGCCATGACTGTTCTCCCGATGGTAAAGCGGGGAAGGTCCCGTTACCGGCCATTTGAGCAAGGAGCATGCCATCTGCCGGGAGTTGCCGTAACCCCTGGACTCGTTTGTCGTTTTTGGCACCGCCCGAAGCCCCTTCGGGGGTGGCATCTCCGACAATCCGGGGCGACGTGTATGGATGACGACACGGCCCGCGGCACCGCCGGGGTATGCGCAACGGCCCGTCAACCGCCGAACCCGCCCGCGGCGATCCCGGACGCCCCGACCTCCCGGAAGAGCGGGCGCGGCCGACAAGGTTTGTCGGCTTTGGCACAAACGCCGGCGGACTTCACCGGGGCCGCCGGCCGGTCCTTTCTGCTTTCAGCGACTTGGGCTCGTGGACCGGATCTTGCAAGCTCGTCCCCGGACCTTCGCGCCACGGAGACCGTAGACATGCACGATCCCGACTTGTCGACCATCATCGCCGGCATCCACACCGGCGAGGTCATCCCCTATCTGGGACCCGGCGCCCTCGACGGCGCCTGCGATCCGGTCACCGGCGCTCCCATACCGGCCGACGGAGAGAGTCTGATCCTGGCCATGAACAACGGCCACCCGATGGCGCCGCGCCTCATGTACGAGTTTCCGCGCGCCGCCATGAATCAGGAACTCCGGCGCGGGCGCAGCTTCGTCAATCGCTTCCTGACGGATCTGTATGGCGCCCGCGAGTGGACCCTCGCGCCGCTGCACGAGTGGCTGGGGCGGATCCGGCCTCCCTATGTGATCGACATCAACCGCGACACCCAACTGCAGGAGGTCTATCGGGACACGCCCCACATTCTCGTGGTCGGCATTTCCCGCATCGGCGGCACGGCATACCGCTTCCGCGTGTTCATGCATGACGACACCGGATACCGCGAAATCGACCAGGACGCCGCGGACCCGGACCTGCCGGTCCTGTTCAAACCGATGGGGACGCCGCGACCCGAACCCACCTTCATCGCTTCAGACGCCGATTACGTGGACTACCTCACCGAGTTGATGGGCGGCTTTGCGATCCCCGCCTTTCTCAAGCGCTACCGCCGGAACCGGCGCTACTTGTTCCTGGGGCTGAGGTTGACCCGGGACACCGAGCGCATGGTGTCGGCCGATATCACTTATGGCGCCGGAACGCCCCGGGGTTGGGCGCTGATTCCGGAACCGACGGAGAAGGAACGGCGTTTCTGTGCCCGCCGGGATATCGAGATCATCCAGGCGGACTCGGCCGCACTGCTGCGGGCCTGCGACGCGACGCAACCGCCGGCACCGGAGGTCTCGAGCGCAGCGATGGGCTGCTGACACGCGGTTGCGCACCCGTCTCCGCCCTCCATGGCGCGTAGCGGACGATTCCCGGTACTACTCCTCCGGCCCGAAGCACTGGGCGTAGTCGATACACACTTGGCAGGACGGCGCCCGGCAGGCGTGGATCCCTTCACGTTCGCAGAGTTGCTTGTAGAGAAACTTCTTCCATTTCATGTTCCGATCGTTCCGGGCGGCCAGTTCGGGGAAATTGGTCGCCATGAGATCGTTGAGATCCCCGCGTGAGCGCAACCCGAGATCCTGCCAAAGGTGGTTGCCGCCCATGCACCCGGCCGCCACGATTTCCGCCACCCACCGCTCGGACGCATCGATCCGGGCCCGGTGGGCGAGCAGCAACCGGCGCAGATCGTCACGTTCGGGCTGGCGGTTCGGATCCACCGCCGGGCCGACCCCCGCCGGTGCAGGCCAGTCCGCACCGGCGAAATTCCGGTCGAGCATCCGCCGGAATCCGTCCGGATCAAGGCCCAAATCCGGCGGCAGCCCACCGAGGTCGCAGGCACGGCTGGCCAGCATGCGGGCCAGCAGCTCGTCATTGGGACGCCCGCGGGCGCACGCGCTCAGACGCTCGTGCAATACGCACACCCTGGCCTCTTGCGGAGTTCCGTCCACCCCGCCCTCCCGTCAATGGGCCTGCAGTTCGGCCATCGCCTCGGCCATGCATTCCGGGGGGATGCCGGTCAGCGAACCCGGCGGGTTCATCGCCTCCCCCGCGGCGTCGAGGATCGCCCCTTCGATGGGACAGATGCTTGCGCACTGGGCGTCGGCGAACTCCCCCTCGCACTCGGTGCATTTCTTCGCATCGATCCGGAAGTGGGGCTTGTCCTCGAAGACGGCCTCGCTCGGACACAGGGGCTCGCAGGCCCGACAGTTCACGCAACTCCCGACGATGCTCAGCGCCATGATCGAAACCCTCCTCAGGCCCTCGCCTTGCTCTGCATCGCGTCATGGCCCGCATCGAGCTTTCCGAGATCGATCATCTCCCGGTACACCGCCATGACGGCCTCCTCGATCGGCTCCATGGCATGCTCCCCATTGGGCTGCACACCGGCCTGCTCGAGGAGTTCCCAGGGCTCGTAACCGATCCTGGAACACAACACCGCCTCGCAGCCCTCCAGGATCCGGATGATCCCGGCCAACGCCGATTCGCCGTCACCACAGGTGTCGCCGCCGCCGCAGTAGCGATCCGCCTTGCGGTGTCCGACGAAACGCACGCCCTGCGACGAGGCCTCATACACGAGAAACTCCCGGGCGTGCCCGAAGTGCCGGTTGATGAGACCGCCGCCGGCGGTGGCCACCGCCATCAACACGGGGCGGTACTTCGTCCCGGCCGGAGACGGAGGCGCCGACGGCACATGGACCGTGCCGGCCCGCTTCGCCGCCAGCTCTTCGTTGATTGCGGCATGGACCCGGGCACGCCTCGGCATCGCCGCCGCATAATCGATTTCCATGGTCTCGATCTTGTCCATGGCGAACTCCGCACCGCGGTCCTCGCCCAGCATTCCCACTGCGTCGGCCCGGCACTGGCGACAATGGCGCATCACGTTCATGTTGCCGGCGCAGGCATCCTGCAGCGCCTGCAGCTCGCCGTGCGTCGGACCGCGCTGGCCCATCACGCCGTAGAACGTCCCATGTTCGGCCTTGGCGATCAGCGGCATCACGTTGTGCAGGAAGGCGCCCTTTTGTTTGACGACGCGACTGACCTCCGCGAGGTGCTCATCGTTGACGCCGGGGATCATCACGGAATTCACCTTCACCAGGATGCCGCGTTCGACCAGCATCTCCAGCCCCTTCTGCTGCCGTTCGATGAGGATCTTGACGCCTTTCACGCCCTTGATGCGCCGGTTGTTCCAGAAGATCCACGGATAGATTCCGGCGCCCACCTCGGGATCCACGCAATTGATGGTGATGGTCACGTGGTCGATGTTGCACTTGGCCAGTTCGTCGACCCAGTCCGGCAGGGCCAGGCCGTTGGTGGAAACACACAGCTTGATGTCCGGCGCCTGCTCCGAGAGGGCGCGGAAGGTGGCGAAGGTCCGCTCCGGATTGGCCAGCGGATCACCCGGACCGGCGACGCCCAGCACCGCCATCTGGGGAATGCTCGCCGCCACCGCCAGGGTCTTCTTGACCGCCTGCTCCGGCGTCAGCAGCTCCGACACCACGCCGGGCCGGGATTCGTTGGCGCAGTCGTATTTACGGTTGCAATAGTGGCACTGGATGTTGCAGGCCGGCGCCACCGCCACGTGCATACGCGCGAAGTAGTGATGCGCCTGCTCCGAGTAGCAGGGATGGTTGTAGACCTTCTTCCGGATCTCCTCCGGCAGATGGGCGAGTTGCTCGTCGGTGCCGCCGCAGGAACCCGCGGCGGCGCAGCCGCTCTTCGCAACGCGCGGTCCGATCCGGCCCAGTACTTTCGATTCCATCGCGCACCCTTCCCCCGTTCCGTGACCCGCCGTTCGAACGCTCGCGCGCGGGCCTCTGGACGGATTGCAGTGCAAACCTTGTGCCCAAATTGGAAACCGTCGGATATTCAGCGCCCTGAAGCGTCATCCCCGCATCGGCGCCCACTCTCTTGTGGTCAAGCTCACAGCGGTCTGTGGGATCTTGTGCACAAGCCCACACCCGCGCGAGGCGCAACCACCCCGCAGGACGGGGCGGGTCAGATCTTGCGGACGTTGATATCGAGGGTCTGGATACGATAGGCGATCTGACGCGGCGTCATCCCCAACAGGCGGGCCGCCTTGGCCTGCACCCAGCCCGCCTGCTCCAGGGCGGCGATGACCCGTTCGCGCTCATCCAGACCGGCGACGCCCGGGGCCGCGGGCGGTGGGGACGCGGGGCCCCCGGTTGCGGAAATCCCGTCTTCGATGCCGGCCTGGACAATGGCATCCCGGTCGATAAGACCGTCACCGCTCATGATGGCGGCCCGCTCCAGGCAGTTCTCCAACTCGCGCACATTACCGGGCCAGCCATGGCGCATCAGCAGACGGATGGCGCTGTCGGTGACTTCCAGCTTGCGTTCCTGCCGGCGCCCGATCTTTGTCGCCAGGAAGCGGGCCAGATCGGGGATGTCTTCCTGGCGCGAGCGTAGCGGGGGCATGTTGATGGACATCACGTTGAGGCGATAGTACAGGTCCTCGCGAAACTCGCCCTTCTCCACCTCGCGTTCCAGGTCGCGGTTGGTCGCGGCGATAATGCGCACGTCCACCTTGAGGGTGCGCGTGCCGCCGACACGTTCGAACTCGCCCTCCTGCAGCACGCGCAGCAGCTTTGCCTGGAAGGCCCCCGAAATCTCGCCGATCTCATCCAGGAACAGGGTGCCGCCGTCGGCCCGTTCGAAACGCCCCTTGCGCTGCGTGGTGGCGCCGGTGAAGGCGCCCTTCTCGTGGCCGAACAGCTCCGACTCCAGCAGGGTGTCGGGAAGCGCCGCCGAATTGAGCTTGACGAAGGCGTTGCTGGCGCGAGGCGAGTTGTAGTGGATGGCGTTGGCGACGAGTTCCTTTCCGGTGCCCGACTCCCCGCGGATGAGTACCGTCGTGTTCCACTTCGCCACTTGGCGCACCTGGTCGAACACCTTCCGCATAGTCGGCGTATGGCCCACCACGCTGGAGAATCCATGTTCGCCCCGCACTGCACGCCGCAACTGATCCCGCTCGTCCGCCAGGTCGCGGCGCTCGCGTTCCACCTCCCACGACAGGCGTACGGTCTGCGCGGTCAGGTTCGCCACCATCTCCAGGAATCGTCCCCGCTCACTCAGCAGCTCCACGTCCGCGGACTGGGGCTGGGCGGCCAGGACCCCTACCGGCGAACCTTCGCCGACCCGGATCGGCACCCCGATAAAAGGAAGCTGGGGGTCGTACACCCCAAGGCGGTCCAGAAACCGCGGCTCATCGGCGATGCGCCGCACGACCACCGTATCGCCTCTCGCGATGATCGCGCCCACCACTCCTTCGCCGGCGCGGTAGCGGACCGAACCCGCCTGCGCGGGCGCATCGCTCTGTACCACGCTGACGAGCAGATCGCCGCTATCGGGATCCAGCAGCGTGACCATGCCCCGCTGCATGCCGGCGAAGTCATGGAGCACCTGCAGCACGGCCCTCAGGGTCTCGCGCAGGTTCAGCGAACGGCTGAGCACGCGACTCACCCGATAAAGGGCCTCGAGTTCCGTCTCGAATAGAGAGGAAGGATCCGTCACCGGCTCATCCTTTACCGTCATTGCCCCTGGGCGGGCACATGGCGGACGGGGATACGAATGATGAACCGGCAGCCGTCCGCATAGGTCGGATCGATCTCGATGGTTCCGGCATGCTCGTTCACCACATCCTGTACCATGGCCAACCCCATACCGGCCCGCCGGCGGGCCGCGCGCTTGGTGGTGAAGAACGGCTCGAAAACCTTCAGACGCAGGGCCGCTGAAACACCGGGGCCGGTATCCTCGATGATCACCAGCACCGTTTCCCGCTCGGATGCGGTGCGGATGCGCAGATCCCGCACGCTGGAGTTGCCTTCGTCCATGGCATCCATGGCGTTGTCCACGAGTTGCTTGAACAGCCCCCGAAGGCCGTTCTCGTAGCCGAGCACGGGCGGAAGCATCGGCTCCGGCCGCCAGTCCACCACGATGCCCGCGGCCAGCAGTCGGCTGGTGCACAGCCCCAGCACTTCCCGCAGCACTTGGTTGACGTTCACCGGGCCGAGCGGTTCCATATGGGGTGCGGGCATACAGCCGCGCAGGGCGTCGATGGCCTGGTCCCCCGACGCCAGCGCCTGCTGCAGCACACTCAGCAGCGCCTCGTTCTCTACAGTGCTGTTGGCACGCCGCTCCAGGATGCCCGCCGCCGCCCGGATCATGTTGTACGGACCTTCCAGTTGGAAGATTGCGCCCGCCAGGGTCTCGCGCATGCCCTGCACCAGTTCATCCTCGGCCATCAGGGCGCGCAGCGCATTCATGCGCACCTCTTCCTGGCCCTGCTTCAGTCCGGTCACCTCGTTGGCGACCAGCAGCAGGTAGGTCTGTTCGTGCGCCTCGAAGAAATTGTCGGCGCTGCCGTCGCTCTCGCGGAACCAGGTCCCGGAGCAGGAGAACCAGCGCACGGGGCCGCCGCCGCCGGGGTCGAAGCTGATCTCCTGCCGGGCGAACCCGGTCCCGGTCGCCCGGGCGCGATCGAAATTCGCGCCCATGGCCTCCTTCAGGGCGACGACGAACTCGGCGGCGGGTTCCTGTACACCCAAATCCGCCGCCAGGGTCTTATACGTCAGGTTGTCCAAGACCACGCGGCCGGTCTCATCCAGCAGCGCCACCACGACCGGGGCGCAGTTCACCACGGACTCGATGACGGCCTTTTGGTTGCGGACCTGGTGTTCGAGGGCATGCATCTCGGTGACGTCCCGGTGCATCCCCAGATAGTGGGTGGTACGCCCGGCGGCGTCCAGAACCGGCGCGATGGTGAGTTCGGCCAAATACCTCTCGTCGTTCTTGCGACGGTTCACCAACACGCCGGACCACGACTTCTGCTGCAGCAGCCGGCCCCATATGGTTTTGTACGCGGCGGGGGGCGTGACCTTGTCCGAGAGCATCGATTCATTCTTGCCCAGCACCTCGTTCAGGGAATAACCGGTGACGCGGGCGAAGGACGGGTTCGCATAGACGATCGTGGCATCCATGTCCGTGATGGAGATCGCCACCGGCGACTGCTCCACCACTTCATAGAACAGCCGCGGCGGCAGGAGTCTCGGCTCGGCCGCGACCATGTCGCCGAAGGCCTCGAGGATGGCCGACGGCGTGCCGGCCGGCGGCGAAGCCAGAAACGCCCGGAATACCTCCGCGAAATTTCCGGATTGAACCGATCTCCGGCGCTTGCCCATCGCCCACCCTGCCTCTTCGAGCCGGGAATCCCACCCGTACCGAAAAGGCGTTTCAAGAACCGTGCCTATTACGGCAAAACCCTCGGGTATGCACCCTCAGGCGCCTCAACCCCCGGTTTTTCATAAGGACTTACGACAACGGTCTCAGAGAATCCGACGGGTCCGCCCGGAACCCAACGACCCCTCCTGCACCCTATTGGTGCATTTCGGAGGCGCTCCGGTGCAGGCCGACATCGGTCGACTAAACGCGCGCCTCGTAACGGGGCACACTGTTGTCGATGACGCAGGTGTCGTCCACCGGGCAAACCACCACGCATTGAGGATCGTCGAAATAACCGATGCATTCCGTACACTTCTCCGGCTTGATGAAGAACGTTCCGCCCTTCTCCCGAATCGCGTTGTTGGGACATTCGGGATCGCAGACGGAGCAACCCGTGCATTGGGAGGCGATAATCTTGTAGGCCATGATCCACTCCTGGTCGATACGAAGGTTCTGTGGGCCGGCCGCACCGGTGGCGCAGACTCCCGTGCGTCGATTCCCAATACCGGCGGCGCGGCAACGCCACGGCACCCTTCGGGCACCGTCGTCCGCAAGTGCTTGAGCAAACCCTGTGCCAAAAGCGGAATCTCGCTCAACCGCCCGCTTTTCCAGAGGTTTCATCCTCACCCGTCCTGTTGCGATAGCGACAATCGGCCGCCCGGAGCCGAACCTTGTCACAAACCGCACACCTCCGTCCGGCAGGAATACGGCCTCCCTCCGTCGACCCGGTGCCGGGTGCTCCGGCGGGCTCGGGACTTCGATCGCGCCGATCGCGCCGCACACCTTGAACGCTTGTGGGGAAATCGACAATGGTGGCAAACCCGACCGGCCCCGCCGGCACCCGCCATTCGCAATCCCTTGAATTCATAGCCTGGAATCCACACCCATCGCGATGGCATGCGATTTGCTGGGCCTTCACCGACACAACGGGGTCGCTCATCGGAACGGCACTCCACGACGGCACACACCCGGGTGCCCCGTTGTCACGAATTCAGGGGACCCGATATGCACACCGTCGTTTGCATCAAGCAAGTACCCGACAGCGCCCAGATACGCGTGCATCCGGTCACCAACACCATCATGCGCCAGGGTGTACCGGCGATCGTCAACCCCTACGATTTGTATGCGCTCGAGGAGGCACTGCGCCTCAAGGACCGCTACGGCGGTCGCATCACGGTACTGTGCATGGGCCCGCCCCAGGCCGAGGCGGCCCTGCGCAAGGCCCTCTCGTTCGGCGCGGACGACGCCATCCTGCTCACCGACCGCGCGTTCGCCGGTGCCGATACCCTCGCGACCTCCTATGCCCTCGCGGCCGCCATCGCCAGGATCCGGGAAGACATGCCCGTCGATCTGGTCTTCGCCGGAAAACAGACCATCGACGGCGATACCGCCCAGGTGGGCCCCGGCATCGCAACCCGGCTCGGCCTGCAACTGCTGACCTACGTGAGCGCCGTCGGCGAAGTCGATCCCGAGAACCGCCGGATCATCGTACAGCGGCGCGCCGAAGGGGGCGTGCAGGTCCTGGAGACCGCGCTGCCCTGCCTGATCACCGTACTGGAAGGCCTCAATGAAATGCGCTTTGCCACGATGGCGGACATGTTCCGCGCGGCCCGGCATCCTCTTACCGTGTGGGATCGTGAGGCGGCGGGCATCGAAGATATCACGAAGATCGGCCTCAAGGGCTCACCCACCGTAGTCTCGAAGGTGTTTGCGCCCCGGCCCCGAACCACCCGCGCAGAGCTGATCGAGGCCCAGAGCGGACAACCCAATGATCTGGCGGACACCCTGCTGGCAAAACTGTTCACGAAACATCCCCAGTTGGGTAGACAGATCGTCCGACGCTCCTCCTGATACGGTAAGGTAGACATGAACGACAACACCGCCGCACCGCCCGACAAAAAGCCCGTCCGCCGCCGCAAGTTGGAGCTGGATCCACGGCTCGCGGCCTATACCGGCGTATGGGTCTTCGTCGAGCACGAGCGCGGCCTCGTGCATCCGGTATCCCGGGAGTTGCTCGGCGAGGGCCGCAAGCTCGCGGATATCCTGGGAGTGGAACTCGCCGGGGTGGTACTCGCCGCCCCCGGCGACGTCGCGCGGGGCTTTTGCGACGAAGCCATTTCCTACGGCGCCGACCTCTGCTACCTGGTGGAGGACCCGGTCCTCGCCGAGTACCGCAATCAACCCTACACGGCGGGCATGACCGGCCTGGTGAACGCCTACCAGCCCGAGATCCTGCTCCTCGGGGCCACCACCCTCGGGCGTGATCTCGCCGGCAGTGTCGCAACCACGTTGCGGACCGGGCTCACGGCGGACTGCACCGAACTCAATATCGACCTGGAGAACCGGAGTCTGGCCGCCACCCGCCCCACCTTCGGCGGCAGCCTCCTGTGCACCATCGTCACCCGAAACTACCGGCCTCAGATGGCGACCGTGCGCCCGCGCGTCATGGCCATGCCGGAACCGGACACGACCCGCACGGGCCGCATCGTCGAACATTCCCTGGGACTGGTCGAGTCGGATATCGCCACCAAGCTCCTGGAATTCATTCCCGACGACCGGCGCGACAAGGCCAACCTGCCGTTTGCCGACATCATCGTGGCCGGAGGGCGGGGCCTGAAGCGCCCTGAGAACTTTCAGATGATCTGGGACTTGGCGAAGGTGCTGGGAGCGGAAGTGGGCGCCACGCGGCCCGTGGTACAGGCGGGCTGGGTGAGCGCCGATCGGCAGGTCGGCCAGTCCGGCAAGACCGTCCGCCCCAATCTCTACATCGCCGTCGGCATATCCGGCGCGATCCAACACCGCGTCGGAATGGAGGCATCGGACGTTATCGTCGCGGTCAACGAAGATCCGAACGCCCCCATCTTCGACTTCGCGACCTACGGAATCGTCGGCAATGCGATCCAGATCGTACCGGCGCTCACCAATGCGTTCCGTCAACACCTAACGACCGCAAGACTCGCCGGTTAGCCCGGGGGAGATGTCATGAACGAAAAATTCGATGCCATCGTGGTGGGCGCCGGCCCGGCCGGCAACTCCGCCGCCTATACGCTGGCCAAGGCCGGCATGAAGGTGCTCCAGTTGGAACGGGGCGAGACGCCCGGGTCCAAAAACGTACAGGGTGCGATTCTGTATTCCGACGCACTGGAGCGGATAATCCCGGATTTCCGCGATGACGCGCCGCTGGAGCGGCACCTGCTCGAGCAGCGCATGTGGATTCTGGACGACGAATCCTACGTAGGAAACACCTATCGCTCCGATGCCTTCAACAAACCGCCCTATAACCGCTACACCATCATTCGCACCCAGTTCGACAAGTGGTTCTCAGGGAAAGTGCAGGAGGCGGGGGCCATGGTGATTTCCGAGACCACCGTGACCGACCTGCACATGGACGGAAATCGTGTGGTGGGCGTGAAGACGGACCGCACCGGCGGCTCGGTCTACGCCGACGTGGTGATCCTCGCAGACGGGGTCAACTCACTGCTTGCCAAGAAAGCCGGTTTCCATCCGGAACTCAGGCCGAAGGACGTGGCGCTGGCGGTAAAGGAGATCCACTTCCTGCCCGAAGAGACCATCGACAGCCGCTTCAACGTATCCGCCAACGCCGGGGTGGTCATCGAGATGGCGGGCAAGATCACCAACGGCATGGTCGGCACCGGCTTTCTCTACACCAACCGGGAGTCGTTGACCATCGGGATCGGCTGCCTGCTGTCCGACTTCCGGAAACACGGCATCGCCCCCTATGCACTGCTGGACAAGATGAAAGACCACCCGGCCATCCGGCCCCTCATCGAGGGAGGGACCATGAAGGAGTATACCGCGCACCTGATCCCGGAAGGCGGCTACCACGCGGTTCCTCCCCTGTACGGCGACGGCTGGATGATCGTCGGTGACGCCGCCATGTTCGTCAATTCGGTCCACCGCGAAGGTTCCAACCTCGCAATGACCACCGGCCGGTTGGCCGCCGAGACGATGATCGAACTGACGGCCGACGACAAGCCGATGACGGCGAAGAATCTCGCCCGATATCACGAAAAGGTCAAAACCAGCTTCGTCATGAAGGACCTGAAAAAATATAAGGACATGCCCAAGGTGCTGGAAAACAACCCCCAGTTCTTCACCGCCTACCCGGAGCTGCTCAACCGCGCCGCCCACGAACTTCTCACCGTGGACGGCGTGGAAAAGAAGGCCAAGGAACGATCGATTCGCCGCAGCTTCGTCAAGTCGCGGTCCTGGACCGGCCTCATGGGTGACGCCGTGAAACTGTGGAGGGCCTTCCAATGATGCGCGTCGAGGAAAGGCTGTTTCAGAACCGCTATCGCGTCGACCCCGGACGGGCGCATATCCAGATCACCGACCCGTCGGTATGTACGGTCGACTGTCATAGCAAGCCCTGCACCTTCTGCTGCCCCGCCGGCTGTTACACCAAAGAAGGCGACGGCCGCGTGACACTGATCACCGACGGCTGTATGGAATGCGGGACCTGTCGCATCATCTGCACGGAATTCCGCAACATCCAGTGGGAATATCCCCGCGGCGGCTACGGCATTCTGTTCAAGTTCGGCTGAATCGCGGGGTACACCGCATTCGAACGCAGATCGGCACCGCCTTCGCCTGTGCCGATCTGCGTTCGCCCACAGCCTCCCTCCCCCATCTGCGCCGGCGCCCCCCTCGGCCGCAAAAGCCCATGGTACGATGCGGCCGCCCGTGGACGAAGAGACCGCCGTTGAACGCCGCTCGCGCATCGGCCCGAATGCTTGGCACCAGGAATGTCTCGGGACGGGAACAAAGGGCGGCGATGAACCTTGACAGGTCGACACATAACAGCCGTAATAGGCAAATCCAAATCGATCTCGCGGCCGAGTGAAAGAAACCGCACCGACAGCATGCGACGGTGGTTCTATGATTCGTCGCGGACCCCGAGTACCGGAAGTTTGCAGGCACCGAATAACGCGCGCCCTGTCGGACCGACCTATTTTCGAGAAACGATCGTGAGCAAACCAAAAAACGTCTACGTCGCCAAAAGTCCCATCCATGGCAAAGGCCTGTTTGCCGCACGCCACATCCCCGCCGGCGAAGTGCTCGGCACGGTCAGCGGAGACTGGACCACCACCGACGGCCCCCATGTGCTATGGGTGGACGGACGCCGGGGCTTCAAAGTCCGCTGCAATTTGCGCTATATCAATCACAGTTCCACCCCCAACGCCTGCTACTACGACACCCTCGAAGTCTGCGCCTTGCGCGATATCGCCCCCGACGAAGAAATCACCCACGACTACCAAACCGAAGGCGAATTCGAAGAGTAAAACCGGGGACAGACCACGGTTTCCGCTCCTTAATCAGTCGTCCGCCGCAACCACCCCGACTTTCCAGGCGTGACACGCCCCTCAAGCATGCATCCTGCCGGAAGGTTTAAAACCGTGGTCTGTCCTACGCCTCGGTTCCAGGCGTGAGGAGGATAAGACTGATTTTCGCATTATCACATCCCTGCACCCAAGACAGACTGCGGCAGAGCCGGAGGACTCCGAAAGGTTTGACCTATGCGACGGCCTCCAGCGGCAGCGCACCCCCGCCGGCGAAGGGGTCGTGGAAGGCCGGCAGCCTGTCGCGGTCGAACAGCTCCCTGGCGCGCGGGTGGTCAGCATTGTCCGCACAGGCCCGCCGCCGGCTCTGCCAGATCTCCGCCCGCGCGGCCGCCAGGGGACGACGCGCCCACCACAGGTGCAACGTGCTCGGGTGGCCGTGGCGGATCGACTTCTCGCGCGTCGAGGCGGCGTTGATGACGTCCAGCGGCAGGGCGATCTCGATGGGTTTTTTCTTATAGGTCATGGCATTGCTATGCCGCAGCGGTCGGCGATACGTTTGGCGAGATCGCGGAAATCCAGGTAGCAATCCTGCACCGCCGTGCTGTGGCCGCCGATAGCGCCATCGGCGGGCTTGAGAAAGAACATGGGCTTGCGCGCCTCTTGGGCCAGCGGCATCAGGCTGCGGTAATGCTTCAGCGTCGCGAGGCAATGCGGATCCGTTTCAATCGTGGCCTTGCCCGAGTCCTTTTCATCGAGCACCGAGTGGCGATACTCCTTTGGGATGCGAGCCATCCATCGGCCATAGGCCTTGACCGGCCGGTCCAGCCTGACCGCATGTTGCAGGACGACATAACCGGCCGGACGCATCTCGCCATTCGGCAGAGGAAGATCGGCGATGGACTCCGGGCGGCGTTCCAGCCGTTCCACCCACTCGCGGCGCCAGCGGCGCAATGTCGGGCCGAGGTTGCGCAACCCCTGGAGGGAATAGAGATCCGGCGCCAGCGGGATTACCACCTCCTGTGCCGCCGCCAGGGCCGCGCGGTTCAGTGCGCCCAGGTTCGGGCCGACGTCGATCAGGACCAGATCGGCGCCGGCGTCCTCACCCGCTGCCATGAGGATGCGCCACAAACCGCTCAACACCCGAAAAGCCCGCGGCTTGCGATCGAGACAGTCCGGCCACTGGCTGGAGAGCTCGTCCTCCGCCGCCGAAAGCGCCAGATCGCCCACCACCAGACCAAGCCCCGGCGAAACCTCTTCCGTCTGGGGAGCGCGCACGTCGCCGGTGCCTTCGAGCAAGGGTTGAAACGCGCCGTAGATCGTCTGTTCATGGCTGTCGTCCGTCCAGATCTCCTCCAGCCGGTCGTCGTCGAGGAACATGCTGGTGAGATTGGCCTGGGGATCGAGGTCGGCGGCCATGACGTTCACCCCGAGGTCGGCATACATCCAGGCCAGGTGATAGACCAGCGAGGTCTTGCCGACGCCGCCCTTGTTGTTGAAGAAGGCGATGGTTTTCATGGCGCAGGCCTTACAGTGACTGCGACGTGCGTGGGGGAAAAGTCGAATTCCGGCGCCGGATTGCCATTGTCCTCCAGGGCCTTCTTGGCGACCGGCAGTCCCATCCCAAAACGTTGCGCAAAACCCAGATTACGCATGATCTCGGCGATCAGCGGATTGCGGTAATCGGTTGCCCCACCGCCGATATTCTCGGACGTGACCCTGCCGTAGAGGCCGCCGGGATTCTGGATCTCGATCCTGTCCGCGTACCAGTAGACCCGCACCGGTGCATTGGTGCCCTCGTAGACGCGATGCATCACGGCGTTTCTTGCCAACTGCTGCAACGCCACTAGCGGATAGTCCGGCCGGTGGATTTCGCGCGGGGCGCCGGTGATCTGCGTGCGCACGGCAACGTTGATCTCCAACAGCTCATCCAATCGGCGCAGCACGTCCTCCAACTTCCCGGTCAGCGCCTTCTGATCCTTGATGGGGTCGGTCAACGCCGCCCCTTCGATACGCAGAAACTGCACATAGGCGCCGGGCACCCAAGTTTGAGGATCGGTCCCGCAGGCGATCAACGCCCCCCAAGTGGGTTGGTCCCCGACCGCCAGCCGTAGCGAGCGTAACTGTTGCGGCGGTGGTCGTTGATTCTGCTCCAGGACCTCCGCCGATATCGCCGCGGGGATATAGGTGCGTTGGACATAATCCATGTCGAGCGCGTCGAGCCCCGCGGAGGCGGCGGGCCGCAGGTCGAACGATAAATCTCCGGCGCGGCGCCGTTCGATCAGCCTTTGTTCTTCTTCAGGTGTGGCTTCTTGTACAGTGGGACCTACCTTGACCCAGACCCGACCTTGATAGCGCACCGGCGGATTCGCCGCCGGCTCCACTCGTATGACTGCAACCGGGCACCCGTCGAGCACCTTTCGGTCGACCTGCATGGAGGGCAGGGGCAGGATGTTCCCGTCCGAGCGCATTTGCGCAAGGGTACGAAGCAGTTGATCATCGATGTCGAGCCCGGCACAGCGGCCATCGTTCTCGACGCCCACGAAGATCACTCCCACCTGACCGCTACCGGCGAGGTCGTTGGCAAAGGCACAGATATTTCTGCGAATGCCGCTGCGGTCCGCTCCGCTTCGTTTGCGTTCGACCAATCGGGATTCCATATCACGCAGGCGAACCGTCAGCTCATCGTCTGTCAGCCATGTCATCTCGGTGCCTCGGCCTTCGCAAGCAATTCGGCCATATCGTAATTGACACTGGTCACCCCGAAATCGGGCTCACGCCGGAACGGCTCCCGGACGTAGTGAACCCGATGCTCGTCACTTTCGAGAAACTCGACAATGGCGAGGATATAGTCCTCGGGCTTGTTGAGCGAGTAGAGAATTTCGTTTCGGGTCACCGTGATCGTGGATGCGCCGCTGACCCGGCCCTTCACTTCAATGAACCGCAACCGGCCCGTGCCGGGGATCCGGCTCTCGATGTCGTCGTAGCCGAGTTTCTCAAACTCCCGGTCAACATGATGGTCTTGCCGGCACCGGGATCGTCTGCGAGCAGGAAGCGCAGCGGCCGGCGCGGCAGCATCGATTCGTAGACGGCCGTGATCTGGTGCGGCAGCGGCTCCACCACGGATGTGTGGACCGCGAGCACCGGATCAAATAGGTGGGCAAGACGGATTCGCTGTGCTTCGGAGACCAGGCGGAACAACGCCCCGTCACCGTCAAAACTCCAGGGCCTGCCGACCTCCACGATTTCGAGCCGTGGCTCGTCGTGTCGATAGAGCAGTTCGTTGGCGACTTTCCCGGTCGGGGTCTTGTACGTTAGCTCCAGCGCCTCGGAGCCGAACCACTGCACGCTGACGACCGTGACCAGTTCGTCCGAAAGGATGCCGCGCACGACGGCATTGGCCTGGAGGTCTTCCAGCTTCATTGGGACCCCTTAGCCTCCATGTGCTCTCCCAGGCGACCACGGTGCATCAACCGTCGTTTGTCCCGCCCCTATCCACACGGTTGCTACCGCCGCCTCGAACCCATTGATCGATCTCTTCTTTTCTGAACTTCCACAGCCGCTCCACCTTGTGAGCCGGCATACTCTTGCGCTCGATCCACTTGTAGACGGTATCCCGTTGGCTCCCCAGGTAAGTCGCGATCTCGTCGACGGACAGCCAGGGCCACGAATCCCGGCGGGCGATGGGACGAAACACTCTGTCCGCTCCAAGCCACCGTCAGGATCCGCTACGCGCGCTTCGAGGCAGTGTCGGGCGCGTATCGCTTGACGGTAATCCGCCGTTCCTTCTTGCGCGCCTGCGCCAGATCGTAGGCCGTCTGCAGCGCGAGCCAACCCTCGGCCGTTCCGCCGAAGGCTTTGTCGAGGCGGATCGCCATCTCCGGCGAAATCCCCGCCCTGCCGTTCACAAGGTTGTTCAGGGCCTGACGACTCACGCCGAGGACCTGCGCCGCCTTCGTAACGGAGAGCCCGAGCGGTTCCAGGCAGTCATGGCGCACCGACAACCCGGGGTGCGGCGGGTTCTGCATCCCCATGCACTACCTCCATTGCGGGTCAGTGGTAGTCGACCAGATCCACATCGCCTACGTGGCCCGCCTTGAAGCGGAAGATGATCCGCCAGTTGCCGGTGACCCACACGGACCAGAACCCCTTCCGCTTCCCTTTCAGCGGATGCAGCCCGAGACCCGGCAGGTCCATCATCTGCGGCTGCGTCGCCACGTCGAGGCGCGCCAGGATCCGCGCGATCTTCGGCGTCATATCCGCCGGGAGGCCCTTGGCGATATCTTGCTCGTAGAGCCGTTTCAGCCCCTTGTGCCGGAAGCTCCGGATCAAGCCGCCCGCCTCTTGCGATCCCACGCCAATCTAGGCTGACAAGCGCATGTTGTCAATCTATACCTGTCGGCAACCTCGATGTTGCAGGCAATCCGTACGGGACGGACTCGCATTGGGAGAGCAGCGCCGACGATTCCGGCGGGATCGGGCTGCGACCGGGATTCCGGAACCGGCGGTTGCGACCCGGGAAGCTGCGGATATAACCCGTTCGACAGTTTCGGTTCCAGCTTTGGTTCCGGTCTGGATGAGTAGCGAGACATGGGCCGATCCAGCCACCGACAACGGGCGCTCCGCATCGCGATATGCGGTCGGCGAGATTGATCGCCGACTGCACACAATTGCGAAATACCTGAGAACGATTCAACCGAAGCGGAGTGGCGCCCTCATTCCGGAGTCGTTCACCTGCGGCAAAAACTGCCTCGGCTGCCCGCACTACCGATGGGGCCTCTGGCTGGCGTACCCCGACCGGCCCTTGCGGGAGACGAACACCCCCCAAAGCATCTCCGATTCGATCGTCGTGGCCCATCCCTCGGCCTCCGCTTTCGTATCGAAGGTAGCGTATTGCCGCGGCCAGCCTTTGCGCTCGATGCGTGCCTGCCGGACGACACGTCCGTGGAGGCCCTTTCGCTTGACGAACGAGGCCATCCTACCCTTTCGACCTTTTCACTCGTTCCCGCAAGATTCCTGCAAATCCCGGAACGGAAGGGCAAGTACAGCTATAACACACTGTTTTTATTGGTGGGCCGTACAGGGATCGAACCTGTGACACACGGATTAAAAGTCCGGTGCTCTACCAGCTGAGCTAACGGCCCATGGGGCGGAAATGCCATGATACGGGCTGGACGGGCGATGGCAAGTACCCATCGGGATCTCGCCGGCGCAGCAGGTCGTGCAGGGCGGCGATAGCGCCGAAGAGCGGTGCGGTTCGAGCCTGATAGGCCCCGATTCGGTGGGAGACGGGACGGCCGGTGCCTGCGGGTCCGCGGATGACCTCCGCCGCCGGCATTATGCGAATCCGCCGGGACCATCCCCGCTCCGCGGCAACGGACCCGACGGGAGCGGGCACACGCCCCGTCGGGTTATCGGCCAAAGGCCGCGAAAGGTCGAGTCCGCGCCCGGCGCCGGTGCGCCGCGACCGCCGTCGATTCAGGTGCCGATTCTTCAAACGGGATCGAATTTGCGCAGGCGCTTCGGCAGCAGATGCAGGTCCGCCAGCGCACACACCAGGGCATCGAAATAGCTGGCCTCCTGTTCATATACCATCTTGTAGTATTCCACCTTCATGGTCAGGGCGCTGCCGAACACGAACGAGATGAAGGCCAGGATCGACCCCAGCGCCAGCGTGGAGAATCCGGTGACACCCTGCCCGATGGTGCAACCCATGGCGAGCACGCCGCCGATGCCCATCAGTGCCCCGCCGGTGACGTGGCGTATGAAATCCCTCACGGACCGGAACCATTCGATCCGGAAGTTGCGGGTGAGCACCGAGTACACCAGGGAACCCACCAACACGCCGACCAGCGAGACCACACCGAAGGTGATCAAGGCCACGTTGCGCGGCGACATGAGGTACGCCAGCGTCTCGCCGGTGGGGTTCACGAAGGTGAACGACTGGGTCATCACGTCCCGCGTGGGGTTGTCCATGAACACGACCGCCTCTTTCCAGGCGTGCCCCATCGGACCGGCGGTCACGTACCAGGCGGCGACCACGGCCAGCCCGACTACGGCGCCGGCGAGGATGTTGTCGAAGCGCGTGCGGAAATCCGACCAGCGCAGGATGGTGACCAGCAGCGCCAAGGCGAGGATTCCGCCGATCCAATACTCCAGGGTCGCGCCGTTGCCGACGTGCAGGATGCCGCTCACCAGCGGCCCCAGCGCCTGGCTGGAAATCCCGTGCGCCGACAGGTGGATGGTCGTGGCGCTCACCCACCCGTAGAAGAACTTCTCGTAGAAGGAGGTCTGGGTCATCAGGTAGGCGAAGATGCCGATGGTGATCAGGACCACGACGGACTTCAGGTTGCCCGCGCCGGCGCGCACGATGGTCCGAAACGCGCACCCGCTGCCGAGCGTCATCCCGATCCCGAACAGGGTACCGCCCACGAGGTAGCGCAGCACGGAGAAGTTCGGGGTGCGATAGGGCGGCATCAAGGGCGGCATGCTGGTACCGAGACCGATGCCGGCTATGCCCTCCAGGAGCAGTACCCCGACGATGGCGATGACGATGGCGAACAGCCACGCCCCGAACCGGCCGCGGTCGTTCATGTTGACCCAGTCCGAAACCGCCCCCATCGTGCAGAAATTCGTGCGGTAGACCACCGCCCCCATGATACCGGCGATGATGAATACGGACAGCAGAACCTCATTGGTGATCGAAAGATGCATGGTGTCTCCCCGCACGACTCCGAGCCTGTGGAATACCGGCTATCTTTATGTAGACGCGGTATGCGGGATGTTTATTTCCCGCCGCCGGACAATTGCCTCTATTGGACCCTCCGCTCGGATTATAGCCCTACACCGCCCCCCGACCGGGTTGGTACCGGGTGGGGTCGGGCACTCCGGCGGCATGGAACCCGGCCGCCCGAATCCGACAGGCGTCGCACACGCCGCACGCGCGGCCCTCCGAATCCGCCGCATAGCAGGAGACCGTCACCGCGTAGTCCAGACCGAGGTGCAGCCCCTCGCGGATGATGTCGGCCTTGGATAGGCGTATCAGGGGGGCATGGACCCGGAATCTGGCCCCCTCGACGCCGGCCCGCGTAGCAAGCGCGGCCAGCGCCTCGAAGGCGCGAATGTATTCCGGCCGACAGTCCGGATAACCGGAATAGTCCACGGCGTTGACCCCGATGAACAGGTCGCGCGCGCCCAGCACCTCGGCCCAGCCCAAGGCCAGGGACAGGAACACGGTGTTGCGGGCCGGAACGTAGGTGACCGGGATCCCCTCCGAGGGGTGCTCCGGAATCGGAATCGCCGGATCCGTCAGGGCCGAGCCTCCGATCGCCCCGAGGTCGATCCGGATGACCTTGTGGCCGGCCGCCCCCCGCGCCACGCACCGCGCGGCATCCAGTTCCGCGGCCTGGCGCTGGCCGTAATCGAGGCTCAGGGCATAACAGCGATAGCCGCGTGCGCGCGCCACGGCCAGGGTGGTCGCCGAGTCCAACCCGCCGGACAGGAGCACCACCGCCGGGCGGTCCGGCGACGTCGGGGCGGGTTCGCGGGTACGATTCATCAAGCCTTCAACGACCGGGGACATCGCCCCACAGGTACTTGTGGAGCTGTATCTGCAGGCGCACGTCGAGGCGGTCCTCGAGGATCCAGTCGGCCAGCAGGCCGGGGGCGAGCATGCCGTGGCCGGGCGAGAACAGGACCTCGCAGCGATCGGGGAGCCCGTAACGCTCGATCTGCTCCCGGGCCCATTCGTAATCGCGACGGTCGCAGCAGACGAACTTCACCTGATCCTGCGGCCCGAGCACCGCCAGATTCTCATACCGGTTGCGGCGACATTCCCCCGAGCCCGGCGTCTTCAGATCGAGCACCCGCACCACGCGCGGATCGACCGCCTCCACCGCAAGCGCCCCTCCGGTCTCCAGGGAGACCTCGTAGCCCGCATCGCAGAGCCGCCCGAGCAAGGCGAGGCAGTCGCGTTGCGAGAGCGGTTCGCCCCCCGTCACGGTGACGTGGCGCGGCCGGTACGCGGCCACCTCGTCGAGGATCTGATCGATCGCCATCCACCGCCCGCCGCGGAAGGCGTAGGCGGTGTCACAGTAGCGGCAGCGCAACGGGCAACCGGTCAGGCGCACGAACACGCTGGGCCATCCCGCCGTGCGGGTCTCGCCCTGAAGCGAGAGGAAGATCTCGGTGATGCGCAGGCCCGGCATGACGCGCGCCGTCCCGCGCGGCGGCGGCGCGGTATCCATAATTTTATCTTAGCCCGACGCGCCCCCGCGGGTCAGTGGCCTTCCACCTTCATCCGCTGCCGGCGTTGCTCGGCGAGCCGCGCGGCGGCACTGTTCGGGTAGCGGGCGATAACCTCGGTAAGCGTCTTGCGCGCCGCTTTCCAGTGCTTCTGTTCATACTGGATGTAGCCGATCTTCAGCAGGGAGTCCGGGACCTTGGGGCTCCTGGAATAATGCCGCACCACTGCTTGGAAGGCCTGCAATGCCGGCCCGAAGTTGCGCGTGACGTAATTCGTCTCGCCCAGCCAGTACTCGGCGTTGTCCGCGTAGGCGCTGTCGGGGTGCGCCTTGAGAAACGCCCGGAAGGCCTGAGCCGCCTGCGGATACTTGCCGGCCCGCAGCAGACCGAGGGCGCTTTCATAGTCGCTCTGGACCTGGAGGGTTGCGGTTGCGGTCCCGGCCGCGGCTCCGGCCCCACCGGGCGACGGGGCGGCGGGGATCGGGGACGACGGAGCGGCGCCCGCCGAACCCGGCGCGGTCGGCTTCAGTTCCAACCGCCGCAGGCGCTGATCGATGTCCAGATACAGGTCACGCTGGTGGCGTTGAAGGTTGTCGAGATTGTGCTGCAATTCATCCTGGCGCCCGGTGAGTTGCTGGATCTGTTGCTGGAGCGCCTGGATCTGGCCGAGCATGTCCACCATACCCGGACCGTTCACGATCCGCTCCAGTCGCTCCACGCGTTGTTCCAGCGAAAGCCCGGCGGACGACGCACTCCCCACGGGCACCAGCGCCGCCACGACGACGACCAGCATCGGGCCCACCAGGCGCAGGCCTCGGATTCCGGGTGACCGATGCGTCATCAGGCGCCTCACTGTTTCGAGTAGACGATGTCCACCCGGCGGTTCAGCCGCCAGCAGGCCTCGTCGTGAGCCATACACACGGGACGCTCCTTCCCGAAGCTGATCGTGCGGATCTGGGCGGACGCCACACCCTGGACCAGCATCATCTGCTTGACCGCCTCCGCGCGCCGCTCGCCCAGGGCCAGATTGTACTCCGCACTGCCCCTCTCGTCCGTATTCCCTTCCAACGTCACCTTCATGGGGGGATGGGCCGACAGGTAGGCGGCATGGGCGGCGATGATGTCGCGGTACTTCGACTCCACCACGCTGCGGTCGAAGGCGAAGTAGATCGTGCGCTTCTCCAGCAGGTTCTGCCGCCCGCCCGCCACGCCCCGGCCCTGGATCGTCCCGGTCCCGCCCGCGGCGTAGCTCTGCGCACCGCCCGCGCCGGCCGCCACGCCCGCCCCGCCGGGCGTAGCCGCGGCACCGGTCTGTCCCCCGCCGGTGCCCGCACAGGCGGTGAGCACCAGCGCCGCCGCCGCGCCCAGCCAGATCGTCAGCATTCGTTTCGTCATCTCCGATTCCTCCCGCCGTCGTGAACCAGGAAACCCGCCCACGGCCCGACCGGACCATGGGTTCTGTTCATTTGCGATACGGCCCCCAAGCCGGCGACTGTACATCGCCCGCCTGGGAAAGCAGGCGCTGCCCGGCCCGCCCCTCCACCGTGACGGTGGTCAGGACGCGCCGGCCATGATACTGCGCCGAATACAGGATCATCTGCCCGTTCGGGGCAAAACTCGGCGAATCGTCGAGCGGCCCGTCCGTGAGCACCTGGAACAGGCCGCTCTTGAGATCCAGCACGGCGATCCGGTAGCTGCCGCCCTGGCCGTGGACCATCGCGATGCGTTCGCCGTCCGGCGAGACCGAGGGGGCGGCATTGTAGGACCCGTCGAAGGTCAGGCGCGTCACGGGCCCGCCCTGCACCGGGATCTCATACAACTGCGGGCCGCCGCCGCGATCCGATGTGAACACCAGGTTGCGCCCGTCGGGCATCCACACGGCACTGGTATCGATCGCCGGGTCGTGCGTGATCCGGCGCGGCGGCTTCCCGGTCGTGAGGTCGAGGATGTAGATCTCCGGATTGCCCCGGCGCGAGAGCGTCAGCGCCAGCTCACGCCCGTCCGGCGACCAGGCCGGCGCGCTGTTGAGCCCGGCGAAGGACGACACCAACCTGCGCGCCCCGGTCGCCAGGTCCTGGATATAGACCTCCGAGCGGCCGTGCTCGAATGACACATAGGCCAGGCGCGTGCCGTTCGGCGACCAAGCCGGCGACATGATCGGCTGAGTCGATTGCAGCACCGTATGTGCGTTGTAGCCGTCGGAGTCGGCCACCTTGAGGGCGTAGCGGCGCGCCTTGAGCGGACCCGACACCGTCACGTAGGCGACACGGGTGTCGAACGCGCCCGGCTGTCCGGTCAACTGTCGATAGATCAGGTCGCTGATGTGGTGCGCGGTCCGACGCAACTGCGCGGCCGAAACCGTGAATCGCCGCCCCAGGAGTTGCGCCTGCTGCGGCGACTGATAAACGTCATAGAGGTAGACCTCGACCCGGTAGCGCCCGGAACCGAGCGCCCGCACGCTGCCGATCACCAGGTTGTTGACGCCGAGCACCCGCCAGTTCGCAAGGTTCACCCGGCCCGGGGCGGTGGGATGCGCGATCAGATCCTTTGCCGGGAGCGGCGCGAAGCGTCCGCTGCGGGCGAGGTCCGCGCCGATGATCGCACCGATGTCCTGGGGCGGCGCCGGCGTGGGGCCGCTCCAGGCGAACGGGACGACGGCGATCGGGACCGCGCCCTCCACCCCGCGAGTAATCTGGATGGTAAGCCCGGCCCACGCCGGCGTCCCCGCGCAAATCAACAACACCGCCAGTAGGCGGCGAATCGTCCGGATCAAGATGCCCCCCCCTGCCGCACCGGCTTGAACACGAAGGTGAGGTCCCGGAACCGGTCGAACAGCGACGGGTCGGACGGCATCGGCAACGGCGATGCCTTGCGCACGGCGGTCTCCACCGAGCGGTCGAAGACCGGGTCCCCACTGCCCTTGGCGATCTTCACGCCGGTCACCTCGCCACCCGGGATCAACTTGACCTCCACCGTGCAGGAGAGCCCGGCCGCGGAACCGGGCGGGCGCAGCCAATTCTGCTCCACTTGGTTCTTGATCGCCTGCACGTATCGATCGACGATCGTCCGGACCTCCCGCGCGCGAGCCGCCTGGACCTGACGCTGCTCGGCCGCGACCTGCGTCTGCAGCGCCTTCTCCGCCGCCTCCCGTCGCTTGCGCGCCTGCGCCGCACGGCGCTGCTGCACGGCCTCGCGCTTGCGCTTGGCCGCGAGTTCGGCCAAGTGCCGCTGTTCGGCCTCCTTCTTCTTCTGCAGCGCGACCGCCTGCTCTTTGAGCTTCGCGAGACGCCCGGCCTGTACCTTGCGCTGCGCCTCGAGGCGTGCCTCGGCCGCCCGGCGCTTGCGCTGCGCCTCCTGCCGCCGGCGCTTGAACACCACCGCCTCGCGGGCCTGCCGCTCGCGTTGGCGCTTGAGCGCCCGCCGCTGGTTCGCGAGCCGCCGGCGCTCGGCGGCCTGCCTCGCACGCCGCGCCTGCTCGGCCTTGCGCAAGCGCCCGACCTCCCGGTCGACCTGCTTCGCATTGACCGCCACCGCCTGGATCACGTGTTTCCCCGGCGAACCCACCGGCCGGACCGGCGACGTACGCAGCAGGCCGAGCACCAGCAACGCCAATACGAGCCCGTGGATCAGCAGCGCTCCGACGAACGCCCCCGGGTCTCTGCGCAGCACCTGCCACATGGTCACCGGCGCGGCGGCGGTTCGGTCACCAGCCCCACGCTGGGAACCCCCGCCCCCTGAAGCAACGTCATCACCCGCACCACCGTGCCATAGGCGACGCGTTCATCGGCGCGCACCATGACCTTGGTCCCTGGGCGGAGCTTGAGCACCGCAGCCACGCGCGTTACCAACGTATCGACGTCGAGCGGCCGACCGGGATGGTCGCCGACGTTCAGATAGTAGCGGCCCTGTTGGTCCACCGTCACCACCAGCGGTTCCCCGGCATCGGGGGGCAGCGGCTGTGCCGAGGCCCGGGGCAGTTCCACCTTGACACCCTGGGTCAGCAGCGGCGCGGTGATCATGAAGATCACCAGCAACACCAACATCACGTCGATATAGGGAACGACGTTGATGTCGGACATCAACCGCCTGCGCCTTGCGGAGACTCGACTCATCGGGATCGACCCGGCCCCGCGGCTCAGGCCTGTTCCGCCGTCTGGTCGAGGGCCGGCCCGGGCGTGGCGGCGGGATCGCGGCGCCGACTCAAGGCGTGGCGCTGGAGGATGGTCGAGAACTCTTCCATGAAATTCTCATATCGGTTGACCAGGCGGTCGAGCACAGTGGTGTAGCGATTGTAGGCGATCACCGCCGGGATCGCAGCGAACAGGCCCATCGCGGTGGCCACCAGGGCCTCGGAGATGCCCGGCGCGACGTGGGCGATGGTGGCCTGCGTGGCGCCGCCGAGGTTCTGAAAGGCGTTCATGATCCCCCACACGGTCCCGAACAACCCGACGTAAGGGCTCGTCGAACCCACCGTCGCAAGGAACGGCAACTGGGTCTCGAGTTCGTCCACCTCGCGGGAGAGCACCACGCGCATCGCGCGCTGCGCACCCTCCACCGCCGCGCGCGCCTCGGCGCCGGACTGCTTGTGCAGGCGCATGAATTCTTTGAATCCGGCCTCGAAGATCCGCTCCATCCCGGCGAGGTCGTGGTTGCGACGACCGAGCTGCTGGTAGATGGCGCCGAGGTCCGTCCCCGACCAGAAGCGGTCCTCGAACGCGTCCGCCGCCGACTGCGCACGCCGCAGTATCTTGCGTTTCTGCAGGATCACCGTCCAGGACAGGATCGACGCCAGCAGCAGCGCAACCAGCACGGCCTGCACCAGCGGACTCGCGCCCATGACCAGATGGAGAATGGACAGATCGCTACTCACCGGGGATCTCCAAGAGCAAAGACCGCGGCAGCGCGCGGGGGTTCAGTGTCCGGGCGTCCAGACAGGCGATGCGCACACGCCCCCGGCACAGCGACCGTGACGGCCCCCGCCCCGCCCGCACCTCCTGATCCAGCACCAAGCTCGCCGGCCGTTTCCGCACCGGTTGCACGGTGACGTCCAGGAGGTCGTTAAAACGTGCCGGCTTGATGAAATCGAGGCATACCGAACGCACCGCGAAGATGACCCCTTCCCGCTCCCGCAGCCGGTCCTGTTCAAACCCCAGTGCGCGCAGCCACTCGGTACGTGCCCGCTCCATGAATTTCAGGTAGTTCGCGTAATATACGATACCACCGGCGTCGGTATCCTCGTAGTACACCCGAACCGGCCACACGAACACGTTCACGATCGTGACAGGGATTTGCACCGCGTTGCAGTGAAGTTCAACCGACGCCCCGCTGGGCTTCGGCTACTGTACGGGGACCGCCACACTCCGGCAAGGGGTTCTTTGCAATCGCGGACACGCCGCCCGGGGCGAGCGTGGGAGGAAGGCACCGGCGCGGACTGCGCCGCCCATGTCACAGCCCGCCGCTCGACGCCAGGGGCGATACCACGATTGCCCGCCCTTTCAGCCCGATCTCCCCTCCCACGCTCAAGGCCCCCGCCCGAAAGGGCGGAACCGCGCGACCGACACCCGGAGCGGCGGCAGGTCGCTGAAGGCCCTTTAATCCACTGAAACACAAGGATCTTTAATACCCCGTCCGGCTGCCGCCGCAAGACCGGAACCATGGGATCTCAAGTGAACTACAGTAATGGAGTGCAACCAATACGGCCGGCCTTCTCATCGCCCCCCCCAATTCTTCGGAAGGACCTCGAGGTATTGCGTGAAAACTCCGAATCAAGCCTAACTCCCCGCTGAGTCGTGCCGATACCCGGATACCCATTGATCACCCAGGGGCATCCTGGAAATCCCGGGCGTTCCGGCGGCCCGGGAAATGAGACGGAAATAATGCGGGAAGACCGAGAACCGAACGGAATCATCGAGGTGCCCGACGGCGGCCATGCGGCCAACCTCAACGAGGTGCTGCGCGGCATTCTGGAGACGATTCTCCAACTGCCCTGGTTGGACACGAACGCCGGCGGTGTCTTTCTGTCGGGGCCGGCAAACAGGCGGCTGACGCTCGTCGCCACGGTCAACCTCCCCCCTTCCATAAAAAAAACCTGTGCCAAGGTGCGCTATGGTCACTGCCTGTGCGGCCGGGTGGCGGCATCGGCCGAACTCCTGCACGCGGCCCGCGTGGACGAACGGCATGAAACCCATTACGAGGACATGTGTGACCACGGCCACTACGTGGTGCCGATCAAGCTGCGGAACCGACTGCTGGGCGTCATGGTTTTATATATCAAAACCGGCCATGCGTACGATGCCGGCGAGGTGCATATACTCGAGAATTTCGCCGGAATCATCGCCCTGCTGATAGCCGGCGTACAGATACACCAGGAAAAGCGGCTCGCCGACCTGATTCTGGCCCACAGTTCTCACGGGGTCGTGATTACCGACCGCAAACTGAAGATTCAATGGGTCAACCGGGCGTTCGAAAAAGTTTCGGGCTATGCCGTCGAAGAAGCCGTCGGCATGACGCCCTCGATACTCAGATCCGGCCGGCAGGGGCCGGATTTTTATGCGGCCATGTGGCGCAGCATCAACGAGCGGGGCTTCTGGGAAGGCGAGATCTGGAACCGGCGCAAGGACGGGGCGATATATCCGGAGTGGTTGAATATCGTCGCTTTGAAGGACGACCAAAACAAGGTGCTGCGTTATGCGGGCATGTTCATCGATCTGTCCCCCATCAAATCCGCGGAAGAGAAGATCCGCCGGCTCGCCTATTACGACAGCGTAACGGGGTTGCCCAATGCATCGCTATTGCATGAGAAACTCGAAAAAATGCTTTCCCGGTCCCGATCGAATGATCGCCGGGTTGTTGTCCTGACCCTGGATCTGGATTATTTCCATGAGATCAATTCCGGACTTGGCCGGCGTGCCGGTGATGCCGTTCTGTGCGAAGCCGCACGCCGCATCAGCGGCGTCCCGAGAAGCGCCGTCAAAGCCCGCATGGGGGCCGATGAATTCGTGATCGCCTACCTGGAGCGGCATGGAAATGATGAAAAGATCCCGGCCCTCGCCGGCGGGCTGGCGGCGGCGATCAACGAGCGGTTGCATGCGACGTTCGAATTCGAGCAACATGAGCTGACCCTCGAGGGTTCCATCGGTATCGCGTGGGGGAGCGGGCGGGATGCGGACGTCGAGTCCCTGTTGCGGCGTTCGGCTATCGCCCTCACCCATTGCAAGGAGCATTCACGCGGCGGATATCAGATCCATACCCGGGAAATGGAACGGCAGGCGGATCACCGGCGATTTCTGGGTGCGGCGATCGGAAAGGCCATCGAACGCAATGAACTGTTTCTGGTATACCAGCCGCAGGCGGACCGTCGGGGCCGGATTACCGGCGCCGAGGTTCTGTTGCGTTGGCGCAGCAAAGAGTACGGCGATATTCCACCCGATGTATTTATCGGGATCGCCGAAGAACGGGGCGTCATCATCGATATCGGCCGCTGGGTGCTCGAAAGCACCCTTGATCAGATGGCCCGCTGGCGCGAGGCGGGATTGTATGATTCCGATTATTTCCCGCGACTGGCCGTCAATGTCTCCCCGCACCAGATCCTGTCCAAAAATATCATCGAGGAATTCGCCAGGGCTTGCGCCACCCGCGGCTTCCGGCCGGAGTCGGTCGAACTGGAGATCACCGAGACCGGAATAACGCGATATTCCGATCATGTCATCGAACACCTGCATGCCTTGTCGGGCATGGGCTTCAAGATCGCCATCGATGATTTCGGCACGGGCTACTCATCGTTGTCACGTCTGCGCAACTTCCCGGTCGATGTCCTGAAGATCGATCGCAGCTTCGTGACCAACATGGCGACCGACGCATCGGATGCCACGCTGGTGAAGTCCACCATCGACATGGCGCATACCCTCGGATTCCGGGTGGTCGCCGAGGGGGTCGAGGACGCCGTGCAACTGAGCATGTTGATGGAATTCGGCTGCGATGTTTTCCAGGGCTACTATTTCAGCAAACCCGTTTGTGCCGAGGAATTCCTTGAGTACGCAAGCAAGCGAAACTCGGTATAACCCATCGCCCGGAAATCACCTCCATGCCTTCCCGCAACGCGATCCGCATCGTTGTCGTCCGACCGCTCCGGACACGCCGGGCGGGGCACCGCATGCGCGCTCGCACCCGCTCAGTCGGGGCCGTCTTCGCCCCGCCCGGCGACGAACAGATCCTGCACCGCGGCCTGCGCCGCACCGGTGCGCGCGGGCGGCATCCGTCCGAAGTGTTCATAGGCGGTGCGCGTGGCGACCCGGCCGCGCGACGTGCGCATCATATAGCCCTGCTGGATCAGGAACGGTTCGACCACGTCCTCGATCGTGCCGCGCTCCTCGGCGATCGCCGCCGCCAAGCTGTCGATGCCGACCGGCCCTCCGTCGAACTTCTCGATCAGCGTGCCGAGCAGCTTGCGGTCCATGACGTCGAACCCGTTGGCGTCCACCTTGAGCATGTTCATGGCGCGTGCGGCGCTCTCACGCGTGATGCGCCCGTCGCCCTCGACCTGGGCGTAGTCCCGGACCCGGCGCAACAGCCGGTTGGCGATCCGCGGCGTCCCGCGCGCGCGGCGCGCGATCTCCGCGGCCCCCTCGCCGGTCACCTCCAGGCCCAGGATCGTCCCCGAACGCGCCACGATCCCCGTCAGGTCCGCGGCACTGTAGAACTCCAGGCGCTGCACGATACCGAAGCGATCGCGCAGCGGCGAAGTCAACAGCCCGGCGCGCGTCGTGGCCCCCACCAGCGTGAACGGCGGCAGGTCGAGCCGGATGGAGCGCGCCGCCGGCCCCTCGCCGATCATGATGTCGACTTGGTAGTCCTCCATCGCCGGATAGAGGATCTCCTCGACCACCGGGCCGAGGCGGTGGATCTCGTCCACGAACAGGGCGTCGCGCGGTTCCAGGTTGGTGAGCAGTGCCACCAAGTCGCCGGGGCGCTCCAGCACCGGGCCGGACGTGTGGCGCAGATTGACGCCCAGCTCGTTGGCGATCACGTGCGCCAGTGTGGTCTTGCCCAAGCCGGGCGGCCCGAAGATCAGTACGTGATCCAGGGCCTCGCCGCGCTCGCGCGCGGCGCGGATGAAGATATCCATCTGCTCGCACACCGGCGCCTGCCCCACGTATTCCCCGAGGGTGCGCGGGCGTATGGTACGCTCCGCCGCGTCCTCGTCTCCCGCGAGCCGCGGGCTCACCAACCGGTCGGATTCGATCATGGTCCCCACCCAGACGCCTCCGCCATCATACTCCGGGCCGGGACCCGGCGGGGACCAACAGTCTTCGTTGGATGTCGCCGATCCGCTCGTCCTTTGGGCGAACCGCCGCCCGCTTTATCCTATTGCGGTGACCACTATGACGGCGAAACGACGTTGAAACGGGCGGTCGCGGGATGCCGGGCGCGTTGAACGGACGGCGGGCGCCGGGACTGTTGCTGTTCGCGGTCCTGGCTCTCGCGACGGCGGCGCCCGCGCAAGGTGCGCCGTGGCTGCTGGTCGACACCCGCAAGGCCGTGCTCTCGGTGGTCCTGGACGGCCGGGTGGAGGCCCGTTTCCCCGGGATCGCCATCGGCCGGGCCGGCGTGGTGCGGCTGCGACGACGCGACGACAACGCCACCCCGCTCGGCACCTTCCGCATCGCCTGGATCAACGATCACAGTGTGTTCCATCGGTTCTTCGGCTTCGACTACCCCACCCCGCCCTACGTCTGGCGCGCATTCGACCATGACCTGATCGGACCGGAGACGGTACGCCGCATCCTGTGGGCGGTGCGCCATCACCGCCTTCCGCCGCAGGACACGCCGCTCGGGGGCGACCTCGGCATCCACGGACTGGGCCATGCCGACCCATGGATCCATCGCCGGCTCAACTGGACCGGCGGATGTATCGCCCTCACCAACGCGCAGATCGACCGGCTTGCGCGCTGGGTGCGCATCGGCACCAAGGTGGTGGTGCGCTGAGCCGCCCGCATTCGGATCGCGGCGCGGGAATCCTTTGGAATCGGACGCGCGAAATCCGATATACTTGCGAACCGTTACGTCTTACCCCCCCGGAAGGAGAGACCGTCATGCGAAAATCATTGGGGACCCCGGCCAAGATCGCGGCGCTGGCGCTCGTCGTCGGCCTCGCGGGCGGCTGTGCCACCACCGACCAGTTGAACACCGCCAACTCGGCGGCCCGGAGTGCGCAGAGCACGGCCCAGGCTGCACAGAGCACGGCCCAGGCCGCACAGAGCACCGCGGATCAGGCGAATCAGAAGGCCGACGAGGCGTTGCAGCAGGCGGCGGCCAACAAGAAGGCCATCGACGCGACCAACGAGAAGATCAACCGCATGTTCAAGAAGACCATGTACAAGTAGGCGGGGATGCGACGGTCGCGCACGGCCGTCACGATCCCGCGTCCCTCACGCCCCGCGCCCGCGGGGCGAGTTTTTTCTCCTGCGCGCCGGCACCGGGTACCGCGGCGATACGCACCGCCGCGGCAAGGGTCGCGCGCAGCCCCGGATCGCCCACGCCCACCGGCACCGGGATCCCGGGGGGACGCTCGAGCAACCGCCGCACCCGGTCCCAGTCCACGACATAGCCCGGGTGACGGCGAATCGCGCCGACCAGCAGACGCACCACGGGGGTCAGATTGAGCGCGCGCGCGGTCCCCTGCGGTGTGACCGGACGATGCGCCCCCAGGTACAACCTCCCGCCCTGCCAGCCGACCTTGTAAAGTTCGCGGACCATGCGCACCTTCGTGCCCACGCGGACCGCATCGAACAACGCACGGATGTCCTCGGGATAGAGACGCACGCAGCCGTGGCTCACCGCCATCCCCACGCCGTAGGGCCGGTTGGTGCCGTGGATCAGGTAGCCGGGCACGCCCAGTTGCAGGGCGAACCGGCCCAGCGGATTGTCGGGCCCGGGGGGGACATAGCGCGACAGTACATCGCCCTCGGCGGCGTGCTCCTTGCGAATGGAGGCCGGCGGATACCACGCGGGATTCGGGATCCGGGCGACGATCCGGGTGATCCCCACGGGGGTCTGCCAGCCCTCGCGACCGATCCCCACCGGGTAGGTGGCGACTTCGCGGGGGCGCCCGCGGCGCGCCGGTGGATAATAGTAGAGGCGCATTTCGGGGACATTCAGGACGACCCCCTTGCGCGGACCCGGCGGGAGGACGAACCGCGTGGGCAACACCACGCGCGTGCCGGCCCCGGGCAGCCACGGATCCACGTGCGGGTTGGCCTCGCGCAGCTCGTCGTAACCGAGATCGTAGCGGCGCGCGATGTCCGAGAGGGTGTCCTGCGGACCGGCCGCCACCCACTGCAGGCGACCCACCACCGATTCGCCGCTCGGCGGCAACGGGTAGGTCGCGGCCGCGGCCGGCGCTCCGAGCACCGCCAGAACCAGCGCCGATATCGGGAGCGCACGGCACACGCGGCCGGGCATTACCCCGCCGCGATCCGGTCCCCGGGCGGACACCCGGCTCACGGCATCAGTCCCTGCAGGGCCCGGCGAATGATCTCCTCGCTGCCGAGGCCCTGCGTGTCCACCCCGCGCACCATTCGGCCGGCCTCGTGGGGCTTGTAGCCGAGTGCCACCAGGGCGCTCACCGCCTCGGCCGCGGGCCGCCCCGCACCGCCCGCGACGGGGGGCGCAGCGGCGACACCCTGGCCTTCCCACTCGCTCAGGCGGTCCTTCATCTCCATGATGAGCCGCTCGGCGGTCTTGCGGCCGACGCCGGGCAGCCGGGTCAGGGCGCCGGTGTCCTGCTCGTGGACACAGCGCACGAACTCCTCGGTACTGACGCCCGAGAGGATCCCCAGTGCCAGCCGCGCCCCCACACCGTTGACCCGCAGCAGGTTGCGGAACAGCAGCCGCTCGGTCTCGCGGGCGAAGCCGAACAGTGCGTGGCTGTCTTCGCGGACCACCAAGTGCGTATAGAGCGTGACTTCGTCGCCGAGCGGCGGAAGCACAGAGAAGGTCGACATCGGCGCCTCGATCTCGTAGCCGACGCCATGCACATCGACCAACAGGTGCGGCGGCTGCTTGTGCGCCAGCACGCCGCGCACGCGCCCGATCACCGCCGTCGCCCTCGCCGCGCGCCGCACGCCGCCGGCAACCGCGCCAGCGTGCCCCCCGTGTGACCGTGGCACAGCGCCACCGCGAGGGCGTCGGCGGCGTCGCTCTGCGGGGTACCGTCCAGCCCGAGGAGATGGCGCACCATGTGCTGCACCTGCGGTTTGGCCGCCGCGCCGGTTCCGACCACCGCCTGCTTGACCTCCCGCGCGCTGTATTCGGCGACGACCACCGGATCCAGCGCCACGGCACAGATCGCCGCACCGCGCGCGTGTCCGAGTTTGAGCGCGGAGTCCGCATTGCGGTGCAGGAACACGCGCTCGACCGCGACCTCTACGGGCCGGTAGGTTTCCATGATCCGGCGCACCGCTTCGAAGATACAGGAAAGCCGCGCGGCCATGTCCGCACCCTGCACGCGGATGCAGCCGCTGTCGACGTAGCGCAGGTGCCCGCCGCCCACGTCGATCACCCCGTAGCCGGTGACCCGGGAACCGGGATCAATACCCAGGATGCGGGTCACGGACACGGATCCGGGGGGGGGACGCGGGGGCGGAGGCACGGCACCGGGCCTCACAGGGCACCCGCCGCCTCACAGCTCGGCGAGCACGTCCTCGGCGATGTCCGCGTTGGAGTACACCTGCTGCGTATCATCCAGATCCTCCAGCATCTCCAGCAGCCGCACCAGCCGCCGGGCGTCCTCGCCCGCCAGCGGCACCGAGGTCGAGGCGCGCATCGTCACCTCGGCGTATTCCGCCGCCGGCCCGGCCGCCTGCATCGCCTCCCGGACCGCCATGAAGTCCTCGGGTGCCGTCACCACTTCGACGGATCCGTCGTCGCCGGCGACGACATCCTCGGCACCGGCCTCCACCGCAACCTCCATGATCCGGTCCTCGTCGCAACCGGCCGGGTAGCCGAGCACCCCGCTCTTGGTGAACAGGTAGGCGACCGAACCCTCGGTCCCGAGGTTGCCGCCACACTTGGAGAAGGCGTGACGCACCTCGGCCACCGTGCGCTTGCGGTTGTCGGTCATGCAGTCCACGAGCACCGCCACCCCGCCGGGGCCGTAGCCCTCGTAGCGCACCTCCTCGTAGGTCTCGCCCTCCTGGGCGCCCGCGCCGCGCTTGATGGCGCGCTCGACCTTGTCCTTGGGCATGTTCGCCGCCCAGGCCTTTTCGACGGCGAGGCGCAGACGCGGATTCATGGCCGGGTCCGGTCCGCCGGTCCGGGCCGCCACGGTGATCTCGCGGATCAGCTTGGTGAAGAGCCTACCGCGTTTGGCATCCTGCGCGTTCTTCCGGTGCTGAATATTGGCCCACTTGCTATGTCCCGCCATACGCCGCTCTCGTCTACGCCGTCCGGCGAAACAGTGTATCACGCGCCCGCGTAGGGCCGGGCTCGCCCGGCCGGCCTCGTGGAACCACGCACCCACGACAATCGGTCCATCCAACGCCGTCGGCGGGGCGAGCCCCGCCCTACCGGGTCCCGCCGCGCCCGCGGTCGCGTAGGGCCGGGCTCGCCCGGCCGGCCGCCTCCAGTTCTCCGTGCCGCAGGAAGCGGCAGATGCGACGCGCCACACGCGGTGAAAATACCAGCCCCATGTGGCTCACCGGCAGTACCGTGTGTTGCCGACAGTTGGGTGTGCGCGTCTCGGCGACGGCGACGGTCCCGTCGTTGGGCCGCGGCAGTCCGCCGAACAACCAGCCGATCCCCCAGCCGCGGCTGCCCGCGATCACCGCGAGATCCACGTCGGGCGGCACCGCCGGCCCATCCCCGAGCAAGCCCTGTTCCACGCTGCGCCCGAGCAACCAGCGCCCGGGGGCCCGGCGCGTCAGGCGCCGCGCCACCACACTGCCGCCCAACGGGGGTCCGAGCAGCACGACCCGCCGCACGCGCGGTCCCGACCCCGTATCCGCCCGCAACCCGGATTGGCCCGCCAGCAGGTGCAGCACGACCAGACTGCCGAGGCTGTGCGCCACCAGGTCGACGCGGGGAACCGACAGGCGTACCAGGAATGCCGCGAGGTCGCGGGCGTTGTCCGCCGGGCTGCGCCGGCGCGTCGGATAGGAGAAGATCGCCGTGCGCAGCCCGCAGCGGCGCAGGCGCCGCGCCAGCCGGACCATCACCCAGCCGGAAAGGAACAGCCCGTGGAGCAGCACCACCACGGGCGCCGGTCCATCGCCCGGATCGGCCGGCCGCGCTACGGCGAGACCTTCAGCATGCGCTCCAGGGCCACCCGCGCCTGATCGGCGGTCGCGGGCGGGACCTGGATACGGTTCACCACCCGATCCCGCGCGAGATTCTCCAGGGTCCAGGCGAGGTGCTGGGGATCGATGCGAAACATCGTCGAACACATGCACACCGTCGGCGACATGAAGTGCGCCGACTTGCCCTCGTCACGGAACTGCGTATTCAATCGCTCGACCAGGTTGAGTTCCGTTCCCACCAGCCAGCGGGTGCCGGGGGCCGACTCGGCGACCGTCTTGATGATGAACTCCGTGGAACCGACGAAATCGGACTTCTCGCACACCTCGAACGAACACTCCGGGTGGGAGATGACCTTGGCGTCCGGGAAGCGCTCCTTGAACGCGTCGATGTGCGCGGGCCGGAACATCTGATGCACCGAACAGAATCCCTTCCAGAGGATGATCCGCGCCGCGCGGATGCGCGCCTCGGTCAGCCCCCCGAGCGGGCGGTCGAAGTCCCACACCACCATCTGCTCCGGATCGATGCCCATCCGGTGGCCGGTATTGCGACCCAGGTGTTGGTCGGGGAAGAACAGCACCTTCTCGCGGCGCCGGAAGCTCCACTCGAGGACGTCGCGGGCGTTGGTGGAGGTGCATACGATGCCGCCGTGGCGCCCGCAGAACGCCTTGAGGTCGGCGGCGGAATTGATGTAGGTGACGGGCGTGATGTGCGCGTCCGGGTCGAGCACCGCGCTCAGTTCCGACCAGGCGCGCTCCACCTTCGCCAGGCTCGCCATATCCGCCATCGAGCAACCCGCGGCGAGGTCCGGCAGGACCACGATCTGGTCCGGGCGCGAGAGGATGTCGGCCACCTCGGCCATGAAGTGCACGCCGCAGAAGACGATGTAGCGTGCGTGCGAGGCGGCGGCGAGACGCGAGAGCTTGAGGGAATCGCCGGTGTAGTCGGCGTGGCGGTAGACCTCCTCGCGCTGGTAGTGATGGCCGAGGATCACGAGGCGCTCGCCGAGCGCCTCCTTCGCGGCGCGGATGCGCGCCTCGCAGTCCTCGTCGTCCAGCAGCGAGTAGGTTTGCAGGGCAAATGGGTCGCCCGTCATCCGTTCAACTCCTCAGTCGCCGGCGCGAGTTCGTGAACCCGATCCGCCGCCGGCCCGACGCCCGCCCGTCCAAGCTCGTCGGCGGGCCAAGGCCCGCCCTACCGGTCGCTATCGGCGAGAGCGCACCCGTAGGACCGGGCTCGCCCGGCCACCGACGGTGAACATCACCGGCCCGACGCCCGCCCGTCCAAGCTCGTCGGCGGGCCAAGGCCCGCCCTACCGGCCGCTATCGGCGAGAGCGCACCCGTAGGGCCGGGCTCGCCCGGCCACCGGCTCCTCTCGGCATGGGCGCGCCACGACACACGCACCCTCACGCCCCCTCGGTCGTCGGGTGCCGCACCCTGAGCCCCAGCTCCCGCAACTGCGCGTCGGAGACCGGTGCGGGCGCCCGCGTCAGCGGGCAGGCGGCGGTCTGGGTCTTGGGAAAGGCGATCACCTCGCGAATCGAGTCCGCGCCGCTCATCAGCATCACCAGACGATCGAGCCCGAAGGCGATGCCGCCGTGCGGGGGACACCCGTAGCGCAGGGCATCGAGCAGAAATCCGAACTTGTCGCGTGCCTCTTCTTCGGAGATCCCGAGCAGCCGGAATACGGCCGCCTGCATCTCGGCGCGGTGGATACGCGTAGAGCCGCCGCCGATCTCGGTGCCGTTGAGCACCAGATCGTAGGCCCGCGAGCGGGCGCCGCCCGGGTCGTCGGCGAGCGCCTGCGGATCCGCGCTGCGCGGTGCGGTAAACGGGTGATGCAGCGCCGTCCAGCGCCGCGCATGCTCGTCCCACCCGAACATCGGAAAATCCACCACCCAGACCGGGCGCCAGCCGGGTTCGACCAGTCCCCGGTCGCGGCCGAGCCGCACGCGCAGCGCGCCCAACGCTTCGTTCACCACCGTCGCGCGGTCGGCGCCGAAGAACACCAAGTCCCCGGAATCCGCACCGGTGCGTGCCAGGATCTGCTCGATGACCGGGTCCGGCAGGAACTTCAGGATCGGGGACTGCAACCCCTCGCGTCCGGCGGCACGATCATTGACCTTGATATAGGCGAGACCCTTGGCACCCAGGCGGCCGACGAAGACGGTGTGGTCGTCGATCTCCTTGCGCGAGAGCGTCGCGCCCCCGGGCACGCGCAACGCGGCCACCCGCCCCTTCGGATCGTTGGCCGGGCCGGCGAAGACCTTGAACTCCACGCCCTGCATCAGTTCGGTCAGTTCGGTCAACTCCAGGGGAATGCGCAGGTCCGGGCGGTCGGTGCCGAAGCGCGCCAACGCCTCATCGTAGCCCATGCGCGGGAAGGGATCCGGGAGCCGCACGTCCAGGACTTCGGCGAACAGCTCCCGGATCATGGCCTCGATGAGACCGAGCAGGTCGTCTTCCTCCAGGAACGAGGCCTCAATGTCGATCTGGGTGAACTCGGGTTGACGATCGGCGCGCAGGTCCTCGTCCCGGAAGCAGCGCGCGATCTGATAGTAACGGTCCAGCCCGGCGATCATCAGGAGCTGTTTGAAGAGCTGCGGGGACTGCGGCAGCGCGAAGAACGACCCCGGGTGGGTGCGGCTCGGCACCAGGTAATCGCGGGCACCCTCGGGCGTGGCACGGGTCAGGATCGGGGTCTCGGTGTCCAGGAAACCGTGCCCGTCGAGAAACCCGCGCAGCACGCGCGTGACCCGCGAGCGCAATCGCAGGCGTTCGAGCATCGGCGCACGGCGCAGGTCCACGTAGCGGTGGCGCAGGCGCGCCTCCTCGCTGACCGCCTCGTCGTCGAGCGGGAACGGCGGGGTATCGGCGGCGTTGAGGATCTCCAGATCCGCGCCCAGCACCTCGACGCGGCCGGTGGGGAGCGTCGGGTTCTCGGTCCCCGTCGGGCGGCGGCGCACCCGCCCGTGCACCCGCAGGACGTACTCGCTGCGCACGCGCTCGGCGGCGGCGAAGCTCTCCGGTGCATCCGGATCGAAGACCACCTGGACCAGACCCTCGCGGTCGCGCAGGTCGAGAAAGATCACGCCGCCGTGGTCACGCCGGCGGTGGACCCAGCCGCACAGGACCACCTCGCGATCGAGCAGCGACTCGCCCACCTGCCCGCAGTAATGGCTGCGCATCACCCTGAATCCCTCGAAGTCTCTGGAAATTCCCGGAAAACCACGGATTTCCGGAAGCGCGCCATGTTACGACCCCGACCCGGGGGGCGCAACTTCCGCACGCCGCCGGGGCTCACTCGGTGCCGGTCGGGGTATGGGTCTTCTTCTGCGGATCGCGCTTGGGTTCGGCTTTGCCGCCACTCTTGCCGCCATCCTTGCCGCCGTCCTTGCCGCCATCCTTGCCGGCCGTCTTGACGTCCGATTTCGCGCCCTTGGGCGAACCGGGCTCGACCACGTTTCTCCGGTTTCCGGTCTTGAAATCGGTTTCGTACCAGCCGCTGCCCTTGAGACGAAAGCCTGCGGCCGAGATCAGCTTCCGAAGGGCCGGCTTCCCGCACGCCGGGCATTCGATGAGGGGGGCATCGCTCATCTTCTGGATCGTCTCCAGCTCGTGCCCGCAGGCGGTGCACCGGTACTCGTAAATCGGCATGGGTCCAGCCCTCGAAAAATCCAACCCGAATTGAAATGTTAGAATCGGGGCGATTGTAGCAAAATCAAGAGGCTCCTCCGAATCGCGCCGGTCGGCCGGTCGCGCGCGGTGACGGGTGCTTTTGTGGCATTATGGACCCCCGTCTCGAGTTCGATGCGCCGATACCCCGGACCACTCACGTGCGCTCGCCCTTCTCACCCCTGCATCTCCTGCTGTTCGTGCTGGCGCTGGGGTTCCTGGCGGCCTTTATTCAGGTGGGCCTGCTGACCATCGTCTTCGACAAGCTGGGGCTGTCGGGCGGTTCGGCCCTGTTCCTCCTGTTCGCATCGCTGTTCGGCAGCGCCATCAACCTGCCCCTGTTCACCGTGCGCGCCGACCCGCCGGCGCCCGGCGCCGTCCCGGACCCGCTCCATGGCCTGCTGCGCCTGCCGCAGCGGCCGTTCACCGGACACACCCTGATCGCGGTCAACGTCGGCGGGTGCCTGATCCCGGTGACCTTTTCGGCCTACCTCTTCGGCCGCCACCCCCTCAACCCGATCATCGTCCTGCTCGCCATCGGGATCGTGGCCGTGGTGTGCTACCGCACGAGCCGCCCGATCCCGGGGATGGGGATCGCGATGCCCATGCTGGTGGCCCCGATCACGGCCGCCCTCGCCGCGCTGCTGCTGGACCCGGCGCACAGCGCGCCGCTGGCCTATATCGGCGGAACCCTCGGCGTGCTGCTGGGCGCCGACATACTGCACCTGCGCGAGGTGCGCCGCCTCGGGGCGCCGGTGGCATCGATCGGCGGCGCCGGAACCTTCGACGGCATCTTCATCACCGGGCTGGTTGCGGTGCTGCTCGCGTGAGGCGCCGCGCCGCTCATACCGGCTGCGCCAACGGCATCGGGCGCTGCCGTACGCCGGGGCCGACCACCTGCGGCCACCGGCATCCACCCACGGATTCACCGAGGCGCCCATAAAAAAAGGCCCCGCCGGAGGACCGGCGGGGCCTTCACTGAAACCTGCTTGCGCAGTGTGCGACGTCTAGACCGGCTGGACGTTCGTCGCCGACGGACCCTTCACGCCCTGTTCCACGTCAAACGACACCTGCTGACCCTCGGCCAGGGACTTGAAGCCGCCACCCTGAATGGCGGAATGATGCACGAAGACATCCTTGCTGCCGTCCTGCGGGGTGATGAAGCCGAAGCCCTTAGCGTCGTTGAACCACTTTACCGTTCCTGTAGCCATTGGGAATACCTCTGTGTTCGGTTGAATTGCGATGTCTTGCAGTTCATTCTTGAAAGCGGAATCGTTGGAGTACCTTACAGAAGAGACTGGAGGGTTTTCCAAACTAACTACAAGAACTGCGCTGCAATGGGGCCACTATACACAAACCCTACCCAATAACCATAACTAATTTTCAGCGCAGGGCCGGGATGGAGGGCGGGTACGGGCTCGCACAGGATCCGAAGCGGCCGGGCCGACAAAACCCGACACCCCACGTGTCCACCCGGCGCGCGGGGTGGACGGCGAGGCCCGCCGCTTAAGTCCCCCCCGTTCCCGGGGGCTGAATCGGGTCCCCTGAGGGTTGGATCCCGCTTTTAGGTGCTTTTCGCTGTTGTTTCTCCTCTTTCTTTCTTTTCTTTGCCAGTTCTTTCTGACGTTTCTCATACTGATAATTGGGTTTGGCCAATTTGTCATCCTATTTTCGAGGAAAAACGAGTGGGACATTATAAGACGGCCGCGCCGGCCGCGCTATCCTTCCCCGCCCTGAACGACGGGGCTTCCCGCGCACCGGGGCATTCCGGCACCGAAATCGGGCGTAATCGACGGATACGGATACGGTATCTTGGCGGCGGTGCTGCGCGTCGCCGGGCGTGGACAGGCCCGCGCGGCCCTGCGTTCAACAATGCGCCACGATCAGCGGGACGTGGAGTTCCTCCTCGCTGACACCGCCGTGGACGCCGATCTGACGGAACGCCGGCTCGCCCGGCAGGCGGTCCGTGATCACCCAGCGCCCCTTCATCAGCAACACGTAGTCGCCGACGCGCTCCCACAGGCGCGGCGCCGGCTCACCGAGCCCGAACCAGCCGTCTTCGATCAGCGCGGCGGCGGGATGCAACTCGCACTGTGCATCCAGCCGTTCGGTAACGTAGCGCTCGAAGCGCCGCACGGCGCCGGGGCGCACGTAGCAATAGGCGGCGCGCGGCTCGCCGCACAGCGGCAGGGTCAGGCACTCGGCGAGCGCCGGGTGATCCTCGAGGTGCACGATCTCCTGCGGACCGATGTCCACGAAGCCGTGGTCGGCCACCGCCACCACCAGGGTATCGGTGCCGCGCAGGCGCTCGAGCAGTCGGCCGAAGGCGTCGTCGAGGGTCTCGAAGTGCGCGCGCACCGGTGCGGAGCCGACCCCGTGCAGGTGCGCCAGGCGGTCGAATTCCGGCCAGTAGGCGTAAACGAAACGGCGTCGCGCGGCGTCGCGCACGAGGCCGACGATACGCGAACCGAAGTCTTCCAGATCACGGTAGCCGGTGCGGTGCGCGCCGCCGGTCAGCGCGCGGCTGTAGGCGGATTCAACCACCTCCTCGGGCAGCAGGCACCAAGTCTCGGCATCGAGCCGGTCCAGCGCCGGCGGGGCGGAAACGAATTCGGCCGCGGACAACCCGAAGTGATCCAGCGGCGGACCACCCCAGCGCGGACGGAACGGCAGGAAGGTGGTGACCGTACCCAACTCGCGCAGATACAGGAACCAACCGGTGACCGCGTGTTGCTGGGGCGCGGTGGCGGTGAGCAGCGTGGTCACCGCCGCCGCCGTGGTGGGCGGGAACACGGAGCAGATCCGTCCCCGGAGATGCGCGGCGAGCGCCCCCCCGGCGCCGTGCGCGATCAGGTAGTCGTGACCCAGGCCGTCGAGCAGGAGGAACACCACGTGGCGCGCCTGCGCCACTTCCGCCGGGGCGAGTGCCGCCAGCGGCGCATACGGGGCCGGCGGCGCCGCACCCAGCCCCTCGACCAGGGACGCCACCAAATTGACGAGCCCGCCACCCTCGTAGTCCGGTCGCAAGGGCCACACCCTCCGTTGCGTTCCCGGTCGAACCCGCGCCCGCGGGCCGTCCCGGGGGTCTCAGGCGGCCGAGGCCTTGTGAGCGACGCGATGAAACACGAGCCGCTCCCCCTCCACCTCGACGCGGATCACGTCACCGGGGCCGAAGTGCCCTGCGAGGATCTCCTGCGCCAGCGGATTCTCGAGTTGGTGCTGGATGGCGCGCTTGAGCGGCCGCGCCCCGTAGACCGGATCGAAGCCGGCCTCGCCGAGCCGGTCGAGCGCCGCCTCGTCGAGTTCGAGGCCCAGGTCGCGCTCGCGCAGCCTGCGCTGCAGGTAGCCGATCTGGATCCCGGTGATGGTGCGGATCTGCTCGCGGCCAAGCGGATGGAACACCACCACCTCGTCCACGCGGTTGATGAACTCCGGGCGGAAGTGGCCGCCGACGATCTCCATGACGGCGGACTTCATGCGCGCGTAGTTCTCCTCACCGGCCATCTCCTGGATGACCTGCGAGCCGAGATTCGAGGTCATGACGATCACCGTGTTGCGAAAGTCCACGGTGCGCCCCTGCCCGTCGGTGAGGCGCCCGTCGTCGAGCACCTGCAACAGGACGTTGAATACGTCCGGGTGCGCCTTCTCGATCTCATCGAGCAGGATCACGGAATAGGGCTTGCGGCGCACCGCCTCGGTGAGATAGCCGCCCTCCTCGTAGCCGACGTAGCCCGGCGGGGCGCCGATCAGGCGCGCCACCGAGTGCCGCTCCATGAACTCCGACATGTCGATGCGCACCATCGCCTCTTCGGTGTCGAACAGGAATTCGGCGAGTGCCTTGGTGAGTTCGGTCTTGCCCACGCCGGTCGGGCCGAGGAACAGGAACGATCCGTTCGGGCGATTGGGGTCGGAGAGTCCGGCGCGCGAGCGGCGGATCGCATCGGAGACCGCGCGCACCGCCTCGTCCTGGCCTATCACACGCGCGCGCAGCACCTCCTCCATGCGCAGCAGTTTCTCGCGCTCGCCCTCGAGCATCTTGGAGACCGGGATACCGGTCCACTTGGAGACCACTTCGGCGATCTCCTCGTCGGTCACCTTGTTGCGCAGCAGCTTGAACGTCTGCTGCTCCGCCTTGCTCGCGGCCTCGAGCCGCTTCTCCAACTCGGGGATGCGCCCGTACTGGATCTCGGACATGCGCGCGAGATCGCCGGCGCGATGCGCGGTCTCCAGATCCAGGCGCGCGCGCTCCAGTTCCTCCTTGACGTGCGCGGCGCCCTGCATGGCGGCCTTCTCGGACTTCCAGATCTCCTCCAGGTCCGAGTACTCGCGCTCCAGGCGCGTGATCTCGGCCTGTAGGTTCTTCAGGCGCTTCTTGGACGCCTCGTCGCTCTCCTTCTTGAGGGCCTCGCGCTCGATCTTGAGCTGGATCAGGCGCCGTTCGAGACGATCCATCGCCTCGGGTTTGGAATCCATCTCCATGCGGATGCGGCTCGCCGCCTCGTCGATCAGATCGATGGCCTTGTCCGGAAGCTGGCGGTCGGTGATGTAGCGGTGCGAGAGCGTGGCCGCGGCCACGATCGCGGGATCGGTGATCTCCACCCCGTGGTGGACCTCGTAGCGCTCCTTGAGCCCGCGCAGGATGGCAATGGTGTCCTCCACCGTGGGTTCGCCGACCAGCACCTTCTGAAAGCGGCGCTCGAGCGCGGCATCCTTCTCGACGTACTTGCGATACTCGTTGAGCGTGGTCGCGCCGATGCAGTGCAGCTCGCCGCGCGCAAGCGCCGGCTTGAGCATGTTGCCCGCGTCCATCGCGCCCTCGGCCTTTCCGGCGCCGACGATGGTGTGCATCTCGTCGATGAACAGGATGATCTGGCCTTCCTGTTTGGAGAGATCGGTGAGCACCGCCTTGAGACGCTCCTCGAACTCGCCGCGGTACTTGGCCCCCGCGATCAGCGCCGCCATGTCGAGCACCAGGATACGTTTGTCCTTGAGGCCCTCCGGCACCTCGCCGTTGAGCACCCGCTGTGCGAGGCCCTCGACGATCGCGGTCTTGCCCACGCCGGGCTCGCCGATCAGCACCGGGTTGTTCTTGGTGCGCCGCTGCAACACTTGGATGGTGCGGCGGATCTCGTCGTCGCGGCCGATGACCGGGTCGAGCTTGCCTTGTTCGGCGCGCTCGGTAAGGTCGATCGTATACTTCTCGAGCGCCTGGCGCTGGTCCTCGGCGTTGGGGTCATCCACCTTCTGACCGCCGCGCAACTCGTCGATGCCGCGCTCGACCCCGGCCTTGGAGGCCCCGGCCTTGCGCAGCAGGTCCCCCAGCGCGCCCTTGTCCTCCACCGCCGCCAGAACGAACAACTCGCTGGAAAGGTAGCGGTCCTTGCGCTGCTGGGCGAGCTTGTCGGTGACGTTGAGCATGCGCCCGAGGTCGTTGGAGATCTGTACGTCGCCGGCCGTGCCCTCGACCTGCGGCAGGCGATCGAGCGCCTCGCCGAGTTGCGAGCGCAGTCGGCTGACGTTGACGTCCGCCTTGGCCAGCAGGTGGCGCACGGTTCCGCCTTCCTGGTCGAGGAGGGCGGCCATCACGTGCACGGGTTCGATGAACTGGTGATCACGCCCCACCGCCAGACTCTGGGCGTCCGCCAGCGCCATCTGGAACTTGCTGGTCAACTTGTCCATTCTCATCGCAAAGACTCCGGGCTGAAGATCGGTGTTATTTTTTATTGGGGGGAATCCGGGATTTTCAAGACCCCTTCCCGCGGTCCCGACGCGCAAACAGGTCGCTGCGCCGGCTCACCAGCCGGTCCAGGAACAACAGCCCGTCCAGATGGTCCATTTCGTGCTGCACGACGCGCGCCTCGAATCCTTCCATCTCGTAGTCCACGGACCCGCCGTGCTCGTCGCGGGCGCTGAGCCGGATGCACTCGGCGCGGATCACGTTGCCGGTGTAGTCGGGCACCGACAGACAGCCTTCACGGCCGACCGCGTGGCCCTCCCACGCGGTGATCTCGGGATTGATCAACACGAGCCGTCCATGGCCCGCGGCGCGGGGGCGCGTCGAGACGTCGACGATCACCAGCCGCTGCAGGCGTCCGACCTGCGGGGCGGCGATCCCCACCGCGGCCGGACCCGCCGCCATCGTCCGCACCAGATCCGCGACGAACCCCCGCAACGCCGCGTCGAAGCGTTCCACGGGATCGGCGACCCGCTTGAGGCGGGCGTCCGGGTAGGTCAGGACTTCCAGAACCGTCACCGACCCGCCGACCCCTAACCGAGCACCGTGTCCACCGGCTCGAGGCTCGTCTCCACCCCGTCGCCCAGCCTCTCCAGCGCCGCACGCAGTGAATCGATGCCGCGCTGCGCCACGCCCTCGATCTGCAGCACGTACACCGGGCGCTCTCCGGTTCCGGCCACGTCCGACTCGAGGTCGGTGATGTCCAGGCCCGCCTCGGCGAGGGCACCGGTGACCCGCGCCACGATCCCCGGGCGGTCGGCGCCGTGTACCCGCACCCGCACGTCCGGCACGACGTGGCGGTGCAGGGCCCCGCGGATGGGGTCCACGTGCAGGTGCAGGTCCAACGCGCGGGCCACCGGCTCGAGCCGCTCGGCCAGGGAGTGCGCGCCGCCCGCATGCTCCACCATCATGCTGATGGTGAAATTGCCGCCGAGCCGGAGCATCGAGGCCTCGCCGAGATTGCAGCCGACACGATAGAGGGTGTCGGTGACCCGCGCCACGATGCCGGGCCGATCGACCCCGACGAGCGTCAGCATATGCCAGTCCCGCACGTCTCCTCCTTCCCCCGGGCAGGTGGTGCACCACGGGGATCCATCATACCCCCGCGCCGATCAACGGCACCTGCCGGGCGCGAACATCCGACTGCCGGTGCGACCCGGGGATGAGGTCCGCGATCGCGATATCAGAGTATCAGGGAAGGCGCGAGGCGGCCGCCGCCGACACGTAGGGTCGCCGCTCCCGCGGCCTCCGTAAACTGTAGTAGGCCGGCGGTCCGCCCGCCACCGTGGTGACCGGCGGGTTGAACACCGGGACCCGGGCGCGGTCGAACATCGCTGTGGAGCAGGGCCACAAAGTCACTCGATTCCTGCGGGATTTCGTGGGCGGTCACGGCGAGGGCGGCCACCACCCCGAATTGGAAGTCGGCGAGAAACGCCGCGACGATCCGGATCCCCTTCGAAAAGTCGTGGATATCGTCGTCGGGCTGCGGGAACGGCGGCACTTGCCGCGCACCGGGGCAATCGCAAGGGGTCTCTTATGTCCGGACAGACACAAGCCGTTTTCCGCCGGCTGGGCTTCGATCATCGGCCGCCCAAGTATCCGCCCCCTACGACCACGCCCGTACAAGCTCAAATGTTCCGTCTACTGCGTATCCTCTTCGGGCTCATCTGGTTGTACAACACTTGGACCGCCTCATCGGGGATCAACAAACTGGCGGTCGCCCATTTTCTCGGGCTGCCGCTGTCCTCCTGGCCCGTACATCTCGCCGGAAACGGCATCGTCCTGCTGAATCTCTACATCGCGCTGGTATTGCTGTCGGGCAAGGGCATGCGATCGGCCTTGTGGATCGCCATCGTGTACCTGCTGGGGATGTGGATCGTCGTCGAACATGGCGGCGATTTCAATCCCGCCGCCGGCGGGACCGATGCCGGCATTGCACCGCCCTACCTCATCGCCATGATCCTCACCTATACCTGCTGGCGCATCAGCCGGCCCCTCTCGGCATCGTCGGCGCGTACCACGCGCGACCATACGCTTCTCTGGATCCATGCCGCCCGCAACATCTTCGGCTTCCTGTGGGCCTGGGACGCGCTGTTTAAATGGCACCCCTATTTTCTGACGCACTTCGTCAACTATCTGGTCGATGCCCAGCAAGGCCAGCCCGCCTGGCTGGTCCATTATCTTCAGGCCTTTGTCTACGTCATCATGCACACCGATCCCCTGATCTTCGGATTGCTTGCGGCCGCAACGGAGACGATCGTCGCCTGGAGTCTGCTTTCCGGAAAACTCCTGCGTTACCTGTTACCGGTCGGAATGGCCTTCTCATTCCTGATCTGGTCGACCGCGGAGGGCTTCGGCGGACCTTACGGCAACGGCCGGACCGGCATGCCCGGCAACATGTTCGGGACCGCGGTGATCTATATGCTGATTTTCGCCTACCTCATGGTCTTGTATCGTTGGCCGACACGCGGCGAGGCCCGGGAATTGGAATCGCCGCCCGTTGCGGACGAGGATCGGCTCATGCCGGATCACGATTGATCCCGCCGCCACGGTAGAACCCCCCAAGTCCGACAGACTGCCGGGGCGACCGGGTCATAATACCCGTCGCAAGCGGCTCACGACCGTGCGCCCGCGGCCGGATCCCGAATCCAGATCAGCGCCGCCATGCGGCCCGTGGCACCGTCGCGCCGGTACGAGTAGAAGCGCCGCGGATCGCGCAACGTACAGGTCGTGCCGCCATAGACGGCGCGCACGCCCGCCGCCTCCAGGCGCGTACGCGCCAGCGCGCAGAGATCCGCCCGCCACCGCCCGGACCCGGCCGGCTGGAACGCATCGTGCGAGCGCGGGTCGCCGGCAAGCAGCCGCTCGCGCACCTCGTCGCCGATCTCGAAGGACTCCGGCCCGATGGCCGGGCCGAGCCACGCGAGCAGTTCGGCCGGCGACCGCGTCAGCGACCGTACCGCGGTTTCCAGCACGCCGGCGGCGAGCCCCCGCCAGCCGGCATGGACCGCGGCGACCCGGGCGCCGCGGCGATCGCACAACAATACCGGGAGGCAATCGGCGGTGAGTACCGCACACACCACGCCGGGGCGCTCGGTCCAGGCCGCATCGGCATCGAGCCCCGCCGCCCCCGCCTCCGGGAGATGCACCACCCCGGCGCCGTGGCACTGATGCAGCCAGCGCGGCGCCTCCGGCAGGCCCAGCGCCTCGATCAACCGCGCGCGGTTGGCGGACACCGCGCGCGGATCGTCGCCGACATGATCGCCGAGATTGAACTCCGCATAAGGCCCGCGGCTCACCCCGCCGCGGCGCGTGGTCACCGCGGCGCCGATCCGCGCGGGGGCCGGCCAGTCGGGCCGGAGGATCCCGAGCGGCGGACCGGCGCCCGCCCCCCGTGCCACTCCTAACGATCCCGCCCGGCGGCCGCCGCGTCGGTGCGCAGCACGCCGATCAGCGCCTCCAGGTCCGCCGGCAGCGGCGCGTACCACTCCACGCGCGCGCCGGTATCGGGGTGGATCAACGCCAGACGCCCGGCGTGCAGCGCCTGCCGGCGCAGGGCGCGCAGGGCACCGAGCAGGTCTTCCGAGGCGCGCGGCGGGACCCGGAAGCGCCCGCCGTAGACCGGATCGCCCACCAGCGGGTAGCGCAGATACGCCATGTGCACCCGGATCTGGTGGGTGCGGCCGGTCTCGAGGCGCACGCGCACCCACGTGTGGGCGCGAAACCGCTCCCGGACCCGGTAGTGGGTGACGGCCCGGCGCCCGGCCGGGACGACCGCCATGCGCTTGCGGTCCACCGGATGGCGCCCGAGCGGCTGGTCCACGGTGCCGCCGGCGATCATGACCCCGTGCACGAGCGCCTCGTACTCACGCTCCACGCTGCGTGCCTGGAGTTGATCCACCAGGGCCTTGTGGGCCGCGAGGGTGCGCGCCACCACCAGCAGCCCCGAGGTGTCCTTGTCGAGGCGGTGCACGAGCCCGCCGCGCGGCAGCGCCGCCAGCGCCGGATCGTGGTGCAGCAGGGCGTTTTGCAGCGTGCCTTCGCGGTTGCCGGGTGCCGGGTGCACCACCAGCCCCGGCGGCTTGTCGATGACCAGCAGCGTGTCGTCCTCGTAGACGATCTCGAGGGGGATGGACTGGGCCCGGCACCCCGGGTCCGCCGCCGGCTTCCGCGCCTGAAGCACCACCCGCTCACCACCCGCGAGCCGGTCGCGCGCCCGCCACGCGCGCCCGTCCACCCGCACGTCGCCCGCGCGGATCCACTGCTGGATGCGGCTGCGCGAGTAACGCGGGAACAGTTTGGCGAGCGCCTGGTCCAGGCGCCGCCCGGACAGGTCGGGCGGGATCTCGGCGGTGAGAGGTTCGGATTCGTCCATGGCGCGCTTGGAGTATACTGTGCCGCAAAACCCCCGTCCGTGCGAGAATATCCTCAGTCATGCCCCGAACCCGACCGCGCCGCCTCATACCGGTCTTCATCGCCGCCTGCCTGCTCCTGGTGCTGGGCGGCTGCGCGATGTTCGGCAAGGAGGCCGACAAGACCAAGGGCTGGCCCGTGACCAAGCTCTACAGCGAGGCCATGCAAGAACTCGACGCGGGCAACTACCAGACGGCCATCCAGGACTTCGAGAAGCTGGAGTCGCGGTTCCCGTTCGGCCGCTACGCCCAGCAGGCCCAGCTCGAGATCGCCTACGCCTACTACAAGCAGGACGAGCCCGACTCGGCGGTCTCCGAGGCGCAGCGTTTCATCAAGATGTATCCGCGCAATCCGAACGTGGACTACGCCTATTACCTGATGGGCCTCTCCGAGTACAATCGCGGGCGCGGATTGATCCAGCGCCTTTTCGGAGTCGACCGCTCGCAACGCGACCAGGAATCCGAACTCAAGGCATTCCGGTACTTCGCACAACTGCTGCGCAGATTCCCCGACAGCCGCTACGCGCGGGACGCCCGCGACCGGATGGTGTTTCTGCGCGGCAACCTGGCGAAGTATGAACTCAGCGTCGCGAACTATTATATGGGGCGCGGCGCCTACGTGGCGGCCATCGACCGCGCCAAGCATATCCTCGATCACTACCGGCAGACACCGGCGACGCCCCGCGCGCTGGTGCTCATGGTGGAGGGTTACCGCCGGCTCGGCCTCAAGGGTCCGGCGAACGACGCGTTGCGGGTTTTGAAACTCAACTACCCCAAGGACCCTGCGCTGGCGCGCCTGAAGCCCCGTTCAGGCGGCTGAGGCGCGGCGGGTCCCGAGGGGGTCAGCGGAAGGAGCATCCGATGTGGGATTTCTTCGAGACCGTCCGCCGCCGCCATTCGGTGCGACGCTACCAAGCCGACATGCCGGTGGAACGGGAAAAGCTGCATGCGATCCTCGAGACCGCGAGCAGCGCGCCGTCGGCGGGTGACCTGCAGGCCTACCGGATCGTCGTGGTCACGGACGCGGTCCATCGGGACGCGCTGCGCGCCGCGGCCGACGATCAGGCGTTCATCTCGGAAGCGCCGGTGTGCCTGCTGTTCTGCGCCGACGCGCGGCGTTCCGCGCAAGAGTTCGGGGAGCGCGGCGAGCAGCTCTATGCACTGCAGGACGCCACCATCGCCGCCGCCTACGCGCAACTCGCCGTGGTCGCCGCCGGTATGGGTTCGACCTGGGTGGGACGCTTCGACGAGGAGCGCATCCGTACAGGCCTCGGGCTGGACCCGGAGCTGACACCGATCGCGCTGCTCAGCCTGGGCTACCCGGCGGAACTCCCGGAACCCACACCGCGCCGGCGTCTCGACGAAGTGGTGGTCTATCTCTGACCGGCGGTTCTCCAAACCGGGGTTCCCGTAGGGCGGGGCTCGCCCCGCCGACAACACCCGAAACCCCAACACCGCCGCAAACCCCAACACCGCCGGCCGGGCAAGCCCGGCCCTACCGCAAAACCAACACGGTTCCCATACCCACCCGTAGGGCGGGGCTCGCCCCGCCGACAACGCCCGAAACCCCAACACCGCCGCAAATTCCAATCACGGATCCGAGCCCGGTCCGCCGGCGTGGCGGTTGCCGCAGGTGATCGGATAGCGCCGGTCCCGGCCGAAGGCACGTCGTGAGATGCGCACCCCGGGCGGGGCCTGGCGGCGCTTGTACTCGTTGCGGTCCACCAGTTCCGCCACCCGGCGCACCACCGCCGCATCGTAGCCCGCGGCGATGATTCTCTCCACTCCCTGATCGAGCTCCACGTAGCGTTCCAGGATCGGATCGAGCACCTCGTAGGGCGGCAGGAGGTCGGCGTCCTTCTGGTCCGGCGCCAATTCCGCCGACGGCGGGCGATCGAACACGCGCTGGGGGATCACCGGCGCGATGGCGTTGCGGTAGCGCGCCAAGCGGTAGACCAGCGTCTTGGGCACGTCCTTGATCGGCGCAAAGCCGCCCGCCATGTCCCCGTAGAGGGTCGCGTAGCCTACGGACATCTCACTCTTGTTGCCGGTGGTCAGGAGGATCCGGCGCGTCTTGTTGGAGACCGCCATCAGCAGCACGCCCCGGCAGCGCGCCTGCAGGTTCTCCTCGGTGACATCCGGCGCGCACCCGGCGAACACCTCGCGCAACGATTCCAGGAATGCCTGGAAGGGCGGCTCGATCGGGATCACCCGGGTATCGACGCCGAGCGCGCGCGCCTCGGCCTCGGCGTCCTCGAGACTCATCGGCGCGGTGTAGCGCGAGGGCATGAGCAACGCCTGCACGCGCCCGGCGCCGATGGCATCGACGGCGATGGCCAGACACAGCGCCGAGTCGATCCCCCCGGACAGGCCGAGCACCGCGCCGTCGAAGCCGTTCTTGCGGATGTAGTCGCGCACCCCCAGCACCAACGCCCCGTATAGGCTCGGCTCCGATGCCGACAGCGGCGCACACGGACCGGGCAGCGGGCGCACCGTGTCGTCCTCGCGGGCGAAATCGACGCAATGCAACCCCTCCTCGAAGGCCGGCGCGCGAAAACGCGGCGTGCCGTCCCGATCCAGGACGAACGACTGCCCGTCGAAGACCAGTTCGTCCTGCCCGCCGAGCAGATTGAGATAGACCAGGGGGATCCCGCACTCGGCGACGCGGCGCGCCGCGACCTGCTCGCGCTCGCGGGCCTTGTCCACGTGAAACGGCGAGGCGTTCAGGTTCACCAGCAGCCGGGCCCCGGCCGCGGCGGTGCGCGCCGCCGGTTCCGGCTGCCAGATGTCCTCGCAGATCGTGATTCCGACGGCAACGCCGCCGATCTCGGCCACGCACGGTTCGGTCCCGGCGGTGAAATAGCGTTTCTCGTCGAAGACGCTGTAGTTCGGCAGCAGGTGTTTGAAGTAGCGCGCCTCGACGCGCCCGTCGCGCAGCAGCGCCGCGGCGTTGTAGAGGCGGTTCCCTTCGGTGTGCGGATAGCCGACCAGCAGATGGATCCCGTGGACCGCGGCCCGCAGCCGGACGAGTGCCGCGTCCACCGCGCGGCGGAAATCCCCGCGCAGCAGGAGATCCTCCGGCGGATAACCGCTCAAGGCCAGCTCGGGGAAAACCACCAGGTCGGCCGCGAGACGGTCGCGCGCGTCCAGCGCAACGACACGGATGCGCTCGGCATTGCCGGCCACGTCCCCCACCAGGAGATTCAACTGGGCCAGGGCGATGCGCAACGGGCGGGTCACGGTGTCTCCGGAGCTGAGGTTCAGGGCCTGTCGGACTTGGGAGGTTCTACTGCGGCGGGGGGAAGCCTCAGCCCGTGAAGAACTCCTTCATGCGCACGCCGATCTCGGCCGGACTGCGCACCACGGTGACGCCGGCGGCCCGCAGCGCCGCGAACTTGTCCTTGGCGGTCCCCCGCCCGCCGCGGACGATCGCCCCGGCGTGGCCCATGCGCCGCCCCGGCGGTGCGGTCATGCCCGCGACGTAGGCCACCACGGGTTTACGCACGCACGCGCGGATATATTCGGCGGCCTCCTCCTCGTCGCTGCCGCCGATCTCACCGACCAACACGATACCCTTGGTCCGGCGGTCGCGTTCGAAGAGTTCCAGGCAGTCCACGAAGCCGACACCGTGGATCGGGTCGCCGCCGATCCCCACGCAGGTGCTCTGCCCGAGCCCGGCGCGCGTGGTCTGACTCACCGCCTCGTAGGTCAACGTACCGGAACGCGAGACGATCCCGATGATCCCCGGGGCGTGGATCTCCCCCGGCATGATCCCGATCTTGCAGGCACCGGGGGTGATGACGCCCGGACAGTTCGGCCCGACGAGCCGCGCCTCGCCGCCGCGCAGCGCCGCCTTCACGCGGATCATGTCGTGGACCGGAATCCCCTCGGTGATACACACGATCAGCCGGATCCCGGCGTCGGCCGCCTCGAGTACGGCGTCGGCGGCGAACGGCGCGGGCACATAGATCATCGTCGCCTCGGCCCCGGTCTCGGCGACGGCGTCGTGCACGGTATCGAAGACCGGCAGGCCGAGGTGCATCCGCCCGCCCTTGCCCGGGGTCACCCCCCCCACCAGCCGGGTGCCGTAGTCGATTGCGTGCCGGGAATGGAAGGTCCCCTGCTTGCCGGTGAAACCCTGGCAGATCACCCGCGTCTGCGCGTCGATCAGGATCACCGTGCCGGCCCGCCGCCGGCCGCCGCCACCGCCTTGCGCGCGGCCTCCGTGAAGTCGTCGGCGCCCATCAGGTCGAGACCGCTCTCGCTCAGCAACTGCCGACCGAGCGCCGCATTGGTCCCCTCCAGGCGCACCACCACGGGTACCGTCACGCGCACCTCGCGCACCGCCTGGATGATTCCCTCGGCGATCAGGTCGCAACGCACGATGCCGCCGAAGATGTTGACGAGGATCGCGCGCACCTTGGGATCCGAGAGGATCAGCTTGAAGGCCTCCGCGACACGCTCCGCAGTGGTCCCGCCGCCGACGTCGAGGAAATTGGCCGGGTTGCCGCCCTGGAGCTTGATGAGGTCCATGGTCCCCATCGCCAGCCCCGCGCCGTTGACCATGCAGGCGATATCGCCGTCCAGACGGATGTAGTGGAGCCCGAACTGCCGGGCGGCACGCTCGAGTTCCTCCTCCTGGCCGGGGTCCGCCTGCGCCGCCAGGGCGGGCTGACGATAGAGCGCGTTGTCGTCGACCTGGATCTTCACGTCCACCGCCACCGGCCCACCCGAGTCGGTGATCCCCAGCGGGTTGATCTCGAGCAGGCTCAGGTCGCGTTCGACGAACAACCGGTACAGGGACGGCAGCCGGCGGCCCAGTGCGGCGGCCGCCTCGGCATCCAGCCCCAGCGCGAAGGCGAGGCGTCGGCACTGGTAGGGCAGCAAGCCCGCCGCCGGGTCGACGGACACCGAACACACCGCCCCCGGATCCTCCGCGGCCAGCGCCTCGATCTCCATGCCCCCGCTGCGCGCCCCCAGCACCGCGACCCGTTCCCGGCGCCGATCCACCAGCATCGCCAAGTACAACTCGCGAACCAACGACGCGGGTTGCTCGACCAACACCGCCTCGACCGGCAGACCGCGACCACCGCTCTGCGCGGTGACCAGCCGGGTGCCGAGCAACTCCCGCGCCACACGCCCCACCTCCTCCGGGCTGTCCGCACGGCGTACCCCGCCCGCCTTGCCGCGGCCGCCGGAGTGCACCTGCGCCTTCACCAGCCAAGCCGCACCCGGGAGTTCCGAGGCGGCGCGCACCGCCTCCCCGGGCGAGCGGACCACGCGCCCCGGCGGGACCGGAAACCCGATCTGCGCCAGCAAGGCCTTGCCCTGGTATTCGTGGAGATGCATGTGGAGTGCCGCCGACGGAAAAGGGGCACCATTCTCCCGGAATCGGCGGCATTTCGCAAAAGACATGAAAAGGGGACGGAGGGAATAAATAATATTCCCTCCGTCCCCTTTTCCGGGGTCCCCCCCGTTCAGGCTCATGTGTCAATTGGAAGAGGCCGGCCCTTGCGCGGGCGCCACGGACTGTCGACACTAGGCGGATGTTCCGTCTGCTGCTGCTCGCGCTGCTCGTGTTCGCCGTCTACCGACTGATTCGCGGTCGCTCGACCCGTCCCCCCGTGCCCGGCCCGCAGCAGCGGACCCTGCCCGAGCAGCACATGGTGCGCTGCGCCCACTGCGGGGTGTACGTGCCGGAAACCGAGTCGATCGGCGACGAAGACCGCCGCTACTGCTCGCAAGCGCACCGCGTGGCGGGCCCCGTACAGCAGAGGCGGCGCTGAGCGGCGGAATAAAAGGGGACGGAGGGAATATTATTTATTCCCTCCGTCCCCTTTTACAGCTTTTCTCATCCGGTCCGATAGAAAGTCCGGGACCGGGGACCGGCGGCGGGATCCCGGCGTAACGTTGCAACCGTCACGAAACCCCCGGTTGAGCGAGTATCATTCGACTATGGTCCACGCGTTGTCCGACACCGCCGCGGCCTCGGGGCCCCCGTGGGACGCCGGGGCTCACACATGGAAGCCGCTGCGCTACTTCAATCTCTACCGCCTGGCACTGGCGGGGCTGCTCACCGTCGCCTACTTCGCCGGCCCGACCCCGCCGTCGGTGCTCGGTTCGTACAACCCGGCGCTGTTCGAGATCGTATGCCCGCTCTACCTGGCGTTCGCGATCGCCGCCATCGTCGCCCATCATTTCCGCGTTCCGGCCTTCGCCGTCCAGGTCTACGTACAACTGCTGGCGGACATCGCGGCGATCACCCTGCTGATGGCCGCGAGCGGCGGGACCGGCAGCAGCATCGGGGTGCTGCTCGTCATCACCATCGCCGGCGGGAGCCTCCTGATCCCGGGCCGGCTGGCGATCCTGTTCGCGGCACTGGCGGCGCTGGCCGTGCTCGCCGAACAGATCGTCGCCGTGATCGAGGGCGGGACCGGGGGGACCTTCACCCGGGCGGGAATCCTCGGCGCGGCGTACTTCGCCACCGCGATCATCGCCTACCTGCTGGCGCGGCGCATCCGCGAGAGCGAGGCGCTGGCGGCACGGCGCGGCGCCGACCTCGCCAACCTGGAGAAACTCAACGAGACGATCATCCGCCGCCTCGACGCCGGGGTGCTGGTCGTGGATCACACCGGGCGCATCCGCCTGGCCAACGAGGCCGCCCGCCGCCTGCTGCGGATCCGGGCAAGGCCCCCGGAGGACCGCGGCGGCGCCGCGCTGGACACCGTTTCCGCGGGCCTCGCCGAGGCCCTGGGGCGCTGGCGCAAACAACCGGCACGCGAGCCGGAGCCGTTCCAGGCCGGCCCGCGGCGCGTCACCGTGCAACCGCGTTTTACACAACTCGGGGCGGACGCAGGGGCCGGCACCCTGGTATTTTTGCACGACGCCGCGGAGCTGGCGCGCCAGGCCCAGCAACTGAAACTCGCCTCGCTGGGCCGGCTGACCGCGAGCATCGCCCACGAGATCCGCAACCCGCTGGGCGCCATCAGCCACGCGGCCCAGCTCCTGGCCGAATCGCCGCGGCTGGAGGCGGGCGACGGGCGCCTGACGCAGATCATCCGCGAACAGTCCGATCGCGTGAACACCATCGTCGAGAACGTGCTGCAACTCTCCCGCGGCCGACCCGCACACGCCGAGCCGGTAGCGATCCGCGGCTGGCTCGCGGAGTTCGCGCGCGAGTTCGCCCTGACCCACCACCTCGATCCGGCCTGCCTGCGCATCGAGGTCGAGCCGGCCGAACTCGAAATCCCGGTCGATACCACCCACCTGCAACAAGTCCTGTGGAACCTGACGCAGAACGCGCTCGAGCACGGCAACGCCGGGCGCACCGAGCCGCGCATCACCCTGGCCGCGGGCCGCGACCCGGAATCCGGGGCCGCCTACCTGGAGGTGCGCGACCCGGGTCCGGGCCTCGACGCCGAGGCGGCGCAGCAGGCCTTCGAACCGTTTCACACACACTCCGCGCGCGGGACCGGGCTCGGCCTGTATATCGCGCGCGAGTTGTGCGAACTCAACCAGGCGGCCCTCGAATACGTGGGGAGTTTGGGCGGGGAGAGCCGCTTTCGTGCCACCTTCCACCCCCACCGGAACACGGAGCCCGCGTAGATGAAACGCGCCCTGGCCCTCGTCGTCGACGACGAACCCGACATTCGGGAACTTCTGGAACTCACGCTCGCCCGCATGGACATCGCCACGCGCGGCGCCGCGACCCTGGCCGAGGCGCGCGCGCTGCTCGGGCGTCACCCGTTCCAACTGTGCCTGACCGACATGCGTCTGCCCGACGGCGACGGACTCGATCTCGTGCGCCATATCCAGGAGCGCTTCCCCGACGTGCCGGTCGCGGTGATCACCGCCTTCGGCAGCATGGAATCGGCGGTGCAGGCGCTCAAGGCCGGGGCCTTCGATTTTGTCTCCAAGCCCGTGGACCTGCAAATGCTGCGCGCCCTGGTGACCAGCGCCCTCAAGGTGCGACGCACCTACCCGGAGGTCGACCGGCGCTCGCGGCGCACCCTGCTCGGCGACTCCGTGCTGATGCAGGAGATCCGCTCCACGATCCACAAGCTCGCGTGCAGCCAGGCGCCGGTGTACATCAGCGGCGAATCGGGCACCGGCAAGGAACTCGTCGCGCGGTTGATCCACGAGAAGGGTCCGCGTTCGGACCACCCGTTCGTGGCCGTCAACTGCGGCGCGATCCCCACGGATCTCATGGAGAGCGAATTCTTCGGTCATGTAAAAGGCAGCTTCACCGGCGCGGTGGCGGACAAACAGGGGCTGTTCCAGGCCGCCGGCGGAGGTACGCTGTTCCTCGACGAGGTGGCGGAGCTGCCGCTGCACATGCAGGTGAAGCTCCTGCGGGCGATCCAGGAGAAGGCGGTGCGCCCGGTCGGGGCGCAGCGCGAGGTGGCCATCGACGTGCGCATACTCAGCGCCACCCACAAGGACCTGGGACTCCTGGTACAGGCGGGCGAGTTTCGCCAGGACCTCTACTACCGGATCGACGTAATCGAATTGCACGTCCCGTCCCTGCGCGAGCGCCCCGACGACATCCCGGTGCTCGCCGCATCGGTGCTCGCGCGCCTCACGGCCGGGGGCGAACCCATAACCCTGGACCCGGAGGCCCTGGAGACGCTACGCGGCTACGCCTTCCCCGGCAACGTGCGTGAGCTGGAGAACATCCTGGAACGCGCCATGACCCTGTGCGAAGGCCGGGCGATCCGGCGCCGGGATCTGCACCTGCCGGCGGCGGGCATCGAGCCGCCGCGCCCGCCTGGCGGCCTGCCGCTGGAGACCTATCTCGACACCGTGGAGCGCGACGCCATCGTCCAGGCCCTGGAGAAGACCCGTTACAACAAAACCGCCGCGGCCAAGCGCCTCGGAATCACGTTCCGCGCGTTGCGCTACCGATTGAAGAAGCTCGGTCTGGAGTGATGCGGGGCGGGCGTGCACCGACCTTTGCCGATGTCGGGGGAAAGAGCCACGGACCCCGCGGGGTCGATACGGACGATAGGGTCGGGCTTACCCGGCCGACTGCGTGGGGGCGTGGATCGAGTGTCGTCGGCGGGGCGAGCCCCGCCCTACGGGTGGCCTCGCAACGCATCGAGAACGGCAAGGCGTTCAAGGGGGGACCGAACACCGCATCCCCGGATTTCGGCCTTCGGCCTGCATCCGGGCTACGAGGGGGGCGTGCACGCGTTGCGCGGGGCGGTGGATCGGGCGTCGTCGGCGGGGCGAGATTCGCCCTACGGGATCCCGCAGTGTCGGTAGGGCCGGGCTCGCCCGGCCGACACCGTTTGAAATCCATGGAGGCATCGCGATGAACCACGGAATCCACGGATCGGATAGGGGTTGTCCGTGAGTTCCACGGCGTGGTTTTGCGGATGGATGACCCGCCGTACCATCGGTGGGCGAGGTTGCTCCGGGCGCCGGGATTCCCGGATTCCGGTCTATGCCTGCATCCGGGCCACCCGGGTCGCTTCCCCCCGCCCAACCCGAAGTGACACCCGCCGGGCCGGCGGCGTAAAATGCGGCCCGGAGCATGGACGCCCCGCGGGCAGGGAGGCCCGCCGTCATGGACATCCCCGCTTTGAACATTTGCCCGCGGATTCCGGGAGCCGCCGGCGCACGGACGCGCCGGGACACGGCCCTCCGGCCGGGTGACGCGCAGCGTCAGCTTGTGACGCGCCGGGACCGTCCGCGGACGACGGGCCCTCCCTCCCGTCGCACCCCCGCCACTCGAGTTTCCCCGCGAACTGCCGAGAAAACGGGTACCTGGGCGACCGGGGGCCGGTCCCGGCGGCGCACCGGGACACTGGCACGGATTCTGCTTCTACCAGAGTAGGTCCGAACCGCGCCCGGAGCCGGCGCGCGACCGGCAACTGACTGCAGGGCTTTATGACCGGTTTCATCAGCAATCGAGGAGTATCGACATGACACGCAAACAACAGGGTTTCACACTGATCGAACTGATGATCGTGATCGCGATCATCGGCATCCTGGCGGCCATCGCCATCCCCGCCTACCAGGACTACACCATCCGCGCCAAGGTGACGGAGGGCCTGAGCTTGGCCGACGGCGCTCAAACCGCCGTGGCCGAAACCTACCAGTCCAACGGGGCGTTCCCAGCAAGCAATCTCAACGCAAGCTATGGACTGTCGCCGAAGGCCGATATCACCGGAAAATACGTGGATAACGTAGCGGTGGCTGGAGGGACAGGTGTGATTTCGATTACCTTCAAGAACAACCTCGGCGGCAGCCCGAGCGCGAATGGGACAATCCTGACGTTTACGCCAAGCACGACCAACGGCGCGATCGCCTGGGCTTGCGGCTACGCTCCCGGCGGCAGTGGCACCACCGTACCAAGCAAATACCTGCCGGCGAACTGTCGTTGATACGAAGTCCGCGTTTTTCCTCCGAAAGCGCCCCGAAACAGGGGCGCTTTTTTTTCAGGCTGCTTCGGAGGATCGCTCTCTAATATTGGCTTGGATCTTGCTGCTGTTTTTCGAACACCGGCCTCGGAGCCTTCGTGACGATGCACCCCCAGCACGGCTTCACCCTGATCGAGCTGATGATCGTGATCGCGATCATCGGCATCCTGGCGGCCATCGCCATCCCCGCCTACCAGGACTACACCATCCGCGCCAAGGTCGCCGAGGGCTTGGTTCTGATCGCCCCGGTCAAGGTCGCGATCGACGAGCAGTTCCTGACTAACGGCACGATCCCGGCGGGCGGCAACCGGAGCTTCTATCTGCCCGCGCCGGCCAGCATCAGCGGTAGTTACACGCATGCGGTTACGGTGAGCGGCGGAATCATCACCATCGGCTACCGGACCCTCGGCGGCAGCGCCACCGGCGCCACCCTGGTGCTCACGCCCACCGCCGCGACCGGCGGCATCTACTGGACCTGCGGCGGCGCCGGGAGCACCCTGCCGAACCGCTACCGCCCCGCCAACTGCCGCGACTGACCGCGCGAACGGAGCCCGGCGCATGACCTCTCCCAGGGAACGGCGGATCGACGCGCTGATCCTGTTCGCGCTGCTGGCGCTGACCGCGGCGGCCTATTGGCCGGGACTCGCCGGCGGTTACCTGTACGACGATATGCCCAATATCGTCGACAACACCCGGCTGCACATCCATACGCTCGCACCCGAGGCGCTGCTCTCGGCGTCGTTCTCCTCCCATGCGGGCCCGCTCATGCGCCCGATCAGCATGGCCTCCTTCGCACTGGATTATTACTTCTTCGGTCCCGCCCCCTACGCCTTCAAGGTCACCAACCTCGCCGTCCACCTGCTCAACGGCCTGC
>BDTW01000014.1 GCA_002897735.1 bacterium BMS3Bbin13 | reverse complement strand
AAGCGTGGTGCCAAGTCGAGAGCAAAATGGGACGGAGGGACTATTGTTTATCCACCTCCGTCCGAAAAAAATAGAGGCCTGGCATTTAGGGCCGAGGCGCGATTAGACCTCCGAAGAGTTGCGGCAAGCGGCCCGCAGCAGTAGCAATGAACCCGACCATTGCCTCAAACCGCCAGTCTACGTCGCCGACGCGACTCCGGCGTCGGTTTGGGGCAAAGCGCTCACTCCTGAATGTCACGGGGGGGGCCGCCTCAGCCTCTCAAAGTGGCTACATTCGGCGATCCGCACATGACTCCATCAGCCGATCACCTCGCGGCGTACCGAACGATCAACAGCGGGCAGTGGAGTTCGTGCAGCAGGATCTGTGAACGACGATCGATCTTCACGCCGCGCGCATCCTCCGGCCTCGGAAACAGCACGACGACGTCGACCGCATGTTGGTGTGCCGCCGTTATGATCGCCTCCTCGATCCGCTGAGACCCGCCCCGCAGCACCCCTCCCTGAACACCGGCCCCGGCGAGAAAATCGCGCGCCGCAGAAACGTCCTCCCCGGTCTCGGCGAGCACCAGGAGTTCGGCGCCGCGCTTGCGCGCCATTTCCACGACCGGCTGCGAAAATTCCTCGTCGACACGGTTCCATGGGAGCAGGATACGCCGGATATCCCACCCCGGCGCGATCTCGGGGATCGCCAGGACGGAGCACGGTGCGTAGGCGATGACCGCAAGCCCGACACTTCCCAGGATTCGGCGTATGCCGATCCGCCCGCGCGTGGCGAGCACTACCAGATCGGCCTGTATGCGGGCGACGGTATCGAGGATCGCGTCGACGGGCGCCGCCTCGATCACCTCGGACGTCGCCTTCAGCCCCGCATCGCCGATATGCCGGGTCGCGGCCGCAAGGAGGTCGCGGCCCCACTCGATGAGCGGTTCGATCATTTGGCGGTCCAAATCGGCGCTCACGGCACCGAACACGTCCGGATCGACCGCGTGTATCAGATGCAGAGTCTCGACGCCGTTGCAGCGCGCCACATTGATGGCTACGTCCAAAGCACTCCGACAGGCCGCCGAGCGGTCGATCGGAACCAGAATCGTACGCAGTTGCCAGCTCGAACCCTCGTGCATCGGTTCCACCTCCGGATCATAGGGTGGCACGCATAGCGTTGCCTGGGCCCGGTGCCCCACAAGCAGAATCCATGCCAAGCAAGAAATTTACCGGGTAACAATCTGTTAAGGGAGCGCATCCAAGATCCGGAATTGCATTCCCGCCATTGCAATCCGGTCGACGCCATATTGCAATGTACAAGCACGCGCGACACCGACCATGGGCCGATACTCACTTCGTATCAGGCGGCTTGTCGTGAACGAAATAGGCGAAGAGACTGGCGATCTGCTCATCCGAGAAGGGGTTTTCCATGGAAGTATAGAAATTCCCGTAGATCCCGCCGATCAACCGCGCCGCAAACTCGCGACGCGGCTCCGTACGCGCGGTGCGGAACAGGTCCGGAGCCGGATACTCCCGGCCATAGCCCGGGGAGGCGTGGCAACTCCAACAGGATTTGCGGTACAGCTTGCGCCCGACCCGAAGACGCTCCGGCGTCACGGTCAGCGGCAGGATCCCGCGCAGATCGATCGGGTAGGCCTTGGCCAAGTCTTGGAGACGCGTCGCGAGGGCCGTGAAATCCCCCGCCTTAAACTCCACCTGCAACATATGGACCTGCCGGAGCAGGCCGGTATTCGTGATTCCCCGCTCGTCGAGATACCGCCGGGCGGTGATCCCAAGGTAGCCCAGGAGGGCGCTGTCCAACCGCGCATGGAGGCCCTTGCGCTCCAGTGGCCCGGTAGTCGGCGCAAGCATCCAACGCACGTTGCCCAGCATGATTTCGAACTCGACGCTCAGACGCCGACCGCTTTCCGACTGCGCCCGCGCAGAATGTAAACCACCGGACGAGAAGAGCACCGCGACCCAAAAGAGCGCCCAGGTGAATCGGTGTTTCAGCATGCCGGTGCACTCGCTCTCTAATGGGCCCGCCGGTGGCGCCGGCGACAGCATATCCATCCCGCGCTGCCCAGCAACAGCCCACCGATACCGACCAGCAGGGTGAGGACGCGCCAATCGATCGACTCTCGATCACCCCTCCTATGACGTTCCGGGGGGAGCGGCGTCCCGGCGGCCGTTGCGGCATCCGCGGACGGGCTCGGATAGGTGACCGAGTCCGCGGGCAACGCACCATCGGCCGCCCACGCCTGCCAGCCGCCGATATACACCCGCGCGGCAATCCCGGCGCCGGCCCGCAACAGGGTGAAGTAGGCGATCGAGGAGAAAGGGCCGTTCGCATAGGCGATCGGGTGCGCCAGCGGCGGCACCTGGGAATCACCATGCTTCAAATCCCGCCGCAGTTCGGAGGCGGGGAGGCGCCGTGCGCCCGGGATATGGCCGCCGTACCGGGCCCGTATCGTCACGCCCCAGTATTCCTGCACGGAACGACCATCGAGCAACACCGGTGAATCGGACCCACGCAACGCTCGTGCCAACTCCCCTCGAAGCACAATCAGGCGTTCCCGCCCCCGGCCTTGAAAAAAGGGATCCCGAGTCGACCCCGGCACCCGGCCGGGAGATCCAAGGAGCGATTGAGCGACGGCGCCGCGCCCCGTCATAGGCGTGCTGAGTATGTCCACTTTGCGTTGGCCCGCCAAGTACAACACTCCCCCGACAAACTCCCGAATCTCCGGGCGGTCACCCACCACCACAACCTCTTCGGAGCCGGAAAGCCCCGCGGTCCCGAGCTTCCACAAGATATAGCGGAAACTGATCAGTCGCCCGTGGGGCCCAAGCAGTTCGACCGCCGGCAGGCAATGCGCACCGGCGATGGTCTGTTTTTCACAATCCCGGAGCGGGCGCACATCCACGACGATTGCGCCGCGATGCAGGAGCGGGGCGAGATGGTGGACAAAGGCGAATGACGGATCGGCCCGGACCGCGGCCGCGCCGAGAAGCATTCCGATAGCCAAGAAAACTTTGCGAGTGATCACTGGACCACATAGAGCTCCTTGAGGGGCTGCGGCCCGGCGTCGCCCGGTCTCTGCACCGCCAGATCCACTAACGATGAGATCGGACTGGGGCCATAGCCGGCCGAATAATCCACGACCCAGAGCCGGAATCGATGCATCCCCGCCTGGAGGTGAATCCCCGCATGCCGCGGCGCCCAACTGGAAGTCCGCGGGAAACGAATAAGCGTACGTCCACCGATCGCGAGCGTCCCGCTCATGGCCGT
>BDTW01000013.1 GCA_002897735.1 bacterium BMS3Bbin13 | reverse complement strand
CCGCCGTTGAGGGCGGGGAAGGATAGCGCGGACGGCGTAGCCGTCCTTGGTTATCGCGCATAGAACCGGAAAGGGTAGAATTGGGTTATGCAACGACTCCAAGCCTTCGAATTCGCGGAGTTTTCCGTTATGGTGAGTGTTCTAAGGGCGGGACACGCCCGGTTCGCCTGTGAAGTGAGCGGTGCGGTAATGCCGCCAGCAGCAGGAACCCGCCGAAGCGACTCAGGGGCGGCTCGATGCCGCCCCTGAGCGCCGTAGGAATCTCCGGCCTTCAGGCCGGGGAGGATGTCAAGAATCCGGCATCGAACAGGCCGCGCCGTTGTTGGCACATGGGTTTTCCGTGATTCCGTAGGGGCGGGTCTCAGACCCGCCCCTACCCTGTGCGCCGATGGCGTCGGGATCGGGGTGGGGCTTGCGTGGCCGGGTGTTGCGACGCGGCGGGTGAACGTATGATGCGGGTTGCGGCCCGATGGGCGGGCACGCGGCGGGGATCGGGTTCCCGGATCGGGGCGAGTAATTGAGATGCGAACGGTGAGTGCGGCGCCCGGACGGGCCCTCCGCGGGGCGCGCGGGTTGCGGCGGTCCCGGGTCGGGGCGGTGCTGTGTCTCGCGTTGCTGTGCAGTGTCGGCTCGGGTGTGTCGGGTGCGGCACCCGCCCCGCATCCGCCCGCGCCCGTGTCGCATCCACTCAATCTCGCACGCGCCCTCCACCTGGCGCTCGCCTACCAGCCCGGCCTGCGGGCCGACGCGAGCCTGGCGCGCGCCGGCGGGTTCGGCGTGCGGGCGCGGCGCGGGGTGTTGTTCCCGCAACTGAGCGTGCAGGCCGGCGATGTCTATGCCGGCACCGACAACGGCACGCCGTGGTTCGCGGCGGCCAACGGTCGGCGCGAGTTCACCTCGCTGGTGGTGCTGCGTCAGCGCCTGTTCGACCCGGCCGCCACGGCGGCGGTCGACGCGGCCCGCGCCGAGGCGGCGTTCGTGCGCTACCGGCTGCTGCGCAACCGTCTCGATGTCGCCGCCGCGGTTACCCGCGCCTACTACGATCTGCAGGTGGCGCAGGCCGCGCAACGGGTCTGGTCTCGCGCGGTGCGCATCAATCGCACGGTGGTCGACGCGACGCGGCGTGCGGTGACGGCCGGCGGCCGCGCGCGGATCGACCTGCTGCGCGCCCGGGCGGCGCTGCGTAGCGCGGTGGGGGCGCTGGAGCAGACGCAGGCGCGGGTGAACGGCGCGCGGCGCCTGTTGGGCCTGATGACCGGTCTCGCGCCGCTGCCGCCGTTGGCCGCCACGGACCTCTCTCCCGCCGCCCTGACACTGCCCGCGCGGGCACGGGTGGAGGCCGCCGCGCTCCGGGGGCAGCCGGCGTTGCGCATGGCCGAGAGCCGCGAGCGCCGGCAGGCCGCCCTGGTGCGCCAGGCGCGCGGGGCGCGGCTGCCGCGAGTCGGCGTGCGGGCCGCTTATGGGTGGGATACCCTGCAGCGGCCGCGGGGCGGCAATCTCGGTTGGAGTGCCGGACTGGAGTTGTCCATGCCGCTGTTCGCCGGCGGTACGTTGCGCGCGCGAGAGGACGCGGCGCGCGCCGGGCAACGGGCCGCGAGCGAGCGCTACCGGCAGGCCCGGTTACGGGTGCGTGAGGCGGTGGCGACGGCGTGGTCGAATGCGCGTGCGGCGCTCGCCGCCTACCGCTCCGCGAGTGCGTTGAGCCGCACCGAGGAGGCGATCTGGCACGACAGCGAGGCGGGCTACCGGGCCGGACGCATGGGCGGCCTGGCATTGTTCCTGGCGCAGCAGAATTGGCTCGACACCCGTTTGCGGCGGTTGCGCGCGGGGGCGCGGTTGCGCATGGCGTTGGCGCGTATCGATCTGTTGGCGGGCCGCCTGCCCGGAGGAGGATCGTGATGCGGGTGATGTCGGCACTGGCACTGGCTCTGGCTTTGTTCGCCGCGCATGCCTCGGCGGCCGATACGGGACTCGCAAAGGTACGCGAACGCGCGCTTGCGACCCGGTATCGCGGCTACGCGCAGATCACGCCGATCGGTACGCTGACCGTGCGCGCGCTGCTCGAGGGGACCCTGAAGGACTTCCGGTTGGTGCCCGGCGAGGCGGTGCGCGCCGGGCAGCTTCTCGCGCGCATGACCGGCCCCGGTTTCGTGCAGGCGCGCACGGCGGTGACGCGCGCGCGGGCCGAGCGGACCCTGGAGCGCAGGCGTCTGGCCTCCGTGCGGCACACCTACCCGGCGCTCAGCAGCCGCAATGAGTTGGACGCCGCCCGGGCCCGGGTGACCGATGCGCGCGCGCGGCTCGCGGCCGCTGAGGCGCGCCTGAAGTTCCTGGAATCGGGTGCCGAGGTCCGTGCGCCGCGCGCCGGGGTCGTGCTCGAGACCTTTGCGATGAACGGTGAGCAGGTCGCGCAGGGCGCGCCGCTGCTGCGGTTGCAGGCTCGCGGCGGGTTGTGGGTCAAGGGCGTGTTCTACGGACCCGGCTCGCGCACCCTGCACCCCGGCATGCGCGGGCGCTTCGAGCCCGCCGACGGCGGCGCGCCGTTCGCGGTGACGGTGCGCAGCGTTCTCGATCCGCTGCGCCCGGACGGCGGGCGTGCGGTGGGCTGCGTGCCCGACGGCCGGCCGCCCGCGTGGGTCAACGGCGCGGCGGGGATCCTGGTGTTGGAGGGGGCGGCGCGGACTTGGCGCCTGGTGCCCACGCGGGCCCTCATCATGGATGCCGGGCGCTGGTGGGTGCTGGCGCGGCGGGGCGGCGGCGGGACACACCGCGTTGCGGTCACTCCCGGGCCGCGGGAGGGGGCGTGGACCGCGGTGCGCGGACCGCTCGAGGCCGGTGACGAGGTGGTGGTGAAGGACGCCTACCGGCGCTTCCACCGCGACTTCAGCCGCTACTTTCAGAACCCGAGTTGAGCCGGCGCATGGCGCTTCCCGAGCCGCTGCGCGCGTCCCTGCGGCGCCCCGTCCTGTGGGTACTGCTCTACGGCGCGCTGCTGGTGTTCGGCGTCTACGCCTTCCGGCACATTCCGATCGAGATCCTGCCGAAGTTCGACTATCCGGTCATCAGCATCGTCACCCACTATCCCGGGGCCACCGCCGGGGAGTTGGAGAACACGGTGACCCGCCCGCTGGAGAGCGAGCTGCTGGCGCTGCCCAATCTGGTCGCCGTGCGTTCGGTCATGGGCGGGGGCGCGGTGCAGACCGACGTACGCTTTCGCAACGGGACCGATCCGCAGCAGGATCTGCAGGCGGTCTACAGCGCCGTGGACCGGGCCCGCTCGCACCTGCCCGCCGGGGCGCGCCCCTACGCCGAGATCATGGGTGCGGCCATCGACGAGGTGGCCGATTATGCCGTGCGGATCCCGGACGGCGTGGCGCCGATGCGGGTGCAGCGCGCCATTCAGACGCGCATCGTGCCGGCGTTGCGGGCGCTGCCCGGCGTGCGCCGCGTCGAGGTGTTCGGCAGCGGCGACGAGGCGCTGTGGGTGCAGCCCGATTTGACGGCGTTGCGCCACTACGGGGTCGGCATGGCGGCGCTCGCCGATGCGTTGCGCCGCCAAGTGCTGCTCGGGCCGTCCGGCCACCTCTCGCTCGGCCACCAGACGGTACTGATCGAGGTGCGCCACCTGCCGGAGCGGGCCGCGGAACTGCGCATGCTGCCGGTGCCGGCACCCGCCGGTCCGATCCCGCTGGGCGATCTGGCGCGCGTGGTGCGCGCGCCGGTGCCGATCCGCTACGCCGCGGAACTCAACGGGCGCCCGAGTATCGCCATGGTCGTGTTCAAACAGCCGGGCGCCTCGACGATCCCCGTCACGCAGGCGGTGCAGGGTACGCTCGAGAGGATGCGCGACCAGCTCCCGGGCGGTGCGCGCTGGGTGCGCATCTACGATCAGGGGCATCTGGTCGGCCTGATCTATCACGACCTCGCCCGCAACCTGATCATCGGCGGCCTCCTGGCGGTGGCGGCGCTGTTCTTCCTGCTTGGCACCCACGGCGGCGTCTGGGTGCTGGCGCTGAGCATCCCCATGGCGCTGCTGATGGGGATCGCGGGCCTGTACGTCACGGGGCAGAGCCTGAATCTGCTCACGCTCGGCGCGTTGACCGTGGGGGTGGGACTGTTCGCCGACGACGCCATCATCGTGCTGGAGAGCATCTACCACCGCTGGGAACAGGGTGAGGCCGGCCTCGCCGGGGTGTGGCGCGGGCTGCGCGATATCGCCGGGCCGGACGTGACCGGCACGCTCACCACCGTTTCGGTGTACCTGCCGCTGCTGTTCGTCGGCGGACTCGCCGGCATCTTCTTTATCCCATTCGCGCTGGCGATGGGCCTGTCGCTGCTCGCCTCGCTCGCGATCTCGCTGACCCTGGTGCCGCTGCTGCTCGGGGCGATCGGCTACCGCCGGCACCGCCGGGCGCTCGGCGCCGCCTGGGTCGAGTGGCTGGCGGAGCGCAACCAGCGCGCGCTCCGGTGGACGCTGCACCACCCGCGCGCGAGCCTCGCCGGCGCGGTGGCGCTGTTCGGCGTGAGCCTGGCGGTGCTGGCGGTGGTGCCGGTGCATTTCCTGCCGTTGCCCAATGAGGGCGTGCTGCTCGAGAGCTTCACGCTGCCGCCCGGTTCCTCGCTGCGTGAGACGCGCGCCGCCGTCGGCGAAATGACCGCCCGGCTGCGCGCCGATCCGGACGTGCGCGACGTCTTCGCCCGCATCGGTTCGGCGGGCTCGACCCGCTATACCGAGCGCGACTTCGCCGGCGAGATCCAGGTCGTGCTCAAGCCCGAGGTCGCGGTACAGAGTCTGGACGCGATCGCCGCGCGCATGCTGCGCGAGACGCGGGTCACGGCGGTGCAGCGCAACGTCGACACGCCGACCATCGAGCGCGTCGGCGAGAGCCTGTCGGGTCTGCCGCAGCCGTTCGTGGTGCGCGTGTTCGGCGCCCGCCTCCCGGAGCTGCGCCGCCTGTCCGAGGAGGTGGTGCGGCGCCTGCGCCACGTGCCGGCGCTGACGGACCTGTTCAACAACGACGCCTATCCCGTGACGCAGTTGCGGATCCTCCCGCGGCCCGCGGCGATGGCACTCTACGGCATCACGCCGGCGGCGCTCTACGCCCAGTTGCGACCGGCGATCGGCGGCGAGGTGGTGGCGCGTATGCCGCAAGGCAATTATCACCTCGACCTCTACCTGCGCCTCGCCGATGCGCCGCGCCTGGGCCTGGGGGGGCTCTCGTCGCTGCTGATCCGGACCGAGAAGGGCTGGACGCCGCTGGGGCGGCTCGCACGACTGAAGCTGGAGGCCGGACCCAACCAGATCCGCCACCTCAACGGTGCCCGCGCCCTCGACATCCTCGCCACGCCGACCGGGCCGCTGGGCCGTACCGTGGCGGCCGCACGCAAGGCCCTCAAGGGCCTGAAGATGCCGCCCGGTTACCGGGTCGAGTTCGCCGGGTTGTTCGCTCGCCTGGAAAAGGCCGCCGTGGATCTCGGCATCGCCGGGCTCGGCGCCTTCGCACTGATGGTGGGCATCCTCGTGCTGCAGTTCGGCGGCCTGCGCCTGCCGGCGATCCTGCTGCTGCAGATGCCGCTCGCGTTCACCGGCGCGGCGCTGACCCTGGCGGTCAGCGGTAAGGGACTCAACGCCATCGGCCTGGTGGGCATCCTCACGCTCGTGGGGATCAGCCTGAACCACGGCATCGTGCTGTTGCACCGTGCGCGCAACAACGAGAGCGAGGGCATGGATCCCGAGACCGCCATCCGCGAGGCGGTGCGCGTGCGCTTTCGCCCGATCCTGCTGACCACGCTGACCGCCGTGCTCGGCATGCTGCCGACCGCGCTCGGCTGGGGTCTCGGCGCCGCGCCGGAACAGGGGCTCGCGCTGGTGATCCTGGGCGGGGTGGTGTGGAGTTCGGTGCTCAGCACCAACCTCATCCCGGCGCTCTATCTGCACTGGCATCGTGCGCCGCGTGCGACGTGAGGCCGCGCGGGCGCAATACGCCCGACCCGAGGCGGCCGCGCCCGCGGTCTGTGTCGGGGCAAGCCGGCCCTTCCGCACCGCTCGCTCCGTTGTGCACGCACCGATCCGGAAGGGGTGCGCTCGGGAATGTCGGAGTTTTGGCGGCCCGGGGGATCGACCCGCCCCCGGAGGCCGTCTATCCTTCCCGGAACTACAGATTGGACGCGGGGTCGAATTTTTTACTCGGTGCACCGCAAAACATGTAGAGGGGATCCCGATGAAGCGGCGATGGGTGGTAGGGGTCGTGGTAGGGGTCGTGTCGGTGTTCGCGCAGTCCGCGGGGGCCGCTCCGTACGGCGGCGGGCCGGCGCCCGCGTTCATCCCGGCGGTGGCACATCCGGCCGCGGTTCGTGTCGACTACCGGTTCCGACGGGTCTATGACGGTGGTTGGCGTGGGGATGGCGGCGGCTTCTACTTTGGGATGGGCCCGGCGTGGGGCTGGGGGCCGTGGTGGACCCCGCCGCCCGTGTACTATTCACCGCCGCCGGTGATCGTCACGCCGCCGCCGCAGATCACCTACATCGCACCGGAGCGCCCGCGCCCGTACTATTGGTACTATTGCGAATCCAGCAAGACGTACTACCCGTACGTGAAGAAGTGTCCGGGCGGTTGGATAAAGGTCGTACCGCATCCGCCGCGGGGTGCGCGATGAAGGGGTTTCCCGCCCGCGCGCCGCCGCGACACGACGACGTGGATCGGCTTATGATCCCTCTGGCAGGGTAAAGGAATGGATATGAACCACAGACTCAAGGCGGTGGTGTTGGTGACGGCCGCGGTGTCGCTCGGCGGCTGCATGACGGTTCCCACCGGACCCAGTGTCCTGGTCTTGCCGGGGCCCGGCAAGACCTTCGATCAGTTCCAGACGGACAATGCCGTATGCCGGCAGTTCGCGCGCATGCAGACCGGCGGGGCGACGGCCTCGCAGACGGCAAACGAGAGCACGCTCAAGAGCGCCGGGGTCGGCGCGTTGCTCGGCGGCGCCCTCGGGGCGGCGCTCGGTGAGGGGCGCGGTGCGGCGATCGGTGCGGCGAGCGGCGCGGCCCTCGGGACCGCAGTCGGTTCATCGAACGGGACTGTCCGGGGCCTCAGCGTGCAGCAGCGCTACGACTATGCCTACGAGCAGTGCATGTACGCGAAGGGTAACCGCATCCCGGTGGCCGGGCGTTTCCAGGGCCCGCGGCGCCATCATCGCGGCTACTATCCGCCGCCGCCTCCGCCCGGTGCCGCGCGCCGGCACGAGCACTACCCGCCGCCGCCTCCCGGCGGGGACAACGGGGACTGACCCCCGGGTCGGTTCCGGTATGCAGCATCGGCTCGAGCGGGGCGTGCGCCGGCGTGCGGCCATGCGGTGCACTCGGCTGCTGACGGCCGCGGTGTTGGCGGTGTTCGCGGCGGGTGGGGCCCGTGCGGCGGTGTTCCCCTATCCCGCCGGGGCCGGGAACATCGTCGGGCGGGTTCGCGTGGTCACGGCGCGGGCGGACGATACCCTGCTCGACATCGCGCGTCACTACGACGTCGGCTACAACGAGATCGTCGCCGCCAATCCGGGTGTGGACCCCTGGTTGCCGGGTGTCGGCGCGCGCGTGGTGGTGCCCACCGAGTACATCCTGCCGGCGAGGCCCTGGAAGGGAATCGTCATCGATCTGCCGGAGCGGCGGTTGTTCTATTTTCCGCCGGTGACCGCGCGCCATCCGATCCCGCACGTATACACCTTCCCGGTCGGTATCTTTCAGCCCGGCTGGCCCGACCCCCTGGGTACGACACGGATCGTCGCCAAGCGCCGCATGCCGCGCTGGGTGGTGCCGGCGGATATCCGCGCCCGGGCCGCGGCGGCGGGCGATCCGCTGCCGCGGGTCGTGCCGCCCGGGCCGCAAAACCCCATGGGGGAACTGGCCCTGGAAACCGGTTTTTCGGAGATCTATATCCATGGGACCAGTCGCCCGTGGGGCGTGGGCAGGCGTCCCAGTCACGGCTGTTTCCACCTCTACCCGGAAGACGCCGTGACGCTGTTCCGTGCCGTGGCGGTCGGGACCCCGGTGCGTATCATCGACCGGCCCTATCGGATCGGACAGCGCAGCGGCCTGCGGCTCTACCTGGAGCGCTTCACGCCGCTACGCGCCTATCACCGGCACCACCTGCCGGGAATGCAGGCGGCGATCGATGCGGTGACCCGTTACATGGCCCGTACCGGGCAGCGGTGGACGGTGGACTGGGGCCGGGTGCAACGGATCGTCGTGCGCGAAGACCCGATCCCGACGCCGATCTCGCAGGGCTCTCCGCCGCTCGCACGGCTGCTGGCCGCATTGCCGGCGCGCCCCTACCGCTATCCGCCGTACGGTATCGATGCCAACGATGCGACCCCCCCGCCGGCCCGGGTCGCCGCCGTCGATTCCGGGCACCCCGGAAGGGGGGTCCGCGCGGGCGGGCGCTTCTGATAGCATGGCCGTTCGGACGCCGGTCCGATCGACCACGGGTACGGTCGACACCGTTCCCTTCCAGGATTCCGCCTTGCCCGAGCGTCCGCTCCCAGCCCAGGAAGACGCCGCCCTCGCGATCCTGCGCGAGGTGTTCGGATTCGAACGCTTTCGCACCTATCAACGGGAGATCATCGACCAGGTGATCGCGGGCGGCGACGCCCTGGTGCTGATGCCCACCGGGGGCGGGAAGTCGCTGTGCTATCAGATCCCGGCGCTCGCGCGCGCCGGCGCGGGTGTCGTCGTCTCCCCGCTCATCGCCCTGATGCAGGACCAGGTCGCGGCCCTGCGCCAGTACGGGGTGCGCGCCGCCTTTCTCAACTCGACGCTGGGCGCCGCGCAGGCGCGTGCGGTGGAGGAGGCGCTGCTCGACGGCCGCATCGATCTGCTCTATGTGGCCCCGGAGCGGTTGTTGACCGATCGCACCCTGGAACTGTTGGAGCGTGCGCCGATCGCGCTGTTCGCGATCGACGAGGCGCACTGCGTCTCGCAGTGGGGCCATGACTTTCGCCCCGAGTACATCCGGCTCTCGGTACTCCACGAGCGATTCCCGGGTGTCCCGCGCATCGCCCTGACCGCGACCGCCGATAAGGCCACGCGGCGGGAGATCGCCGAACGGCTCACGCTGCACGAGGCGCGGGTATTCGTCAGCGGCTTCGACCGGCCGAACATCCGGTACCGCATCACCGAGGGCGGCGCAAGCGCGCGCGAGGCGCTGCTGCGTTTCATCCGCGACGAGCACGGTGGGGAGGCCGGTATCGTCTACTGTCTGTCGCGCCGGCGCGTCGAGGAGATCGCGGCGTGGCTCGAGGCCAAGGGCCTGACCGCACTGCCCTATCACGCGGGGATGGATGCCGGGACGCGCGCGCGCAACCAGCAGCGGTTTCTGCGCGAGGACGGCGTCATCATCGTAGCGACGATCGCCTTCGGCATGGGAATCGACAAGCCCGACGTGCGCTTCGTGGCGCACCTGAACCTGCCCCGGAGCCTGGAGGCCTATTACCAGGAGACCGGGCGCGCCGGGCGCGACGGCCTGCCGGCCGACGCCTGGATGGTGTACGGCCTGCAGGACGTCATCACATTGCGGCGCATGCAGGAGGCCTCCGAGGCGGGCGAGGCCCACAAGCGCGTCGAGCGCCACAAGCTCGATGCGATGCTCGGCTTCTGTGAACTGACGACGTGCCGTCGCGAGGCCCTGTTGCGCTACTTCGATGACGAGTTCACCGGTCCGTGCGGCAACTGCGACACCTGCCTGGAGCCGCCGCGGACCTGGGACGCCACCACCGCCGCGCGCAAGGCGCTCTCGTGCGTACACCGCACCGGACAGCGTTTCGGGGTCCAGTATCTCGTCGATGTGCTGCTCGGCAACGCCACCGAGCGGGTGGGGCGCTGGGGCCATGACCGGCTCAGCACCTATGGGATCGGAACGGAGCTGGACAGCGCCGGGTGGCGCAACCTGTTCCGCCAGTTGATCGCGCGCGGCCTGCTCGCGGTCGATCTGGAGGGCCACGGCGGCCTGCGCCTGACCGAGGCGAGTCGACCGGTCCTGCGCGGCGAGCAGGATCTCGCCCTGCGCGAACGGGTCCGGACCCGGCGGCGCGCGACGAGCGTCTCGCGGAGCACGGCCTTCGAAGGCGACGCGGAGCGTGTCTTATGGGAGGCGTTGCGCCACCGGCGCCAGGAACTGGCCCGGACCCAGGGGGTTCCCGCCTACGTGATCTTCCACGACGCCACGTTGCGCGAGATGGTCGAGCGGCGCCCGGCGAACACGGAGGAACTGGCCGCCGTCTCCGGCGTCGGTGCGCGCAAGCTCGCCGCCTACGGGGCCGCGTTCCTGGAGACCATTGCCGCGCACCGCGCGGCGGCCGGCACGGCCGGGGACGAGCCCGGCCCTACGGCTCCCCCCGGCGTCGAAAGAAAGAGGTAGGGCGGGGCTCGCCCCGCCGACGGCGGTGAAAGGTTTCGATGCACCAGGGGATTCGGCAGTGCCGGCCGGGCGAGCCCGGCCCTACGGTCCCCCCCCCGGCGTCGAAAGAAAGAGGTAGGGCGGGGCTCGCCCCGCCGACGACGGTGAAAGGTTTCGATGCGCCGAGGGATTCGGCAGTGCCGGCCGGGCGAGCCCGGCCCTACGGTCCCCCCCCCTCGGCGTCGAAAGAAAGAGGTAGGGCGGGGCTCGCCCCGCCGACGGCGGTGAAAGGTTTCGATGCACCGAGGGATTCGGCAGTGCCGGCCGGGCGCTCGATATCCGCTCAGTATTCCGTATACAACCGCCGGTACCCGTAGAAGTCCATGTACAAGGTCAGTTCGATGCCCGGGGTCTTGCGGCGCAGCCGCGAGGGAAGCGGCGCGAATGGGGCGGACATGCGCACGATGCCTTCGGCCGCGCGGTCGAGGGCCGGATTACCCTGGGATTTCAGGATCTTGAGGCCGACGAGCCGGCCGTGGGCGTCGATGCGCAGGTGTACCACGGATACGCCGGTGAGTTGTCCGGGATAGTTGAGGTTGCCGACCTCCTGCAGTTTGCGCAGCACCGACGCGATGTAGAAGTGCGCCGTCAGCGCGTTCGGGTCCTGGATCTGGAGCGGTGCCGAGCGGCGCCCGGTGGCGGTCGCCACCGCCGCGTTCACGTCGCTGCGCAGCCTGGCCCAGTTGATGCGTGGCGCGGCGGGGGCCGGTGCGCGCGGCTTGGCGGCCGGCATCGGGAGCGTTCCGCGCACAGACGGGGGGGTGATCCCGGCGCGTGCCGCGGGTCCGGCCGGCTGGGGGCGCGGGCGGGGCGGGGCCGGTTGCCGCGGGCGCGCCGGGGCTGACGGCGCCGCGCCCGGCGAGGGCGGCAGCTCGTAGATGCGCGCCTCTATGGGGCGGGGGCGGGGCGTCGGCACGGCCCCGCCCCGCAGCCAGTGCCCCAGCATCAGCAGTGCCAGCAGTACCAGCAGGATCGCCGCGGGGAGTACCCACAGCAGGCGCCGAATCGGCACCTCGTGCGTGTCCGGCAGCGGCCAGACCGCCTCGGTCATTGGCGCTCGACCGCGATGAGGAAACGGCTCGCGCCGGCGTGACGCGCCTTCAGCATCGCTTCCACGACCGTGCCGTTCCGCGCCCGGCGGTCGGCGGCCACGATCACCGCCGGGTCGCCGCCCTTGAGCAGGGGCTTGAGGCGGTCGGCGAGCGTGCCGAGGGTCACGGCGGCGTGGTTCAGGTAGATGCGGTCCCGGCGGGTGATGGTGAGCGTGACCGGGGCCGCGGTCTGCATCGGCTGCGCCCGACCGCGCGGGAGGTTGACGGGCAGCGAGCGCAGGTTCTGCATCGACAGCGATGCCAGCATGAAGGTGGCCAGCAGGAAGAACATCACGTCGATCATCGGAATGATCTCGATACGCCCGCGCCGGTAGGTGCGCGATCTACGCAGCTTCATGATGCACCTCCGGATCCTGTCCCTCGAGGCGGATGCGATCGGTCACGCGCGTGCCGATGCGTTCCATCTCGTCGAGCGTGCGCGACTGCATGCGCGAGAGCAGGTTGAAGCCGAACAGGGCGATCAGCGCGATGAGCAGTCCCAGGGCGGTGGCGATCAGGGCCTCGGCCACGCCCGCGGTGACGCCGTTCGGGTCGACCAAGCCCTTGCTGCCGATCAGGTGGAAGGCACGCATCATGCCGGTGATCGTGCCGAGCAGCCCCAACAGCGGGGCTGCGGTGACGATGGTCTCCAGTACCCACAGCCCACGGCTGAGGTCGCGCTCGACGGCCTGTGCCTCGTCGCCGGCCCGGGATTCGATCCACCAGGCCGGCCGGGTGCGGTCGTGCAGGATCACGCGCAGGAATCGGGCGAAGTAGTGGCGTGGATCGAGAGTGGCCACTTGGCGATCCAGATCGCCCCAATGCGTACCCGGGTGCTCGATCAGGCGCGACAGCAGGAGCGGTACGCGCGCGTAGCGCCAGTACACGTAGGCCTTGTCGAGCAGGATCGCCACGGCGATGACCGCCAGGGCCAGCAGCGGGTAGACCATGGGTCCGCCGAAGCGCAGGGCGTTCCAGGATTCATAGAGGTCTTGCATGGGAAGGTATCCGTTTTCGGGTGGGTCGTCATGGACGGCGGGCCGGCGTTCATGCCCCCCGCAACGATGAGACAGCATAACGCGGATGAGGTTTGGTCCCCGGGCCGGGACAATGAGAATCATTCTCGTTGGTAGAGAGGGCAAAGTCCGGGTGGGTCTCGATGCCGATCGGCTCTTCGGGAACCACCCGCGCCGGGCGGAGCGAATCCGTGCCGGCGCCTTTCGCCCGGGGGTGTTTCTCCGATATGCTGGAGTGTACCGTCGGCGGCGGCGTGAGCGCTGGGAGGAGACAGTATGGATGACACAGCCCGGGACGCGGAGAGGACCCTGGCCATCGACATCGGCGGCACCGGCTTGAAGGCCGCAATCCTCGACGCGCGGGGCGGGATGCTCAGCGAACGGGTGCGCGTGCTTACCCCGCGACCCGCTACACCGGAAGCGGTGATCGGCGCACTGTCGCCGCTCGTCGAGCCGTTGCGTCCCTTCGATCGCGCGTCGGTGGGTTTCCCCGGAGTGGTGGTGGAGGACACGGTGCGTGATGCGCCGAACCTGGACGGCGACTGGTCGGGGGTGCCGCTCGGCGCCGAGTTGAGCCGGTTGTTCGGGGTCGCGGTTCATGTCGCCAACGACGCCGATATCCAGGGCTACGGCGTCGTCGAGGGCCGCGGGGTCGAACTCGTGATCACCCTCGGCACCGGCGTCGGCTCGGCCCTGTTTCTGGACGGTCGGCTGGTGCCGAACCTCGAGCTGGGTCACCATCGTTTCCGGAAGGGACAGGCCTATGAGGGGCAACTCGGCGAGCCGGCACGGCGCCGGGTAGGAAACCGGAAGTGGAATCGTCGGCTCGCGAAGGCCATCCGTCACTTGCGGGGCTGCTTTAATTTCCGCGCGCTGTACCTCGGCGGCGGCAATTCCAAGCACGTGTGCCTCGAGCTTCCCGATGACGTTCAGTTGGTGCGCAACGTCCGTGGGATTACGGGCGGCATCGCGCTCTGGGAGCATTGACCCGGCGTCCGGCGTCGGAGACCCGCGCGAGGAGGGTCTCCGGGAGTGGTTCGCGCCGCGCGCGGGCCTGTAATCGACGTCTTCTCCCGTCGATGTCGCGGGTTCGGACGGGGGGTCAGTTCAAAGGCAGGGCCTTGCGCGCGAACGAATAAACGGCCGCAGGAGGCCGGAGCCGACCGCGCTGAACCGCGCACACCACCTCACCCGCCGGAGGCAGCGGCGCCGGCGGGAAGATCCGTCGTCCCCGGTCGCGCCCGCACGGCCGGGGACGACGGAACCCTCATCCCGCCCGGTTCCCCGTATTCGCGGGATCCGGTCCGCACCCCCTCGGCACGGTCCGGTCACGAGCGCCGCGATCCGCGGCGGGGGTCACATGGGTGTTACGTTGGCCGCAGCGAGCCCCTTCGGAGTCTGTTCGGTTTCAAAGGAGACCTTCTGCCCCTCGGCCAGGGTTTTGAAGCCGCTTCCGTTGATCGCCGAATGATGAACGAAGACGTCCTTGCCGCCGTCATCCGGGGTGATGAAGCCGTAGCCTTTGCTCTCGTTGAACCACTTTACAGTTCCAGTGTGCACGGTAATGACCTCATTGCAGGGATACACGAAGTGACGTGCAGTGGCAGTCCTGGGGGGTCAGCAGCGGGGGTTTTTAGTATGGAAAGCGGAAGGAAATCCAGATCGATGACAGGATCCACTACGGCGTCTTGATTATCATACGGCGGCCCGCCCGCGAAAGCCAACGATTTTTTTCCGGCCCGGCGATCGCCATCAATGTAGCCCGGATGCAGCGCAGCGAAATCCGGGACAGCGGTTTGGGTTGGCGGCAGGATCCCCGGATTTCGGCCTTCGGCCTGCATCCGGGCTACATTGATGGCGATGATGGCGATCGCCGGGGCGTCCAGCCGCCGGCCGGTGATGCGATGATATTCCGGCGCGGCGGTGGTCAGGATACCGTTTGCCCGATCGCCACCAGAATCCGCCCCATGGACTTCCCGGCGAGGACGTCCTCGAACGCTGCGGGGAGTCCGTCGAGGTCGATGGTAGAGCGCACCACCGAGTCGAGCGCGCGCGGACGCAGGTCGGTGGCCAGGCGCTCCCAGATACGCCGGCGCAGGGGCATGGGGCAGTGGGCGGAGGTCACTCCCAGCAGTCCGATGCCGCGCAGGATGAACGGCATCACGGTGGTGTGCAGGGCCGTGCCACCGGCCATCCCGATGCTCACGATATTGCCCCATGTGCGCACCGAACGGGTGAGCCAGGCGAGCATCTCGCCGCCCACGTTGTCGAGCGCCCCGCCCCATTGTGCGTTCTCCAGCGGATGCCCGCGCATCTCCAGGTCCTGGCGGCTGACGACGTGGCTCGCCCCGAGGTCCTTGAGATAGGCGGTGGCCTGGGGCTTTCCCGTCACGGCGACCACTTCGTAGCCGAGACCGCTGAGGATGTTTACGGCAAAACTGCCGACCCCGCCGCTCGCGCCGGTGACCACCAGCGGCCCGATCTCCGGGCGTTGGTGATTGTCTTCGAGGCGTTGTACGGCGAGCCCGGCGGTGAAGCCCGCCGTTCCGAGCGCCATGACCCGGCGCAGATCGAGCCCGTCGGGCAGCGGCATGACCCAGTCGGCGGGTACGCGCACGTATTCCGCGTATCCCCCGTCATGGACCTCGCTCAGGCCGCAGCCCGTGACCAGCACAGGGTCGCCTTCCCGGAACCCGGGGGCCTCGGAGGAGGCCACCGTGCCGGCCACGTCGATCCCGCCCACCAGCGGGAAGCGGCGCAGGATCTTGCCCTTGCCGGTGCCTGCCAGCGCGTCCTTGTAGTTCACGCCGGACCAGGCGGTGCGGATCACCACCTCGCCCGGCGAGAGATCGGCCAGGGCGATCCGCTCGATCCCCGCGCGTGCAGTGCCGTCGTCGTTGTGGATTCGAAACGCCCGAAAGGTGTCCATTCCGCTGCGCGGTCGCCCGCCTCCGTCGTGGGCCTCGCCCCGAGCTTTGCCCTGAATTGTTCAGTTTAGCAGGCGGGGGCGGGGGGACGGCGCGGGGCGGTCTTGGCGAGCAGGTGATAGAGGGCCGGCATCACCAACAACACCAACGGCATCTGGGCGGACCGGCCCGGCGATGGCGATGGGCCGACGCCGACGGATCCCCGCGAGGATCGGCGCCTCGCCTTCCGGATGGGGACCCTTGAGATTGTCGCGTGTGATCTGAGCCTGGCCCGCCGGCGTGCGGATGGTGGCGATACGCCGTAGCGGGGAGCGATGGCCGTCGGCAGCCCGCAACCACGGATTGCCGATCTCACGCCCGGTCGAGCGCAGGTCGTGCGGGATACAGCCCCGGATGTCGATCATCTCGATGCCCTTCCGTCTCCACATACCGCTTCTGCAGCGCTTCCTCCGGTCCCGGATCCCCCTCGAGACGCGCAAAAAATCGCCCGGCCGGGCGTGGGGCGCCGGCCGGTGGAGAAATTCGTTGCTGCGCCGATAGAGTAAAAAATGTGTACCCGCTCCGGCCGGATGCGGGAGCGGGTCGCACCGGGACAGGAATCGTCGATGACGCAGCCACCGCTGACGCCAAGCGCCTCTGCCGGCCCCTGCACGGGGCCCGTGCCGCGTACGCCCGAGGCGCGGGCCGTCGCCGGTGTGCCCACCGGTCGTAGCGTGGCGGCTCGCATCACCGCGATCTACGCCGCGGTGGCCGGTGCGTGGATACTCTTCTCCGATTGGATTTTGACCGATCTCGCGCGCTCGGTGCATCAAGTGACGTTGTTCCAGGCGTTGAATGGCGCGGTGTTCGTGGTCGCCACATCGGCCCTGTTGTATGCGCTGGTGCGCGGTTACGCGGGCCGCCTCTCCGGCCTGGTCGCCCGCGCCCGGATCTCCGAGGCGTGTGTCCGCCATGTCATCGAGTCGGTGCCGGACCTCCTCTATACCCGCGAACTGCCGGATCTCCGCGTGACGTTCATCAGTCCCAACGTCACCGCCGCCCTCGGCTTCGAGCCCGAAGACTTCATGGACGATCCCCGCCTGTGGCGCGACCAGCTCCACGAGGCGGACCGGGACCGCGTCACCGCCGAGATTCGGGAGCAGTTGGAGGACAAGGGGGCGTTCACCATCGAGTACCGTTTGTGGCACCGCGACGGCGTTACGACGCGCTGGTTTTGCGACAACGGCCGTCTGGAGGCGGCCGGGGCGTCGCGCTGTTTCGGCGTACTCACCGACATCACTGACCGGAAAGAAACGGAATCGACGCTGCACTACCTCACCAACCACGATCCGTTGACCGGACTGCTCAATCAGCACGGCGTCGGTCTGATCCTGGACAATCTGCTGCAGATCGCCCGGCGCCGGAATACAGGCCTCAGTTGCCTGTGCCTGGGTATCGACCGCTTCAGCCATCTCAATGATGCCTTCGGCCACAAGGCGGGCGACGAGATCCTGGTCCGGGTCGGGCAGTATCTGCGCGAGGAGTTGCGTGCGAGCGACGTCATCTCCCGCGTGCCTGACGGGATCCTGGCCCGTGCCGGCGGCGGCCGCTTTCTGGCGGTGCTGCTCGACACGGGGGTCGACGGCGCGCGCGCCTTGGCCGAACGGGCCCTGGAGGGCCTCGACCGGGTGGTCGTGCACTATGGGGAGGATCGGATCCGGATCGGGGCCCGGGTCGGCATCGTCGGTCTCCCGGCGCACGGCGGCGACGCCGTGCAGATCCTCTCGCAGGCCGAGAACGCCCTGCACCGCGCTCGTGGCGGCGCCGGCGGTCCGGTGCACGTCTACGACGCGAGCGAGGAGAGGGAAGATGCGTTGGCGGCGCGCTGGCTGGATCGGATCCACGCCGCCCTCGACAAGCGCCGGTTCGTGTTGCACTTCCAGCCGATTCTCCATCTCCCGACCTGGAGCGTGCATCACTACGAGGTGCTGGTCCGGATGCGCGAGCCGGACGGCACCCTCGTCCCCCCGACCCGGTTCATACCCATCGCCGAGCGCTTCGGCGTGATCGACCGGATCGACTACCAGGTGCTGGAGATGGCCATCGACTATCTGCGCCGCCTCGGCGGCGCGCGCCCGGATATCCGTCTGGCGGTCAACCTGAGCGGCGTGCACGTCGGGGACACCCGGCTCCTCGCATGGCTCCGCACGCGCCTGGAGTCTGCGGCCGTGGACGGTGCCCGGCTGATCTTCGAGATCACCGAGACCGCCGCCGTGGAGGATCTCCAGCAGGCGCGCATTCTCATGGATTCCCTGCGGGCGTTGGGCTGCCGCTTCGCGCTCGACGACTTCGGCATCGGTTTCACCTCGTTCATCCATCTGCGCGCACTGCCGGTGGACCTGATCAAGATCGACGGCAGCTTCATCCGCAATCTGGACACCAGCGCCGAGGACCGGGCCCTGGTCCAGGCCATCACCAAGGTCGCGAAGGCCTATCACAAGGAGGTGGTGGCGGAATGCGTCGAAAACGAGCGGATCCTCGCGCTGCTGCGCCGCTACGAAGTCGACTACGTCCAGGGGTTCCACATCGGCCGGCCGGTGGCGATGTCGCCGGAACGGGCGGCCGGCGGGCAATAGCGTGCGAGCGGGTCCACCACGAGGCCGGTTGGGGGTCATCCGGATCAGCGCCGGTCTGCGATGAGCGGTTCAATGACGGGGTGGGTAAGGTGGCCGGGTTCTCCCTGCACGCCGGGGTAGCGGTTAGCGCCCATGAACGCAAGAATCCGGAACGGCTGTGTCGATACATCAGCCGCCCGGCGGTCTCCGAAAAGAGGGTGAAGGCGATAGCGTGGGTATACTTTCGCTGATGGCGGCGCGATTCGGCCGGTTTCGATTCGGTAGGCGGCATGAACGGGTGGCGTGGCTCCCTGGTGATGTACAAATTACAGGTTGACTGGCGGGGAAAAGGGCTTTTACTTACTTTTGCGCCTCTGTGCATGGTTACTCGCCCATCTCAATAATTCGGGCGCCATCAGCATCAAAGCCGTCAAATATATCCTGAACGATACCCTCCAGATCATGAACCTCGTCGTCTGTCAGCGCAGAAAAATCCTTCTCACGCTGCCTCTTCGAGAGCGTGCCGTCATTCTGGCGAATGAACAGGATCAGATTCTGCGCCAGTCGGTCCGGCATATCGATTATCTCCATGATCCTGGCCATGGTTTCATCGTGCCGGCGTAGATAATCGATCTCTCGGGGCAAATCATGTTCGACCGTGCGCTGAACACAAGCGTAGAGAAATTCCGCCTGCTCTGTGCGATCAAAGTACCGGTACAGGTCGGCGGTATCGTTCAGCACCTCGACATTGTGATCCGCTGTCGGACGCCATTCGATAAAATCCATCAAGGGCATGGAATGGGCCTGTAACGTCCTGCGGTAATCACTGATCCGATCCGGCATGGCGGAAGAAACCGGGAAAACCATGCCCGGCGGTGTGTACTCGCGCTCGGCCAGGACATGATGGATCAGGCAGCGGTGCACACGACCGTTACCATCCTGGAATGGGTGGATATAGACAAAGCCAAAGGCGGTTGCTGCCGCCTGCAGGACAGGGTCGAGCGCTTCATCCCGCATGCGGTCATTGGCAGCCAGCATGCCGGCACACAGTGCTTCCAGATCTTCGGGGCGGGCGCCGATGAATTCCGGCAGGGGGTCGTTGAGATGATCCCGTTCACCGAGGAAGACGCCATCCGGGCGCAGCCCCGGAAAGACGAACCGCGTGTCCTCGATCAGGACACCATGCAGGCGAATGATTTCTTCGAGTGTGAGCGAGTGTTTCCCGGCCTGGAGTACGGCCTTGCCCCATCGTTCCAGGCGACTGCGTGGCGCACGTTCACCTTCGATCTCGAAACTCGCGCGGCTGTCAGCCAGCAGCAGGAAACCGGCGGCGCGGGTTGCAAGGCGTTGGCCGGTACGACCTATCGTTTCCGCCGCACGCTCGGGCAGCCCCAGCGCAGTGAAGGCTTCGAGCCGTTCTGTTCTGCGTATGATGGGGCACCGTCACCACTGCCGAGCAGGTTGTCCCGCACCTTGTGGCGCCGGGAGATTTCTCCCTTCCCGGTGAAGTAAGCCTTTGGATCCAGTGCATCCACGGCCTTTACATTCGGCGTGTCGTCAACGTCGAGCGTCTGCCCGGTCAGTGTTTCATAGAAGAACCAGGCGCGCCGCGTCTGTGCGCCCGTCGGCGTGGAACGGATGAACTCTTCCAGTACGGCTTTGGGTACCGTCTCAAAGATGCGCTTCAATATCAGCGGATCGATAGGTTCGTGGCGCAGGGCAAAGGTCAGATGATCAATAAACCGGTCGCCGGGTTGGTAGCGCTTGTCGAAAACGCGAAAACCATCCCCCTCTCGTTGACTGCCCCTGGCGTGTTTCTCCGAGACATAGCTGGGGTGCCGGACCGGCGCCCGAAGACCAAGCGCCTGGACAAGCGCTGCCCAGCCAACAAGGTGCGTCCCCTTTGGGACAAGTTTGTCCTGAAAGCCGGCAAGTGTTTTCAATTTCAGACGCATAGATCGAAAACCCGTCAGTCAGGTCGAAAACTGGTCGATATATGACAGATTCATCGAATGCTATAGATCCCTATGTCGAAAAATATTCGCACGCGTCGATTTTTGCTCAAAACGTGAATATTATGTCGAAAACCTTACAGCTCGGCACCCATAATTACACCCTGGCCTGGATTTCCACGCGACCGAATTCACCTAACGCGGAGCGGTTATTGGTTGGTCCTACGCGCTCATGCGCAAGGTGTGATGGTCCCACCAAGGGACCTTGACCGGAAAATCCAGGATTCCTGAATCGATGAGGATTGGCAGGTGGGCACGAGGTCGTCGGTATTCGTGCCCTGGCAAAGGCGCCCGACCGCGATTACGGCAAGGTTCACGCGGAGATCCCGGCCCTGGTGGCCGTCGGGTTGCTCGACATCGGGGATGGCGGCGTGCATGCGGATTATGAGGCGATAGAAATGAAGATCGCGATTTAAGGGACCCTCTTTCCCAGGTCCGCCCCGGGGACCCGGGCCCGGTCGGGGGCGCGGGCCCCGAATGCCCATATGTCAAGCCTGACCCCATGTCACTACTGCTTCGGGCTAACATAACAAGACGGCCGCTTCCCGGCGTGCCGGGACCGCGGTTATACTGCGGATCTCACCCGCTCCCTTTCCGGACGAATGGATCCCCAATCCCCTTCCGCCTTTGTTTCCGGGGCCGACGACGCGCGGCATCGGCGCATGAACTACGTGTTTCCGGGGCTGCTGCTGGCCCTGACGGTGGTCCTGCAGGCGTTTGCGCCGCACACCACACTCGCGCTGCGCTACGATCGCGCGGCGGTCGCCGGCGGCGAGGTCTGGCGCCTGATCACCGGCAACCTGGTCCATCTGAACTGGCCGCACCTGCTGCTCAACCTGGCGGGGCTGGTCCTGATCTGGGTGCTGCTCGCACGCGAATGGTCTTTCCGGTTCTGGTGCGCCGCGTTTCTGATCTGCGCGCTGGCGGTGGGGGGCGGCCTGTTTGCGTTCGACCCGGCCCTGCAATGGTACGTCGGCTTGTCCGGCGTGCTGCACGGGTTGTTCGTGATCGCCCTGCTGACCGAGCCGCACCTGCGGTGGTTCGAACGCGTGGGACTGCTGGCGGCCCTCGCCGCCAAGATCGCCTGGGAGCAGTTTCACGGTCCCACGCCGGGGGTGACCGAACTCATCCACGGCGCCGTCGTGGTCCAGGCGCACCTCTACGGGGCGCTCGGGGGGGCGGTGTTCGGTGCCGGCGCTTGGTTGGGCGGGCGCACGCGGGGCGGGTGAACCGCCGCGCGCCGAATCGGGGTTGCGGCCGCATCAACCGCCGGCGGCATTGCGGGCCGTCGGATTCCGGGCCGGTGATGGCCCGGGGTCGTCCGATCCGCGATAATACCCCGATGGACACGAACGACAGGTGGGTGCGGGAGAGGGGGGCCGTCCGGTCATGCCGGCCATGAAGGTCGCGGTCGTGGGGGGCGGCATCTCCGGGCTTGCGACGGCCTATTTCCTGGCGCGCTCGGGCTGCCGGGTGGTGGTGTTGGAGCGTGAAGCGGGTGCCGGCGGGACGATCCGCAGCTACCGGGAGGAGGGCTTTCTCTGGGAGGGCGGCCCCAACAGCGCGGCCGAGACGACCCCGGTGATCGACGAGCTGCTCGGCGCGCTGGGGATCCGCGGGCAGCGATTGTACACGGCCGAGGGCGCGAAACGTCGCTACGTGCTGCGCGCGGGCCGGCTCCATGCGCTGCCGACCGGCCCCGCCGGCTTCCTTTCGACGTCGCTGTGGAGCACGCGCGGCAAGCTGCGTCTGGCGTTGGAGCCGTTCGTGCCGCGTGCGCGGCACGAGGAATCGGTCGCCGAGTTCGTCTCCCGGCGCCTCGGTCGTGAGTTTCTGGACTACGCCATCGACCCGTTCGTGGCCGGGGTGTACGCAGGCAACCCGCGCCGCCTGAGTGTACAGGCGGCCTTTCCGAAGCTCTACGAACTGGAGCAGCGCTACGGCAGTCTCATCAAAGGCGCGCTGTTGGGGGCGCGGGAGCGGCGCAAGCGCCCGGATCGGGCGCGGCCCGCCGCGCGGCTGTTCTCGTTCCGCGACGGCATGGCGACATTGCCCAATGCGCTGGTCGCCGCCCTCGGCGACGCGGTGCATGCGGGTGCCCGGGTGCGCGGTGTGGCGGCGACGGGCGGCGGGTTTCGAATCGTGTTCGACGAGGCCGCGGCGCACGGGGAGGAATGCTTCGACGCGGTGGTGTTGTCGGTGCCCGCCTACGTGGCGGCCGACCTGATCCGCGACTGGCTGCCGGCGCTCGCCGGGCGCCTCGCGGACGTGAAATACCCGCCGGTGGCGGTGGCGGCGCTCGGCTACCGGCGCGCCGACTTGCGGCGCGAACTCGACGGCTTCGGCTATCTCGTTCCCGAGGTCGAGCAGCGGCGCATTCTGGGCACCATCTGGAACTCCAGCCTGTTTCCGGGCCGCGCCCCCGAGGGTTGCGTGGTGCTGACGAGCTTTCTCGGCGGGGCGCGCCAGCCCGAATACGCGCTGCGCCCGGAGGAGGAGATCCTGCATCTGGCGCACGAGGAGAACGCCGCCGTGATCGGGCTGGGTGCACCGCCGATGTTCTCGCGTGTGCAGCGCTGGCGGCGGGCGATCCCGCAATACAACCTGGGGCATCTCGCCACCGTGGCGACGGTCGAGGAGGCCGAAGGCGCGCACCCCGGTTTCTACGTGTGCAGCAACTACCGCGGCGGGATCGCGCTCGGGGACTGCCTCGCCGGTGCCAAGCGAACCGCCGAGCGGGTGCTGGATCGCGCGCCGTGAGCGGGGGCGCCGCTTCGAGGCGCGGCGGATACCGAACGCCTCTCCGGCGGGTGGCTCGACCGGCCGCTCGCGCTCGATGCCCTGCATGACGTGGTGCGAAAAGGCGGCCGGTTGCTCGAGGATCTCCCCCTTGGCACCGCCGGGTGTGTCACTGCGTCACACCAGATAGCCGATGATCGCGGCCCGCGTGCGAACCCGCACCGCCGCGGGTGTAGAATCGGCGATGATGGATTGTTTCAACGCCGTCCCAGCCAGGAGCCCGCATGTCCGCCGTAGAACCCCCGCGCATGGCGCAGACCGTATACCTGAAGGACTATCGCCCGCCGGAGTTTCGGATCGAGACCGCCGAACTGTACTTCGATCTGCGCGAGGCCGGTACGATCGTGCGCTCCCGGCTGTTCATCGAGCGTGATGCGCGCACGCCCCCCTCGCACCCCTTGGTCCTGAGCGGCGAGGGCATGGAACTGGTCTCGGTGGCACTGGACGGGCGGACCCTGACGCCGGGCGAGTATCGCGTGGACGAGGAGGGTCTCACGGTCCCGGGCGTGCCGGCCCGGTTTGCGCTGGAGACCGAGAACCGCATCCACCCCGCCGATAACACCGCCCTCGAAGGTCTGTACGTGTCGGGAGGGAATTTCTGCACCCAGTGCGAGGCCGAGGGTTTTCGCCGCATCACCTATTTTCTCGACCGGCCCGACGTAATGGCCCGCTACACGACGACCCTGGTGGCGGATCGCGCCCGCTGCCCGGTCCTGCTCTCCAACGGCAACCCGGTGGCGCACGGCGAACTCGCGGACGGCCGGCACTGGGTGCGATGGGAGGATCCCTTCCCCAAGCCTTCCTATCTCTTCGCCCTGGTCGGCGGGGACCTCGCGTGGATCGAGGACGAGTTCACCACGCGCTCCGGACGCAAGGTGCGACTGCGCCTCTATGTGCAACGCCACAACCTCGACAAGTGCGCGCACGCGATGGAGTGCCTCAAGCGGGCGATGCGCTGGGACGAGGAGGCCTACGGGCGCGAATACGATCTCGACTTGTTCATGATCGTTGCGGTCGACGACTTCAACATGGGCGCCATGGAGAACAAGGGACTCAATATCTTCAACTCGGCCTGTGTGCTGGCGAGTCCCGGGACCGCCACCGACGACGACTTCCAGGCCATCCTCGGGGTCGTCGGCCACGAGTACTTCCACAACTGGTCCGGTAACCGGGTCACCTGCCGGGACTGGTTCCAGTTGAGTCTCAAGGAGGGCTTCACGGTCTTCCGCGACCAGGAGTTCAGCGCGGAGACGGCCTCGCGCGGGGTCGAGCGCATCCGCGACGTGAACGTGCTGCGCAACGCCCAGTTCCGCGAGGACGCGGGGCCCATGGCCCATCCGGTACGCCCCGAGTCCTACCAGGAGATCGGTAATTTCTACACGGCGACCGTGTACCTCAAGGGCGCCGAGGTGGTGCGCATGCTGCGCAACCTGCTGGGCGCCGAGGGGTTCCGCAGGGGCGCCGATCTCTACTTCGAGCGCCACGACGGGCGGGCGGTCACTACCGACGACTTCGTGTGCGCGATGGAGGATGCCGCCGGCGCGGACCTCGCGCAGTTCCGGTTGTGGTACTCCCAGGCCGGAAGCCCGGAACTGCACGTCGAACGCCGCTATGATCCCGGCGCCGGGACCTGCACGCTCACCGTGCGCCAGGACTGCCCGCCCACCCCCGGTCAGCCCGAGAAGGCCCCGTTTCATATCCCGCTGGCCGTCGGCCTGCTGACCCGGGACGGGCGCGAATTGCCGCTGTGCCTCGCCGGCGAGGCGCACCCGGTCGCGGGTACGCGGGTTCTGGAATTGCGTCGCGAGGTCGAGACGTTCGTATTCACCGGGATCCCCGAGGAACCCGTCGTCTCGCTGTTGCGCGGTTTCTCGGCCCCGGTCAAGGTGCACATGGACCGCGACGACGAGGAACTCGCGTTTCTCATGGCGCGCGATACCGATTCCTTCAGCCGCTGGGACGCGGGTCAGGAGTTGGCGGTCAAGGTGCTGTTGCGTCTGGTGGAGGCGCAACGGAACGGGGCGGACCTCGCGGCGGACCCGGTCCTGGTCGAGGCCTTCCGCCGCTCGCTGCTCGGTGCCGAAGCGGATCGGGCGTTTCTTGCGAGGTTGCTGACATTGCCGAGCGAGGACTACGTCGCCGAGTCCCTGGATCGGATCGATCCCGTCGCGGTACACGAGGCGCACCGCTTCCTGCGCCGCGCGCTGGCGAAGGCCCTGCACGAGCCGCTGCTCGAGACCTACCGTTCGCTGGGCGAGAGCGGTCCCTACCGGATCGACCCGGATTCGGTGGGACGCCGCAGCCTGCGCAACCTGTGTCTCGGCTACCTGATGCAAGGGGACGACCCGCGGACGGTTCAGTTGTGCCTGGATCAGTTCCATTCCGGGACGAATATGACCGACGTGCTCGCCGCGCTTTCGGCGCTCGCCCGCTCGGAGCGCCCGGAGCGCGAACCGGCGCTGGAGGAGTTCTACGAGCGATGGAAGGACGACCCGCTGGTCGTGGATAAGTGGTTCGCCATCCAGGCAAGTGCGCCGCTGCCGGATGCGCTCGAACGGGTACGCGCCCTGACCCGGCATCCGGCCTTCAATCCGCGCAACCCCAACAAGATACGCGCCCTGGTCGGCGCCTTCTGCCGGGGCAACCCGGCGCGGTTCCACGCCCGCGACGGCGCCGGCTACGCCTTTCTCGGTGATTGGATCCTGGAACTGGACCCGATCAATCCCCAGATCGCGGCGCGGTTGGTGGGGGTCTTGAGCCGGTGGCGTCGCTACGAGCCCCGGCTCGGCGAGCTCATGCGCGCGCAACTCGAACGGGTGCTCGCCGCGCCCAATCTCTCACGAGATACCTACGAGATCGCGTCCAAGAGCCTCGCCTGAGGATTCGCACGGCGAAGGAGTTTTCGCCCGGTCGTGGTCCCGATTTCCCCCGGAATCCGCTGATCCGCGGCGGCGCACCGGGTCAGGCGGGCGGTTCGGCGGACCTGCCGTGCCCGGCTCGTGCGCGCAGCCCGGCCCACAGGGTGCCGAGGGCCTGTCGGTAGAGGTGGCCGATGCCGTTCAGGTTGGCGGCGCGCAGGGTGAGCGGGACCCCGAAGAATATCGCCACGAGCAGGGCCAGCGCCGCGGGCAGGATCGTGTTGGGCGGGAGTTCGCCGCGGCGTACCGCCACCTCGAGGTGTGGCATGAGCACCGCCTGCAGACCCTGCTCGGGGACCGACTCGATATCGTCGAGGTCGGGAAACGCCGCACGCCGTTCGGCGCGGCTCAACGCCGGCGGTTCGACCTTGTTGCGCGCCTGCGCTTGGTGGGCGATCACCTCGCCCCAGAGGCCCGGGCGCTCTTGCATCCCGCGTGCGGCGAAGTCGAATAGTGCGTCGATGGCCGCCAGTCCGCTCCGCCCGCCTCGTCGGTCGCGCCACGCCGCCTCCACGCCCCAGAGCTGACCATAGTAGACGAGCAGGTCGGACTTGGAGCGGAAATAGTTGAAGAAGGTGGCCTCCGAGACGAGCGCGCGGTCGCACAACTCCCGTACGGTGAGCTGCGACAAGGGTCGTGATTCCAGCGCGTCCATGGCCGCCCGCAGCAGCGCGATGCGCGTCTGCGCGTGCTTCCGTTCCCGGAGGGGTAACGCATTGTCTCCCATAAAAGTTGATCTCTCTCTAACAATCGTATAGTTACATAATAGTGTAGCGGAATATAAAAGGATAGTTGTCTCTGCCGACCGGTCGCCGGCGACGGTTCGACTGCGACGGGCTGCTATGATGGGCGCATGCGCAGTGGGAGCAACGTCACTGTCCCGTGCCCGGCCCGGCTGGGTGTCTGGCTCTCGGTCGTGATCTGGCTGGCGGGTGGGTTGGTCGCGTGGCCGGTGGCCGCCGCACCGGCCGATCTGCAGGCCGCCGTCGCCGCGTATCGATCCGGGGACTTCCCGGCGGCCGTGCGCGTCCTGCGTCCGCTCGCCGAGCACGGCGACCCCCGTGCCCGGGTGTGGATGGGGGTCCTGTACGATCGCGGGCGCGGAGTGCGTCGGGATCCCGCGACGGCGGTGCGCTGGTACCGACGCGCGGCGGCCGACGGCGACGTAATCGCCGAGTTCGATCTCGGCTGGCACTATGCGCACGGACTCGGGGTCCGGCGCGATCCGCGGATGGCGTTGCGTTGGTATCGCAAGGCCGCCGCGCACGGCGGCGTGCAGGCGATGATCGTGCTCGGCTCGCTCTGCGACGAGGGCCGCGGCGTACCCAAGGACCCGGCGAGGGCGCTCGCGTGGTACCGCCGGGCCGCGGAGCGCGGGTCCGCGCTCGGCGCCTTCAATGTCGGGTGGCACTATGACCGCGGCCTCGGCGTCGCGCGCGATGTGCGGCGCGCCCTGGGATGGTATCGAAGGGCGGCGCGGGACGGTTCCGCACTTGCCCAATACACACTCGGCTGGCACTACGAGCACGGCGACGGCGTCGTCGCGGATGCGCGTGCCGCCGCACGCTGGTACCGGCGCGCCGCGGAGCGGGGTTTCGTCGCCGCGCAGTTCAATTTGGGCTGGGACTACGAGCACGGGCACGGTGTGGCGCGCGCCGCTACGCAGGCCGCCTATTGGTATCGGAAGGCCGCCGAGGCCGGTGATGCCCGCGCCCGGCTCGCACTCGGACGGCTCTACTACACCGGCCGCGGGGTGCCGGAGGACTTGGTGCAGGCACGGATGTGGGCGGGACTCGCGGCCGCGCAGGGGGACGTTGCCGCCGAGCGCGCGGTCGTATTCCTGGACCGGAGACTGAGTCCGGAAAAGATCGCCGCGGCGCGCCGCTTGGCGTTACGCCGGCGGGGCGCTGCGCGGACCGTACAGGCGATCGATTCCGCACCGCTGCCGCGCGACCTGCGCTGAGAAAAAGACGCTTCGCTGCTTCGCGGTGTCAGGCTGCCGGAAGGGACGATTCCTTTCCGAACGCTCAGTGCGTGCGCGAGAGCAGCCCAAGATTGGATACTACGAACGGTGTCAGGTAATTCAGCGCGATTTTCACGACGGTTCGAACCGTCAGGCCGTGGTTCAGGATGACGTCGCCCAGGTTGTAGAAGACCAGCCAGCTCCCGACGACCAGGGTAATGGTCAGGGTGCGGCGCAGGTGTGTGGGGTGGAAGACCGCCTGCGCCAGGGAGGTGCACTGCTCTCGTGTGCTGCTGCGGGACATCACCGGTGTGCCCTCCACTCCCCGGGATCTCGGGTGCGATCCCCATGATGCCGGATTTCCCGGCGTTCAGGGACCGGCGTCGGCTGCGCGCGGCCGATGGTGGCGGTGGCCCTACGGTACGGAGCGCTCCTACAAACCCCTATCAATGCCGGCGGTCACCCGGTAGGGCCGGGCTCGCCCGGCCGACACCGTTGACGCGCGCACCGAACCGGCGGGATTCGGCAGCATCGCCGGCGGGCCAAGGCCCGCCCTGTCGACCCGATTCAGAAACGTCCCCTTTTCCCCCATCGGCCCACGGCCTGAATATTCTCTGTTCTACGGTCGCCCCGGCGTCCGGGCGTTGGGTGCGATAACGAACGGGGCCAAAGGCGACCATCGGTATTTCCGGGGCGCAGAGACCGCCTATGCATCCAAAGGCGCCCAACCGCGATTACCGCAGGGTTCACGCGGAGGCCGGCCCTGGTGGCCGCCGGGTTGCTCGACAGCGGGGATGGCGGAGTGCAAGCGGATTATGAGGCGATAGAAACGAAGATCGCGATTTAAGGAACCCTCTTTCCCAGGTCCGCCCCGTGGGCCCGGGCCCGGTCGGACGCAGGTCCCCGAATACCCATATGTCAAGCCTGACCCCGCGACCCCCGCGACTCCTTGGGCTGCGGCCGGGGTGGGGATTGTGGTATCCTGTTATCCAGTATTCTTATTCTTGTTGCGCCCTGGGCGCCCAGGGGGTCGTGCAGAAGCCCCTGCGGCCGTCCTCATCGCCCGGGCGCCGCCGCGGCCGTGTCCGCGGTTCCCCGCCGAGTGGTCGATCGGGAGGAAACCCCGACCGAAGGAAGTCACAGATGCCGTCGAGAAAACAGAACGCCCGTGATCCAACCCTCCGCGCCGCGCAGCCGGCCGGCGAGGCCGGTGCGACGCCGCCGCGTGCCGGGAGTCGCTTCCGCGTCGGGCGCGTGGAGCGGGCGCCCGTGCCCAACGGCGGCGACGGAGGAGAGGATTGGTGCCGCTACGTCCTGGAGAACGGCCGCAACAGCATCACCGGCCTGCGCCGCGGCAGTCTGCCCCAGGTCACCGAGCACGCCCAGCGTCTTGCACAGGACCTCAATGAGCGCCACGACTCCCCGCGCGCCCTGCGTTGGACCGCCGCGTCGCCGGGGCGCAAGAAGTAGCAGGTCCGGCGCACATCGCCCGCTCCGCCGGTCCCGGCGCGAGCATCGTCGCGCGTCGACGGCGCGGCGTCGCTCCCTGAATGATGGCGGCGTGCGCCCCGGAGGATCCCCGTGAAGCTCACCGTCGATGCGTTCAGGGCTTGGCCGAACAAACGGATCACCCTCATGGGTATGTCCGGGGTGGGCAAGACCCGGCTCGCCAACCTGCTGCGGCGGCGCAACTGGTTTCACTATTCCGGGGATTACCGGATCGGGACCCGCTACCTGGACGAGCCGATCCTCGACCACATCAAGCAGCAGGCCATGCAGATCCCGTTCCTGCGCGATCTGCTGCACTCGGATTCGATCTATATCCGCAACAACATCACGATCGATAACCTGCAGCCGGTCTCCAGCTTCCTGGGCAAGCTCGGGGATCCGGAGCGGGGCGGTCTCGGCCTGCGTGAGTTCAAACGCCGCCAGGAACTGCACCGGCAGGCGGAGATCGCGGCCATGAAAGACGTGCCGGAGTTCATCCGCAAGGCCCAGGAGATCTACGGCTATCGGCACTTCGTGAACGACGCCGGCGGCAGCGTCTGCGAACTCGACGACTCGGAGGTCCTCCCGGTCCTGGACCGGAACACCCTGCTTCTGTACATCCGGGCCACGGAGCAGGACGAACAGGAGCTCATCCGGCGCGCGGAGGCGGATCCAAAGCCGCTCTACTACCGCGAATCCTTCCTGGATGAGCAACTCGAGATCTACCTGCACGAGCACGGGTTACCCTACGTCGCCCTGATGGACCCGGACGATTTCGTGCGCTGGATGTTCCCGAGACTGTTTCATTCGCGCATTCCGCGTTACGCGTCGATTGCGGATCGCTATGGATACGTCGTCACCACGGAAGAACTGGAAGAGGTGAGTGACGAGGCGGGGTTCTTGTCCCTGGTCGAGACCGCCCTGGGACGCCGGGGTTCCTAAAGCCCGTCGCGCGCGTCATTCGGAGTAAATCGCAATGCCCCTGGTCGCGAATTCGGATCTGCCGGCGTTCGATCGTCTGCGCGAAGAAGGCGGGACGGTCCTTCCGCGCGACGCCGCGCTGCATCAGGATATCCGTGAGATGCACATCGGTCTGCTCAACATGATGCCGGATGCGGCGCTCGCCGCGACCGAACGGCAGTTCTTCCGGCTGGTGGGCGAGAGCAATCAGATCGCCCAGTTCTACCTGCATCCGTTTACCTTGGATGAGTTGGAGCGCGGTCCGGAGGGGGCGGCGCACATCGAACGCTATTACGAGACCTTCGATCAGATCCGGCGTCAGGGCCTCGACGCGCTGATCATCACCGGCGCCAACGTGACCCGACCCGATCTGGCGCAGGAGCCGTTCCGGGATCCGCTGATCCGCGTGATCGACTGGGCCTACGAGAACGTCACATCGACGCTGTGCTCGTGCCTCGCCACCCATGCCGTGCTGCAGTTTCGCTACGGATGCAAGCGCCGACGCCTCCCGGCCAAGCGCTGGGGCGTGTTCGCGCACCGCGTATTGGACCGGCGGCATCCGCTGGTGGCGGGGGTCAACACCCGATTCGACGTGCCGCACTCGAGGTTCAACGAGATCTTCCGTGAGCAGTTCCGGGAGGCCGGTCTGCACGTGCTCGTCGAGAGCCCCCGGGCCGGTGTGCATCTGGCGGTCAGCGAGGATCGTTTCCGGCTGGTCTTCTTCCAGGGCCACCCCGAATACGACACCATCAGCCTGCTCAAGGAGTACAAGCGTGAGGTGGTCCGCTTCGTCGCGGGTGAGCGCGGCGACTACCCTCCGTTCCCCGAGAACTACTTCCGGCGGCGGATTCAGGCGGTGCTCGACGAGCACCGCGACCAGACGCTCGCCGCCATGGACCGGGGTCGCCCGGTGCCGCCGCTGCCCGAGATCCTGATCGCGCCGGGGCTGGACAACACCTGGCACGACACCGCCGAGGCGGTCATCAACAACTGGATCGGGAAGGTCTACCAGATCACCCACCACGAGCGCGGTCTGCCGTTCAAGGGCGGCGTGAATCCCGCCGATCCCCTGGGTCTGCATTGAACGGCGTTCCCGCGTAGCGGGCGGAAAATATTACGCTAGCCCGCGCACGGACTCAGAGGTCCACGGGGAGGTAGAAGAACACGAAGCGTCCGCCGTCGACGTCGACCTTCAGAGTGGCGCCGTGGTGGAGCCCGTAGTCTACGTAACCCGGTACCGCGCCGGCCTGGTGGCACTCGCTGGCGTGTTGCGGCGACTCGAAGTCACGGTCCCGATCATACCAGGACAACAGCATGTACTCGCCGAGCCGTGCGCACGCCTCGGCATCGGCCGACTCCATCGCACGGCGATAGTCGGAGCAAGGCGGTTGCGGGTACAACTCGGCCACGGTGAGCCCGGAGAGGTCCGGCGCGGTGGGAACCGGACACGATGTGCCGGCGTCGCCTCCGGCCTGCGTGCCACCGGTGCGGGACCGGTCGGGTTTGGCGTCGTCCGTCATGATCGTGGGTCACTCCCGGCGGTTGCGGTGAGCGCTATGCCGACCATCCGGTCAAGTATAGAGAGCGTCCTTCCGGGGACTTCGACGGTCCTGGTACCCGCGCGGCGTAGCAACGCTCGTCGGGACGCGCCGAGCGCCTCCTCCGCTACATGGACCCTCAGTAGTGCAGGAGCGAGTGCACCCGATGGTGCTCCAGGCGCCCCCGCCCGTGCAGGAAATCCAGTTCCACCACGAAGGCGCAGGCCGCGATTTGCGCGCCGAGCTTCTCGATCAGCGCACAGCTCGCCTGCGAGGTGCCGCCGGTGGCGAGCACGTCGTCGACCACCAGGACCCGATCCGCCGCGGTGAGCGCATCGACGTGTACCTCCAGGCTTTCGGATCCGTATTCGAGATCGTAGGAGATGCTGTGCACGTCATAGGGAAGCTTTCCGGGCTTACGCAACGGCACGAAGCCGATACCCAGTTCCCAGGCCGCCAGGGCGCCGAAGATGAACCCGCGGGCCTCCATGCCGACGACGGCCGTGAGGCCGTCGCTGAAGAACGGATGTACCAACTCGTGCACCGCCAGGCGCAACGCCGCCGGGTCCCGGACCAGGGGGGTGATGTCCCGGTAGACGACACCGGGTTTCGGAAAGTCCGGGATGTCCCGGATTTTTTCTCGCAATCGTTCCAATGCCGGCCTCCTCGCGTTTCGCCGATCCCCGCCGATCCGGGGGTCCCGGGGGGCACAGCATACCAGTCGACGCCGTATGGCTCGATCCCCCGGTGCCCTATGAGGGCAAGGAGCGCATCACCGCCGTAACCTGCCGCGAAATCCCCGCTTCGGGTCCCGGTACGGATGATGTTCGAGGCGTGCCCGGGGGCGCGGTCACCGCGGTCACCGCGGTCGTCACGCGGTGTTGCGCTGCTGTTCGGGGATGAGGCGCGGAGCGAAATACTCGTCGGCGTCATCGATGGGCACCGCTCGCTCGTTGTTGTCCATGAGGGGCTGTTCATAGTCGTTCCAGCCGCGCAGGCCGGTCTTCAGCGAGCAGGCCTTCTCGTAGCCCAGGAGGTGCAGTGTGTGCGCGGCCAGCACGCTACGCAGGCCGGAGCGGCAGATCACGACGATCTCGCGTTTCCGGGCGGCGGCCAGTTCGGGCACCGTGTCCTCGTAGCCGTACTCGCAGGCCGCCTCCAGGATCCCGCGCGGCACGTTCAGGGAACCGGCGATGCGCATGCGCTCGAACTCGTAGGGTTCGCGCACGTCCAGCAGCAACGGTTCGCCGCCGCCGTCCAGCCATTCGCACAGGTCCCAGGGCAGGATTTCACGCACCGCCGCGCGACAGGTTTCCACCAGATCGGTAAATCGTTTCATTTGAAAAGTCCCGGTTGATTCGCTGAACCATTGTAGTCGCCGGCGGAGCCTGCGTGAAATGTCGCGCGGCGTATTTGACCGCACCGGCGGCCCGTCGAACTTGGGATGTTCTGCTGCGGCGGGTGGCCTTGAGGCGGATCCTGCGACGAGGTCGGCCGGGCCGACCCTACGACGGTTGCGGGCCTGAGGCGGCGGATCGGGCGTACCGCGCCGGCCGGGGCCACGCCGGCGCGGTACGCCCTGCGGAGCGCTGTAGGAGGGGCGGGGGCACCTGCGGGTCCATGAGCGATCCGGCCGGGTCTGCGCCGGGCGTTCATGGCGGCGGGGCACTGTAGTACACTATCCGCGTGGGCCGCCCGAGTGCGCGGGTGTCGCGCGGCAGGGTCCGCGTGTGCGGTTCCTCGGCGGTCCGGCATACCCGGGTCCGCCCGTCCCCAGAATCCCCGGAAACGGTCTGTTCGATCCCCATGCGTCCTCCAAGATGGTTGGTTCGTACCCTGATCACCCTGGCGCTGGGGGGGGCACTGACCGCGGCCGTCGCATTCGTCTGGATCTACCGGGTGGTGCTGCCCGGCCTGCCCACCGCCGCCGAGATCCGCGACATGCACATGCAGGAACCGCTGCGGGTGTATGCGGCGGGCGGCGAACTGATCGCCGAGTACGGCACCAAGCAGCGCATCCCCGTGCCCTATGAGCGGATCCCCAAGCGCGTGCGCGAGGCGTTCCTGGCCGCCGAGGACGCCAACTTCTTCCACGAACCCGGCGTCTCCTGGAAGGGGCTGATGCGCGCCGCGATCCACCTTGCGCTGACCGGGCGCAAGGACCAGGGCGGCAGTACCATCACGATGCAGGTGGCACGCAACTTCTTCCTGACCGCGCGCAAGACCTACGCGCGCAAGACGCGCGAGATCCTGGTCGCGATCCGCATCAACCACCTGCTCACAAAATCGCAGATCCTGGACCTCTATCTCAACAAGATCTATCTCGGCAAGGGTGCCTACGGGATCCAGGCCGCGGCGCGCGTCTACTACGGCAAGGACCTCACGCAACTGACGCTCCCGCAGATCGCCATGCTCGCGGGGTTGCCTCAGGCGCCCTCGCAGATCAACCCGATCGTCAATCCGGCCGCCGCGCTGCACCGGCGCGCCTATGTGTTGGGGCGCATGCGCGATCTCGGTGATATCTCCGAGGCCGAGTACCGTGCCGCGATGGCCGCGCCCATCACCGCCGTACTGCACTCGTTCGCGCCGCAGGTCGACGCGCCCTACGTCGGCGCCATGGCGCGCGATGCCGTCTTCCGGCGTTTCGGGTCCACGGCGTTGACCGACGGTTACAAAGTCTACACGACCATCGACACGCACCTGCAGGCCGATGCCAATCGCGCACTGCGCTGGGACCTGCTGCGTTACAGTACCGAGCACGGCTACCGGGGACCCGGGGCGCATCTGGATGCCGCGACGCTGACCACGGCGGCGATGGACCAGGCCATCAAGGGGATGACGAGTATTTCCGCTCTCGTGCCGGGCGTGGTGGCCGGCGTGGGTGCGAAGGATCTGCAGGTCTATCTCGGTTCCGGAAAATACATCACGGTCGGCTGGCGCGGTCTGTCCTGGGCGCGGCCCTACATCGCGCCCGACCGGACCGGGCCCGCGCCCGGGAATGCGGCGCAGATCGCCAAGCCGGGCGACGTGGTGCGCGTGCGGCACCTCGCCAACGGCTCCTGGCGCCTGACCCAGATTCCCAAGGTCCAGGGTGCACTGGTGGCGCTCGCCCCGCGGGACGGCGCGATCCGCGCGTTGGTCGGGGGGTTCTCGTTCAAGCGGAGCAAGTTCAATCGTGTGACCCAGGCCTACCGCCAGCCGGGGTCGAGCTTCAAGCCGTTCGTCTACTCGGCGGCGCTCGCCAAGGGATTCACCGCGGCCACCCTGATCAACGACGCCCCGGTCGTGCTCCCCGCGGGCGAGGGTCTCAACTGGCGCCCGGAGGACTACGAGAAGACCTTCCGCGGGCCCGTGCTGTTGCAGACCGGCCTCGTCGAGTCCCTCAACCTGGTCTCTATCCGGCTGCTGCAGGACATCGGTGTCGACTACGCGCGCGGGTACGCGGCGCGCTTCGGGTTCGATCCCAAACGGATCCCCGACAACCTCACCCTGGTGCTCGGCAGCGGCAGCATCACGCCGCTCGAATCGGCGCGCGCCTACAGCGTGTTCGCCAACGGCGGGTTCCGGATCAAGCCCTGGTTCATTAGTCGCATCGTCGATCAGCAGGGCGATGTCGTCTTTCAGGCCGATCCCGGGATCGCCTGCCCCGACTGCCCCATGCCTCCCCGTCTCCGGCCGCCCCGCCCGACGGCGGCCGGCGTAGGTGTCACAGCCCTGTCCGATCCGGGGCTCGCGATCCTCGGGCGCGCGTCGGCCGATGTCCCCTCCGGTGTGGATGTCGCGCCGCCGCTGCGACCGGCACCGCGCGCCATCAGCGCCCAGAACGACTACCTCATGGTGCAGATGCTGCGCCAAGTCATCCTGCACGGTACCGGGCGTGCGGCGCGCGCCCTCGGCCGCGCCGACCTCGCCGGCAAGACCGGTACCACCAACCGCCAACGCGACGCGTGGTTCGCCGGCTTCAACCCCTCGCTGGTCGCGGTGAGTTGGGTCGGCTTCGACCACGTCAGCCCGCTCGGCGAGGCCGAGACCGGCGCCCGCGCCGCGCTGCCTATGTGGATGGCCTTCATGAAGGCGGCCCTCAAGGGTGTGCCGGAACGGTTCCTCCCGCGCCCGCCCGGCCTCGTGACGGTGCGCATCGACCCGCACACCGGCCAACCGGCCGGGATCGACAACCCCAACGCCAGGTTCATCACCTTCCGCGCGCGCTACGCCCCCACCGTCCAGGGCCGGGGCGGTCCGCCCGCGCCGCCCGTACCGCATCTGTTTTGAATGTGCGCCGCCCGCGCCCGGCGCCCGTACCGCCCGCGACCCGGCGGACCCGACCCGAGGGCCTCCTCTATGCATCCGACGGAAGTGACGTGAAATGAAAATATGGGTGGACGCAGATGCATGCCCCGTGGTGATCAAGGATATTTTGTTCAGGGCGGCGGAGCGTACCGGGGTGCAGATGACGCTTGTAGCCAATCAGCCTCTGCGTATACCGCCGTCGCGCTACATTAAATTGCTTCAAGTACCATCCGGTTTCGATGTCGCCGACAATGAGATCGTTAAAAGGCTCGGCGTCGGTGATCTCGTGATCACCGGTGATATTCCCTTGGCGGCGGAGGTGATTGAAAAAGGAGGTCATGCCCTCAACCCCCGCGGCGAACTGTATTCGGTCGACAATATCAGGGCTCGTCTAAACATGAGGGATTTTATGGATACCCTGCGAGCCAGCGGAATCGATACGGGCGGTCCTCCGGCGCCAAGCAAAAGTGACCGGAAATTTTTTGCGGATCATCTGGATAAATTATTGACCAAGTATGCAGGGAACACATGACCGGGTGTCCGGGGCCTTGCCCCCCGGCGGCGCCCGGTAACGGGCGCTCCCACCGTGCGATGTACGTATTAAAGGAGGGTCCCCGGGTATCCTCCCTACACGGGGTCCGAGGTCCGGCAGACCAGAGAAGTCGCGTGCGTAATTGCAGGGATCGCCGCCGGATTGCAATTTCCAAAGCAAGCGGCCGGTCGGTGAATCTCATTGCAGATAAGCAGATTCCATTCCCCGAGAGGGGCGAAGAAAAGGTTTCCAATACAGTGGGTTGTCTATTGGCACGGGTTGTGCAACAACGGTGTTGGGTCCCGCACCGCGCAAGTGTGAGGCCCATGAGATTGGAGTGAGGATACGCCATGCTCGGTTTCTCCGGACGATACCCCAAGCGCTCTGCCGCCGCCTCCGAGGCGGCGCTGGGAGGAGGATCCGGCGTGAGGGGCGGGTCGGCCGCCGTACCGCAAATCGGGCCGATCAAGGCGTTGTTCAGCAAGACCCTCAATCCGGTGATCGCGCTGATGATCATCGCGGTTGCCGACGGGTTCCTGTTCATCATCGTGGGGGCCTGGACGGTCGGCGGCGGCGAGACCGCGATGACCGGCTTTTTGGGCAAGGCGATTTTCGGGAATGCGATCCTGCATCGGTTCCCATACTGGGGGAAGGTATTTCCCCTGGATCCCCTGTACTGGAAGATCTATATCAGCTTCGGCATGCTCTTCGGCGCCTTCGTCGGGGCGCTGCTGTCGGGTGAGTTTTATCTGCGCCTGCCACGGCATCTCGGTGAGTGGACGATGATCACGATCGGCGGACTGCTGATGGGGATCGGCATACGGCTGGCGTTTATCTGCAATATAAGCACGTTTTTCGCCGTTACCACCGAGATGAATCTGGCCGGCTACCTCGCTGTAAGCGGCATCCTCGCGGGTGCGTGGGTCGGCACCCAAATATACAAGAAGGCGCTCGGCGTGTAGCCGCGACCTTCTGGATTTCGGCTATAGGGCGAGAGTTGCCGCATCGCGGGAAATCGGAGGAGGTGAGGCGTTATGAGTCCGGTTGCAGACGTAATCGCAGCGTTCATGTTCGGGACCCTGGTGGGAATCCTGGTCCAGCGGAGTCGATTCTGCAACGTCGCCGCGTTGCGTGACGCAATGCTCTTTCGCAGCTACCGCAGCACCAAGGCGCTATTGGTCGGCATGATGATCATGACTTTCCTGTTTACCCTGGGGGAGACATTTGGAATCGGCCATCCGGTGCAGTTCGACTCCGGCCTCAACACGGTCATCGGTCTCTTCCTGTTCGGTATCGGGATGGTCATGGCGGGCGCATGCACGGTCGGAACGTGGGTTCGGGTCGGGGAAGGCAACATCGGTGCGCTCTGGGCCTTGATTTTCACCTTCGTGGGGATGTTCGCCTTCTCCATGCTCTACAGCGTCATCCATTGGCCGCCCGCCTACGGTTTGATGGATCATAAAGTGCATCTGCGGAGTCTTCAGTTCGGGTTCGCCAACGCCCGTACGCTGCAGGACGAGACCGGGATCCCCGCAGTGGTGTTTGGCTTGATCCAAGTCGGCGTGTTGGCGCTGTTCTACCGCGCAATCCTCAGGCGGGAAGCGCGCCAGAAGGCCGCGGCGACGGGCGGTTCCGCTCCGGTCGGCGAAGAGGGCGGTTGTCATTAGTGTCCCGCTCCGCCTGCGGGATCGACGGCCAAAGGGTGCGTACGTTGCGAGGTGTTTACGATGGGTTTGTTCGGAAGCGGGAAAAAGAAGCGGCAGGGCGGTGATCCGTCCGCCCGGACGAGTACGGTGGATGTGCCCGGCGTGGGGCTGCTGACGATCGTGCGCCAGGTCAACTGCCTGGGTGACAGTTGTCCCCGGCCGCAGCTTCTTGCTAAAAAGGCATTGCGTGAAGTAAATGAGGGCGATGTGGTCGAGGTCCTGGTCGACAACCCGAGTTCGGTGGAGGCGATTCCTCCGATGATGGCGGAATTGCGTTGCACCCACGTTGCGACCGTCAAGGACCCCCGGCAGTGGCGCGTATACGTGCGCAAGGGGGTGGCATGATCTGGCGGATCTATATCTATGGGATGGTCATCGCCCTCGCCACGGCGACCGTGGGAAGCTTCATCTACCTGGTCGTGGACCCGCCTCCGCGGCTGGCACGAACCTCGTACGGCCTGGACCGCTTCACGACCCCGCCGGTCCTCCTCCCGGAAACCTCCGGTTCGGGCGGTTCGACGACATCCCGCTCCATATCGATCGATGAACTGATTCGTTCTTACCAAGCGAGCGCCGCCGGCAGCGGGACGCCGGCATCGGCGAAGGCAATCAGCGCCCCGACCGGGTGTTGAGCATCGCGCGGCTGTTAATGGAGGATCACTGACAATGACGACCCCGGCCATTTTGCTCCTGGTCTTGTTCGTTACCACGTTTCTTCTGTTCTACGCCATTCTCTTCAAGAGCTAGCGGAGAGTGAATGATGTTCTCGTTCCGGGAAATTCGCATCGCAGTCCTTTACATGCTGTTGACCATGGCCGCGGTGGTCGGCGTCCTGGCAATACCGTTTCACTATTGGGCCCAAGATCCCAGACAGATCGCCGAAGCGGATATTCCGAGGGCGGCCGTCGATTTTCCGAAGGTTCGAGTGCGCGTAGGGGGAAAATCACGGGAAATGACGGTTGAGCAATTGTTGTTTCACTATCTGAAAAGTCAGGGCGCCCCGCAGTCCGGGGCATCGGCGAAGGCAATCAGCGCCCCGACCGGATGTTGAGCGGACCTCGGTCGATCGATACGCCTTCGACCGGACTGGCGGCAGCTTAGGAGCGGACATGAGACAAAGGCCGGCTGGGCTCGTGGATTACAACGGCAGGATGGCGCGTGCACTTGGCGTGGTTCTTGCTTTCGCGTTGATGGTATTGCCCGTATCGGCGGCGGTGGCCGCCGCCGGCTACCCGGACGGCTCGCTGCTGGCGAACTTCGCATGGTTGCGGGCGCATCAGCAGAGCGGGAACGTGCAGATCGTCGACGTGCGGGAGCCCGGCCAGTTCGCCTTGCTCCACATCCCAACGGCCGTCGACATCCCCTTCTCGAAGCTGCGCACTCCGTCTAACGGCCCGTTGAGCGCGGCGGCCTATGCGCGCATCTTCGGTGCGCATGGAATCCAGCCCGGGAAGCCGATTGTCGTATCCGGTGATCCCGGATCGTTCGACGTCACGTATACGTTGTGGGCCCTGAACTACATAGGTCTCGACCACGCGCGGGTATATTTCGGCGGGATCCAGGACTGGATCGGTCACGGCGGCGCGATCGCGCGAGGCTTGAGCGAGCCGATTCCCGTCACGCTCCCGTATCGGGTGGTTCCGCAGGTGCGCGAATCGGCCGTCGAACTGGAGCAGGCGCTGTCCCAAAAGACCGTCATACCGCTCGATGCGCGCACGATCGCGGAATTCGACGGCATCGACGTAAGGGCCCTGCGGGGGGGGCACATCCCAGGGGCGGTCAACATCGACTATACGCGGGTGTACCAACACAACAATCCGCAAACCGGACGACTGAAGAGCGCCGCCAAGCTGGAAAAACTGTTTAAAGGGCTGGATCCGGGCGCTCGTTACGCAACCTATTGTCAGACCGGCGTGCGGGCCAGCATGATGTATTTCACGCTGCGGCTGATGGGATTCCCTCGTGTCGCCATGTATCCCCAGTCCTGGCAGGTTTGGGGCAGCGACCTCGCTCTGCCCACGGCCGACACGACGTACTTGGATATCCCGCGGATTACGGGGGCCGTGGCGGCGACGGCGGGCAGGTTGGACGCGCTGGAGTCGCTGGTCGGCCAAATGGTCCAGAAGAACGCCGAGTCCGCCGCATCCGGCGTCAGTCCCGGCCTCGTGTACGGCGCGTATATCCTTGCCGGCCTGGCGCTGTTGTTCGCGGCGGCGGGTGTCCTGCGGCGTACCAAGCAATGAGCACGGATTCGGGATCGTCGGGATGCCTGCGCTTGGCGCTGATCGTGACCTCCAGCCGGTATGTCGAGGTGTTGAAGGGCTTGGTCGCCCAGGCAAGAGTCAAAGGAATCGAGCTGGCGTGCTTCCTGACGGGGGAGGGGGTCAGGGTCCTGTCGGATGCGGAGGTCCTGCGGGAAGCGCGTTCGTCGTCCATGCGCTTCGGGGTGTGCGAACTGAGTTGGGGGCGCGAGCATATGGGTGCCCTCATCGAGGGTGTGAACTACGCAAGCCAGTATCAGAACTCCGAATTCGTGCTGTGGGCCGACAAGGTCCTGGTGCTTTGATTCCGATGGAGACGGCCGTATGAGCAGTCAACCCCGCCCCAAGCAGATCGCCGTGCTCGTGCGCAGGCAGCAGGCGGAGGCGTTGCGGGTCGCGGCCGGTCTGACTTTGGCCGGGAACGGCGTGGACGTCTATTTGCTGCAACGCCTGCGCCTGGAAGATCCGCAGGTGCAGGAGCAGTTGGAGACGCTGGATCTCGCGGACATTTCTCCGATTTCAGTACTCGCAGAGGGAGAAAGTCCGCCGGTGAATGAAGATTCGGTCATAGACCTGCCGGCGTTTTCGCAGCGTATCGTGGCATACGATGCCGTGATCAGTCTGTGACCGCGGAACGGCGCGGAGATAGAGCGAATCCGATGAAGATTCTGCATGTCGTACAAGAGGCGGAAGACCTGACCGGGACCGTACAACGGTTTATCGATCTGATCGACGAGGGCCACGTACAGGAGGTGGTCTGCCTCGCCGAGCGCGATCGGGATGAGGGCTTTGACGCACGGCTGCTCGCGGCCTTGATCGCATCGGATCGCGTGATCTGCTGGTAGGGTCGCGAAGCGGTCGCCGGGAGAGTCTTTTCCGCGGCGGGGAGGACGTTCGATGCGGCATCGTTGCTCGCATTTTCCGGGCTGCCGTGTTTTTCCGGCCGCGGCGTCGTCAACATGGCAGGACCCCGCGGCGTGGAAACGCCTCTGGCGGAGTCTGCGCCCCCCCTATCCCCCCTATCCTCGGAATCCAACGGGTGCCTGCTTGGGAGCCGGCACTATGCAAAATGCACCGCTCACCGGTAACGCGGGATCTATGCAACCGTTCGCATCCGTCGACGATCGTTCGGGAACCGCTGTAACCGGCTTTCCCCAATGGGAAATCGCTTGTTTCGGCAGTCTGGCATGGTTGATGCTAATTTGAATACCCGACAGTAACGGGGATGCCGTAACCCCCGTCACTTCACGGATTACAATCCGTCGGCGGGCTCTCTATCGTCTGCTACGGCTGTATAGCGGGATCGCACAAAAGCCAAGATCTGGGGAATCCCGCAAAAAATCTTGTCAAGTATTCTTTTCGATTTTCTTGGCGGAAAAAAATTACAGTCCGGAAGCTCTCCGATTTCCCGGGTAGGCCGTCAGACGCAGGAGAATGCGATATGAAACCGACTAGAATCTGGTCCGACACCCAGTGGATGCGTGGGCTGATCATCGGCATGCTCGCCGCGTCGACGATGCTGGTCGGCGCGTGCCGAGACAATGCTGCGCACGATCTGGTGCTCAATGCCGCGGGCACGGCGGCAACGGTCATCACGGTCGACAGTCCGGCGGCGATCGCCCAGGAGTCCGCCGCCGATTACAACAACAACGTCAACGGCCTGATCACCGCGAAGACCCTGAAGTCCTGGATCGACGACTGGCCGGCCAATCGTCCGGCGGGCATCACCGGTCGCCTGGTCATCCTGCAAATCAATAACGGTCCCACCGGGCAGGAATACATAACGCCCCATCCCGCGACCGGTGTGGTGACCTACAGCGTTGTGGATACAAGCCGTCTGATCGAGACCCGTTCCGACGGTGTGGCTCAGATCAAGGCCATGGTGCCGGATGGCCCGACGATGGATCGGTTCTTCCACGACTATGGCATCGATCCCACCAAGGACATGCTGGTGTGGGTCATGGGTACCGGCGGCTATCTCCCGAATATGTGGATGGGGCGGGGCTGGTACATGATGCGCTACTGGGGCGTGCCCAAGACGCACCTCGCCCTGCTCGACGGCGGCGCTTTCTACGGCATGCCCTCCTACATGGGAGGCACGGCGAGCTGCGATGAGAACGTGAGCACGAGTTGCCTTCCCGACAATGGAACGTTCTCGGTGCGCAACCTGCCGGAGGACAATACCGCTCTGCAAGCGACGCTCGAGGATATGATGCACATCGTCAGGCCCACCGACGTGAACGACCTCCACGACGGGGTGTTTATCTGGGACGCACGCAACATAGGCCAGTACAGCGCCGGGCTCATCGATGAGAGCGGCGGCGTTCCGGCAAATTACATGACCGAGTTTCAGAACGGCGGTTCTCAGCAGGGCCATCCCAATGGGGCGCTGGATTTGAACTTCACCAACATGCTGGATTCGGCCACCGGCTATAGTTATAAGCCCAAAAGTGAGCTGCAGGCCTATCTCGATGGCCGGGTGGACGCCAACGGAAAGGGTTTCACGGATGGAACGCTGCAGCCGGTGGGCCCCGGCAGGGCCTACCAGTCCGGCGACACGGTGTACACTTATTGCGAAACCACGTTCCGAGCCATGATTACCGGCATTGTCTCCGGTGTCATCCTCGACAAGCCGACGCGTTTCTACGACGGTGCGATGTATGAATGGCATACAATGTCCAACATCGTTGCGAAAAATGGTTTGCCGCTTCTTCCCATCGACTCGCCGTGGCGGACGGATTTGACCAATCGTTCCTACTTCCGTCCCGCCGACAGCGCGGCTGCCGTCACGACGCGTGTCATCACTGATCCGTATGCGATTTCGGCGGACGCCATTGTCCGCGCGGACCAGGAATACAAGCGTGGCGTCGGCGGCGGCAGCAGTAGCGGCGGCGGCGCCCTGCCTCCTCCTCCAAACCCTTGCGCGAACGCGGGTTGACCTCCCTCTCCTCCGAGGTGCCGGTGTTCTGGGTTTGGTCTTCGCGGCGGACCGGAAACGGTTCGCCGCCTTTTTTGATAGTATCGTACCGACCCGGTCCGTTATTCATTCCGGATCAATGCGACCACGGCCGGAAATATTCCGCATTGCGAAGAGTTCGGAGAGCCTTGGCTATGCTTAAAGAACTTCGAGAGTACATCTTGGCGAACCGGCTTCGTCGTGCGGAGATCGTGCACGACGCCTATTCCAACCTGCGGTGCCCGGTAACGGTCCGGTAGCCGCCGTTTGTGCGAGCATCCGCTTATGGGCAGACCACGACATCGACGCCGACTCCGATTCCTCCTGTGGGCCGGGGTTCCGTCGCTGATTTTGGGGGCGGTGATTCTAACAGTGGCGCTGCACGACGCGCCCGGCGCCAAGTCTCGGCGCGTTGCCTCGAGCGATCCGGTTGCTGCGTTCCTTGCGCATTACTGGGTGTATCCACTGCAACCGGAGGGGAAACCCCCGGCCGACTATTCGTCGCTCACTGCGTCATTGGCGCCGTCGGCCTGCGGTCGCTGCCATACCCGGCAGTATCGGGAGTGGCGCTCGAGTCTGCACCACACGGCCATGGGACCCGGCATGCTGTGGCAGTTTTACCTGTACGGTCAGCGTGGCGCGAACTCCTGCATGCGCTGCCATGCCCCCCTCGCGGAGCAGAAGGCGCTGATCGCCCGGGAGTTCCACTGGCCGAATGTCCCCGCCGGCGCTCCCCCCTCTTATATACCCCCCGATCTGGCCCATCAGGGGCTGGTTTGTGCGGTCTGTCACGTCCGCGCCCAGCGCCGCTATGGGCCGCCCCCGTCGCCCGGCCAGCCGGCGGGCGATACGCCGGGTCTGCCGCACGGCGGATTTACTGTCAGTGCGGCGTTTCGGGACAGCCGTTTTTGTGCGAGTTGCCACCAGTTCCCCGCCGACGGACCCGCGCTGGACGGCGTTCCGTTTGAAAATACGTATCAGGAGTGGCGCCGAAGCCGCTTTGCGCGCGAAGGGATCTCCTGCCAGGACTGCCATATGCCGGCGGGCCGTCACTTGTGGCGTGGTATCCATGATCCCGCGATGGTGCGCAAGGCCATTACTGTTTCCTTGCACGTCAGCCGGCGCGGGTCGCGGTTGGTGCACGTCGAGGCCGAGATCGTGAATTCCGGGGCCGGACACGACTTCCCCACCTATCTGGTGCCCCGTGTTACGGCCCGCCTCGATCTTGTTACGCCCGCCGGCAAGGTCGTCCGCCAACTGGCGAGTCGAACCATCGGCCGTCGGGTGAACCTCGAACTGACCCGCCAGTTCTCCGATACCCGTATCCCGCCGGGAGGCCGACTGACCTTCGGTGCCGATCTCCCGGCCCCGCGGGGTCCCGGCTGGCGCGTGCGCCTGCGGCTCGCCGTCGCCCCCGAGGAGTGGTACGTGCACATGTATGAACACTATCTCGCCGAGAGCGGGCGTCTGCCACCGGCCGCACTGCCGCTGCTTCGTCAAGCCGTGGCGCAGGGGCACGCGGAGCGCTTCGTAGTCAATATGGCGACCGTCTCCCTACCCCCTCTCGGCGTACCCGCTGCGCGGGTTGCAAATTGAGCACCGGGGCGACGGGCGTCCCCGTTCTGCAATATCTCCATTGGCCATATCGATCTGCATCTTGCTGTTTATACGTTCATCTTTCGGATGGCACGCAACCTGCTTAGGATGACCATCGAGAAGTGGAGGGGGGTGGGACGATGGGCGCACGGGCCGAGCCACTGATTGCAGGACTCACGCCGGCTGCGGGATCGACGGCAGGCCTCGCCGGTCCGGCGCTACCGCCCTTTCCCCACGCCGGCACCGCCGGCCGGGTCCCGGGTATCGCAGGAGCGGCCCGCGCGGGCGGAGAGTCGGGTCCTCAGATGCGCTTCGGCGGGAGCGGCAGTGCCGGCATGAGCTGCCACGGACTTGCCGAAAAGCGGATCGAAGCGGCTGAAGCGTGCCTGCATGCGGGGAAGGCGAAGAACCGCACCCCGTCAGCCACGTCGAAGAACCGAAACCAACCACGGAGGACGCGGCCGAGATGAGTATCCAACCATTGAAACGCCTGGCTCGCCACCTACGGCGGGGGATCGTAGCGAGCGTCGTCGTTACCGCGACCTCCCTGGTCGCCGTGATTATCGGACTGATGATCGCGGGCCGCCTCGGCGGCGAGGCTCCCGCGGCGCAAGCCATCTCCCATTCCGGCCCCCCGGCCCAATTGACCGCGACCGCCACCGATCACGGGTGGGGAAGCAAGGCGATCGCTCTTCTCCACGCGGACCTGCTTTCCGGGGCGGGAATCCGCCCCGCGAATGCGTGCGGGCTGGGCGCGACCTCCTGTTACAAGTGCCACAACGGCACCCAGGCCGCGGCGCCGGACAACAAGCCCTGGCATGTTCAGCATATCCCCGTCAACTATTCCTGCAACGGTTGTCATCAAGGGAACCCGCGCCTCATGAACAAGGTCATCGCCCACTCGGGCCTTCTGTCGGATCCGCTGACGAACCCCGCAAAGGCCTGTGCAACCTGCCACACCGATCCGGCGAAGCTCGGGAAGTACTTGGCGAGCTATAAGCAGATCGCGGAAAAGAAGGACTAGTGCCATGCAAAAATCCAGCAAATTTGCACTCGGCTCCGTGCCGGGGGGGCGCCGTTTCCTCGCGCGAGCCATCGTTCCGGCGTTGCTCATCGGGTGTTCGGCGGGGACTGCGGTAGCGGGACCCACCCTGACGTTCGGGAAAGAGGGGTCGGTTACGTTGAGCTACCTGACTCAGATGTGGACGCAATACCGCAGCTATAGCGGCCCGACGCCGACCAGTTCCGTCCCCAACGACAGCGGTACGACCCAGTTCTTCCTGCGCCGGAACCGGTTCAATATTTCGGGGCAGTTCAACAACTACCTCGGCTTCTATACACAGATCGATGCACCGAACGATGGTAAGTTCGGTGTGGCGAACAAGGGCGTTTTCTATCGAGATGCCTATCTGACGTTCGATTACTCCGACGCGATCCGGCTCATCGGCGGGAAATTCAAACAGACCTTTACGCGGGAAAACCTCGAGGATTGCTTCGGTCCACTGACCATGGATCGCTCCGAGGTCATCTCGTACACCCCCTTCGGCGGGTCCCGCGACGACGGCATCGCCTTGTGGGGGAATCTCCACAACGCGATGTTTCAATACCGAATCATGGTCGCAAACGGCCGCAACAACTCGGCCGTCATGCCCAAGCACTTGCCGCGGATCACGGCGCGATTCGATGTGAGTCTCCTGGAGCCGGAATACGCCTATGGCTATGAGGGGACTTATCTTGGGACCAAGAAAGTGCTGACCATCGGCCTCGCCTACGACTATCAGAAGGATGTGGCCTATGCGGATTATCCGGCTCGAAAGGATCCCGTGAGCTACAAGGCGTGGACCGCGGACTTGTTCTACGAGCACCCGTTCTCCACGGGAACCTATACATTTTCCACGGCCTATATACATTACGATACCGGTAACGCGATCAACCGGCATCCGGATCCGTCGCTTCCCGTCAATACACAGCTTTCCGGCTACTACGTGAAGGCGGCCTATATGTTGCCGTCCAAAGTCGGGATCGGGCGGCTGCAGTTTTTCGTGCGTCACGAGCAATGGAACTACCATCTCACCGGTTCGCGTTCCGGACTGTATAATGCCCGCTGGAACAGCGGAGGCGTAAATTACTATATCGATGGGCAGAATCTGAAAATCTCGGCGGCGTTCGCCCGCGTCACCTATCCGCACCAAGCCCCCACCTCGCCCGCGCTGCAAGATTATAATCAGGCTACGCTCGGGGTACAGATGATCTTCTGATGTTATATACTGGGCCGTATTCCGGCTTGCGGGCGAGGTCGGCGCATGCGCGGCGGCGTTCGCTCCGGCGGAGGGACGAAATGGGTATGAACCCCGGCGAGCCGGTTACTCCGATGCCGGCGGAGAAATTCCCGGCCGCCTCGGGACGGCGCGCTTTGTGGCTGTCGGCGGCGATTGTCGCGGGAGTTCCGGCCCTCTGGGGCATCTTCTTCCTGATGCCTTTTTCCGATTCCACCCGCACCGTAGCGGGTATCGCTTGGCTGGCCGCCGCGTCTCTTTCGGCGGCCGGCGTTCTCCTTTTCGTCCTCTACTCTTATCGCAAGACCCTGGTCCGCCTCCGGCGGGGGATCCGCACGGCTCAGGATGGCGCACTGGAGCCGATTGCCGACATTCATCCCGGGAGTCCGTTCCTCGATCGCCTGCTAAACGACTACAATCGCATGATCTCCACGCTGGGGTCGATGTTCTCCGAAGTGGAAGAATGCCAGAATCGCGTCCTCGCCGAGCGTAATCGGATGAATGCGATCATCCAGAGTCTTCCCGGGGCATTGCTCGGGATCGACGACGAACTGTGCGTGAATGCGATCAACAAACTGACCGAGGAATATTTCGGGTTGTCGCAGGAGGAACTCCGGGGGCGAAATTTGTTCGACCTCCTCTCGGTGGGGGAAGTCGATCGTGAGATTCTGCGCGATGCGTTTCTGTGCAAACGGCGGATCTCCAACCGGGAAATCGATCTTTCGATTGGCGGCGTCACGAGATGTTTCAGCCTGAACCTTGAGTTCCTCTCGGAACAGGACGCCGACCTGGACGCGGTTGCGACCCTGCAGGACATCAGTGACTACAAGCGGCTCCAGGAGAGCGTAAACAGCCGGGAGAAGCTGGTTGCGCTGGGCCAGCTCGCGGGCGGGGTGGCCCATGAGTTGAACACCCCGCTGGGCAACATCCTCGGCTATGCGCAACTGCTGCGCGACGGTGTGCACGATCCGGGAAAGGCGGAGCGTTTCGTGAGCGTCATATGCGATGAAACAAAGCACTGCTCCCGGATAATCGACGAGCTGCTGAGCTACGCACGCAAGGACAAGTGTGACGAGGAGTCCTGCGACCTCAATACGCTCGCCCGGGAGGCCGTCGATACCTTCTTGAACTGCAGAATGAAACGCCGCAATATTCGGCTATTGTTGGAACTCGACCCGCGTGCGCCGGTGGCCGCGATCGGCTCCGGTCACATAGACATCGTCTTGGTCAACCTGTTGCTGAATGCGCTCCATGCGTTGAAAGAGGTGCCGGACCCGCAGATTGTCGTGCAAACCCGGTTGGAGCCCAAGACGGGCACGGCGGTGCTCATCGTGGCGGACAACGGGCCGGGCGTTCCGGAACGGATCCGCGGTCGGATCTTCGATCCGTTCTTCACCACGAAGGAGGTTGGAGAGGGCAGCGGTCTCGGGCTCTCGATCGGCCAGGCCATCCTTTCCAAGCGCGGTGCCCGAGTACGCTACGACGAGACCTACACCGATGGCGCCCGCTTCATTGTGAGGCTCCCGACCATCATCGCCGCGTCCTAAAAAGCGGGCCGATGAACGCCCGCGGAAGGTGAGCATGAAGGCCGATCCGACAGATCACGGCGTCCCCGCCGTTTTGGTCGTTGAAGACAATCCAACCATGCGAGAGCTGGTGGCCGGCATTCTCGAGCCTCTGGACGTAAGGATTGAACTGGCCGCGGACGGCCAAGTCGCCATGGACATTCTGGAAAGTGCGGATATAGCCGTCGTCGTAACGGACCTGAAGATGCCGGGCGTCGACGGCGTGGACGTTCTGCATTTTGCAACCGCTTCCAACGCGCTGACCCAGGTCGTCCTGGTCACCGGTTACGCGACCGTAGAATCGGCGGTCGAAGCCTTGAAGAGCGGGGCGTATGACTATATCCGCAAGCCGTTCGACAACGCGGAACTCTTCCATACGGTAAAGAAGGCGCTGGAGCATTACCGCTTGAGCCGGGAGAATATCCAGCTTCGGCAGGCGAATCGAATCTACGAGGACGGCAATCAGTTGATCGGCCGCTCCCGCGCGATCGCGCACGTATGGCGGTTCGTCGACGCGACGTCCGGGTACGACTGCAGCGTGCTGATTACGGGGGAGAGCGGGAGCGGAAAAGAGCTGGTCGCACGGCAAATCCATGCCCAGAGCAAGCGACGGGATGCCGCGTTCGTGGCGCTGAATTGCGGCGCGATCCCGGAGAATATTATCGAGAGCGAGTTGTTCGGCCATCAGAAGGGGGCATTCACGGGCGCAGACCGAAGCAAGATCGGTCTATTCGAAGAGGCCCACGGCGGAACGCTGTTTCTGGACGAGGTCAATAATGCCTCTTTGGCCCTGCAGGTGAAACTTCTACGGGTGTTGCAGGACGGGACCTTCTACCGACTCGGCGATACGAAGCTGCGTAGCGTGGACGTGCGCGTCCTGGCCGCGACCAACCGGGTCTTGCCTGCGTTGGTGGAGAAGGAGCTGTTCCGTGAGGACCTGTACTACCGACTGAAGGTGATCGAGGTATCGATTCCGCCGTTGCGTGAGCGGCGCGAAGACATTCCATTGCTGACGAACTATTTCATCACTCGCCTCGCGCGAAAGATCGGAAAGGACGTCAAAGGCATCTCCACGGAGATCCTCAGCGTGTTGATGCGATACGATTGGCCGGGAAATGTTCGAGAGCTGGAAAACCTGGTGCAGCGGATGATCATACTGAGTGACGGCGATCAGATTGACGACCGGGGTGTTCTGCCGCCGGAGATCACCCATCGGAGTGCGCACTCCGTCCGCGCGCTGGATTTCATGGAACCAAAGAGCCTCGAGGAGATCGAGGCGTATTTTATTATAAAGACCTTGCGGGAAACGGAGGGGAACCGGAGCTTGGCGGCGGAGATCCTGGACATTGACAAGTCGACCCTCTGGCGGAAGATCAAGCGTTATGAACTCGAATAGAACCACGGGCCGGAGAGTGCTGCTCCTCGGCGCGATCATCGCCGTCGTCGCGGCCGTCGCGACGGCCCCCGCCGTGGAGGCCGCGACGACGAGCGTGAACCGGCGACTGGACCGGCTGGAGTCCCAGGTGCACGAGATCCTGCATATCCTCAAGGGGAGACAAGGGGGAGGGGTGCCGGGCTCCGGATCGAAGGTGGCCCCTGCGCCGGGGGAGAAAGCGGGTCCGGCGCGCGCGCCACGACCGGCATCGCCCCCGCCCGACCTGGAGCGAGGCGCGAGGATTCGCTATTTCATGTCGCGGACCGAGTTGCAGGTTCCACAGGGCGCCGACCCGCGAGCAACGGGCATCGTAGAGGAAGTGGCGCGCCTGAAGTTCACGCCGTCGCACTACGGGGTCAACGGCGGCGGGATATTCTCGCATTTTCGCGACCCGTCCGAGTACCGCTCGGTCGCGCTGCTTGTGCGGGGGCAATATCATGCACGGCGTTCCGGCACCTACGTCTTCTATATCTATCCAAAGCCGGCCCGCGGGGGACGGGACATGGCACTGGTTTCCACGGCCATGAGCGGGACGCTCGCGATCGGTGGACGTACGCTTATTCGTTTCCCGCGGACTTCCAGTTGGGCGCCGCGGCATGCGGGGATTCACCTCCAGGCGGGGATGCATCGATTCCGGCTCTGGG
>BDTW01000012.1 GCA_002897735.1 bacterium BMS3Bbin13 | reverse complement strand
CCGAGTCCACCGTCGAGCTGGCCGATCTGGCCGGTCTGGAGAGCACGGGATGGCGAATCGTGTCCGGGCCGGACATCGCACCGGACATGCCGGCGGCAGTGCGAACGAATTGTGACAACGTGGGGAACTACCGCACAAATTTCCAGGCACCCGGCCCGACACGTTGAGCATCATGCCCAATCATACCCACGGCGTTATCGTCATCCCATGTGATGGGAACGTAGGGGCGGGTCTTGTGCCCGCCCCACACGTATCGGGGGCAGGCACAAATGGGGCAACCACGAGGGTTGCCCCTACGTTGGGAAATGCGGTTGGCGCGTTCAAATCCCTGACCACGGTTTTGTATGCGCGCGGCGTCAGACAATCGGGGTGGCCGGCTTTCGCCGGGCGATTGTGGCAACGCAATTATTACGAACACGTCATCCGCGACGAAGTATCGCTGAACCGCATCCGGCGATATATCCTCGATAACCCGGCGCAGTGGGCCTTTGATCGAGAGAATCCGTTGGCAACCGAACCGGAACCGGAGGGCACATGGCAGGCTTGACCGAGTCCACCGTCGAGCTGGCCGATCTGGCCTGGCTGGAGAGCACGGGGTGGCGGATCGTGCACGGCCCGGACATCGCCCCGGACATGCCGGCGGCGGGCGGACGACCAAGAAGATGGCCGGCTACCACCAGTTCCACGCGGTGCAGGTCGCGGTGGGCGAGACGCTGCGCGCGGCGACGCTGGCCCGCGTGGATCAAGTGACCGAGGTCGCCGGTCGTTACGAATCCGGCCGCAAGCCCGGCGGAAAGCCCGGCGACCGGCGCGTGGGCGTGGTGTGGCACACGCAGGGCTCGGGCAAGAGCCTGACCATGGCCTTCTACGCCGGTCGGATCATCCGCGAGCCCGCAATGGAGAACCCGACCCTGGTCGTGCTCACCGACCGCAACGACCTCGACGAACAGCTCTTCGGTACCTTCTCGCACTGCGCGGAACTCCTGCGCCAGCCGCCGGTGCAGGCCGGGAATCGCGCGCACCTGCGCGAGCTGCTGACGGTGGAGTCAGGCGGCGTGGTGTTCACGACCATCCACAAGTTCTTCCCCGAGCAGAAGGACGACCGGCATCCGACGCTTTCCGATCGACGCAACATCGTGGTGATCGCCGACGAGGCGCACCGCAGCCAGTACGACTTCATCGACGGCTACGCGCGCCACCTGCGCGACGCGCTGCCGCACGCCTCGTTCATCGGTTTCACCGGAACGCCGATCGAGCTGCAGGACGCCAGCACGCGCGCGGTCTTCGGCGACTACATCAGCGTCTACGACATCCGGCGGGCCGTCGAAGACGGCGCCACCGTGCCGATCTACTACGAGAGCCGGCTGGCCAAGCTCGCCCTCGACGAGGCGGAGCGGCCGCGGATCGACCCGGACTTCGAGGAAGCGACCGAGGGCGAGGAAGTCGAGCGCAAGGAGAGGCTCAAGACCAAGTGGGCCCAGCTCGAGGCCGTGGTGGGTTCGCAGAAGCGGCTGGCGATCGTGGCACGCGACATCGTCGAGCACTTCGAGAAGCGTCTCGAGGCCATGGACGGCAAGGCGATGGTGGTCTGTATGAGCCGGCGCATTTGTGTGGAACTCCACCGGGAAATCGTGAAGCTGCGGCCCGACTGGGAGAGCGGGGACGACGAGCAGGGCGCCATCAAGGTGGTCATGACCGGATCGGCGTCCGACCCTACCGACTGGCAACCCCACATCCGCAACAAGCCGCGGCGCGAGGCTCTGGCCAACCGCTTCCGGAACCCCGACGATCCGCTCCGGATGGTCCTCGTCCGCGACATGTGGCTCACCGGCTTCAACGTCCCGCCCCTGCACACCATGTACCTCGACAAGCCCATGCGGGGACACGGCCTGATGCAGGCGATCGCGCGCGTGAACCGGGTTTTCCGGGACAAGCCGGGCGGCCTGGTGGTCGACTACCTGGGGCTGGCCCAGGAGCTGAAGCAGGCGCTGGCCACCTATACCGAGAACGGCGGCACCGGGCGCACGGCGCTCGACCAGGAAGAGGCCGTTACCGTGATGCGGGAGAAATACGAAGTCTGCTGCGGGCTGTTCGGTTCCTACACGACGCCGGAGGCCGTCGTAGAGGGCTTCGACCGGGCGCTCTGGACCACCGGAACGCCGCAGGAGCGGCTCGGCCTGCTCCCGGCCGCGCAGGAACACATCCTGGCCCAGGAGAACGGCAAGGATCGCTGCGTGCGCGCAGTGCGCGAGCTGTCGCAGGCCTTCGCCCTGGCCGTACCGCACGAAGAAACGCTTAGGATTCGCGACGACGTGGCCTTCTTCCAGGCGGTCCAGGCCGTACTGGCCAAACGTGCACCCGACGACGCACGGTCTGAAAGAGAACTCGACCACGCGGTCCGCCGGATCATCGCGCGCGCGGTGGCCCCGGAGGGTGTCACCGACATCTTTGCCGCCGCCGGCCTGGAGAAACCCGACCTCTCCATCCTCTCCGACGAGTTCCTGGCCGAGATGCGCGACATGCCGCAGCGCAATCTCGCGGTGGAGCTGCTCCAGAAACTCTTGAAGGGCGAGATCAAGACCCGGCGGCGCAAGAACGTGGTCCAGGCACGCTCGTTCGCCGAAATGCTGGAGCAGACCCTGCGCCGCTACCAGAGCCGCGCCATCGAAGCGGCCCAGATCATCGAGGAACTGATCGGGTTGGCCAAAGAGATGCGCGAGGCGGACCGTCGCGGCGAGCGACTCGGGTTGAGCGACGACGAAGTCGCGTTCTACGACGCCCTGGAAGCCAACGACAGTGCCGTCGCCGTACTCGGCGACGAGACCCTGCGCGACATCGCCCGGGAACTGGTCCAGGCGGTGCGCAACAACCTCACCATCGACTGGCCCCTGCGCGAGAACGTCCGGGCGCAACTTCGGGTGATCGTCAAGCGCATCCTTCGCAAGCACGGCTATCCCCCCGATAAGCAGGAGAAGGCCACGCAGACAGTGCTGGAACAGGCGGAATTGAGTATAAGGGCGGATGTTTAGCCCGCACTCCCCACACCACCACTTGGCATACAGGTCCGGCCCCGCCCCCCCGACCCCCCCGGGTTCCCCGGGCTTCCCGACGGGACCGGTGACCTTGACCCGGGTCAAGGTCACTCCGGTAGGGCCACCCGTATCCTGGCGGTTATGATGCCCTGCGCGAAGCCCGCGGCGTCGGTATGCGCCCGGAGCGGCGTATCCCGCTGTTCGCCGACGGAAAACCCGACAACCTCGATCGGTGTCGAGGGCCGTTGCGGCGTGGAGGATACGCGCCGCGCCGTGCGCGAGGTGCACCGACAGGGTCTCGATCCGTTTTGCATCGCCCTCGACGCCGAGGGCGGCGCCTGTCTGGCGCATCGGCTCGGCGGCGGTGGCTTCGCGATCATCCGCCGTCCCTCGCAGTCGCCTGCGCGCCGGCCCCGGCGCTGCGCACGCCCGACCCGATGAGCCGCCCCGCCCAACCGCCGGTCTTCAGCGCGGCACCGCACCGAATGATGTTCTTCGCCGGGGCCGTCCAGATGGTCGTCGTACTGCTGTTCTGGGGCACGGAACTGGTCGGGCATTATACCGCGTTGTGGGCGGCGCCGCACACGAGTGTGCCGGTCGCGTCCGCCCACCTGTTTCTGATGCTCTACGCGCTATTTCCGCTGTTCTTCCTCGGCTTTCTGATGACCACGTATCCGCGCTGGATGAACGGGGCGCCGATCCCGCGGCGCCGCTATGCGTGCAGTTTCGTGCTGCTCGCGGCGGGTTTGATCCTGTTCTACGCGGGCCTGTTCACCTCGCGCGCACTACTCGCCGTCGGCGTGGCGGTCTATCTCGCGGGCTGGGGCGCGGGCCTCTATGCGCTGTTTCGCGTCTATGCGGCGGCGCCGACGCGTGACAAATTCTATGAACGCCTGCTCAACGTCGCCCTGGCGGCCGGCGCCGCCGGCATCGCGGCCTATGGGCTGTGGGTCGTGACCGGCCGCCACGGCTTCCTCGTATTCGCCCGCGACGCGGGCCTGTGGTGGTTCCTGGTCCCGGTGGTGGTGATCGTGGCGCACCGCATGATCCCCTTTTTCAGCAGTACGGCGCTCAAACCCTACGCGGTCTTTCAGCCCCGCCCCGCCCTGCTGCTCATGTTCGCGTGCAGCCTCGCCCTCGGCGCCCTCGAGATGGCCGGCCTGCGGGCTTGGACGTGGCCGGTGGATCTGGTGTTCCTGGCCGCGACCCTCGTCCACACTTGGCGCTGGGGGCTGCTGCGCAGCTTCCGTGTGCGCCTGCTCGCCGTACTGCATGTGAGTTTTGCCTGGTGCTCGGTGGCGCTCGCCCTGTATGCGATCCAGAGCTTGGTGCTCTGGCGCACCGGGCACCTGATCCTCGGCTTCGCGCCGCTGCACGCGCTCGGTATCGGCTTCCTGACCAGCATGATGGTGGGGATGGCCTCGCGCGTGAGCCTCGGGCACTCCGGCCGCGCGCTGGTCGCCGATGGGTTCACCTGGGCCTGTTTCTGGGGGATCAGCGTAACGGCGCTGCTGCGCATCGGCGCGGCGATCCCGCCGCTCGCGCACCTCGACGGGCTCTCCCTGAACGTGCTCGCCGCGGCGGCGTGGCTGCTGTTTCTGGGGGCATGGGCCGCGCGCTACGCGCCGATGTACCTGCGCCGCCGGATCGACGGCGTATCGGGCTGATTCGCGGGCGGCGGCCGATCGGGGAGAGAGGCGATGGGATCGTTCATCTTTGCGCGCGTGGTCCACGTACTGGGCGTGGTGTTCTGGATCGGCGGCGTGGCCATGGTCACGACCGTGTTGCTGCCGGCGGTGCGCCGGTTCAAGGACCCGCGCGAGCGGATCGCGTTCTTCGAGGCGGTCGAGGTGCGCTTCGCCCGCCAGTCCCGCTGGAGCACGCTGATCACGGGTCTCAGCGGCCTGTACATGTTGAACTACCTGCATGGTTGGACGTGGATCCATCAGTGGTCGCACTGGTGGGTCGGCGCCATGATCCTGGTGTGGGCGATCTTCACGCTGATGCTGTTCGTGCTCGAGCCCCTGGTGCTGCGCCGGCTGCTCCGGGCGCACGCGGCGCGCGACCCGGAGGGGACGTTCGTCTTCATCCAGTCCATGCATTGGGTGCTGCTGCTCCTGAGCTTGATCGCCGTTGCCGGTGCGGTGGCCGGCAGCCACGGCTGGGCCTCCTGAGACGCGATGGACCACGGCACGATGCTGCACCTCGTCAAGTTCACCCACGTGAGCATGGTGATTCTGAGCTACCTGCTGTTCTGGACGCGCGGCCTGTGGATGATCCGAGACCCCGCGCGGTTGCAACGGCGCTGGGTACGGACCGTCCCGCACGTAATCGACACGCTGCTGCTCGCCAGCGGCATCACGCTCGCGGTGCTCATCCACCAATATCCGCTGGTCGACGGCTGGCTCACCGCGAAGCTCATCGGGCTGATCGCCTATATCGGCCTGGGGCTGGTGGCGTTGCGCCTCGGGCGCCGGCGCACCACCCGCATCGCCGCGTGGATCGCCGCCCAGGGGGTATTCTTCTATATCGTCGCGGTGGCCGTGAGTCGCAACCCGCTGCCCTTCTCGGCCCTGCTCTGATCGCCGCCCCGTCTCCCGGAATCCGCAAAGCGGGCCGAGGATCCGGCGTGTTATCTCACCGACGGAAAGATCGGCGCGCGGGGCGCCCTGCCGCGGGCCTTCGACTTGCAGTTCCATTGCAGGTGGGGATTCGCCCACCTTGGGGTGGGTCGCGGGGTCATCACCTTGACTTCGGTCAATTACGCAGCACCGGCCCGGCTGCTTCCATATCGTTGCGTAAACTCGATATCGACGCCGCGCATGCCCCACGGGGCGGCGCCCCTGCAACTCAGGAGGACACGTATGGATCTGCAAGTCTCCGGACGTTCGGTCACTCTCGACGATGAAGGCTATCTCATCGACCCCGAGGACTGGAACGAGGCCACGGCACACGCGCTCGCCGCGAGCGAAAACGTAGAACTCAACGAGGATCACTGGAAGGTCTTCGAGTTCATGCGGGACTACTACACCCGCAGCGGCACCACCGCCGACGCGCGCTTCGTCATCAAGTTCCTGGCGAAGGAATGCGGCAAGGGTACGAATGCGGGTAGCTATCTGTTCACACTGTTCCCGTACGGCTACGTCAAACAGGCCTGCAAGCTCGCCGGGATGCGACGCCCGCGCGCCTGGAGTTCGGGTTGAGGGAACACGCCGGACACGTCCCCGGACGCGCGGTTCCTCGAAGGACGCGCCTCGACCCGCCGGCGCCGGCCGGGCAAGCCCTGCCCTACAAGCGGTCCCGGTAGGGCGGGCCGCACGACGGCATGCAGTTCCCGTCGTAGCCCGTACGAAGCGCAGCGAAATCCGGGGACCGGCCTCCCATCGCGGCGCATCCCCGGATTTCGGCCTTCGGCCTGTATCCGGGCTACATCGATAGCCTCATGTAGACTGGATGAAGCGTAGCGAAATCCGGGCCACCCGCGCTCCAGGCATTGAAGACGACCCGAGCCGTGTTGGGTTCCGTGGCCGTTTTTACGATACGGGTCCGGGCGAGCGCCGTTCCGCCTAATGCAGATATTCCCGCAGCCGCGCCTCATCGAGGATGTAGATGCGTTTGCCGTCGACGCGGATGATCCCGTCTCCACCGAGGTTGTGGAAGATCCGCGACAGGGTCTCCGGCTGCACCGAGAGGCACGAGGCCACGACGTTCTTGGCCGCCGGCAGTTCGACGGTCCCGTTCCCTCCCGCCGCCTCCATCTCCTGCACCAGGTAACCGACCAGGCGCAGCGTGGCGTTTTGCAGGGTCAGGGCGTTGATCTCGTTGATCCGCGCGTGCAGGCGCATGCTCATGTCGCCGAGCAACCGGAAACACGTATCGACCGAGTCGCGCAGTAATTGCTGGAATGCATTGTTGTCGAAGGAGTAGAGCACGCTCGAGGTCAGGGCCTCGGCGCTGACGGGGTAGGACCGGTGCTCCATGAACATCACCGCCTCGGCGAAGGTATGGCCGGGCGGTACGATCTCGATCACCTTTTCCGCGCCTTCGAAAGAGACGCGGTAGAGTTTGATGCGCCCGGTGTGCACCAGGAAGAAGCGGTCGGCCGGCTGTCCGTGGTCGAAGAGCCGCTCGCCCTCGGCCAGATGCAGGACACGCATAGCGTGCCGCACACGTTCCAGTTGCGCGGCGTCGAGTGCGTTGAAGAGATATACGCGGCGCAGTTCGGCGTCGATGTCGGAGGATTCGGTCATGAGGTCATGGGGTCTTGCGCATTGCGGGCATTTGCGGCGACCGGCGCCGGGATCGGGCGATCCGGTGAATTCCTCAGCCTTTTGGTAAGATAATACCGATGCCGCCGATGCACAAGCGCAATCGCCTTTTCATCGTCCTGTCCTTTAAGATCCGGTCTGCCGGGCGGGCTGATCGGCATAGGGCGACGGGCCCGGAATCGATATCCGGAATTGACCTTGGTTAAGGCGCGGGCATGTGCGGACCCGTATTGTCGCTCCCCGATCCGTACCCCCGGACCACTTTCAAGGAGGCCGGCATGGACACCATCAGCCGTTTTCTATGCGACGACCATCACGCCTGCGACGCGGCCTTCGGCGCCGCCGAGGCCGCGGTCGGCGCGGATCAGTGGGAAATCGCCGCCGCGCGCTTCGCGGAATTCTTTGACGCACTCGAACGCCATCTGGCACGGGAGGAGCAGATCCTGTTTCCGCGCTTCGAGGAGCGCACCGGAGAACGGGCCGGACCGACGCAGGTCATGCGCGCCGAGCATGAGCAGATGCGCGAGTTGTTGAACCGCCTGGAAGGCATGGTACGGGCGCAGGAGGGCGATGCATTCCTCAACCACTGCGATACCCTGTTCACGCTCATCCAGCAGCACAACCTCAAGGAGGAGCAGATCCTCTATCCTGCGCTCGACATGGTGCTGAAGAAAGAACGGGGCGCGCTGCTGGAGGCGATGCAGCGGATCTCCGCCCCCCGCTCCTCCCCGGTCGCGGCGACGGGCGTGGGATGAACCCCTCCCCGGAGCGCAATCCGCCGCCACGGGAGCGACTGCTGGACGTGAACGGCCTGGAGCCTCCGGAACCCATGGAGCGCGCCCTCGACGCCCTGGCGCACCTGCCCCCCGGGCACTATCTGCGCATGCTCCTGCACCGCGAGCCGTACCTCCTCTACCCGATGATCGAGGAGGACGGCTTCCGGTTCGAGACCCGCCCCGGACGCCGCGCGCTGTTCGAGATCCTAATCTGGCGCGCCGGCGACGAGGTCGCAGAGCGGGCCGCACTCGACTCGCGTTGATGAGCTACGCCGGCCTGTCCCTGGACGAGGCGCCGCCGTTCTCGATCTCGTTGCGCTTCTTCCTGAGCGCGCCGCCGTTCGGCATCGCCGCCGCCCTGCTGCTGGCCTGGGCCGGACCGCAGGCACTTGCGAGTCGCTGGACCCCCGCGGCACTGGCGGCGGTCCACCTGATGACGCTCGGCTACCTGACGATGGTCATGGCGGGCGCCATTCTGCAACTGCTGCCCGTGCTCGCGGGGGCGCGGATCGCGCGTACACGCGCCGTCAGCGCGGGCTTGTATGTGCTGCTATGCGCGGGCACGGTGCTGCTGGCCGTGGGCTTCCTGACGATCAGCCGCACGACCCTGCACTGGGCCCTGGTGATCCTGATCCCTGCGCTCGCCGCCCTGATCCTGATCGCCGGCGGCGCGCTGTACGGCGCACCGTCGCGCCCCCAATCCGGCCGCGGACTCGGGCTCACCCTGGCGGCGCTCGGCGTCACCCTGACCCTGGGCGCGTGGCTGGCGGAGCGCTATCTCACGCCGCACGCGCCGGCCCTCGCATGGACCGACGTGCATCTCGTCTGGGGGCTGCTTGGCTGGGTCGGGCTGCTGGTGATCACCGTGGCCCGCCAAGTGGTCCCGATGTTCCAAATGACCCCGGCCTACCCGGTACTGTCCGATCGCTGGCTGGCGCGGGCGATCTTCCTGTCGCTCGTGGTCTGGTCGGTGATCATGGGGTTTGCGATCGACGGGCGGCTGCCGCCCTGGGTGTCCGTGCTCGCCGCCCTCCCGATCGCCCTCGGCTACGGTTGGTTCGCCGCGGCCACCCTGTGGCTGCAACACCGCCGAAGGCGGCGGCTGCCGGACGTCACCGTGGCCTATTGGCGACTGGGGATGGGCTGCCTGCTGCTCGCCATCGGCCTCTGGCTCGCCGGATCGGCGATCCCGGCCCTGGCCCGGAACCCGCACTACGCGCCGCTGCTCGGGGTTCTCGTCATCCTCGGGTTCGGCGTCTCGGTCATCCACGGGATGCTCTGCAAGATCCTGCCGTTCCTGGCCTGGCTGCACCTGCACCGCGCGCGCTTCGCGAGCGGGAACCCGCGCGCCACCATCCCCTCCATGAAGGAACTCCTCCCCCAGCGTGCGGCACGGCGGCAGTTCCGTCTCCAGGCCCTGTCCCTGGTGCTGCTGTGCGCGGCCACCCTGTGGCCGGCGGTACTGATGCGGCCGGCGGCACTGCTGCTCGCCGTGGCGTTCGCGGAATTCTGGCGCCTGACCATAGGGACCGCCTGGCGCTACCGGCGGCTCGCGCGGTCGGCACCGACCTGAGAAGCCACGATGCCTCCACCGAGGCACCGGGAAGGCGCCACGCCCTGCAACCACCCGACAGGCGTGGCGCGCGCCTGCCTACACCGGGTTATTGAGGTTGGTTTCGAAGTCCTTTCCGGGATGTTCCACCTGGATATCCAGATATTCGCGCTTGGTGTCCTCGCTCTCGAAGTAGATCTTGATCGCCGTGTCGCCCTCTCCCTCGATCACGAATGGATGCCCTTCCGGATTCGACACGTCGCACAGGGTGATAGGATCGGTGGTGCTGACTCGCATGGCCTCGCCCCCCGTAGTTTGGCGGGCCCCGGTCCCCCGGGACCTTCATGAACGATGTAGCACCAAGCCGCGGCCGGCGTATTGACGTCGATCAACCCCGGCGTTAGCGTGGTTTCCGGCGGCCGGGACTTGATCTGGATCAAATGCTTCGGCCACGATGCGTAGTGTAGTGGGGAGATGCGCCGCCGAGTGTGCGTATCCGACTCTCGGGGGACCACGCAACGATGACGCTTGCCGATGTCGTGCATACCTTCGGCCGGGAGATGCTGGGGCGCTACGGCGAACGGGTCCACAAGCTCGCGATCCACGCCGGCTTCACCTGCCCGAACCGCGACGGCACACGCGGCCGCGGGGGGTGTACGTTCTGTAACAATCGCAGCTTCAGCCCCGTGTCTCCGGCACCGGTGCCCGTCGCGGAGCAGATTGCGGCCGGGCGTGCCGTGCTCGCGCGGCGCACCGGGGCGCGGCGGTTCATCGCCTACTTTCAGGCCTATACGAACACCTATGCGGACGTCGAACACCTGCGCGTATTGTATGACCAAGCCCTCGCGGAGCCGGACGTGATCGGGCTCTCGGTGGGCACGCGCCCGGACTGCGTGCCGCCCCCGGTCCTGGATCTGCTCGCGGCCTACCGCGATCGCGGATACGAAGTGTGGCTGGAACTGGGGTTACAATCGAGCTTCGACCGCACGCTGGAACGCGTCAACCGCGGGCACGGCTATGCCGAGTACCGCCGCGCCGTACGCGCGGCCCGCGCGCGCGGGCTCCAGGTCTGCACCCACCTCATCGTGGGCCTGCCCGGCGAGTGCTCCGGGCATGCGCACACCACCCTCGAGCGGGTGCTCACCGAGGGCGTCGACGGACTCAAATTTCATCCCCTGCACGTGGTCCGCGGCACGGCGCTCGCCAACGAGTTCCGGCGCGGCGACTATCGGCCCTGGACCCTGGAGGAATATGTGGAAACCGCCTGCGATCTGATCGAATACACCCCCGCGGAGGTTATCTTCCACCGCCTGACCGCGACGGCGTCGCCGCGGCTGCTGTTGGCGCCGCACTGGTGCGCCTGGAAATGGCGGGTCTTGAACGCCGTGGAGGCGGAACTGGTGCGGCGTGGACGCCGTCAGGGCATGACCGATGAGCGACGGGCATGGCCGTCGTAGCGCGCAAACCCGAGCTGATCTGCCCGGCGGGCTCCCTGCCGGCGTTGCGCGCGGCCGTGGACGAGGGAGCGGACGCCGTCTACATCGGCTTTCAGGACGCCACCAACGCCCGCAATTTCCCGGGCCTCAACTTCGGTCCCGACGCGGCGCGCGAAGGCATCCGCTACGCCCGCCGCACCGGCGCGCGGGTGTTGCTGGCCCTCAACACCTACCCCCGGACCGCTCATTGGCCGCGTTGGACGGGCGCCGTGGATCGCGCGGCGGAACTCGGCGTCGACGCCGTGATCCTCGCAGACCCCGGTCTGTTGCACTACGCGGCCGGCACCTATCCGGATCTGCGGCTGCATCTCTCCGTACAGGGCTCCGCGACCAACCGTCATGCCATCGCCTTCTATCACGAGCAGTTCGGTATCCGGCGCGTCGTGTTGCCGCGCGTGTTGTCGCTGGCCCAGGTGCACCAGATCGTGGAACGCTCGCCGGTGGAGATCGAGGTGTTCGGGTTCGGCAGCCTGTGCGTGATGGTCGAAGGCCGTTGCGCACTGTCCTCCTACGTCACCGGGGAATCGCCGAACACCTGCGGGGTCTGCTCGCCGGCCAAGGCGGTGCGCTGGGAGGAGACGCCGGCGGGTCGCCAGTCGCGGCTCAACGGCGTGCTGATCGACCGCTACGCCCCCGACGAAGCGGCCGGCTATCCGACCCTGTGCAAGGGCCGTTACCGCGTCGGCGAGGCCACCTACTACGCCATCGAGGAACCCACCGGCCTGAACGTGCTGCAGATGCTGCCGCAGTTGATGGCGAGCGGCGTCGCCGCGATCAAGGTGGAGGGACGCCAGCGCAGCCCGGCCTATGTCCGCGAGGTGACCCGCGTGCTGCGCGCCGCCCTGGATGCATGCGCGGCGGATCCGCGCCGGTTCCTGGTGCGCGAGGAGTGGAGTGCGGTGCTCGGCCGTCTCGTCGAGGGGCACAGCCACACCCTCGGGGCCCTGCACCGCCCATGGCAATGAGCGCCCCCGCTCCGAGACTCGAAACCGGAGATCCGCAATGAGACTCTCGCTCGGCCCGATCCTCTATTTTTGGTCCAAGGAAACCGTGCAGGCATTCTATGCCGAGGCGGCCTCCTGGCCGGTCGACGTCGTCTACCTGGGGGAGACGGTGTGCGCGAAGCGCCGCGCCCTGCGTCCCGCCGACTGGCTCGCGCTCGCCGACCGGCTCGCGGAGGCGGGCAAGGAAGTGGTCCTGTCCACGCAGGTGCTCCTCGAATCGGAGGCCGACCTGCACACCCTGGAGCACATCTGCGGCAATGGGCGCTATCAGGTGGAGGCCAACGACGCCGCCGCGCTGCATCTGCTCGGCGGGCATACCGGCTTCGTCTCCGGCCCGCACATCAACGCCTACAACGCCGCGACCCTGCAGTGGCTCGCGGGGCTGGGCGCGCGCCGCTGGGTCCCTCCGGCGGAACTCTCGCGCGACGCGATCGCGGACCTGCAGCATGCACGGCCCGAGGGGATGGAAACCGAGGTGTTCGCCTACGGGCGGCTGCCGCTCGCCTTCTCCGCGCGTTGCTTCACGGCGCGCGCCGCCAACGTACCCAAGGACCGCTGCGAGATGCGTTGTGAGGAGAACCCGGAGGGGCTCGCGATGCACACCCAGGAGGAGCAAACCCTGTTCACCGTGAACGGCATCCAGTTGCAATCCGGCACCCCCTGCAACCTGCTTCCGGAGATCGAGGATCTGCGCCGCCTGGAAATCGATGTGCTGCGCATCTCCCCGCAACCGCGGGATACCGGGCGGATCGCCGCGGCTTTCCGGGCCGCTCTGGACGGGCCGGCTCCGCCATCGCCCGACGAACTCGCCGACCTGGCCCCGGAGGGATTCAACAACGGCTACTGGCGCGGACAACCGGGGATGGTCTGGGATCCGCGGTGAGCGTGCCGTTCCCGCCGCCGGTCCATTCCGACTGCGACCGGCTGGCCGCCGCGGACACCGGCCTGCGCGATGCCGCCGCAAATCTGGACCTCGACCGCGGCCAGTTCGCCTGGTGCCGTGACCACCGGGCCGCCTTGCTGCGATTCCATCGCAGCCCGCCGAGCGCGTGGCTCGGCGCCCACGAACACGAACGCCACGCGCTGCGCGGCACCTTCTGCCGTGCACGCGGTATCCCGATCCTGCGCCGTCTGACCGGCGGCGGGGCGAGCTACCGCGACGCGCACCAGCTCAACCTGACGCTCACCGTGGCACTAGGCGCCGACGTGACCCGCCCCCCCCTCGGGCCGTGGCCGGCGCTCCTGGGGCGGGCGTTGCAGACCGCGCTCGAACGCCTCGGCGTCGCGGCACACTTCGCCCCGCCGCATCACCTCGAGATCGGCGGGCGCACGCTCGGTGAGGTGTTCATCGCGGTGCGCGAGGGAGTGCTGATCGCCGAGGCGCACCTCCTCCGGGCGATCGACGCGGCCGGCATGCTGCGCGTGCTGCGGGTCCCGAAAGAGAAGCTCACGCCCGAAGGGATCCGCAGCGCCCGACACCGTTTCGCCGCCCTGGACGACCCGACGCTCGCCGCCGGGGCGATCCAGTCGGCCGCACATGAGGCGATCTCCGGGGTGCTCGGACTCGCACCGGTCGCGGTAGCACCCGCGGCATGGCCGGCGCCGACGCGGGCGGGCACCGACGCCGACCGGGGGCCGCCGGGGGACGTCGGCGGCAATGCCCCGACCCGGATTACCCACCGGCCTCCGGCGGACCCCGCCGCCGCACCCGCGATCAACCGCGCTGAGCCACACGAGTTGGAGGGGTTCGTGAAGGCCGGCGGCGGTGTCCTGTACGGGGGGCTGCGCCCCGACCCGTCCGGGCGCACGATCGAATCACTGGTGGTCCATGGGGACATCCAGTTCCACCCCCATGGGCTGCTCCGGGATCTGTCCGCCGCGATGGCCGGCGTGCGACTCGACGCGGCCCTGGAACGCCTCAAGACCTTCCTCGCACACCGACCATGCGAACTGCTCGGCTTCACCGCCGCGGACCTCGAGCGCCTGTTGCGGCTGTTGCTCGGGCGACGCGTCCTGCAATCGCGCCTCGGGCTGTCGGCCGCCGAAGCCGGTAGGTTGATGATCCACGACCCCGCGGGCACGACGGACGCGCCGGCACTCCTGGCACGCGCGCAGGCGATGCTGGTGCCCTACTGCGCCAAGCCGACGTGGTGCAAATGGCGCCATCGCGACGGCTGCCCCGAGTGCGGGCGCTGCGCGGTAGGCGAGGCCTACCGACTGGGTCGGGCGCGCGGCATGCAGGTGATCACCATCCGCAACTTCGAGCACCTGGAAACGACCCTGGCCGACCTGCGGGACGCAAGGGTCGATACCTACCTGGGTATGTGCTGTCGCCACTTCTTCCTGAAACGCGAGTACGCGTTCCGGGCGGCCGGAATACCCGCGGTGCTGATCGACATCACCGGCGCCAACTGCTATGAACTGCAACAGGAAGAACTGGCCTACGCGGGACGCTTCGCGGCGCAGGCGGAACTGAACCTTCCGGTCCTCAGAAAGGTGATGGCCGCCGTACCGGCGTGCGGACCACCGATCGCCGCGCGGCGTGCGCCAAGGTCCACCGTCCCGGACGGACCGACCTCGAAGCTCCAACCGGAGATGACCGATCGACGGTAGGGCCGGGCTCGCCCGGCCGACGACGTGGAACCACGCACCCGCAACGGCGGGTCATCCAACGCCGTCGGCGGGGCGAGCCCCGCCCTACACAAACCATCGTCGCCGCAAAACCCGGTAGGGCCGGGCTCGCCCGGCCGACGACGTGGAACCACGCACACGCGGCGGCGGGTCATCCAACGCCGTCGGCGGGGCGAGCCCCGCCCTACACAAACCATTGCCGCTGCAAAACCCGGTAGGGCCGGGCTCGCCCGGCCGACGACGTGGAACCACGCACCCGCAGCGGCGGGTCATCCAGCGTTGCCGGCGGGGCAAGCCCCGCCTACCGCAGGGCTCGCTCGATCAAGCCACGCAGTGTCGCTTCCACGCCGCTGCGCTCGACCAGCGCGGTGGCGCGCTCGCCGCCGGAGCGTCCCAGGAAGCGATACAGCGGGCCGCGCCAGTCGATTTCCAGGGCGTCGAGCAGATTCTTGATGTACAACCCGGTCTCCGTGTCCCCCTCCAGACTCAGCCGCCGGGCGAAGAACAGGGTATCGGGATCCTCTGTGCGCGCGGCGAGGCGGACGAAGTCCAGGAGTCGGCCCTGGATGACCACGTCGCGCTCGGTATCGGCCTGTGCCGGCGTCGGATCGCGCCCCACCCGCCCGGCGCGCACCCGAAACCGCAGGCGGTTGCCGGTATCGGTGACCACGATGGTGACGCGCCGCCCTTCCAGAGGCCGCAGACTTTCCGCGTGGGCGCGCAGCACGCCGCTCAACACGCGGCTCAACGCGGTCTCGTGAACCGCATCCGGCACCCCTCGCAACAGCAGCGCGACGGGCCACAACAGCACCGGCAGCGACTCGCCCGCCGCCGTAGTGCGCTCACGAAAATCGCCGGATAGGATCATTATCGCCTCGAGGGAATCTGGGGCCGGCGCAGCATAACGCGACTTTGCCAAACGGACATGATCCATGTCAACATGCGCGCCACGGAGGGAACCCCCGCCTCTCCCCCGCCGCCGGCCGGTCTGCCACGCCGGATCGGGGCGATGTTCCATCCGGCCTCGGCTCCTAGGAGCCCGATCGACCCGCAACGGCGCGATTGCATCGCCGGCGCCGATCCCGCGCACCCGGGGCTCCTCGAAACCGGCCGGTTCGGATGTAAACCGGCCCTCGTTCCAGTAAACTGCTCAAAATCTCCATTAAATTGCGCGCGGGGTCGGCCCCGCGCGCGGAAAACTCGATTTTCAGCCAGGAACCACGGTATGGATTTTTCGGTCAAGAGCGGCAACCCGGAGAAACAACGCACCGCCTGCGTGGTCGTGGGGGTGTTCGAACGCCGACGGCTGTCGGCGGCGGCCGGGCAGCTCGACCAAGCGAGCGGGGGCCGGCTCTCGAACCTGTTGCGGCGCGGCGACCTGGAGGGCAGGAGCGGCCAGACCCTGCTGGTACACAACCTCGCCGATACCCTATGCGACCGCGTGCTGCTGGTGGGCTGCGGGCGCGAGCGTGAATTCGACGAGCGCCGGTACCGCAAGGCGGTGGGGCGCGCGGTCCGGGCCCTGAACGAGACCGGCGCCATGGAGGCGGTGTGCTACCTCACGGAACTGACCGTGAAGGGACGCGAGCGCGACACCTACTGGCGGGTACGCCAGGCGGTCGAGACCGCCGAGGACACCCTCTACCGCTTCGACCGGCTGAAGAGCGAGAAGTCCACCGAACGCCGGCCGTTGCGCAGGCTCGTGTTCGGCGTCCCCAGCCGGCGCGAACTCGCCGTCGGTGAACGCGCGGCGCGCGAGGGCGCCGCGATCGCCGCGGGCGCGCACCTCGCCCGGGACCTGGGCAACTTGCCCGCCAATATCTGCACCCCGGCCTACCTCGCCGACGAGGCGCGGACGCTCGCCAAGTCCTCGCGGCGGATGAAAGTCGAGGTGCTGGAACGGGCCGACATGGAGAAACTCGGCATGGGCGCACTGCTGGCGGTGGCGCGCGGCAGCCGTCAGCCCCCCAAACTCGTCGTACTCCAGTACTCGGGAGGGACGCGCGGGGCCAAACCCGTGGTGCTGGTCGGCAAGGGAATCACCTTCGATTCCGGCGGCATCTCGATCAAGCCTTCGGCCGCCATGGACGAGATGAAGTTCGACATGTGCGGGGCCGCCGGCGTGCTCGGCGCCTTGAAGGTGTGCGTCGATCTGCAGCTTCCCCTGAACGTGGTCGGCGTCATCGTCGCGAGCGAGAACCTGCCCGACGGCGATGCCAGCAAACCGGGAGACGTGGTCACCAGCCTGTCCGGACAGACCATCGAGATCCTCAACACGGACGCCGAAGGACGCCTGGTCCTGTGCGACGCACTGACCTACTGTGAGCGCTTCGGGCCCGAGGCCGTGGTGGACCTGGCGACGCTCACCGGGGCCTGCGTCGTGGCCCTGGGCAAGCATGCCTCGGGGCTGCTCGGCAACCACGCGCCGCTGGCGCACGACCTGCTGAACGCCGGGCGCTACAGCGGGGACCGCACCTGGGAACTGCCCTTGTGGGACGAGTACCAGGACCAGCTCAAGAGTAATTTCGCGGACATGGCCAATGTCGGCGGCCGCGACGCCGGTACGATCACCGCCGCCTGTTTCCTGTCGCGCTTTACGAAGAAGTACCACTGGGCGCACCTCGACATCGCCGGTGTGGCGTGGAAGAGCGGCAAGCGAAAAGGCGCCACCGGCCGCCCCGTACCGTTGCTGGCCCAGTACCTGCTGGACCGCTGCGAGGGACGCGGTACGCCGGCCCGCAAGGGTCGCGGCGCCGCGGGCGGCTGAACGCCGCGGCGCCCGCCATGACCCGGGTGGATTTCTACATCCTCGGCGAATCCGCGCGCGGGGGGCGCCGCGCGGTCGCCTGCCGCCTGGTCGACAAGGCCTACCGCAACGCACACCGCGTATACGTCCATACCGGGTCCGAGCGCGAGATGCGGGAAATCGACGAGCTGCTGTGGACGTTCCAGGCCGGCAGCTTCGTGCCCCATGCCTGCTATCCCGCGGACCCGGACGAGCATCCCCCGGTACTCATCGGTCACCGGGACGAGCCCGAGGTGGACCCCGACGTCCTGATCAATCTCAGCGACGCCCTGCCGCGGTTCTTTGCGCGCTTCGAGCGGGTGCTGGAGATCGTGGGCACGGAGGAGCCGGCTCGGCAACAGGCGCGGGAACGCTTCCGTTTCTATCGCGAACGCGGGTATCCGCTCACCACGCATGAACTGGACTGAACGTTCGTGAGACGATCGACCGCGCGGTGACCGCCGCACGAACGATGAACAGGGGACGCGGGCGGGGCGAGCCGGCGCGCCCGCCAACCGAGCAACGTCGAGAGCACATGGAGAAGACCTACAACCCGCAACAGATCGAGCAGCACTGGTATCGCCTCTGGGAGGAGCGCGGCGACTTTGCGCCGTCCGGAGAGGGTCCGCCCTATTGCATCGTGTTGCCGCCGCCCAACGTCACCGGCAACCTGCACATGGGTCACGCCTTCCAGGACACGATCATGGACGCGCTGATCCGCTACCACCGCATGCGCGGCGACAACACGCTGTGGCAGGGCGGCACCGACCACGCCGGCATCGCGACGCAGATGGTGGTCGAGCGCCAGCTCATCGGCGAGAACCGCACCCGGCACGATCTCGGGCGCGAGGCCTTCGTCGAGCGCGTCTGGGAGTGGAAGCATTCCTCCGGCGGCACGATCAGCCGCCAGTTGCGCCGCCTGGGCGCCTCGCTGGATTGGTCGCGCGAACGCTTCACCATGGACGAGGGACTCTCGCGCGCCGTGGAGGAAGTATTCGTCCGGCTCTACGACGAGGGCCTGATCTACCGCGGCCAACGGCTGGTCAACTGGGACCCGGTGCTGCACACGGCGGTCTCCGACCTCGAGGTCGTTTCCGAGGAGGAGTCCGGCCACCTCTGGCATATGCGCTACCCGCTGGCCGACGGCTCCGGCCACCTGGTGGTGGCCACCACGCGCCCGGAGACCCTGCTCGGCGACAGCGCCGTGGCGGTGCACCCGGACGATCCCCGCTACCGGCACCTGATCGGCCGGTCGGTACACCTGCCGCTCACGGATCGCGACATCCCGGTGATCGCCGACGAATACGTGGATCCCGAATTCGGGACCGGCTGCGTGAAGATCACCCCGGCGCACGACTTCAACGATTACGGTGTTTGGCAGCGGCACCAGGACGAGTTGGCCGATCAACCATCCCGCGGATTGATCAGTATTTTCCAGCCCGATGCACGAATCAAGGATAACGCGCTCGATGATTTTTCTTTCGGCCACCGGGCACAACACGCCGACGAACGATCGGCCGACCGGGAGCTTGTCGGACCACCGACCATCGATTTCATACCCGAACGCTATCGCGGCCTCGACCGTTTCGAGGCGCGCAAGCGCATAGTGGCGGACCTCGAGGTCGCCGGTCTGTTGGAGAAGGTCGAGGATCACAAGCTGATGGTCCCCCGCGGCGACCGCTCCGGCGCGGTGCTGGAGCCGCGGCTCACCGATCAGTGGTTCGTCAAGGTCGCGCCGCTCGCCGCGGAGGCGATCCGTGCCGTGGAGGACGGACGCGTGCGCTTCGTGCCGGGAAACTGGTCCAAGACCTACTTCGAATGGATGCGCAATATCCAGGACTGGTGCATCAGCCGCCAGATCTGGTGGGGGCACCGTATTCCGGCCTGGTACGACCTCGAAGGCCGCGTCTACGTCGGGCGCTCGGAGGCGCAGGTGCGCGAGGCGAATAAGCTCGCGCCGGACGTGGCGCTGAGCCGCGACGAGGACGTGCTCGACACGTGGTTCTCCTCCGCCCTGTGGCCGTTTTCGACCCTCGGCTGGCCGGAACGCACCCCGGAACTCGCCACCTTCTATCCGACCGGCGTGCTCGTCACCGGCTTCGACATCATCTTCTTCTGGGTGGCGCGGATGATCATGATGGGCCTGAAATTCATGGGCGACGTCCCGTTCCGCGACGTCTACATCCACGGGCTGGTGCGCGACGCCCACGGACAGAAGATGTCCAAGTCCAAGGGCAACGTCCTCGATCCCATCGACCTCATCGACGGCATCGACCTGGAATCGCTGGTCGCCAAGCGCATCGCCGGACTCATGCAACCGCAGATGGCGGCGCACATCGAGCGGGCCACGCGCCACGAGTTCCCCGACGGCATCCCCGCGTTCGGGACCGATGCGCTGCGCTTCACCTTCGCCGCGCTCGCCACCACCGGACGCGACATCAACTTCGACCTGGCCCGCGTGGAGGGCTACCGCAACTTCTGCAACAAGCTCTGGAACGCGGCGCGCTACGTACTCATGAACACCGAGGGACACGACTGCGGACAACGCGGGGGCGAATGCGAACTCAGTGTCGCCGACCGCTGGATCCGTTCGCGGTTGGAGCAAACGCGCGCCCAGGTGGTCGCCGCGATCGAGGCGTACCGGCTCGATCACGCCGCCCGGGCCCTCTACGAATTCATCTGGAACGAGTTCTGCGACTGGTATCTGGAACTGTCGAAACCCGTGCTGCAGGATGCGGAGGCGGGCACCCCCGCGCACCGCGGCACCCGGCACACGCTGGTGGGCGTCCTGGAGACGGTGCTGCGCCTGGCGCATCCGATCATGCCGTTCATCACCGAAGAGATCTGGCAGCGCGTGGCGCCGCTCGCCGGATGCGACGGCGAGACGATCGCCCGACAACCGTACCCGAAACCCGAACCCGATCGGATCGACACAGCGGCGGCGGACGAAATGGCGTGGATAACGGCCTTCGTCCTCGGGGTGCGCCGCATCCGCGGCGAGATGAACATCGCACCGGGGCGCCCGCTCCCGGTCCTACTGCAGGGCGGCGAGGCGCGCGACCACGAGCGCCTCGCCGCCCATTGGCGTTGCCTCGAACCACTCGCGCGCCTCGCCTCGGCGCGCCGGCTGGAGCCGGACGAGGCCGCGCCGGAGTCGGCCACCGCACTGGTCGGCACCCTAAAGATCCTGATCCCGATGGCCGGACTCATCGACCGCGATGCGGAACTCGCGCGCCTCACCAAGGAGGCCGCGCGGCGGCGCAAGGACCTGGAGCGCGGTGAACGCAAGCTCGCCAACGCCGATTTCCTGGAACGCGCGCCCGCCGAGGTGGTCGACAAGGAACGCCGCCGCGTCGCGGAACTGCGCGACGCCCTCGCACGCCTCGACGAGCAGGCCGAACGCATCCGGGCCCTGTAGGGCGTGGCCCGCCCCGCCGGCGGTAATGTACGCCGCGACGTTGGGACGTCCGACGCCGTCGGCCGGGCGAGCCCGGCCCTACATAACACCGTCGACATCGCGGAATCCCGGTAGGGCGGGGCTCGCCCCGCCGACACTACTACAGCCCTTCGGCCGCCCGCCGGCCCGCCTTCTCGTCCACCGTCCAGACGATCCATGCCCCGGCCACGAACGGAGCCAACAGGGCCAGCATCGAGGCCCGGGGACTCGCCGTCACCCAGCCCACCCAACCCATCAGGACCGGACCCAGGACCGCGGCGAATTTACCGAGCATGTTGTAGAAACCGAAGAACTCGCCGGATTTCTCCGCCGGGATCAGCCGCGCGTACAGCGACCGGCTGAGGGACTGGACCCCGCCCTGGACCAGGCCGATGGTGATCGCGATGCCGAAGAAGTCCGCGCGGTCGTGCATGCACGCGGCCCACACCAGCACTACGCAGTAGACCGCGATGGCGATGAGGATGCCCGTACGCGGGCCGAAACGCTCTCCGATGCGCCCGAACACGATCGCCGCCGGGAAGGCGACGAACTGGGTGATCAGCAGCGCGAGGAGCAGGTCGTCGGCGTGGAAGCCCAGTTCCAAACCGTAAGCGACGGCCATGCGGATTAGGGTGCCGACCCCGTCGATGTACAGCCAGTAGGCCACCAGGAAACGCGCCACGAAGCGCAGCCGGCGCACGTGCCGGAAGGTCGCGGCGAGCTGGTGCAGGCCGGCGCCGACGCTGCGCATGAGCCCCCGTCCCGGGCGCTCGTGCACGTGGCGCAGCAGCGGGATCGTGAACACCGCCCACCACACCGCCACCATCGGAAACGCCAGACGCACCGCCTGCGCGGCATCGGCCAGTCCGAACCATGCCGGGCGCCACACCATGAGGACGTTGACCGCGAACAGCAAACCGCCGCCGATGTAGCCCAGCGCATAGCCGAACGCCGACACCCGGTCCAGCCGCGCGGGTGCGGCCACCTCGACCAGGAGCGCGTCGTAGAAGATATTGGCGCCGGAATACCCCACCGCGGCGAGCGCATAAAGGGCGACCGCCGTCAGCCAGTCGCCGCGCACCACCAGATAGAGCGCACCGGTCGTCGCGATGCCGAGCAGCGCGAAACCCGAAAGCAAGCGCTTGCGGACACCGCCTGCGTCGGCGATCGCGCCGAGCACGGGCGCGATCACCAGGATCGTGAGACTGGCGACCGAGTTGGCCGCGCCGAGGCGCAGGGTGGCGACGGTCGGCGCCGCCCCGGCATTCCAGTATTCCCTGAAGAACACCGGAAAGAAGCCGGCCATCACCGTGGTGGCAAAGGTCGAGTTGGCCCAGTCGTAGAGCGCCCAGGACAGGGTCGCGCGGTCGATCCTGAACCGGCCCGGCATGACGGCCCCCGCGTTGCGCGCACGGACCCCCGAGGCCCGACCTGCCGCCGTTATGCTACGCGCGGCCGGCGCGCGGGTCGACCACATCCGACGACAGGCGGGCGATGCGTGCGTGATCCCCCGCACCACCTCGGTTAGACTCCCCGAAAGCCGCAGGGTACCCGCGGCGACCACCCGGTCCGGGTCGGATCGGCAGCGCTGCGCAGACGTGGATCCCCCGGCAAACGATGGCAACGACAGTGATTCCGATACTGGTGCTGATGGGCGCCCTGGTGCTCGGCTTCGCCCTGCACAGCATCCACCGCATCCGCGCCGAGATTCCCACCAACCGCGGCTGGTGGATCGTCATCGAGGCCTGTGTCGCGCTGTTCGTGGCCTGCTACTTGGTCTACGCCTACAGTTATGCCTACGGCGTCTATCGGGTCGACGACATCACCACGGCCACGGTCTTCGTCGCCGGCGCCTTCTTCGTGCTGCTCATCAGCCGGATCAGCCATCAGGCGATCCATTCCCTGCGGCAGATGGCGACCCTGGAACACGAGGCCATCACCGATCCACTGATGGATATCTACAACCGGCGCCACCTCAATCGCAAACTCGAGGAAGAAGTCGTGCGCGCCGCCCGCTACCGGACCCCGCTGTCGCTGCTGCTGCTCGACATCGACCACTTCAAGCGGGTCAACGACACCTACGGGCACGACCTCGGTGATCGGGTCCTGCGCTGCATCGGCGCGCACCTCAAACGCTCGGTGCGCCGCTCGGACGTCCTCGGCCGGTTCGGCGGCGAGGAACTGCTGCTCATCCTGCCCCAAACCGGGCGCCACAAGGCCCGGCAACTCGCCGAAAAGCTGCGCCGCGGCATCGAGGGGGCGCAACTGCTGACGCCGCAAGAGACCTCGGACGGCGCCCCGCTGCACTGCACGGTGAGCATCGGCGTCACCTCTTACGAGGCATACGTCGACACACCGCAACGCCTGCTCAAGTCCGTGGACGAGGCCCTGTACCGCGCCAAGGCCGAGGGCCGCAACCGGGTGTGTGGGTGACGACGGCGAAGAATCCGGGCGGTGATCTTGGGGGACGGGAAGGGAAACCGGCGGCCGGCGGCGAAATCAGCCCACGTCCCTGTGGCTCACCGCCCGCCTGGCGCCGTCAAGTCTTCGCGGCAGGTCTCGATAGTTGTTATTGTCCTTGCCTCTAACGGCTCGTCGTATTTTTTCTTATGTTGAGCCTTATTGTTTTTGATGGCTGACGCCTGCATCCGCGTGCCGACCCGCGAACCCCGCATGGCTGTTGGAATTATGTCGCCTTATCGTGGACGCGACTCCCGCCCTTTCTTTATGATGGGGTGGATCGACTCCCCAAGAACCTCGGCGGTAGGGCAGTTGGTCGCCCGGCCCGCCGATACTCCTCCTCGCGTGATATGGTTATTACAAGACCCATGCCAACGCAACACTCAGCCTTTTATAACAGATAGTTACCGGCTTCATGACAAGCCATCACCGGTCCGGCGTCAGGATTTGTCAAATTTTCCGACAAACACCAATCCGCAATTTCTGCATCTTTTTGAGAAATAGCAATAGAACACAAAGGATTGAGGCTGAGTCATTCGAAAATGCCGGAAGTGTAAAGAATCTCGACACCCGATCGTCGATTACCGGCATTGCGCCGGCAATTCAGTGAATGAATATCGAAATAACAAAAGTTTATCGTCTCAATCCCCGTGTAAAATTTTCCGACAGTCTCTGTAGGGGAAAAACTGACACGAGCGTCATCCGAGGCGATAGGCGAGGATCAACGCATCCTCACGGCCGCGAGCCGCCGGGTAATAGTCGCGTCGCACGCCGACCTCCCGGAAACCCAGGCCCTGGTAGAGATCCAGGGCGGACCGGTTGCTGGGACGCACTTCCAGGAGCACGGTATCGGCGTGGTGTCGGTGCGCCAGATCGAGCAGATGCCCCAGCATGCGCCGCCCGAGGCCGCACCGGCGCGACTCGGGGCGCACACAGAGGTTGAGCACGTGGGCCTCACCGTAGCCGACCGACATCACGCCGTAGGCCGCGACCGAACCCGCCTCCTCGTACAGCCAGCAGCAATAGCCCACGCGCAAGCAGTCGCGGAAGATCCCCTCGGTCCAGGGGAAATCATAGGCGCGCTGCTCGATCTCCATGATCCACGGGAGGTCCCGCTCGCGCAACGGCCGAAAGCGGAGCGGGCTGTCTTTGAGGATGGCACTCATTGGGAGAGTCCCGGGCCGGATCAGCCCACCGTAGGGCGCCATTTACAGTATATACCACCCGGTACGCCGCGCCGGAGCGGGCCGCCGGTCAGTGCGCCGCGTCGTCGTCCGCTTGCGCAACCACCCGTCGCGCGTGACACAGGTCTTCCCAGACCTTGCGCTTCTCGCCCGGGGAGCGCAGCAGGTAGGCGGGATGATAGGTCACGACCACCGGGATCCCCTGCGGCCCGTAGCGATGCACGCGTCCGCGCAGCCCGCCCAGGCTGGTCTGGGTCTTGAGCAGATTGTGGGCCGCGATGCGCCCCAAGGCGACGATCAGCGCGGGTGCCGCCAACGCCACTTGGCGCTGCAGATACGGCTCGCAGCACGCGACTTCCTCGGGGAGCGGATCGCGGTTGTGCGGGGGGCGGCACTTGAGGATATTGGCGATATAGACTTGGCCGCGCTCCAGATCGATGGCACGCAGCATGGCGTCGAGGAGCCGGCCGGCGCGGCCCACGAACGGCTCGCCCCGGCGGTCCTCGTCGGCGCCCGGGGCCTCGCCGACGAACATCCATCGTGCGCGCCGGTCGCCGACGCCGAATACGGCCTGAGTGCGGGTGCGCTCGAGGCCGCAGCGTGTGCACGCCGCCACCTGCGCCTGTAACTCGTCCCAACCGAGGCCCTCGTCCCCTCCCGAGCCGTCCGCGGACGGCTCGGACACGGCCGTCGCGGGCGTCGACGCACCCCGTTCCCGCGGGACCCACAGCGGAATCCCCATCGCCTGCAGGTAGCGCAGGCGCCGCGCCGCGGGACCCTCAGACATCCGCCGCCTGCGGGTGGGTCCGTTCGTGCGGCCGGATCATCTTGTTCAGGGCGTTCACATAAGCCTTGGCCGAGGCGATGACGATATCGGTATCGGCGCCCTGCCCGTTGACGATGCGCCCGCCCATCCCGAGGCGCACGGTCACCTCACCCTGCGAATCGGTACCGGTGGTGATGTTGTTGACCGAGTAGAGCAGGAGTTCCGTTCCGCTGTGGACGATCTCCTCGATGGCCTTGAAGGAGGCGTCCACCGGCCCGCTGCCCGAGGCCGTGGCCTGGTGCTCCCCGTCCTCCACCTGCAGCGTCAACCGCGCCGTGGGCGTCTCCCCGGTCTCGCTGCACACCCGGAGGTAGAGCAGTTGGATCCGCTCGTTGCCGGCGGCGAGGCTGGCCTCGGTCGCCAACGCCTGGAGGTCGTCGTCGTAGATCTCATGCTTCTTGTCGGCGAGTTCCTTGAAGCGCACGAACGCCTGATTGAGCACCTCCTCGGACTCGAACTCGATGCCAATCTCCTTCAATCGCGTGCGGAAGGCGTTGCGCCCGGAGTGCTTGCCCAGCACGAGCCGGTTCATGCTCCAGCCCACGTCCTGGGCGCGCATGATCTCGTAGGTCTCACGACTCTTGAGCACGCCGTCCTGGTGGATGCCGGACTCGTGGGCGAAGGCGTTGGCGCCCACGATCGCCTTGTTCGGCTGGATCGGAAAGCCGGTGATCCCGGAGACCAGCCGCGAGGTCGGCACGATCTGCGTGGTATCGAGATCCACATCACACGGAAAGAGGTCCCGGCGCGTGCGCACCGCCATCACGATCTCCTCGAGCGCGGCGTTGCCGGCACGCTCGCCGAGCCCGTTGATGGTGCATTCGACCTGGCGCGCCCCGTTGAGTACCGCGGAGAGCGAATTGGCCACGGCAAGACCCAGGTCGTTGTGACAGTGCACCGAGAACACCGCACGATCGGCGTTCGGCACGCGCTCGATGAGCGTACGGACGAGCGCGCCGAACTGCTTCGGCAGATTGTAGCCCACGGTGTCCGGGATGTTGACGGTGCGCGCGCCCGCCTCGATCACCGCCTCGAGCACGCGGCACAGAAAGTCGATCTCCGAGCGCCCTGCGTCCTCCGGCGAGAACTCCACGTCGTCGGTGTAACGCCGGGCCCGCCGCACGGACCGCACCGCCTGCTCGAGCACCTGCTCGGGCGCCATACGCAGTTTCATCTTCATGTGGATCGGCGAGGTCGCGATGAAGGTGTGGATACGCGCGCGTTCCGCATCCTTCAACGCCTCGCCGGCACGGTCGATGTCGCGGTCCACGGCGCGCGCGAGGCCGCACACGATGCTTTCGCGCACCGCCCGCGCCACCGCCCCGACCGCCTCGAAATCCCCGGCGCTGGCGATCGGGAAACCCGCCTCGATGACGTCCACCCGCATCCGTTCCAGGGCCTTGGCGATGCGGACCTTCTCATCGCGGGTCATGGAGGCGCCGGGGCTCTGTTCCCCGTCGCGCAAGGTGGTATCGAATAAGATCAGTTTGTCTCGGCTGCCCATGGGAGAGCTCCCTTGGTAGTGCCCACTGAAGTGTACCCGCGACCCCCGGGAACACAAGCGGTCCCCGGCCGCGGCCGGTGCATTCCTCGAACGATGGGGTGGCGATTCCTTCGCCGTGCAGGGGGGGTGTGCTGCCTTACGGCAGCAGTCGCAGGGACAGGAGCAGACCACCGGTCGCGGAGCGACCGTCGCGGCGGCGGGCGATGGTGGGCACAATCGACATCGATGCATCCGGGAATCAGGCTTTAACGATCCCAATATAACGGGTCCCGGGCTCTCTGCCAAGGCGCGCCTCGGAACCGCAGGCGTCGATTCCCCGCCCTTGGTAAACTTCCAAGGACACGGCCCCCCGGCGGCGGGGACCTTGGCGAGGATGGACGTTGCGGGAACCGGATATCGAACAAGCTTGGCGTGGGCGGGCCGAGTGTCGCGAATGCGGGATCCGCGATCTCGTCTTGTTCGCCGATCTGCACCACCCCGACTTCGCCCTGATCCACCGGCCGATCGACGATCTGCACTATGGAAGCGGCTCGACCCTCTACCGCCCGGGCGACCGCCCCGGGCACGTGTTCACGATCCGTGCGGGACTCGTCAAGCTCGTCCAGTACCTCCCCAGCGGCGACCGGCGCATCGTACGCCTCTTGCGCCGGGGGGATCTCGCCGGGATCGAGGTCCTCGTCGACCAGCCGTGCCAGCATGAGGCGGTGGTCCTGGAACCGATCCGGGCGTGCCGCATCCCGGTAACCGTGGTGGAACAACTGAGTCGGGGGACCTCACGGCTGCATCGCCAGCTCCTCGCCCGATGGCAGCGGGCAGTCAGCGACGCCGACGCCTGGCTGACGGCGCTGCCGGCGCTTCTGGGTCTATGAGATCGAGCACGGCCGGATCGTGCGCAAGGACCTGCGCGAACTGCCGATCAGCGGCTCCTTGCACGAAACCCCCGCCGGGGCCCCCCATGCCCTGGACGACGCGGACGTGCTCATCGCCGGCGGCATGGGTATGGGAGTACGGCGCAAGCTCGACGCTCGCGGCATCACCGGGGTCGTGACCGCCGGCGCCGATCCCGATGCGGCCGTCGCCGCCTATCTCGCGGGCACCCCGACCCTGACATCGACGGTGGACCGCGGCTGCACGTGCTACGAATACCCGGAGCGGGCATGAAACGCATCACCGTCATCGGCGCCGGCTTCGCCGCCCTGACGGCGGCGCGCCGCCTACGCCGTCGTAGCCCGGACGCGGAGATCACGTTGATCGCGCCGAGCGCGGAATTCCACTATCTGCCGAGTCTGATCTGGATACCCCCCGGGCTGCGCCGCGGCGAAGACCTGCGGATCCCGCTCGCCGGTTTTCTGAAACGCCTTCGTATCCGTTCTCATCCGGGCTGTGTTACCGCGATCACGGCGGGCGGGCGCACCGTGCACACGGATCGCGGCGACGTCGTCAACGACGGGCTGTTGATCGCAAGCGGCGGCCGGTTCCTGAAGGCAATGCCGGGGATCGAGCATACGCTGACGCTATGCGAAGGGATAACCGCGGCCGAGACCATACGCGACCGCCTCGCGGCGATGCGCGGCGGAACCATCGCCTTCGGCTTCGGCGCCAATCCCAAGGAACCGTCGGCGATGCGCGGGGGACCGATGTTCGAACTGCTCTTCGGGACCGATACGCTGCTGCGCAGGCGGGGGCGGCGTGCACACTTCAGGCTGGTCTTTTTCCACGCCGCGGCCGAACCGGGGAAGCGCCTCGGGGACAAGGCGGTGAAACTGATTCTGCAGGAAATGCACCGGCGCGGGATCGAAACGCGGCTCGGTCAAAGACCCATCGGCTTCGATGCCGGTGCCGTACGGACCGAGGGCGGCGACATCCCCGCCGATCTGATCCTGTTCATGCCCGGGATGACGGGCCCCGCCTGGCTCGCCGACAGTGAGGGCTTCGAGCGGTCCGAAGGCGGGCTGATCAAGGCCGACGGACACTGCCGGGTTTCCGGCCTGCGCGCCTGCTATGTGGCGGGAGACAGCGGAAGCTTCCCCGGACCGGCCTGGATGCCGAAGCAGGCGCACATGGCCGACCTCCAGGCACGTGCCGCCGCCGACAACCTGCTCGCAGAGCTTTTGGGCCGTCCCGCATCCACCTCCTTCAAACCCGAACTCGTATGCGTCATCGACATGCTCGACAAGGGCATTCTCGTGTACCGTAACCCGCGACGCACCGTAGTATTCAGGGCGCGCGTCCTCCACCGGATGAAACGCCTGTTCGAGCGCGGGTACCTGCGCCGCTATCGCACTCCGGTTGGAACCCGGGACGGGGCCGAATCGCTTATGCCGTAAGAGGCCGGGGACCGCACGCGTCTCACCCACCGCGCCCGCCGCGCCCCGCGGCGCGACGTTCGGCACGGTGGCGGCGCAGGCGGTAGAGGGTATGCAGGGGACCCGCGATCAGGTAGGCCAGGGTGACGCCGAACAGGACCTTGGGAGGGTCGATCGAGATGAGCACGAAGGCCATCACCACCAGGAGTATGGCGACGAACGGGACCCGGCGCACGAAGTCCACTTCCTTGAAACTATAGTAGCGGATGTTGCTGACCATCAGCATGCCCGCGAAAATGGTCAGGATAAGGGCGGGGAACGCGAGTTCGGTACCGCCCACGCCGGTCTCGTTGCCGACCCACACCAACCCGACCACGACCGCCGCGGCGGCGGGACTGGGCAGGCCCTGGAAGTAGCGCTTGTCGAGGGTCCCGACCTGCGTGTTGAAGCGCGCCAGGCGCAGTGCGGCACCCGCCGCATAGACGAACGCTCCCAACCAGCCGAACTTGGCCCATAACCAGCCGTAGTGGGCAAGCCCCGACAGCGACCACTCGTAGATCACCAGGGCCGGAGCCAGCCCGAAGGAGACCATGTCCGAGAGGCTGTCGTACTCCACGCCGAATGCGGTCTGGGTGTTGGTCAGGCGCGCCACGCGCCCGTCCAGGCCGTCGAGGATCATCGCCACATAGACGGCGAGCGCCGCGGTCCCGTAGCGGCCGCCCATGGAGGCGACGATGGCGTAGAAGCCGGCGAACAGGCCGGCGGTCGTGAGCAGGTTCGGCAGGAGGTAGATCCCCCTGCGGCGCTTGACCTCGGTCGGTTCCGGCTCCATCGGGCATCCTCCGGGATGCTCCCGGCCCGCACGCCGCACCGGCGGCGCAATCACTTGTGAATCAATGTCGCCAGCACGCTGACGCCGGCCGTGACCCGGTCGCCGGCCCGCGCATTCACGCGCGAGTTGGCGGGCAGATAGACCTCGACCCGCGAGCCGAAGAGGATGTGGCCGCAACGCTGGCCGTGCCCTATGCGCTCGCCGTGCTGTACGTAACAGCGCGGGCGCCGGAGCCGGGAACCGCCGACCATCGCCAGGACCACGTCGTCGCCCTCGTCGGTACGCACCTGCACCCCGTAGCGCGGCCTGCCGGACCCCACGCCCGCCTCGGCGCGCGCCGTGTACCAGCGCTGCACCACCTTGCCCTCTACCGGACTGCGGGTCGAGTAGACACCCAGCCGGTTCATCTCGATACCGATGCTCACGGCGTCACGCCCGAGGTAGGGATCGACCCCCTTCCCCACCGCCGCCACGCGCCCGTCCACCGGGCTGAGCACCGCCAGCGGCAGGGCCGGGATCGGGCGCTCCGGATCGCGGAACACGAACAACAGGGCCGGGACAGCGAGCCACAGCGGCACGGCCCAGGCGAGACCCGCGAAGTGGTGCACCGCCACGGCCAGCACCGTCACGCCGAGGATCGCGGGCCACCCCTCCCGGGAGATGAGCGGATATCCGGTACGCGACATGACGTGTGTGTCGCCTGCGCTCGGGCGCGGCGGGGCCGGCCCGCGATCTGCGCTCAGTTACGGGTCTTGTCGACGATCCGCCCGGCCTTGATCCACGGCATCATGTCGCGCAGACGCTCCCCGACCACCTCGATCGGCTGCTCGCGGCTGAGCCGGCGCATCGCCTTCAGGGTCGGCGCACCGGCCTGGTTCTCCAGGATGAACTCGCGCGCGAACTGCCCGGTCTGGATCTCGGCGAGGATGCGCCGCATCTCGGCGCGCGCCCGCTCGTCGATAATCCGCGGACCGCGCGTCAGATCGCCGTATTCGGCGGTGTTGGAAATCGAATAGCGCATGTTTGCGATGCCGCCCTCGTACATCAGGTCGACGATCAGCTTGAGTTCATGCAGGCACTCGAAGTACGCCATCTCAGGCGCATAGCCCGCCTCGACCAGGGTCTCGAAACCGGCCTGGACCAAGGCGGTCACCCCCCCGCAGAGCACCACCTGTTCGCCGAACAGGTCGGTCTCGGTCTCCTCGCGGAAGGAGGTCTCGATGATGCCCGCGCGCCCCGCACCGATCGCCACCGCGTAGGAGAGGGCGATATCCTTGGCGACGCCGGAGGCGTCCTGCTGCACGGCGATCAGCGACGGCACGCCGGCGCCCTTCTCGTAGGTCGAACGCACGAGGTGCCCGGGCCCCTTGGGGGCGATCATCACCACGTCCAGGTCCGGGCGCGGCTCGATCTGCTGAAAGTGGATATTGAACCCGTGGGCGAAGGCCAGGACCGCACCGCGACCGATGTTCGGCTCGATGACCTCGCGGTAGAGGCGCGCCTGATGCTCGTCGGGGGCGAGCATCATCACCAGGTCGGCGCCCTTCACGGCCTCATCCACCGGCTTGACCGTAAGGCCGGCGTTCCCGGCCTTGGCGACCGAGGCGGAATCGGCGCGCAGGCCGACGATCACCTCCACGCCGCTGTCCCTGAGGTTGTTCGCATGGGCGTGGCCCTGCGATCCGTATCCGATGACGGTGACCTTTTTGCCGCGGATAACGGACAGGTCGCCGTCTTTGTCGTAGTAGATGTTCATCACGGTCGTTGGCTCCAACTGCTGATTGTGCGCCGCGCACCCGGCGGGCGGGATGGTTTCTGCACTATGCCTGCAACACCTTCTCCCCGCGGGAGATACCGGACACCCCGGAACGCACGACCTCCAGGATCAGCGGACGATGCAAGGTGTCGAGGAAGGCGTCCAGCTTGCCCCACGCGCCGGTCAACTCGATGGTATAAGTCGTGTCGGTCACGTCGATGATGCGGCCGCGGAAGATGTCGGCGACGCGCTTGATCTCCTCGCGCGTGCCGCCGCCCTCGGCGCGCACCTTCACCAGCAGCATCTCGCGCTCGATGTGCGGCCCCTCGGTGAGGTCGATGAGCCGTACCGTATCCACCAGCTTGTTCAACTGCTTGATGATCTGCTCGATGATATCGTCGCTGCCGCTGGTCACCAGGGTCATGCGCGAGAGCGAGGGGTCCTCGGTGGGGGCCACGGTCAGCGACTCGATATTGTAGCCGCGTGCGGAGAACAGCCCGGCGACATGCGACAGGGCCCCGGCCTCGTTCTCCAGCAGGATCGAGATGATGTGCCGCATACCTATACCAGGATCATCTCGTTCTGCCCGGCACCGGCGGGAATCATGGGATAGACATTCTCCGCCTGATCGGTGGCGAAATCCAGGAACACCGCCTTGTCACGGACCTTGAGGGCCTCGCGCAACGCCCCCTCGACGTCCTCGGGCCGCTCGATGTGCATGCCCGCGTGCCCGTAGCTCTCGGCGAGCCGCACGAAGTCCGGCAGCGCCTCCATGTACGACATGGCGTAGCGCCCCTGGTAGAAGAACTCCTGCCACTGGCGCACCATGCCCATGTAGCGGTTGCTCAGGTTCACCACCTTGATCGGCAGGCCGTACTGGCGGCAGGTCGCCAGTTCCTGGATGCACATCTGCACACTCGCCTCGCTGGTCACGCACACGACCGTCTCGTCCGGGAAGGCGAGCTGCACGCCCATCGCGGCCGGCAGCCCGAACCCCATGGTGCCCAGACCGCCGGAGTTGATCCAGCGACGCGGGCGGTCGAACTTGTAGAACTGCGCCGTCCACATCTGATGCTGGCCGACGTCGGAGGTCACGTAGGCGTCGCCCGCGGTCAGCCGGTACAGGCACTCGAGCACATACTGCGGCTTGATCACGTCGCTCTGACGATCGTACTTGAGACAGTCCATGGACCGCCACTCGTCGATCTGCTTCCACCACTCGGTGAGCGCCCCGGGGTCGGCCCTGCGGTCGCTCTCCCCGACGACCTTGATCATCTCGCGCAGCACGGCGTCCACCGACCCGACGATCGGGATATCGACCTTGACGTTCTTGGAGATCGACGCCGGATCGATGTCGATGTGGATGACCCGGGCGTGCGGGCAGAACTTCTCGATGTTGCCGGTGACCCGGTCGTCGAAACGCGCGCCCACGGCGATCAGCACGTCGCAGTTGTGCATCGCCATGTTCGCCTCGTAGGTGCCGTGCATGCCGAGCATGCCCACGAACTGGCGATCGGTCGCCGGGTACGCGCCGAGCCCCATCAGGGTGTTGGTGATCGGAAACCCGAGCAGGCGCGTGAGTTCGGTGAGCGCCCCGCTCCCCTCGCCGAGGATCACGCCGCCGCCGGTATAGAGGATCGGGCGCTTGGCGCGGAGCATCAGATCGACCGCCTTGCGGATCTGGCCCGAATGCCCGCGCACCACCGGATTATAGGAGCGCATGGAGATCGTCCCGGGGTAGCGGAACACGGCCTTGCGGGCGGTGACGTCCTTGGGGATATCGACCACCACCGGGCCGGGCCTTCCGGTCGTGGCGATGTAGAAGGCCTTCTTGATGGTCAGGGCCAGGTCCTTCACGTCCTTGACCAGAAAGTTGTGCTTCACGCACGGGCGCGTGACGCCCACCGAGTCCACTTCCTGGAAGGCGTCGTTACCGATCAGGTGCGTAGGGACCTGGCCGGAGAACACCACCAGGGGGATCGAGTCCATATAAGCGGTGGCGATACCGGTCACCGCGTTGGTGACGCCGGGGCCGGAGGTGACCAGCACCACGCCGGGGCGGCCGGTGGCGCGCGCGTACCCGTCGGCGGCGTGCGCGGCGCCCTGCTCGTGGCGCGCCAGGATATGCTTGACGGCGTCCTGCCGGAACAACGCGTCGTAGAGGTACAGCACCGCACCGCCCGGATACCCGAACACGTATTCCACGCCCTCTTCCTCGAGGCAACGCACAAAGATATCGGCACCGGTCAATTCCACCGCGGGGTCCTCTGAAGCCGTCTGTCGCCGACCCTGAACGAGGACCGGCGTAAACGTAGAAAATTACTGGGTTTTCATAGGACAGTCAATAGGCTGAACAAACCTCGCCGGCGCTCCACGGATGTTTGCCGGGCGTCGGGCCCTCCCCGGCGTCGAGCGTCTCACGGACCGCGCTCATCGCCGCCCGCGTGATCCACTTCGCGGAATGCAGGTACGCTTGTCACGACCGAATGAATGGCACCATAATGGCGCGGTGCCGCGTCGCCCGGCCGGGTGACAGTGCGAGGCCGCCGGTTCGATCCCGGAGAGAGATCCCCGGAAAGTCGGGGCGGATACCGGACCGGAATGCCAGACCGGCACATATATTGAGGAGAACGACAGATGGGGGCACACAACCTGTTCGCCCATACCCGGTCGATCCCGCTCCTGCTGGCCGGGCTCCTGCTGGCCGCTCCCGCATCCGCCGCCATCTATCGCTGGACCGACTCGAGCGGGGTGATCCATTACTCGCAGACCCCGCCCACGAGCCCGGAGCGGGACGTCGTCCGGCTCCCCGAAAGCGGCTCCGATGTCGGTGCCGTCCCCGTCGTCGCGAAACCGTCGGGCAAGAGCGCGGACCGGCCGGCCGCGAAGAAACCGGCCCAACCGGCCAAAAAGCCGGGGGCCAAGGCCCCCGAGAGCCCGGCGCAGCACGCGGCGCGCTGCCGCAAGGCCCGGAAGACCCTGACCCTGGTCCGGACCCACACGCGGATCCGGCTCCACGAGGCGAACGGAAAGGTGCGGCGCATGAGCGAGGCGCAGCGCCAGGCGAAGATCCAGGCGCTCGAGAAGGAACTCGCCAAAGACTGTTCCTGACGGCGCCCGACCCTCCCGACCCCCGGCCCGCCCGCACTTCTTGACGGTATACGCGACGCGGTCCGTTGCGCGCCGCACGTGAAGGGTACCGGATTCCGAACACCGACCCGGATCGAGGAGAACCGCCACCATGCCCTACTTCAGAATCCAGACCAACGTCACCCCGGAACCGGCGGCGCGGAAGGCGCTCCTGGAAACCGCTTCCGCGCGCGTGGCCCAGGCGTTGGGCAAGCCGGAGCGCTATGTGATGGTGGCGCTGGAGGCCGGGACCGCGATGGCGCTCGCCGGCAGCGACGCCCCGCTCGCCTATCTCGAACTCAAGAGCATCGGGCTGCCGCCGGAGTCCACGTCGGATCTGTCGCGCGAACTCTGCGCGCTGATCGAATCCGCCCTCGGCATCCCCGGGGAGCGGGTGTATATCGAGTTCACGGACGCCCCGCGGCACCTATGGGGCTGGAACGGCGGGACCTTCTGAGCGGCGGCGCCGGTACCCGAGCGTATGGTCCACGGCGAACCGCCCGCCGTGACCGCCACCCGGAAGAGGACCCGCACCGCATTCGGGGGATCGCGCGGCGGGTCGTGGCGGGCACACGCGAAATCCGCATTCCCGGCGCACCTCCATGCGGGTGCGCCGGCCGCGCGGATCGCGGTATAGACGCCCCCGGCCGCCCGGCTCATGGCGCGACACGCATTCGGCGAACGGCATCCGCGCACCGGTCGCCGCCATAGGCGTCGGTGCGCGCCATGATGACGAAGTCCGGATCACGCCGCGCCGCCGCAGTGGAATATCCCAAGTCCGACAGGCTCCCGGCGGACGGCCGACCGATTGTTCCGTAGAACCGCAGTGACCCGCCCGCCGGGAGGTGTGCCGTGACCGGCGCCATCGGCCGATCGGAGAAACCGGCCCGCGGGAGGTCGCCGCGGGCCGGGATGGTCCCTGTTTCAGTATCTTATCGCCGGCCACTCAGCGCGGGCATATTCTCCGGTTTAAAGAGCCTCGGGAAAAACGGCTTGATCTTGCGCAGAAAGTCGAGGGCCATGAGCACGGCGCCGGCGGCGAATACCACATCGCCGGGGAACCGCAACCACTGCCACAACAGCGTCGTGTCATAGAACTTGAGGCTGCGGGCATAGGCATAGCCGTGTTCATACACCGCCAGCAACTGAGGCCAACCGATGGGGAAGAAGTTGAGCGCGATCCATAACACCATCCCTCCATTGTAGAGCCAGAAGGCCCATATCCCGATCCGGTCACTCCAGCGATAGCGATCCCCGGCAGCATAACGCAGGCAGAAGTAGATCAATGCAATCGCCATGAGACCGAAGGCGCCGAAAAGCGCGGTATGTGCGTGGTTCAAGGTGAGGAATGTACCGTGCTCATAGTAGTTGACCAACGGTGCGTTGAGGGTGCCGCCACCGAATACCCCGGCACCCAGGAAGTTCCAGAATGCCGAGCCGAAGATGTACAGGAAGGCCAGGCGATAGGGGAAGGCTTCTCCGCGCGTCTTGATGGTACGGTACTGGTGCGAGGCCTCCACGACCAAGAGCAACAGCGGCATCACTTCGATGAAGGAGAAGACGCTGCCCACCGAGATCCACATGCCCGGCTCGCCCACCCAGTACATGTGATGCCCGATTCCGAGCATGCCGCCGAGAAAGATCAGGATGACATCGAACAACGCCGTTCGCGTCGCCAATGTCCGCGAGACCAACCCCGTGGCCATCAGCAGATAGGCCATCACCATGGTGAAGAAGAACTCGAAGGACTGCTCCACCCACAGATGCACCACCCACCAACGCCAGAAGTCGGTAATGGTAAAGGAGTGGTTGATGCCGGTAAGCGGAATCATCCCGAACCAGTACAGCAGAGCGATGTTGAGGGTGCTCGCCCATAACAAATGTTCGATCCCTATCCGCCCGGTCAAGAATCGCCGTGCGGCATCCTTGAAATCGATCAGCCGCGGCCAGATCGCACGACCCATCATCAGGCTCCACAGGAGCAGCCCGAGGAAGAAACCGATTTGCCACAGACGCCCGAGTTCGAGATAGGCCAGGCCCTGATTGCCGACCCAGAACCATCCCTGCTTGATCCAGCCCATGATGCCCATGTAGTCCCCGATCAGGGCACCGGCCACCACCGCGAGCGTCACCCAGTACAGCGTGGCGTTCATCCACCCCTGCCCGCGCCCCTCGCGCCCGGCGATCAAAGGCGCCAGGAACAGACCGGAGCCCAACCAGGCGAGACCGATCCACACGATCGCCCCCTGCAGGTGGAAGTCGCGAAGAAACTGAAACGGCACCAGATAATCGATGTTTATACCGTAAAAACTCGTTCGATCCGAATAGTAATGGGCCATGAGGACCCCGGCGACGATCTGCAGCAGAAACACTGCTGCAACACTCAGAAAGTACGGGGCGACAGCACGCTGGCCGGGGGTAAGCGGATTGAATTTATCGAGCAATACCTTGGGAGTACCCGCATCACGATTGATCCAGTGTTCGAATATAAAGACGACGACCCCGAACAAGGCGAAGGTGATCATGAACGAGATCCAGGTCCAGATAAACGTCCCCGGGGTGGGCACGTTGCCGACCAAGGGTTCATAGGGCCAGTTGTTGGTCCATGAAGCAGCGACGTGCTGACGCCGGGCCACGGTGGTGAACACCGAATAGAGGATGAAGTCGGCCGCCTGTTTCGCCCGCTTCGGATCCAGGCTGTAGGCCCGGGTATAGCCCTTCTTGAAATCGTTGGTGAGGATAAAGTGGGATATCTCCACCTGTAGCTTGCGTATCGCTTGGGAAACCGGTTCGGAAACGACCAGGCGCTTATCCCAAAGATGCAGCCCATGAAGGTCTTTTTGCATTTCGTTCTTGACCACCGCCTTGGGGCCGATACCCAGTTCGGCGTAGGGTTTTCCGTAACGAGGGATGGCGATGGCATCGGCCGTCAACCGTCCGAGGCGCACCAGATATTTGGCGGTCCAATCTTCGCCGAAGTAGGTCCCCATACCGAAAATACTGCCATAGTCGCCCAGATCCGCCTGTTGAAAGGCGCCTTTGCCGGCGACGATATCGCGCCCCGTAAACAGGACTTCGCCTCCGGGCGCCACGATCTGCTCGGGCTGCGGCGGGGCATGCCGGTAGGTCAAAACGGTTCCGTAGATAAGTGCTCCAAGCGTGGACACCCCGACGAAAAAACAAAATCCACTTGAGCCAGGAACTCATCCGATCCGGTTCATCGATACCGGGATATATGGACGCATCCGCCATCTTGCACCTCCTTGAGATAGGCCCCAAAAATCGGCGCCGCGAACGCCACCACTCCTGAAAATCCACAACTCTCATGTGGCCGCGCGCACGAACGGGTCCCTGGCCGGCGACCCTAAGCCGCCGGCTATCCCTGATCCTTGATAGCGGTCAAGTGACCGCAAATGGAGAGTGTGTGGCAACCCCGGAAGGTCCGCGGGTTTTGAGATCCCGTGACGGTGATCTCGACGGACGGGCGGCTGTCACAAAATAACCTGGGGTTCTCGATGGGCTATAAAGCCTTCCCTGCTTGATCGGATGACTCCATACCCCGTGAAACTTATTTTCAAACGCATCCATTCAGGCGGGCAACGCCTCCTTGGGCCGCACCTGGCGCAGCAAGACCGCCAGCAGCAGCGAGATGACCGCCAGCACCACGTAGACCACCATCCCATGCGCATAGCCGACGGAACCCTGCTTGGCCACAAAATATCCAAGTAACGGCGGAACGGCGAATCCACCCAAGGCGCCGAGGCCGCCGACCCAACCGGAAGTGCCGCCGACATAGTCCGGGACATAGAGCGGCACCAGTTTGAACACGGCGGCGTTGTTTACGCCCATGCCGGCCCCGATCAGAACTTCCCCGATCACCGACCAGGCAAAGGTCTGCGAGATCGTCATGATGACCGCGCCGACCAACAGCACCAGCAAAGAGAGGATGGCAACCGACTCCCCCCCGAACCGGTCCGCCCACAGGCCGCCGGGAACCCGAATCAACGCGGAGAACAGTGAAAATCCCGCCGTAAGCCCGACGGCCTCCATGACGGGTACGTTATAAAAGGATCTCCAGTACACCGGAAACCAGGCCGTCAAGGCCAGGAAACCACCGAATGTCGTGAAGTAGAGGATCACCAGGGGCCAGGTCTTCCAATGAACGGCCGATTTCCACAAGGTCACCAGCGGGTTTCCCTTGGGGAAAAGTTCCTGTTCCTTGTCTCTGGCCCGGGTGACCGCCGCATCGTAAGTCATACCCGCCTTGCGGAATTGAAAGAACGGCGCATTCAGCCCCAGGATGAAATAAAAGATCAACCCGGCCACCAGGATGGCGGCCGAAACCAGGTAACTCACCCAGAGCCCGAACGCCGCGGTAATCGCGGGGACGATCAACGCCACAAGACCGGGAGAGGTATTACCGAATCCCGCGTATGCGGCCAGCGCCCAACCCTGCCGGTTCTGTGGAAACCAGTAGGAAACCTGGCCGATGCCGATCGAAAAGGTGGCGATACCGCAACCCGCCAGGGCGCCGAACAATAACAGCCAGGGATAATCGGCATGCGTCAAATGTTCGGGATAGAGCACCTTCAACATATAAAACAGCCCAACCAGGCCGATGAGCGACGCGATCAGGAGTATGAGAAACGGGAGTCTCCCCCCCGTGGAATCCACCCAGGCGCCGAAGGGTATGCGCAACAGCGATCCCGTCAACATGGGAATAGCCACCAGAAAGCCGATGTCCGTCGGCGTCAACCGCATGATGTCCTTGAACAAATGGGCGGTAGGGCCAAACAGGGAAACGGATCCGAAACCGATGAAGAACCCGACGGTGGCCGCCCAAAGGGCCGCATTGGAACTCCCCTTCATCACCCCTTCTTTCAGTCGTATCGTCACCACCGCAACCTCCAGCAACCATGGAAAAATCCAATGAAATCACTCAGGCCGTGCGTCGCGCCCTGACGATTTCATAGCGGCGCACCAGATAATTCAGCGGGACCGTCCAGATGTGCACCAGCCGGGTGAACGGGAACAAGAGAAACACCGTCATGCCGAACAACATATGCACCTTGTAGAGAACCGGGAGGTGTATCAACAAGGCCGGGTCGGGCCGAAAAGTAACAAGCCCTTCCAGATACATCCGGAAGATATGCATATTCACCACATTTCCGCGCAGCAGTTCGGGAAGGGTGATGGCCTGGGTTCCAAGACCCAGGCCCAGCGTGACCAACAGCCACACCAGGATGAGCATGTCACTGAAGCGACCGGCGGCGCGAACCGATGGATCGACGTACCTGCGCAACAACAACATGACGCCCCCGATCATCGCGACAACGCCGAATGTGGTTCCCGCCGAAAATGCAATCCACTGATGAGTGACGTCGGGCACATGCAGCCATTCGAAGATCGGAGTCAACATACCGATAAAATGACCCGCGAACACAAATAAAATTCCGATATGCCACAAATTGCTTGCCCACATCATGTATCGACGCGAAGCCAGGAGCTGGGTGGAATAAGTGGTCCATCCCGCCTGGTCAAACTCATATCTCAAAATAGAACCCACCAGAAACACCGTTCCCGCCAAATAGGGGTACACACCAAAGAAGATGGAATTCCAGGTCGGATTCACGGCATACACCCCCCACGTTCCGTCGATACCCCGGGTGATTTCAATTGCGACAAATGATCACAAAGCATACCGAAAACGGATGAATAAGGGCTTTCATAACACAGCAGCCGATCATGGAGAATGACCACGGCCTCTTCGGATTGCGCCAGAAAATCGTGAGCATCTTCCGCGGAGAGAATCGCCGCACATTCCAGTATGACCGGCAGATAATCCGGCAACTCGGGGGCGATATATTCGACCCCGTTCTCCCGATAAAAGGCGATCAATCCGGCCATGGCCTCCCCCTTCGCGCGATCCTGTTCTTCCATGAGATGATGCAAAATGCAAAGGGTGTGTTTCTCCGAAAGATCGAAGGTCTGTGTATAAATTTCCTGAAGATCCAGAAGATTCCCGGACCGAAGCCAATCCATAAAATCCAACCCCGCCTTACGGGAGGTTTCGCCCAGCACGGGCTCATTGCGAACGGCCTCCTCGATCTCGGAAAGCGACTCCTTCATTGCGGATTCGGGAAAATCCAGCAGACGGGACAATGCCCGGTAAAACGGTGAAACAACCGTTATATGGGTTTCCCGGTTCATAGCGGTTTCTTCCGAAAAATCGCGCCCGACGGAGAACTCATATTCGAGGAGCCGGAAACGGCTTCCTCGTTTTCCACGGCGGTCCCCGTACGTCGTTTCGGAAACAGGCTCGCCTTCGATACCCCGGTCTTCGGATTGTCGAATGAAAATCCATTCTCTCCTTGATACGCATAGGCGCTTTCGAGTGAATTCTCCACATGGCTTGTCGGGACAACGAAGCGATCCTCATACTTGGCGATCGCCAGGTAACGATACATTTCCGCCGCCTGTTCTTCACTCAGACCGACCTCTTCGAGAACTTTCAGATCGACCCTCTTCTCAACCGCCTTCATGCGCTCGTAACTGCGCAGGGCCAATAGACGCCGCAAGGCGAGGCGCACCGGCTTTTCGTCCCCCGCCGTCAACAGATTGGCCAGATACCGAACCGGTATTCTCAGCGCCGACAGATCCGGGAGCACGCCATCCGCCTGAGTCGGCAGGCTTCCCTGATCGATTTCCGATTGTATGGGCGACATCGGCGGCACATACCAAACCATAGGCAGGGTTCTGAATTCCGGATGCAACGGCAACGCAAGCCGCCAGTCAACGGCGATTTTATAGATCGGCGAGCGTTGGGCGGCGTCAATCCAGTCATTGGGTATGCCGTCTTTCACGGCTTGTTCGATAACTTCCGGATCGTTGGGATCGAGGAACATGCTCAGATGTTTTTCGTAGATGTCTTTCTCACCCTCCATCACCGCCGCTTCGGAAATTCGATCGGCGTCATACAGGATGATCCCGTTATAACGGATTTTCCCGACACAGGTCTCCGAGCAGATCGTCGGCATTCCGGACTCGACCCTGGGATAACAGCCGATACACTTCTCCGATTTTCCCGATTCCCAGTTGAAATAGACCTTTTTGTAAGGACAAGCACTGATGCAAAATCGCCAGCCGCGGCAGCGATCCTGATCCACCAGCACCAGGCCGTCTTCTTCCCGCTTGTAAATGGCCGCGGATGGACATGCGGCGACGCAGGCGGGATTCAGGCAATGGTTGCAGATGCGCGGAAGATAGAAGTGAAAGGTTTCCTTGAACCCCTTGTAAATACGGGCATCGATTCCGCGAAAGTTCGAATCGCGCGATCTTTGGTCGAAAGAACCGCCTTGCTCGTCCTCCCAGTTCGGCCCCCAGGCGATCTTTTCCATGATCCGCCCACTCACCTGGGAAACGGGCCGGGCGGTCGGCGTCGCTTCGGATTCCGGTGCGTTGATCAGGTGAGCATAATCGAAGGTGAACGGTTCGTAATAATCCCGAATTTCCGGCAGAGCCGGGTTGGCGAAAATCCGGATCAGTTCCGCAAGCCGGCCGCCCTGGCGCAACGTGAGTTTCCCGTTTTTATTGCGTGCCCAGCCGCCCGACCACTGCACCTGATCTTCCCAATTTTGCGGATACCCGATCCCCGGCTTGGTCTCGACATTGTTGAACCAGGCATACTCGACACCCTTGCGGCTGGTCCAGGTGTTTTTGCAGGTAACCGAACAGGTATGGCAGCCGATACATTTATCCAAGTTGAAAATCAAGGCGAACTGGGCGCGCACCTTCATGATTTTTCTCCCGGGTTATCCGCCGCTTCCCTGCGAAATCTTCCCAGGGCGGATGGCTCCCGCTCTATGGCCTCCGTCAGCGGACCTTCCAGCCAATCGACCTCCCGGTCATCGAACCGCCTGACCCGCACCATCGTATCCCGCTGACTACCCACCGGGCCATAATAGTTGAGCCCCCAAGATTGCTGGGCGTAGCCGCCGATCATGTGCGTCGGCTTTACGACCACACGCGTGACGCTGTTCAGAATCCCCCCGCGCCGATGCGTTGTCGGTGACCCCGGCACATTGATGGTCTTCTCCTGGGCGTGATACATGAGGCAGACCCCTCTGGGGACCTTTTGGCTGACGACGGCTCTCGCCACGGTCGCACCGTTGACGTTGATGATCTCCATCCAATCGTTGTCCTGAATGCCGACCGATTCGGCATCGACCTCGGAAATCCAGGCATGAGGACCGCCCCGGGACAGGTTCAGCATGCGCAGATTGTCCTGATAGGTGCTGTGAATCCCCCATTTTCCATGCGGGGTCAGGAAGCGCAGGGTCAGTTCGTCCCCCCTTTTATGTTCCAACAAGGCATCCATGGAGAGCGGAGGCCGAAACAGTACCAGCCCCTCTCCGAAGTCGAGCATCCATTCATGATCCTGATAAAATTGGGCCCGCCCCGTCAAAGTCCGGAACGGAATGCGCTCATGCACATTCGTCGTGGCGAAGTTATAGGTCAGCTCTCCCTTGGGATCGATAATGCCGCTGGCATTGGGAGCCGTGATACAGCGACGTGGCCGGGCCTTCAAGTCATGCAGTGTCATCCGCTCATCCCGCCGGCCTTCGGCCAGGTGCGCCAGAGACAGCCCGGTATGGTGTTCTTCGGCGCGCCATGCCTTCATGGCGACCTCGCCATTGGTTTCCGGGGCGAGCGCCAATATCGCATCGCAAACCTTCTCGTCACGATCGATCAGCGGCCGTTTCCCCGCCGCCGTGGCACGGGTCCCGTTATGCGCGGCGAGCCAGGCGACCTCCTCCTTGGTGTCCCAGTTGATCCCCTCGAAGCCGTTCCCCAATTTCTCAAGCAGCGGCCCGATGGTCTCGAATTTTTCGGCGATAAGCGTATAGTCGCGCTCCACCAGATTGACCTGGGGTGCGTTCTTGCCCGGCGTACACCGGGCCTCGCCATGCCCCCAGTCCTTGACCCCCAGCGCCTGACCCAGTTCGGAAGGGGTGTCATGCATCAACGGCGTGGAAACCAAATCGGTGCGCTTACCGAGATGTTTGGCCGCCAGCCTGCTGAATTGCCGGGCGATGGTGCGATAGGCCTGCCAGTCGCTACGGCTGTCCCATGCCGGGTCGATCGCCGCGGTCAAAGGGTGTATGAAGGTATGCATGTCGGTGGTATTCAGATCGTCTTTCTCATACCAGGTCGCCGCCGGCAGGACGATGTCCGCCGTCGCCCCCGTGCTGTTCAGACGAAAGTTGAAATCGACCATGAGATCCAGCTTCCCGACCGGCGCCTGCTCATGCCACTTGATTTCCCGGCTGACGGCTCCTTCCGTCCCTTCGGAAAGAACCGCATTCTGGGCGCCCAGCAAATGCTTTAGAAAATACTCATGTCCTTTGGCGCTGGTGCCGATCAGATTACCCCGCCAAACGAAAAGATTGCGCGGCCAGTTGACCGGGTCATCGACATCCTCGAAAGCCAGGCGTACATCGCCTTTCTCGAGGGACGTGGCCAGCCATTGAGCCACCTCGGCCTCGGTTTTTGCCCCCTCCTTCCCGGCCTGATCGGCAAGATCCAGGGGGTTGCGATTGAAGTGCGGTGCGGTTGGAAGCCACCCCATACGCGCGGCGGCCACGTTATAATCGGCGAAGCTGTAGCCCCGATAACGTCCCCGGGCGGTCGGCGATAAAAGGTGGTCCACTTGCATCCGTTCGTAACGCCATTGATCCGTGTGCAGATACCAGAAAGAAGTTCCATTCATCTGCCGCGGCGGCCGACTCCAGTCCAGGGCCGCCATGATCGGAACAAACCCCGCCAGCGGCCTGAGCCGTTCCTGTCCGACGTAGTGGGCCCAACCACCGCCGATTTGTCCCACACAGCCGCATAGCTCCACCAGACTGATGACGGCCCTGTACCCCATGTCATCGTGATACCAATGATTGGTGCCCGCACCCATGATGATCATGGATCGGCCCCCGGTTTTTGCGGCATTATCGGCAAACTCCCGCGCCGTACGGATGACGTCCGCCCGCTTGATCCCGGTAATCGCCTCCTGCCAGGCCGGCGTATAAGGGGCATCGGCATCATCGAAGGATTTCGCCGTCGCGGCATCGCCCAGGCTACGATCCACCCCATAATGCGATACCAGGAGATCGAATACCGTACACACCCGCGCCTCGCCGCCGTCCTCCAGCCCCACCCGCCGTGAGGGCACCTTGCGAATCACGGTTTTTGCCTCTCCTGAGGCAAAACAGGGAAACATCACGCGGGAGGTCTCGTCCGTTTCATCCAATGCGGTTAACGACGGGGCGATTTTCTCTCCCGTGACCGCATCTTCCATCTTCAGGTTCCAGCGGCTTTCTGCGTTTCCCTCGGAATGCTTCTCCCACCGGAATCCGACGGAACCATTCGGGCAGCGGAACGATTCGGTATGCGTGTCATAGACCACCGTTTTCCACTCGGCATTTTCGCTCTGACCTGATCGTCCCGGAAGATCGCTGGCGCGCAGGAAACGATCCGCCACCCAATCGCCGCCGGCATCCTCACGCAGCAGAACCTGCATGGGAAGGTCGGTGTAATTTTTTACGTAATCAATAAAATAGGGTTCTTTCCCGTCGATGAAGAATTCCTTCAGGACCACATGTACCATCGCCATGAACAGGGCCGCATCGGTTCCCGCCCGAATCGGCATCCATAGATCGGCGAACTTCGTCAGCGACGAATAATCCGGCGCCACCGCAACGATTTTGGTCCCCCGATAACGTACTTCGGAATAAAAATGTGCGTCTGGAGTGCGCGTGGTCGGCAGATCGGTGCCGGCCACGATGATATAACCGGACTGGTACCAGGCGGCCGACTCGGGTACGTCCGTCTGCTCGCCCCAGGTCTGGGGCGATGAGGGAGGCAAATCGCAATACCAATCGTAGAAACTGAGCATCGTGGCGCCGATCAGCGACAGATACCGGCTTCCCGAGGAAAAACTCACCATGGACATGGCCGGGATCGGCGAGAAACCGGCGATGCGATCCGGGCCGTATTTCTTGATCGTGTAAATGTTCGCCGCGGCAATGATCTCGGTCGATTCCTCCCAGGTGGTGCGCACAAAACCGCCCAGCCCGCGCACGGCCGTGTAATAGCGCCGCTTCTCGGAATCGGCCTGAATGCCGGTCCAGGCTTCCACCGGATCTTTGCCGGTGGCTCGCTCGGCTCGGTACAGCTCCAGCAAACGACGACGGATCATCGGATATTTGATTCGGTGCGGGCTATACAGATACCAGGAGAAACTGGCGCCCCGCTGGCAACCTCGCGGCTCATGGTCGGGCAACTCCGGCCCGTTACGCGGATAATCGACCGCCTGGGTTTCGAATACGACCACCCCGTCCTTGACGTGGATTCTCCAACTGCAACTGCCGGTACAATTCACCCCATGCGTGGAGCGGGCGATCTTGTCGTGCCGCCAGCGGTTTCGATAGGCCTCTTCCCAGCGCCGGTCTTCGACGATCTTTTCGCCGTGCCCCCCCGAAAAAGGCTCGTGGGGGCGCCTGAAGAACGTCAAACGATCCAGCAAGTAACTCATGAGCCATCTCCTTGCCAAGCCGGCCGTCCGGGATGCAGAGGCTTTTTTTCGATCCGCACGTCTTATGACCCGATCCGATCGGTGTTATCTTTTCGCCTGACGACGAAATACTCAAGCGCCCGGCCGCGTGAAAACATTATGGTCCCGTGGGTACATACCACCAATGCGCCAAACGGCACGGCCGTCCGGCAATACGACTGTCGCCCGGTTTGCCAAAAGGTGAAACGGCCTTTGCATCTTGAATATAAGCATATTCCGATACGTCACAATGCACCGGAAACCGGCAAAATATACCGACAAAACATATGGATGTACAAAAAACGGCGCAGCGGGTCAGGTGCGCGCTCCCCGTGCGGATGAAGCGAAAGTCCGTTGCACAAACCGTGCGGGACACGGGCGGGGAACATCCCTGTATTCCACCGGGGAAATCCAACGCATTCTTTTCGGGAAACCCGGATGGATCCGGAGATGTCGTCGACCGGGCCGCATCGCTGAGGGATAACCCATCGAATCCCCGATCGATACCCCATAGGGGGTAACCTGGAAATGGATCTGAAATCCCTTCGTGCGCGATTTTCCATCCTCTTCGGTGTCGCCCTCGCCCTGGTGCTTGCCGGCCTCGGCGGCACCCTGGGACTGGCGGTTCTGAACCGCAGCTCGGCACCGGCCATCAACATTTCGGGCACCCTGCGCATGCAGATCTATCGCCTGGATGCCGCCATGCTGCATTCACGAACGCCCATCCGGCGACAAACCGTACAGGCGCTGCTGACAAAAATGGAAAACACGCTGTACAGCCCGGTCATCCGCCGTTCCGTGTCGGACGACTTCTCCGGCAATGCCAAACGCAAATATACGGCATTGCTGAATCTGTGGCATAAAAACGGCGAACCCGGCGTGCAGAGCTACCTGAATACGACCGCCTGGGAACAGGCGTCCCGGCGCTTTGACTCTCAGGCCGCACCGTTGATGCTGACGGCCGACCGACTGGTCCAAGCCTTGCAGTACAGCGCAACCGCACGAAACCGGCTGGTGCTGTGGGTCCTGATTGCGGCCTTGTTGTTGCTGACCTCCGGCGCCCTGTTGTTCATCACCCGGTTACGCCGCCAAATCCTGACTCCCCTGCAGCATCTGCTCGATGCCATATCCGCAATCAAGGCGGGCCATATGCCCACGATCTCCGAGAGCGGCGCTTCGGAGATTCGGATTTTAGTTCGGCAATTCAATCGGATGATCTCCCTGTTATCCGCCCGGCATCGTCGACTGGAAGCGGAAGTCGAGGCAAGAACCCGGGGTCTGACCCGCCAAAATCGCCTTTTGAACCTGCTGTACGGCGTCGAACGAATATTGTCAAACCGCGACAAAACCCGCATGACCAATTATCCGCAAACACTGCAGTTGGCGGAACGCATGCTTGGTCTCGATCGGGTTACATTGTGTCTGGCCAACGCGGAGCGGGATCATGCAGTACCTACAACCCCGCAGGGGAGGCGGGCCCCCGGGTCGATGCCGCGGCTATGCAACCCCGACGGATGCAGGTATTGTCTGGATGAAACTTCAAACGTCGAACAAGAAAATGAAGCTTCGGTATTCAGCATCAAGGTAGGTGACGGCAACGACCAACTGGGTATCCTGAAGGTGCGCCTCAAGGCCGATCGGAATTTGAACGAGTTCCAACGCACCACGCTGGAAACTCTTGCAGTTCGTCTGGGAGCGGACATCGCATCTTCCCGCCGTGAGACGATCGCCCGCGAGCAGGAACTGCTGGAAGAACGCATTGCCGTCGGCCGCGACCTGCACGATTCGCTCGCCCAGACCCTTGCCTATCTCCCCATCCAGATTTTACGGCTTCGCCGGGCCTTGACTCATTCGCCCGCAAAACCCGAAATAAAAGACCCCGGGCTCGCCCGGGACGCAATACAGGAATTGGATCGCGCCATCGCGACGGCAACCTATCAGATTCGTGAATTGATAACGGTATTCCGTATTCCCCCCGTCGACGATGACTTTTCAACCGCCCTGCAGCGGCTCTGCGACAAATTTGCCGCCCATGGACTTTCCGTCGGATTGAACATGTTGAACGCCAATGAGCGCGTACATCTTCTGCATATCGTCCATGAAGCCCTGTCCAACGTCGCCGGACATGCCTCGGCCGAACACGCCAAACTCTTTATCCGTATGGATTCAAGGAGAGGAATCGTCTTGAGCGTCGAAGATGACGGCTGCGGATTCGCCCCCTCCGGGATTCCGGGCGAAAACAGCCGTCATTTCGGCCTCGTCGTCATGAAGGAGCGCGCCATCACCCTGGGGGGACATCTGATCATCGAAAAAAACGAACCCCACGGTACCCGCGTATTCCTTCATTTCCGGCCCCGTGGACACGCCGCCGACGGCACCGCCTTGCCCGCCGCCTCTCACGCATGAAATCTCCGTATAAATTGCTGATCGTCGATGATCATCCCCTCTTCCGCCGGGGCGTCCGTCAGCTTGTGGAACTGGACCCCCGGTTGAGCCTGGTCGCCGAGGCGGAAACACGGGAAGAAGCCATACGCCTCATCCGGTCCGAGGAACCGGACTTGGTATTGCTGGACCTTTGCCTCGGCCCCGACGTCCATGGTCTGGACATACTCAGAACAGTCCGCGACCTCCGGCCGGATCTCCCGGTTGTCATATTGACTGTCTCGGATGCCGAGGATGACCTGCTTCAGGCGCTTCGGGAAGGTGTGGCCGGTTATCTGCTGAAGAACCAACCGCCGGAAGACATCCTTGCCGGCATACACACGGCGTTGAACGGCCGGCTCGAAATCTCCGGACAACTGCGCAGTGCGCTCAGCGATGCGCTTACCCACGCGCGCACGTCTCAACCCCCGAATTCAACCCCGCCGCCACTCTCGCATCGGGAGATGCAAATCGCCTATGCCGTCGCCGAAGGGGAGCCCAATAAAAAAATCGCACAACGCCTTGGGATCAGCGATCAAACGGTAAAGGTTCACATGAAGCGGATCCTAAAACGCATGGGCATGAGAAACCGGGTGGAACTGGCCGTGTGGACCCATGAAAATCTGATTGAACACCCGACGAACACCGAATGAGCGGCGGATCTTCGATGCAGGCGCTCACCTTGACGACGCCGCCGCATTCACCGGCCCGCCTTCCGTGCGCCCGGAGCCGGGACACACCTCGACACACATCGGGTCCGACCGCCGCGGACGCCATGCCCGGCGGGTAGCCGGGGCGCAAAGGCGCCGTCGGCTCAGCGACCCGGCGGCGCGGTCGATAAACAGGGGCGTCGGGTTCGGTGCGGTATGCTAAAGTGATACGCTCCGGACAGCGTGCGACGTGTGTAAACCATGGACTCCGACCCCGCCCACTTCCTCGGACTCCGAGAATCCGATTTTCGCCTGCTGGAGCGCCACGCGCCGCTGCTCGCCGCCGATGCCGAAGACTTGGCGCATGCCTTGCTCGATTATCTCCTCGCCCGACCCGAGACCGCCGCGGTACTGCAGGAATACTCCCGCGCGCACATCGAGACCCTTACCCACCGCCAAGCGGAACACGCACGCGAGCTGCTGCACAGCCGACTGGATGGCGGCTGGTGCGCGCAGATGCGCGAACTCGGACGCCGTCACCATGACCTCGGGGTCCGCCCCGCCTGGATCGCCGGGGCCTACCTGATCTACTGGCGCCACTGGGCGACGATCGTCGAAACGCGGGTGGCGGCCGAAGAACGCGCCGCACTGCGCGACGTGCTGCTGCGTCTGCTGCTCGGCGATCTCATGGCGCTGCTTGAGGGCTACTCGGCGCAGGTCCGCCGCACGGACACTCAGCGCCTGGCGGTCGTCCGGGTGCTGCTGGAGGTGATGGCACACCCCATCCCGGAGGACGGCCACCCGCTGGAGCTGCTGAACCGCATCTGCCGGGAGCTGGTACGCAACGTCGACGCGGTGGTCCTCGGCGCGTATGTGCTCTCGGGGGCCGACACGCAACGACCCGCGCCGCCGGTCGCACCGGACTATCAGGCGGGAATCGAGGTCCCCGGGCTGCGCCTGCCGGGCGCCGTCGAGTCACCGGCGGTGATTCCGGTCGAGGACCCGCACGCGCCGGACTGGACCGCGCCGTTGCGCGGGCGGGTCCGGGAGGTTGCGTTGTTTCCCTTCGGTCAAGGTCGGATGGGCGGCGTGGGCATGATCGCCAGTACCGAGGAGGGATACTTCCAGCGCGTCGGTGCGGCCTTCTTCCTCGGCTTCTCGCACTTCGGCAACCTGGTCCTGCGCCTGCGCGAATGGGCCTTGCGCGATCCGCTGACCGGCCTGCCCAACCGCGCGCTGTTCAGCGACCGCCTGGCCCACGAACGTACGCGCGCCTGGCGCCTGCACCGGCTGCTGGCCGTCGGCATCCTGGACCTCGACGGCTTCAAGGAAATCAACGACCGCCTCGGCCACGGCGCCGGCGATGAACTCCTCGTGGCCATGGGCGCACGCCTGGAGGCGCTCCTGCGCGGCGGCGACACCGTGGTCCGGATGGGCGGCGACGAGTTCGGCCTGCTCCTGCCGGAACTGCGCGACATGGACGAACTCGATAGGATCTGCACGCGCCTCCTCGAGGCCCTGCATGCCCCGGTCCCGGTCGCCGACGGGAAATGGGTGAGTGTGTCCGCCAGCCTCGGTGTCACGCTGTTTCCACTCGACGAAGTAGAAGCGGACAGCCTGCTGCGCCACGCCGACGAGGCCCTGTACGCGGCGAAGCATGGCGGCAAGAACCAGTACCAGCTCTACAGCGCGGAGTTCGACGCGGCCGTCCAACGACAGGCCCACATGCACGACATCCTGGCCACGGCCCTCACGGAGGGCCGCCTGCTGCTCCACTACCAGCCCATCGTCGAGTTGGAGGGGGCCGTACTCGGGTTCGAGGCGTTGCTGCGCATGCGCACCGGGGAGGGGCACATCGTCGGTCCCGAAACGTTCCTCGCGGCGCTCGATCACCCGAACCTCGCACGCCCGATCGGGCGCTTCGTACTGCAGGCCTCGGCCGACCAGGCGACCGCCTGGACGGGCGCGGGGCACGGCTGGCAGATCCACGTCAACATCGCCGCCAGTCACCTTCTGGATCCCCGATTCCTGGTGGACGTGGAGGAGACCTGGGGCGGCGGCCGGGTGCCGGGGCCGCACCGGGAGACCGGCGGGAAATGCACGCTGGTCGTCGAGATCAGCGAGTCGGCGCCGCTCGCGGACCTCGATCGCGCGGCGCACGTGCTCCACGAACTGGATGCACGCGGCATCGAGGTGGCATTGGACGACCTCGGCACCGGCCACGCCTCACTGCAGTACCTGCAGCGCCTCCCGGCCGCCACGCTCAAGATCGACCGCGACTTCGTGCGTGACATCCTGTCCGATTCGAAAGACCTCGCGATCGTCGCCGGAGTCGTCGTCACCGCCCAGATCCTCGGCCTGCGGGTAGTCGCCGAGGGGGTGGAGAGCGCCGCCCATGCGGAGATGCTGGCACACCTGGGCTGCCACCATCTGCAGGGCTATTGGATAGCGCGCCCGATGCCGGCCGAGCGTGTGGCCGAGTGGGCGGCGGCGTTCCGGCCGCCGGCGCTGCCCGACGCGGACTCGGCGGTGGAATCCGACGTCGCGCTCCCCCACGGGCTGGTACTGGAGGGCCACGCCGGACGCGTGCAGCGGTTCATCGAGGCACTACGCCGGGGCGAGAGGCTGCCCGAGGAGGTCATCGAACCGGGCGCCGAGCGGCGCTGCCTGCTGGGCCGCTGGCTGAACGTGGAAGGCCGGCGTCATCTCCCGAGCAAGCCGGTCTACGACGCCCTGACCGCACTGCACCTGCGACTCCATGAGCACGCCCGCGCGGCCGTCGCGGCCCGCGCGGCGGGAGGCGATGCATCCGCGCCCGAGCACCATCTCCATCTCCTGGAGGTCGAGAACCGGGCACTATTGGGTATTCTGCGCGGCCTGCTCGTGGAGACCGGGTCCGCCCCATCCGACGCATCGGTCGATGCGGTCGGGGCGCACGACCCGGACTAGCCCGGAGAATGTCGAAGGCGTAGCCGACGCCACGTCGGCGAGGGCAACTGGACAGGCCCCCCCTCGTGAACTACGCTTAATGAAATTTAGTCTCTAAATCCAGTGGTCGACGATCGAAAAGAGAGCCGTGCCGGGAGCGATACCTACATCCTGTGTCGGAGTCCACCAGGAGGGTGAGCCGATGAAGCTCCTTTGGAACAAGTGCTCCGGGGATAGTTGGTGTGAGCTGTACACGGTCGACCTCGGCGACCCGCATTTTGACGATATGGAAGGGGTTTACGTCATTTGGCACGGCGGCGGAGCGCCGAACTGCGTGTGTGTGGGTCAGGGCGCGATCCGGGAACGGCTGGCGACCCACCGCACCGACCCGGCGATCCAGCAGTACGCGCGCCATGAGCTGTTCGTAACCTGGGCGCAAGTCCCGACCGATTGCCGTAGCGGGGTGGAGCGATTCCTGGCCGAGCAACTCACCCCGAAGGTCGATTACCACTTTCCGGACGTGGCGCCGTTGTCGGTCAACCTTCCGGGACTCGAAGTCGCCATCGCCTGATCGCCGGTCTGCTCCGGGCGTCGATGCCGGGTGCGGCGACCGCAGCCCCCCCCGGGTTCCGAACCCGATGTGGCGGGAGCGTCGCCCGGCGATCGGCCGGCCCGCCCCGCACCCCGGGCCCGTGCGAAGAACTTCAGCGCCCTTCCCGCCGGTATCATTCGTCATCCCCAAACCATCCGCGCACGAATCCGGACGTCGTTCAGCATGGGTTCAGGTGCCGGCCTCTATCCTGCGGGTGAAGGCTCGGGGAGGGCCGGAACGGCCAGCCCCCCGGCGCAACGGCAACCAGGAGAACGGCCATGAAGATGTCGATCGCGGTTTGGGGGTTCTCGGCGGCGGCGTTGCTCGCGGTCCAGGTGGTCCCGGCGCGCGCCGACGACTACGGCTACGGCAGTCCGGTCCGCTATGAATATGCTAAGGTAATGCAGGTCGAGCCGCTGATACGCAGAGTGGATGTTTCCTATCCGCGGCGCGAGTGCTGGAACGAACAGGTTACCCGTTACGAGGAGCCGGGTCCGGGCTCGGCCACGCCGACCATCCTCGGCGGGATCGTCGGCGGGGTGCTGGGTCACCGAATCGGAAGAGGCAACGGACGCACGGTCGGCGCCATCGCGGGAACGCTGCTCGGCGCCTCGGTGGCGCGGGACCTCTACCGCAGTGACCGCCGGCCGGTGGCCTACACGGATACGGTGCAGCGTTGCCGCGTACACGAAGTGCATCGCAGCGAGCAGCGCATCGACGGCTACCGGGTCACCTACCGGTATCGCGGACAGACCTTCGTGACCCGGATGGACCGCGACCCGGGCGAACAACGGATCCGCGTCCAGGTCTCCGTGACCCCGGTGGACTGAGCGCTCCCGGAGAACCCGTCGAAACCGCCGGGCGAAGAGCGGGCACGGCCCAACGCCGTGATCCCGTTGCGCACCGGGACGATCCTCGGATGCCGGGCACGCACAGGCGACCCGTACCGAGACAACGGAGCGCCATGACCCATCCGACCCGTACCGCACTGCTCCTGGCCGCCGCCCTCGCGGCAACCGGCATCGCGGGTCCGGCCCGGGCGGGGCCGGACCCGGGGCGCGGCGCGCCGCCCGAGGTGCGCGAGCCGGCCGCCGTCGGCATCAGCCTGCGACAGGCGGTGCGCAAGGTGCGCCGGCTCACGGGCGGGCGCGTGCTTTCGGCGGGCGTGGGGGAAGTCGGCGGGAACCCGGTCTATCGAATCAAGGTCCTCATGCCCGGCGGCCGGGTGCGCGTCGTGCTCGTGGACGCGCGCACCGGGGAGATCCTGGATTAGTCCGGATCATCCCGTGACCACTGCGGCGATAGAACCGATCCATTTTTGCAATCCTCCTCGTCGAACGGGCCTCACCGTTCTTCCTGCACAATCGAAGAACGGTCCTCGGTTGCCTGCGCATCCCGCCGCCCGGCGGATGACCCGGACCGATTTCCGGAACGCGGTCCGGGCGACCGCGGGGGCGTTGCATCGGCGAGGGGTCCGACCACCCCCGCGACCCCTCGGGAGTACGACATGCGCGTGCTGGTGATCGAGGACGAGGCGGCGCTGCGTGAACCCCTCGTGGCGCGCCTCAAGACGGAAGGCTACGCGGTCGACGCCGGCGGCGACGGCGAAGAGGGCCTGTATCTGGGCACCGAATACCCGGTGGACGTCGGGATCGTCGACCTCGGCCTGCCCGGCATCGGCGGAATGGAGGTGATCCGCCGGCTGCGCGCCGCCGGGCGGGCGTTTCCGATTCTGATCCTCACCGCGCGCGGGCGCTGGCAGGACAAGGTCGAGGGGCTCGAGGCCGGCGCCGACGACTATCTGGTCAAGCCCTTCGAAATGGCCGAACTGCTGGCCCGGGTCAAGGCCCTGCTGCGCCGCGCGGCCGGCTGGAGCCAGTCGGTGCTGCGCTGCGACCCCATCGTGCTCGATACCGCCTCGCACGAAGTGCGCGTCGACGGGCGCGAGGTCACCCTGACGGCATTCGAGTACCGGGTCCTCGAATACCTGATGCTGCATGCCGGGCGGGTGATCTCCAAGACCGAACTCACCGAGCACCTGTACGATCAGGACTTCGACCGCGACAGCAACGTGATCGAGGTCTTCGTGCGCCGCCTGCGCCGCAAGCTGGATCCCGACGATACGCTGCACCCCATCGAGACCCGGCGCGGGCACGGCTACCGCCTGGCGCCGGCGCGCACCGGCTCGTGACCCTCTCGCTGCACACCCGCCTGCTGGTGGCGGCGAGCCTGGTCCTTACCGCGTTCCTCGGCCTGACCGGCCTGGGCCTCGACCGGGCGTTCCGGGCGAGCGCCGAGACTGCGGTGCACGACCGGTTGCAGGGCTATGTCTACGTGCTGCTGGCCGCCGCCGACCTCGGGCCGAACGGCGTGCTGCAGCTCCCCGACACCCTGCCCGACGCGCGCTTCTCGACTCCCGCTTCCGGGTTGTACGCGGAGGTGAGCGCCAACCATGGCGCCATGCGCTGGCGTTCGCGCTCGGCGCTCGGCGTCACGGCCCCGTTTCCCGGCGACCTCGCGCCCGGACAGTGGCGCTTCGAGCGCATTCGTACCGCGGCCGGGGAACCGCTGTTCGCATTGGGATTCGGCGTGAGCTGGGAGGGCGGCGGCGGCGCCCGCAACTACACGTTCGCGGTCGCCGGGAACCTTGCGGGATTTCATGCCCAGATCGGGCGCTTCCGCCGCAGCCTGTGGGGCTGGCTGGCGGCCGCGGCGGCGGTGCTGCTGGCGGCGCAGGGCGCCATCCTGCACTGGGGCCTTGCCCCGTTGCGCCGCGTGACGCACGACCTCGCGGCGATGGAGGACGGGCGCCGCGACCGCCTGGAGGGCCGTTATCCGCGGGAGCTGCGCGGACTCACCGAGAACCTGAACTCGCTGATTACCGGCGAGCGCAGCCAACGCGCCCGCTACCGCGACGCATTGGCCGATCTCGCCCACAGCCTCAAGACGCCGCTCGCGGTGCTGCGCGGCGCGCTCGCCGAGCCCGGGCGGTCGGCGCAGGAACTGCGCGGCGCCGTCAAGGATGCCGCCGGGCGCATGAACCAGATCATCGACTATCAACTGCAGCGCGCCGCCGCCTCCGGGCGCAGCACGCTCATGGCGCCGGTGGACGTCGCGCGCGCCGCACAACGTATCGCCGGAAGCATCGCCAAGGTCTATCGCGACAAGGGCGTGTCCTGGGACACCCGTATCGCCGAGGGCGTCTGCTTCTATGGGGACGAAGGGGACCTGATGGAACTGCTCGGCAACCTCGTGGACAACGCATTCAAGTGGTGTCGCGGCCAAGTGGCGATCCGCGCCGAGGCCGTACCGGCAAGCGCCGGGCGGCGGCCGGGCCTGCGTCTGATCGTGGAGGACGACGGTCCCGGCATCGCGGCCGAACAGCGCGAACGGGTACTGCAGCGCGGCGGGCGGGCCGACCCCGGGGCGAGCGGCCAGGGTATCGGGCTGGCGGTGGTCGCCGACATCGTAAGCGCCTATGACGGGCGCCTGGAACTGCGTCGCGCGGCACTCGGGGGAACCGCCGTCGAGGTCACGCTGCCGGCGGGCTGAACGGCACGAAGGGGAATCTCCAACGTCGGCGGCGGGGCAAGCCCCGCCCTACGGAATCCATGACGACCACGGGACCCGGGCCGGCCTTGGCCGGCCGACGCCTACGCTACACTCGGCGATGCACCTCGAGGACGTTGCGCAACCGCCCGATCCGGTTCAGGGCGCGGCTCAACTGGCCGATGCCGGTGATCTCCAGGGTCAGGTCCATACGCGCGCGGCGCTCCGCGCGGTCGGTGAGGGTATCGGCCGCAACGACGTTGATGCCTTCTCCGGCGAGGATGGTGGTGATGTCGCGCAGCAGCCCGGGGCGGTCGTAGGCGTCCACCGCGACCTCGACCGAATAACGTGCGTCGCCCGACGATCCCCAGGACACTTCGATCAGCCGTTCGCGATTCTCTTCCGGCATGCGCAGGATGTTGGGGCAGTCGCGGCGATGGACGCTCACCCCGCGCCCGCGCGTGATGAACCCGATGATGTCGTCACCCGGGACCGGGCGGCAGCAACGCGCCATGTGGGTCAGCAGGTCGCCCACCCCCCCGATCACGACCTCCCCGCGCGGCACCGCCTTCGGACCGGGCCGCCCGGCGGGCGCCGCCGGCGGCGGGACCGGCGCCGGCGCCAACAGGGCATGGGCGGCGGCGGCGATCTGCGAGGCGTTGAGATCGCCGGCGCCCACCGCGCTCAGGAAGTCCTCCGCACCGGGATAGTGAAAGTGCCGGGCGATCCGCTCCAGACTCACGCCCGAGAGGCCGACGCGGTGCAGTTCGCGATCCACGAGGGCGCGCCCCGCGGCGATGTTCTTGCCGCGATCCTGCTGCTTGAACCAGTGGCGCACCTTGGCGCGCGCGCGCGAGGTCTTGAGGTGGCCGAGGTGCGGATTGAGCCAGTCACGACTCGGCCCGCCCTGACGGGTGGTGAGCACCTGGACCTGCTCACCGCTGCGCAACTCGTAGGTCAGGGGCACGATGCGCCCGTTCACTTTGGCGCCGCGGCAGCGATGACCGACGTCGGTGTGGATGTGATAGGCGAAATCCAGCGGTGTCGCGCCGATCGGCAGGGAGATCACCCGACCCTGCGGGGTGAGCACGTAGACCCGGTCCTCGAAGATCTCCGATTTGAACCGATCGATGAAATCGCCCGCCTCCGGATTCTCTTCCTTCCACTCGAAGAGCTGACGCAACCACGCGATGCGCCGCGCCATGGCCTCATCGGAATCGACGCCCTCCTTGTAACTCCAGTGCGCGGCGACGCCGAGTTCGGCCTGCCGATGCATCTCGAAGGTGCGGATCTGCACCTCCAGCACCTTACCCTCCGAACCCACGACCGCGGTGTGCAGCGAGCGGTACTGGTTCTCCTTGGGATTGGCGATATAGTCGTCGAACTCGCGCGGGATGTGGTGCCACAGGCCATGCACCACCCCGAGCGCCGCGTAGCAGTCGACGACCTCGCGGACCAGGATCCGGATCGCCCGCACGTCGAAGATCTGGTGGAACTCGACACGCTTGCGCTGCATCTTACGCCGGATGCTGTAGATGTGTTTCGGGCGCCCGCTCACCTCGGCGCGAACCCCGGCCCCGGCGAGCGCGGTGCGGATGCGCTCCACCTGACGGGCGATGTAGCGTTCGCGGTCGGAGCGGCTCTCGTCGAGCAGGCGCGCGATCTCGCGGTAGGTATCCGGCTCGAGATGGCGAAGCGCCAGATCCTCCAGTTCCCACTTCAGTTGCCAGATACCCAGCCGGTTGGCGAGCGGCGCGTAGATTTCCAGGGTCTCGCGGGCGATGCGCCGCCGCCGGTCGAGCGGCAGGTGCTGCAAGGTGCGCATATTGTGCAGGCGGTCGGCCAGCTTGACGAGCACGACGCGCACGTCCTCGGCCATGGCGAGCAACATCTTGCGCAGGCTCTCGGCCTGGTCGCGCTCGCGCCGGCCCTTCTCCCGCAGCCCGCGCACGTCGTGGATGACGTCCATCTTGGTGACGCCGTCCACGAGCCGCGCCACCGTCGGACCGAACTCGCGTGCGAGTTCCTCGAGCGTGAGCGGCGTGTCCTCGATGACGTCGTGG
>BDTW01000011.1 GCA_002897735.1 bacterium BMS3Bbin13 | reverse complement strand
CGGGCCGGGTGATGGCGAGCATCTCCTCGGGCCCCTCGCGAAGCCCCCCATCTGCCGGGTGCTCAACGCCACGAAGCGGTGTGTGAGCGCGGTCACGGATCCGCCGGCCGGCGGTTCAGCCCCCGGTGTCGCGGTGTTATAGTCGATGCGATCGGAAATCGTACCGATGCAACGGAAGGATCGGCCCCATGGGTAGGCTGCGAATCCTCGTGGCGCTCGCCGTCACCCTGGTCCTCGGCGTTCCGGCGGCCGGGGCGGACACCTTTCTGCTGAAGGCCATCCGCCAGGCGCCCCCCAACGGACCCGCCGGTATCCCGCGGCCGACGCGCGGGATGACCATGGCGTCGGTGCTGAAACACTACGGGACGCCGGCAAAAAAACTGGCTGCGGTCGGCAAACCGCCGATCACCCGGTGGGCCTATAAGAAGTACACGGTCTATTTCGAAGACCGGTACGTCATCGATTCGGTGGTCCGCTACCCGAACCCGCCCCGGAGCCCGTGAGCGTCATCGAGCGCCGCCTCCCGGCGGAGTGGGAGCCGCAAAGCGGCGTCCTGCTCACCTGGCCCCATGACGACGGCGACTTCGCCCCGCACCTCGCACAGGTGGAGCCGGTCTTCGTCGACATCGCGCGCGCCGTCGCGCGTTTCGAATCGCTGTGGATCGTCTGCCGCGACGCGGCGCACCGCGAGCGCGTGATGCGGCGGCTCGCCGAGGCGCGGGTCCCCGCAAACCGCCTGCGTCTCCCTCTCGCCCCCTCCAACGACTGCTGGGCGCGCGATCACGGGCCGATCACGGTGCTCGAAGCCGGGCACCCGCGGTTGGTCGACTTCCGCTTCAACGGCTGGGGCGGGAAATACGAATCCGCGCTGGATGACCGCATCACCGTGCAACTGCACGCCGCCGGTGCGTTCGGGGCCGTGGCGCTGGAGCGCGAGGATCTGGTCCTGGAAGGCGGCGCGATCGATTCCGACGGCTGCGGCACCTTGCTCACGACCCGTCGCTGCCTGCTTTCGCGGACCCGCAACCCGGGGCTCGACCGCGCCCGTATCGAGGCGCGGCTCGCCGACCGCCTCGGCGTACGGCGCGTATTGTGGCTCGGGCACGGCGCGCTGGCGGGCGATGACACCGACGGGCACGTGGACACACTCGCGCGGTTCTGCGATCCGCGGACCATCGCTTACCAGGCCTGCGACGACCCCGACGACGAACACCACGCCGAACTGGCGGGCATGGCGCGTGAACTCGCGGCGCTACGCGATGCGCACGGCGAGCCCTATCGGCTGATTCCCCTCCCCCTGCCGCGCCCCGTCCGTGACGAGGCCGGGCACAGACGGCCCGCGGGCTATGCGAACTTCCTCGTGATCAACGGCGCGGTGCTGGTTCCGGTCTACGGCGATCCCGCCGATGCGATAGCGCTCGAGCGGCTCGGGGAGGCGTTCCCGGGGCGTGAGACGGTGGCGGTGAAGTGCACCCCGCTGCTCCACCAGAACGGCAGCCTGCACTGCGTGACCATGCAACTGCCCGCGGGCGTGGGGGGGTGATCGGCGGCGCGGCGCCCCTTTGACAATTCCGGACCCGGCCACCATCATCGACCCTCGTTCCCGGGCGCGAGGCGACGGCGCGGCGATGACCGGACTGGAGGGACTGACCGCGGGTTTGGTGCAGCACGCCTGCACCGAGGACCGCGAGGCGAACTTGGCCGCAAGCATCGCGGGAATCCGCGAGGCCGCCGGCCGCGGCGCACGGCTGGTGCTGCTCGAGGAACTGCACACCACGCGCTATTTCTGCCAGCGCGAGGATCCCGTGTACTTCGATCGGGCGGAGCCGATCCCGGGCGCCACGACCGAGCGGCTCGGCCGGCTCGCCGCGGAACTCTCGGTGGTGATCGTCGCCTCGCTGTTCGAGCGGCGCGCCGCCGGCCTCTATCACAACACCGCGGTGGTGCTCGACCGGGACGGGTCGCTCGCCGGTCGCTACCGCAAGATGCACATCCCGGACGACCCGGGGTTCCATGAAAAGTATTACTTCACACCGGGGGACCTGGGGTTCACGCCGATCGACACCGCCGTCGGCCGCCTCGGCGTTCTGGTGTGCTGGGACCAGTGGTACCCGGAGGCGGCGCGGCTCATGGCGCTGGCCGGCGCGCAGGTGCTGCTCTACCCGACGGCCATCGGCTGGGACCCGCGTGATGAAGAGGCCGAGCGCCGACGCCAGCACGATGCCTGGGTCACCATCCAACGCGCCCATGCCGTGGCCAATGCGGTACCCGTGCTGGCGTGCAACCGAACCGGCGACGAACCCGACCCGGGCGGCTCCACGCTCGGTATCCGGTTCTGGGGTTCGAGTTTCGCCGCGGGCCCGCAGGGCGAAATCCTGGCCATGGCGGCGAGCGACAGTGCCGCGGTCGTTACCGTCGAACTGCCGCTCGCGCGCAGCGAGGAACTGCGCCGCCTCTGGCCCTATTTCCGGGACCGGCGCATAGACGCCTACCAGGATCTGCTGCGACGCTATCGGGACTGAGCCCAGATCCCGACGAACGGGCGCCGCCTGCATTCCCGCAACCGGGGCCCGCCTTACTGCGGCACGACACGGCTCGTCTGCAGTCCCTTCGGACCGCGGCTCGCCTCGAACTCGACCGGCTGGCCCTCCTTGAGGGTCTTGAAGCCTTCCGCCTCGATGGTGGAATAGTGGACGAAGACGTCCTCGCTACCGTCACTGGGCGTGATGAAGCCATAGCCCCGCGCCTGATTGAACCACTTCACTGTGCCATTCTGCATCCATCCCACCTCTTCTCCGTTTTATTATTCGTTCGCCGGTCGCGCGACCGGCCCGTCTTCCACACTCCTCTCCGGGGAACCGAACCGGTACCGGCCCCCCGGACCGCTCGCGACCTATCCTATGCTTGTCCCCCGGGACTTGACAAATCGGTACTCTGAGAGGATCAAAAAGCAGCCTTTCCCATCCCATCCTCTCATCCTGTCCTTCTTTTTCAGGGAAAAGAAACCTTCTTTTCCGGGTTTGCACAAAAGACCTGATAACCGTTCTGAAGGATACCGATCCTCCTTCGCCTGAAGGCGAGGACCCTACGGATCCCTCATGACGCCTATCCGTCGCATAATGACGAGGGGGTTACGGATCCCCGGCGTGGCGCCACAATCAGGGGAAGGACACGGACGCGGGAAAATGTGCGATAATCGAACGGGTTTCAGAGTAGCGGTTCCGGCCACCACAGGACCCGGGCGGGACCCCGCGACAGGACGTTGAAGGCCCCGGGAACGACCTCTCCCATCGTCCAGCCCGCGGCGGCCGGCATCGACCGCCGGCACGAACCGTGCGCCGGCGTCTCCCGTAGCGGGACGCACGCTTGGCGAACGCACTGAATTTTGTCAAACCACTGTGAAAGATGGGACCTCCCATGATCCTGATTTTGACCCCCGATATAGACACCGATAGTCCGGAATACAAGAAATTACTGCAACATCTTTCCAATCTCCCTAATATCCGGGCGCGGGTGCACCGGGAGACCGGCGCCCAGCAGATCCTCAGCGAGGTCTACCTGATCGGGGATACCGCTTCCCTGACCGTCGAGGAGATGGAAGGCCTGCCGTGCGTGGAGCGCGTCGTGCGGGTCTCCGTGGAGTATCGTGTGCTCGGCCGGCACCGCGACGGGCGGCGCAGTACCGCCTTCGAGTACAACGGCGTGCACTTCGGCCAGGACAATCTGAACGTGTTCGCGGGCCTGTGCGCGGTGGACACGCCGGAACACGTCGAGCGGATGATGCAGGCCCTGCAGGAACACGGCCAGGTCTGCACCCGGATGGGTGCCTACAAGCCGCGGACCAGCCCGTATTCCTTCCAGGGATACGGCAAGAGCTGCCTGCCCTATGTATTCGAGTTGGCGGGCAAATACGGGATCCGGGTGATCGCGATGGAGGTCACCCATGACTCGCAGGTACGCGAGATCCGTGATGCCCTCGAGCAGACCGGCCGTCCCACCGGGGTCATGCTCCAAATCGGCACCCGCAACACCCAGAACTTCGAGTTGCTCAAGAGCGTCGGGCGCCAGCAGGAGTTCCCTGTGCTGCTCAAGCGCGGCTTCGGAATCACTCTGGAGGAATCGATCAACGCCGCGGAGTACCTCGCCAGCGAGGGCAATCATCGGGTGGTGTTCGGGTTGCGGGGCATGAAGACCAACATGGGGGATCCACACCGCAACTTCGTCGATTTCTCGCACGTGCCCGTGGTCAAGCGGCTCACCCGCATGCCCGTGTGCGTGGATCCGTCTCATTCCGTGGGCAGCCGCGACGCCGGGCCGGAGGGTCTGCCCGACGTCTTCCATGTCACCGCCCAGGGGGTCATCGCCGGGGCGAATATGATCCTGGTCGACTTCCACCCGGTGCCGAGCAAGGCGCTGGTGGACGGCCCGCAGGCCCTGACGCTGGAAGAACTCCCGTACTTCCTCGAAGACGTGCGGATCGCGCGCGAGGCCTACGAACGGCGCGTAGCGCTGGCGGAGCGATTCGCGACGACCGGCGATATCACGCAGACCGCGGGGACCGGCACCGGGAACTGATCCGCCGGCGTCCCGCCCCGGGTTCGATCCGCCCCTCCTTTCCGAGCCGCTCCACGTAGCGGTAAAGGGCGCGCTCGCACACATTCCCCGGACTCCATCCATTCGTTCAAAACACGTACGCGTCGCCGTAGATCTCGAAAAAACCGGCCCGGGTTGGCCGGAGAAGGAGAAGGAAGGTCCTGCGCCCGGGCCGGAAAGGAGGAGTACTGCTAGTAATTCGCCTGGACCTGGAGATACAGGCCCTTTTCGCGTGCCCCACACTTGCCGCTGTTACACACCGGCTGGACGATATCGCCAAGGTTCGCGTAGGCCGCGGTGACCGAGAAATGCGGATTGGGGATATAGGCGAAGAAAACGTCCCACCAGTCGTTCTCCTTCAGACCGGAACCGGCGAAGTTGTCGGGCTTCATGCGGTACTCGGCACCTACGATGGTGTGCGCGGTGACGAACAACCCCGCGGAGCCTTCGAAGTTCGCCGAGTAGGCATTGCTGTTGCCGGCCCCGGTGGCCCCGAAACCGAGGATGCCCAACTGATTGGCCTTGGTCATGCGCACAGTGGCATCGACGAGCACATTTTTGCCCGCCACCTTGAGTACCTTGGTCGCCGCGACGTAGGTATCGACACCGGTGTCGTCGCGAAACGGGACACCGCCCGCCACCAGCTTGCCGCGATCCTCATTGACCTTGTACATCACTCCCACGGCGACCTGCGGCAGCATGGCGGACATGTCGAGCAGTTTGACCTTCGCCCCGAACGTATCCACGTTGATCGTGCCCAGTCCCACGGACTCGGTGTTGAACGCCTGGCGTGCGTAGGAGAGTTCCAGGCGCTTGAACACGGTCCCGGAGACGCCCAGGCTGGTGAGGCTGTAGTCGCCGGTGTTCACGTAGGTAAACGAGGCGGTAGGTGTGGAGGGCGCGAGCAGGGCCCAGGGCACGATGCCGCCGCCCGCGGCACCCTCGACCTCGGTGACCGCCGCGTGTGCAAGGGGCGCGAAGGCCAGGCTTGCACACAGGGCAAGGCCCGGCAACACGGGGGTTTTTATAGTCATGGGGTCTCCTCCCGGATTCGTTGTGAAGTGATCGTCGGGAACGGCGTACGTAGCGTACGTTCCCGGTGCTGGGTGATTGCAAACACCGCGCCAAACACGAACTCGTTGTTTTCAGGAGAGGAAAAACGGGCGGGCAAGAGAAAACCACCGTCTGTCATGTCGGATATGACATGACAGACGGTGAGCCGTGTGTCAGTGATGCCGCCCGCGCGAGTCTCGGCCGAACACGGCGAGGGACACCATGACCGGTTTCGCGACGGCGCGGGATGCCGCGACCGGGATTAGGGGTTCGTAGCGAGGCGAGTGGAAGATCGAGGACGGCCCGCAGGCCCTGACGCTGGAAGAACTCCCGTACTTCCTTGAAGACGCGCGGATCGCGCGCGAGGTCTACGAGCGGCGCGCAACGCCGGCGGAGCGCTTTGCGACGACCCGCCCACCACGCGGACCGCGGGGGCCGGCGCCGCGCACCGGGTCAGCGCCCGCGATCCACCTCGGGTTCGATCCGCCCCTCCTTCCTGAGCCGCTCCACGTAGCGGTAAAGGGTACGCTCGCTCACGCCCAGTCGCTGCGCCGTCTGATTGCGGTGACCGTGGCAGAACTCCAGCGCCGCCAGCACCTCTCCGGCGCTCAAGCCCCGGCGACGGGCCGCGACCGTCCCGCCGGCGGCGGGGCCGTTCGGGGCGTTGCGCGCCGGCGTCCCGAAGTCGATGTGCTGCGGCTGGATTATCCCGCCGCCCGCCAGGATCGCGGCGCGTTCGACCACGTTGCGCAGCTCGCGCACGTTCCCCGGGTAGTCATAGTCGAGCAGGGCCTCGATGACCTCCGGCGGGAGCGGCAGGTGGCGCTCCCCGTTTGGATCGCGCGACAGGAAATGCTCGGCCAGCGCCGGCACGTCGTCCTTGTGTTCGCGCAGCGCCGGCACCTGGATCGGGAACGGTGACAACCGGTAGTAGAGATCCTGCCGAAACGACCCCTGCTTCGCCATATGCGCGATGTCCCGGTTGGTGGCCGCCACGACGCGCACCCGCACCTTCAGGTACTCGGTGCTGCCCACGCGCCGGATGGTGCCGGTCTCCAGGGCGCGCAACAGCTTGCTTTGCAGCGCGAGCGGGAGATCGCCGATCTCGTCGATGAACAGGGTCCCGCTCTGGGCGGCCTCGAACAGCCCCTTCTTACGCGCCGCCGCGCCCGTGAAGGCACCCTTCTCATGACCGAACAACTCGCTCTCGATCAACTGATCCCCGAGCGTGCTGCAGTCCACGACCACGAACGGTCCGTCACCACGTTGTGAATAGTGATGGACATAGCTCGCCACCCGCTCCTTGCCGACGCCGCTCTCACCGAGCAGCAGCACCGTCGTATCGGTGGGGGCCACACGCTGCAGGAGACTGGTCAGGTGCAGCATGGGGCGCGAGCGCCCGATGAGCAGGGCGTCGCCCTGCAACGTGCGCAATGGCGGAATGGGGTGGACATACTCACCGATGTGGCTGATCCGACCCTGGGCGTCGCGAATCGGGACCGAATGCAACTGCACCTGTTCCGTGTGCGCATGATGGTAGTGCAGGTGCAACACCTGTGCCTCGTCGCCGGTTCGGAGCACTTCCTCCAGCGGACAATGCTCGCCGTTGCGGCTGCACGGCACGGAGGAGTGATGGGAAACCTCGTGGCAGCGCCGGCCGACCACCTCCTCCTTGGAGATGCCGTAGTGACGGCAATACGCCCGGTTGGCGGCGACGATCCGGTAGCCGGGATCGATCACCACGAACGGCTCGATCAGCATGTCGGCGATCTGCTCGCAACTGGGTTTGGGCCACTGACGGGTTTCCATGACGGCCGCCCTCCTGTCTGACATGTTGCGACATGACACTAAGCGGGATTCTCGGTGCGTCGCCGGGCCGTGTCAACCTTCGCCCCGTTCGACCGTCCCCGCGATCACGGCGTACTTGCCCCGGGCCGCAATACCGCCAACACCCGATTTCAAGAGACGATTTCCGGTGGGTGGACCCGCCGCTCCACCCGCCGGTGTTCGGCGCGTCTTTCACCGCCGTGCCCCGCCGCGCATACATTTCCCGCGTGGCATGGTTCTTGTAAATAGTAGCCGGGGAGAGGCTCCGGATCCGCATCACTGCAACGGTCGCTCGCGGCCGCCGGGAGGCGTTACGCGCTCGTCCGGAAGTGATCGTGCACGGCTTCATCGGACGAACACCCCCCGCGCCGCGCTTCGGCACGGGGGCATCAACGACCCGACCGCGAACACAGCGAGGAATTTGCGATGTCTGAACGGCTCAGTCTTTTATGCGTTTCCGGGACCCGGGAGAAGATTCAGATGGCGGCGATGACCGCTGCGACCGCCGCCGCGGGCGGTACCGCGGTGCTCGTATTTCTCTCCATGAACGCCCTCGGCTACTTCGTTCAGGGGGATACGCGCAAGCCGCCCCCGGAGGGCGAGATCGGCGGGTTGATGGAGGAGAAGAACGTACC
>BDTW01000010.1 GCA_002897735.1 bacterium BMS3Bbin13 | reverse complement strand
TTGGTTGTACGGTACGGTGGATCCAGTCCAGATAGGGGGCAAAACCCTTGGCGATGGGGACCGCTACGATTTCAGGAAGTTCATAGGGGTGCAGGGTGCGGATCGTTTCCTCGACGGCGGCGAAGGCCTCCTCCCGGGTCTTGATGATCGCGAGGACCTCCTGCTCGCACTGCCGGGCGCCTTCCCATTCATAGACCGAGGTGAGCCCCGGGAGCACGTTCACGCACGCCGCCTGCTTTCGGTCCACCAGCGCCTCTGCGATGCGCAGTGCCGTCTCGCGGTCCGGGCAAGTGCACAATACGACGAGATAGCCCTCGGACATATTCCGGCCCCCGGTTGCGTGCGCCGGTTGGCGCGCTTCGACGGGACAGAGTATCCTCAGGAACTCGACCTGTCATCGGCCCGCACGGGCGTACCTCGATCCGTTCCCCTAATCTATGAATCCGCTGCTCTGGCTGCTCGGTCTGTTCCTCCTTCTCCCGATCGCGGAGATCTACGTGTTGATCCGCGTGGGTGGCCTGATCGGGGCCATTCCCACAATCGCGCTGGTGGTATTCACGGCGGTGCTCGGGGCGATGCTCATGCGCAGCCAGGGGTTCGCCACGCTGCGACGGGTGCAGGCGAGCCTCACGCGCGGGGAGGTGCCGACGGTGGAACTGCTGGAGGGCTTGGTGGTGCTGGTCGGTGGGGCGCTCCTGCTGATGCCCGGGTTCATCACCGATACCTTGGGTTTCCTGGCGCTGATCCCGCCCACGCGCCGTGTCGCGGTGCGTTGGTTCCTGGCGCGCAAAGGCACGCTCGTGCCGCGGCCCGAGGAAAAGGCGCCCGACGGGGGGCCCTCGCGCGGACCGACGGTGATCGAAGGGGAATGTCGCCGGGTCGACGACGATCACCGCACCTCCGGCAGGCGCTGAGGTCTGCGCCGGTCCCCTCTTGACTCCCACCAAATCGGGGCTATGATTGGCACTCATCCAGGACGAGTGCTAATAAGTGCCGCCTGCATTACCTGGAAACGAATTAACTCGTTGTTTTAAGGAGATAAAACAGATGAAAATTCGTCCCTTACATGATCGCGTGATCGTCAAGCGCATGGAGGAAGATCGGACCAGCCCAGGCGGGATTGTGATCCCCGACACCGCCGCCGAGAAGCCCATCCAGGGTGAGGTGGTGGCCGTGGGCAAGGGCAAGTTGCTCGAGAATGGCGACGTTCGCCCGCTGGACGTCAAGGCCGGGGATCGGGTGCTGTTCGGAAAATATTCCGGGACCGAGGTGAAGCTCGACGGCAAGGAACTGCTCGTGATGCGCGAAGAAGACATCATGGGCATCGTCGAGAAGTGACGAGCCCACGCCAACCGGTATCGACAATGCTCTTGCAAGGGGTATAGATCATGAGTGCAAAAGACGTCAAATTCAGTGATGATGCGCGCCAGCGCATGGTGCATGGGGTGAACATCCTGGCCAACGCGGTCAAGGTGACCCTGGGTCCGAAGGGCCGCAACGTAGTTTTGGAAAAGAGCTTCGGCGCGCCGACCGTGACCAAGGACGGCGTGTCCGTGGCCAAGGAAATCGAGCTCAAGGACAGGTTCGAGAACATGGGCGCCCAGATGGTGAAGGAAGTCGCTTCGCAGACTTCGGATGCGGCCGGCGACGGGACCACGACCGCCACCGTGCTCGCCCAGTCGATCCTCAAGGAAGGCCTCAAGGCGGTCGCCGCGGGTATGAACCCGATGGATCTCAAGCGCGGGATCGACAAGGCCGTCATCGCCGTCGTCGCGGACCTGAAGAAGCTCTCCAAGCCGTGCTCCGACGACAAGGCGATCGCCCAGGTGGGGACCATCTCCGCCAACTCCGACGAGTCGATCGGCAAGATCATCGCCGACGCCATGCAGAAGGTCGGCAAGGAGGGCGTGATCACCGTCGAGGAGGGCTCGGGGCTGGACAACGATCTGGAGGTCGTGGAAGGCATGCAGTTCGACCGCGGCTACCTCTCCCCGTACTTCATCAACAACCAGCAGAGCATGAGCGTCGAGTTGGAAAGCCCGTATATCCTCCTCTACGACAAGAAGGTCTCCAACGTCCGTGAGCTGCTGCCGGTGCTCGAGGGTGTGGCCAAGTCCGGACGTCCGCTGCTGATCATCGCTGAAGACGTCGAGGGCGAGGCGCTCGCCACCCTGGTGGTCAACAACATCCGCGGCATCGTGAAGGTGGCCGCCGTCAAGGCCCCGGGCTTCGGCGACCGGCGCAAGGCCATGCTGCAGGACATCGCTATTCTCACCGGTGGCACGGTGATCTCCGAGGAGATCGGCCTGAGCCTGGAGAAGGCCGGTATCAAGGATCTCGGCCAAGCCAAGAAGATCCAGGTCACCAAGGAGAACACCACCCTCATCGACGGTGCCGGCAAGAAGTCCGACATCGAGGGCCGCGTCAAGCAGGTCCGCGCACAGCTCGAGGAGGCGACCTCCGATTACGACAAGGAGAAGCTTCAGGAGCGTATCGCGAAGCTCGCCGGCGGGGTCGCGGTGGTCAAGGTCGGTGCCACCACCGAGGTGGAGATGAAGGAGAAGAAGGCGCGCGTCGAGGACGCCCTGCATGCGACCCGTGCGGCGGTCGAGGAAGGCGTGGTGCCGGGCGGCGGCGTCGCCCTGGTGCGTACCCTGCATGCGATCAAGAACCTGAAGGGTGACAATCCGGATCAGGATATGGGCATCAGTATCGCGCGCCGTGCGCTGGAGGAACCCCTGCGCCAGATCGTCGCCAATACCGGCGATGAGCCTTCGGTGGTGCTCGAGAGGATCGTCAACAACAAGGGCAACTACGGTTACAACGCCCAGACCGGGGAATACGGCGACCTGATCGAGATGGGGATCCTGGATCCCACGAAGGTCACCCGTACCGCCCTGCAGAACGCGGCCTCCGTGGCCGGTCTGATGATCACCACCGAGGCGATGGTGGCCGAGTCTCCGAAGGAGGAGAAGGCCATGCCGATGCCCGGCGGCGGCATGGACGACATGGGCATGATGTAACACCGGTCGCAGGATGCGACCACCGAGCCCCGCCGCAAGGCGGGGCTTTTTTTTCGCCCGTGCGACTTTGTGACACCGCAGAGCGGTGTCACCAGTCATCTTGAAATACTCGTGATACCGCTCTGCGGTGTCACGCCTTCCGGGCCGCTCCGCGGCGTGCATCCACGCCCCGCCGCGCCCTCCCGATGAGGGACTGGTGCATCAGGCCCTGCCCGATCACCTGCCCGGGTTGATCCCGGCGCTGCCCCGGCGCAGAGCGCCTGCGGATGGGTGACACCGCAGAGCGGTGTCACCAGTCAGACGGTGTCACTAGTCATGTAAAACATTGCCGCTACGGGTTCCGGTAGGGCCGGGCTTGCCCGGCCGGCGACGCGGAATCGTGCACCTGCGGCATCGGGTCACTGGCGTTGTCGGCGGGGCGAGCCCCGCTCTACAGACCATTGCTGCCGCGGGATCCGGTAGATACTCTGGAACTTCTGTCGTGCGCTGGGGGTTCATTGGCCGTGGCTCGGGTGAAGACCCACCGGAAACCGGTACCGGCCGCGCGCCCGCGCGCGGCGGATCTGCCGCCGGCGCTACGTGAGGAGGCGGCCCGCGCCTGGGACGATTACCGGGCCGCGGCCGAAGCGGCGCACCGGCGCATCCCGAAGGATCCGGACTTCGTGCGGGTGCTGTACCGGGTGTGGGCCTGCAGCGCCTTCGTGGCCCGCGCCTGCGTGCGCGATCCCGGGCTTCCCGGGCGATTGCTCGACAGCGGCGAGCTGTTGGGTGATTTCGGAGCCGGGGAGTATCCGCGCCTGCTCGCCGCCTTCGAGCGCGGCGCGCCGACGGGCGTGCGCCTGCGCCGTTTCCGGCGCCGCCACATGGTCCGCATCGCGTGGCGGGACTTGGCGGGGTGGGCGCCGTTGGAAGAGACCCTCCGGGACCTGACCGCGCTGGCGGAGGCCTGTCTGGAGGCGGCCCTCGACGATGCCTACTGCTCATTGCACCGGCGCTGGGGTACCCCGCGGGCCGCGGACGGCGCGCCGCAGCGCCCGGTGGTGCTGGGGATGGGCAAGCTCGGCGGCGGCGAACTCAATTTCTCCTCCGATATCGATCTGATCTTCGCCTATCCCGAGGAAGGGTCCACCCGGCGTGGAGACGGGCTGAGCAACGAGGAATTCTTCGAGCGTCTGGCGCGTGAGGTGACGGCGCTGTTGGGCCAGGCGACCGACGAGGGCTTCGTGTTCCGGGTGGATACGCGCCTGCGTCCCTATGGCGGCAGCGGCCCGCTCGCGATGGGCTTCGACCGGCTGGAGGAGTACTACCAGTTGCAGGGCCGCGAATGGGAACGCTACGCCCTCATCAAGGCCCGGCCGGTGGCCGGCGACCGCGCGGCGGGGGCGCGGTTGCTCGAGCGTCTGCGTCCCTTCGTCTACCGCCGGTACCTCGACTACGGCGCATTCGAATCCCTGCGCGACCTGAAGGCGCTGATCGACCGCCAGGTGGAACGGCGCGGGCTCGCCGATCACGTCAAGCTCGGTCCCGGCGGAATCCGCGAGGTGGAGTTCATCGGTCAGGTGTTCCAACTCGTTCGCGGCGGGCGCGAGCCGGAGCTGCAGCAACGCGGGATCCTCCCGGTGCTCGCGTTGTTGGAGGCGAAGCGCTGCCTGCCGGCGTACGCCGCCCGTGTCCTGACCGAGGCCTACCGTTTCCTGCGACGCGTGGAGAACCGCCTGCAGGAATACGAGGATCTTCAGACCCACGCGTTGCCGGGCGATGAGACCGGGCGCCTGCGCCTCGCATGGTCCATGGGCCACCCCGACTGGGACCGGTTCCGCGACACCCTCGACCGGCACCGGACGCGGGTCCGGGAGCAGTTCGCCCAGGTCTTCGCCGCGCCGCAACGAACCGCGGACGCCGGGGGCGGGCTGGATGCCGCGTGGAGCGGGGTGCTCGGGGCGCACGATGCGCGCGACGCCCTGGCGCGGGCCGGCTACCGCCGCCCGGACGAGGTGCACGCGATACTCGAGCGCCTGCGCGAGGGACCGGGGCGCCACCTGGACGCGCAGGGTGCGGCGCGCCTCGATCGCCTCATGCCGTTGCTGCTGGGGGCCGCGGCGCGCACCGGCGATCCGGAGGAGACACTGCGCCGGGCCTTGGCGGTGGTGGAGGCGGTGGCGCGGCGCAGCGCCTATCTGGCGCTGCTGATCGAATATCCCCTGGCGCTTTCGCAGTTCGTGCGCCTGTGTGCGGCGAGCCCCTGGATCGCGCAGTACCTGGCGCGCCATCCGCTGCTGCTCGATGAACTCCTCGATCCCCGGGTCCTGTACGACCCGGCGCCGCGCGCCGCCCTGGAGCGGGAACTGGCGGAGCGGCTCGGCCAGGTCGGTCCGGACGACCTGGAGCAGCAGATGGAGGTCCTGCGTCACTTCAAGCACGCTCACGCCCTGCGCGTGGCGGCCACCGAGGTGACCGGCGCCGTGCCGCTCATGGTCGTGAGCGACCGGCTCACCGAGCTGGCGGAGGTGATTCTGGGTGCGACGCTGGAACTGGCTTGGCGGCAGCTCACGGCGCGCCACGGCGCCCCCGGCTCCCCCGGCGCCCCAGGCTCCCAAAGACCCGGGCGGGGCACGCGGCGGCGCGCGGCCGGTTTTGCGATCATCGCCTACGGCAAGCTCGGTGGGATTGAACTCAGCCACGGCTCCGATCTGGATCTGGTGTTCCTCCACAGCGGTCGCGGAGAGGACCCGTACACCGCGGGGCCGCACCCGCTCGACAACGGCGTGTTCTTCGCACGGCTCGCTCAGCGTATCGTGCACCTGCTGACCGCCCATACGCCCGCGGGGATTCTCTACGAGGTGGACACGCGGCTGCGCCCGAGCGGGGCCTCCGGCCTGCCGGTCACGAGTCTGGAGGCCTTCGCCGAGTATCAGCGCGAGGCCGCCTGGACCTGGGAGCACCAGGCACTGGTGCGGGCGCGGCCGGTGGCCGGCGACCCCGGGATCGGCCGGCGTTTCCTGGAGGTGCGCCGCGAGGTGCTGTGCCGCGAACGGGATCCGCGGGTGCTGCGACGCGAGGTGATCGAGATGCGCGCCCGGATGCGCCGCGAACTCGGCTCACGCGAGCCCGGGCTCTTCGATCTGAAGCAGGACGCCGGCGGTATCGCGGATATCGAATTTATGGTGCAATATGGCGTACTTGCCTGGGCCCGGCGTGAATCGGACCTGTTGGCCTATCCGGACAACGTCCGGTTGCTGGAGACACTGGCGCGGGTCGGGGTCCTGCCCCCGGAGGATGCGGCGTTTCTCGCCGACGCCTACCGCAGTTACCGCGCCGCCGTGCATCGTCTGGCCCTGCAGCAGCAGCCCGCCGTGGTCGACGAAAGGGAATTCGCCGCCGAGCGCGAGGGTGTGCTGCGGGTGTGGCGGCGCCGGCTGGAGGACGACACGAACGCCGATCTGTGCGACCCCTCCGGGGGAGGGACGGTGTGAGGGGGGGCGGCATCGGCGCCGAACAGGACACCGATGTTCGTTGGAATGCGAACGTTTCGCCGCCGGCACGGGCGGCGCCGAGGAGAATCGCGATATGAACATGGCCGACCGTGACGGCTTCATCTGGCTCGATGGGGAGATGGTGCCCTGGCGCGAGGCCCGCGTGCACGTGCTCACTCATACCCTGCACTACGGCATGGGGGTCTTCGAGGGTGTGCGCGCCTACGAGAACGGTTCGGGCGCGGCGATCTTCCGGTTGTTCGATCACACCGATCGGCTGTTCCGCTCGGCCCACATCCTGGGCATGAAGATCCCGTTCACCAAGGAGCAGATCAACGACGCCAACCGCGCGGCCGTGCGCGAGAACGGCCTGAAGTCCGGCTACATCCGGCCCATGTGCTTCTTCGGGGCCGAGGGCATGGGCCTGCGCGCCGATAACCTAAAGGTGCATGCGATGGTCGCCGCCTGGTCGTGGGGCCGGTACATGGGTGAGGAGAAGATCCAGAGCGGCATTCGGATGAAGACCTCCTCGTATACACGCCACCACGTCAACATCGCCATGTGCAAGGCCAAGGCGAACGGCAACTACATGAACTCGATGCTGGCGCTCAACGAGGCGCTGGCCTGCGGTTACGACGAGGCGATGCTGCTCGACGTGGAGGGTTGCGTCGCCGAGGGCAGCGGCGAGAACATCTTCCTGGTGCGCGACGGGCGGCTCCTTACCCCGGAGCTGACCTCGGCACTGGACGGCATCACCCGCGACACCCTCATCGTCATGGCCCGCGAGCTGGGGGTGGAGGTGGTGGAGAAGCGCATCACCCGCGACGAGGTCTACATCGCCGACGAGGTGTTTCTGACCGGCACCGCCGCCGAGGTGACCCCGGTGCGCGAGGTCGACGGGCGCGTGATCGGCGCGGGCCGGCGCGGGCCGCTCACCGAGCGCTTGCAGGGCCTGTATTTCGACCAGGTCCACGGGCGCCGCGACCCGCACCCGGAGTGGCAGACCCCGGTATAATCCGGTGGCCCGTGATCTTACTTGGGAGAGGCAGCAGACCATGACGAATCCGCATACCGCCGCCGCGGCGCTGGAGCACAAATACCGCGAGCCCAACGCCCGGAGCCGCTACGAGGTGACGCGCGCGGACCTGCCGCTGCACTGTCCCATGGACGGAATGAGCCTGTGGAACTCGCACCCCCGCGTGTATCTGCCGATCGAGGCCACCGGCCGTACCAAGTGTCCCTATTGCGGCGCCGACTACGTTCTCAAGGACGGGTGACTCCGCCCGCCACGCCCACCGCCCCCCGCTGTTGGGTGCTCAGCGAAGACAAGGCCGGCATGGTGAACCAGTGCCTCGGACTCGCCGAGGCGCTCGGTGTCGAGCCGGTGTGCAAGATCGTGCGCATCCGCGCGCCGTGGCGCCACCTGCCGCCGCCGCTGTGGTTCCGGGCCCTGGCCGCGCCGGGGCCCGGGAGCGATCCGCTGGCGCCGCCGTGGCCGGATCTGCTGATCGCCACCGGTCGTGCCTCGGTGGCGCTGTCGATCGCCGTGCGCCGCGCCGGCGGGGGGCGCACCTTCACGGTCCAGATCCAGGATCCGCGCGTGAACCCGGTGCGCTTCGATCTGGTGGTGGTCCCGGAGCACGATCGTTGCCGCGGTGACAACGTCATGGTCACGCGCGGCGCCCTGCACCGCGTCACCCCCGAGCGCCTGAGCGCCGAGGGCGCGCGCCTCGCCCCGGCGCTGGCTCACCTACCGCGTCCCCTGGTGGCGGTGCTGCTCGGCGGCTCCAACCGCCACTACCGTTTCGACCCCGGCGACGCCGATCGCCTCGGCGATCAACTCGCGGCGCTGCACCGCACTCACGGCGTCGGCGTGGTCGTGACGCCCTCACGGCGCACCGACCCGCAGGTGTTGCGGATGCTGGCCGGGCGCCTCCCGCCCGAGGCTTCGGTCATCTGGGACGGTCGCGGAGAAAATCCCTACTTCGCTTACCTCGCGCTCGCCGATTATCTGCTGGTGACCTGCGACTCGGTCTCTATGGTCTCGGAGGCCGCGGCCACCGGCCGTCCGGTCTACGTCCTGGGTCTGCGCGGCGGGGGCCGCAAGTTCCGCGCCTTCCACCGCAACCTGGAACGTGCGGGCATCACGCGCCCCTTCCGCGGCCGCCTGGAACACTGGGAATACACACCGCTCGCCGACACGGCCTCGGTTGCCGCCGAGGTGATGCGCCGCTTACAATCGCGCGGGGCATCGTAAGGTCGGCGCCGTAGACCCGCGCACCGGTAGGCATGGGGATAGTGAAGCGTCGTCGGCGGGCCGAGGCCCGCCCTACAAGGGAGTGCGCCGCCTCTGCCGACGGCACCCGTAGAGCCGGGCTCGCCCGGCCGACGCCGTAGACCCGAGCACCGGCGGAGGATTCAAGTGCTCTGACTCCCTTGAATCTTGGTCCGCCGACAGCGTCGTGGAGACCGACTCAACCGCGACCCGGATACGTTCCACATGCCCGACCGCCCGCTAACGGTATTGCAACTCCTCCCCGCCCTGCACGGCGGGGGTGTCGAGCGCGGCACCCTGGAGGTCGCCGCGGAGCTGGTGCGGCGTGGGCACCGGGCGCTCGTGGTCAGCGCCGGCGGGCGCCTCGTCGAGGCGTTGACGGCGGCGGGCGCCGAGCACTACGAGTGGCCGATCGGCGTGAAATCCCCCGGGACGTTACGCTGGGTGCCGCGGTTGCGCCGGCTCCTGCAGCGCGAGCGGGTGGATATCCTGCATGTGCGCTCGCGGCTGCCGGCGTGGATCGGCTGGCTCGCCTGGCGCGGGATGGACCCGCGTACGCGCCCGCGCTTCGTCACCACCGTGCACGGGCTCTATTCGGTGAACGCCTACAGCGCGGTGATGACGCGCGGCGAAGCGGTGATCGCGATTTCCCAAGCGGTCCAGGAATACATACGACGTCATTATCCCGAGGTTCCAAGCGAACGGGTGTGGGTAATCCATAGAGGAGTAGATCGCTCCTACTACTCTTACGGGTTTCGCCCGGATTCGGAGTGGCTGGACGTTTGGCACCGCCGGTACCCCCATTTGAAGGATCATTTTCTAATAACGCTCCCTGCCCGAATCACGGGGTGGAAAGGGCATCGGGACTTTATCACGGTCATCGGCGCGTTGTGCGACCGCGGCATACCCGTACACGGGCTTGCAGTGGGGGAGGCCCCCCGGCGAAAGAGGCGCTATCTGGAAGAACTTCGCTCGCGTATTCGCAGTGCGGGCCTCGAGGACCAAATCACCTTCATCGGCCACCGTCGTGATCTGCGCGAGGTAATGGCCGTTTCAGACGTGGTATTGTCCCTTTCCGCGGACCCCGAGGCCTTCGGACGGACTACTCTGGAGTCGCTGAGTATCGGACGCCCCGTGGCCGGCTACGATCACGGTGGCGTCGGAGAGCAGCTACGGACGATACTGCCAGCGGGCCGCGTACCGCCCCGGGACGTCGATTCGATGGTGGCGCTGTTGGTGCGGTGGTACGAATGCCCGCCAACGGTGCCGGCCGAGCACCCCTTCACACTCGGCAGTATGCTGGAGAAAACCATGGAGGTGTACCGTCAACTGATGGATGAGCGGGTACACACACGATGACCTCCGCCAAGTACGCCGCGTAGGCAGACGGAGTCCTGGCGGCCCAAGGCGGCGTTTCTGCCGTCCTTCGATTCGTTCCGTTCCCCGGGTATCGCAGTGGTCCGCATTGTGGATAACCCCGGCCGGTTTATGGCCGCGGCGTCGCCGGCGTCCGAGGTGCCTCCCGCTTTTGTACAAACAGCGGGCGTCCCTCTTCGGCCATTCGCGCTGCAGCAAGCATCCAGCCCAGGACGAGCCAGAAGGTAACGGCGTTCCAGTTGCTGAAGAATCCGTGGGTCGTGGCAAACGGCCAAAGGTAGACAAATGCACCCAACGCGGGACCCAGCAGCCACCCGGGCCACCTTGCCTGTCTGCCGATAAGCCATACACGGCGAAACCATGTGCCTACCAGCAGGAGAAAACCAAGCAGCCCGGGAATGCCGCTCTCCGCAAACCACTCGATGTAGATATTGTGGGGGTGGAGATTACAGCGGCTTACGAATGACGCCGGCATGCCAATGCCGGGTCGGCTGCAGGCGATGCGAAAATTGCGCATTCCCACCCCTGTGATCGGTCGTGCGCTGCCCACTTTCACGCCGCTACGCCACAGGTGTCCGTAGCCGGAATTCCAAAAGCCGGCAATACCCTGCGCCGTAGCGATAAACTGACGTTGCACGGTGACTTGGCTACGCCCCACAAAAAATACGACCGTTAGAACCGCGACGCCCGCCAATGTAAGCAACGCTGCGCGTCGCAGTCCGACCCATACCATCGCGGTGAGAAACATCCCGAACAACGTCAGTATAAAGGCCATTCGTTCGCCGCTGAGAAAAACCGCGAGCGTCACCAGGGCTCCGAGTAAAACCGGCAGCCACCGCCGACCTGATGCCAGCGATCCCCAGGACCACAGCCCGAGAGCCGCGGGAAACAGAAGCCGCATCATGTACACGCCTACCTTCGGATGGGTAAACGGACCCGTAAGCCGGATCGGGCTGAACCACGGGTGTCCGAGCAGGTCGACACCGTGAAAATACTGAAGAACGGTGTCAGCAGCCACCAATGCGAGGGTGACACAGGTGACTGCCAGCAGGCGCCGTAACCAGCGTTCGTCGAGTAACCAGTGTTCGGCCGCCGCTGCAAATAGCAAAAAACGCATCCAGGTGGCCGCTTGGCCGTAGGCCGATGCCACATCGAGTGCGAAGTTGCTGGTGACCAACAGCCATACCCAAATGGCAAAGGCTACGCAAAACCATGGTCGCTTGATCCACCCCCAATCTCCGGCGCGGACACAGTGGATTACGAATAGGATGGAAACAAGCGATAAACCCGCATCGGCTGCTGCACGGCCTAATACCAACAGCACGGGGATCATTACCGTCAGGTAGCGGGCGGCCGCTTGCAGCCGGACATCGGTCGATTCGGTCATCCGAGGACGTTCCTCACAATCGCCAAAAACTACCGACCGCAGTCTACCACGCCGATAAACAAAGCCGGTGTAAACCGGAGTACCGCCCCCATCCAGAGGGCGGAGCCGGTGTGTCAACGCGACCAACCACGAAGTATCCGCGGTGATTGGAATGCGCCCTGCCAGAGCCGGAGCGGCATGCGCCGAAGCGGGTACTGAACCTCCGCCGGCTCAGTCACGGCGATCAAACATCCGATGGACGTTACGGGCAGAATACTTTCGGACGCCCGCCAACTTTGAGATCAGGCGAAGTCCTTGTGTCCTGTTGGATTGTCGAGGGTCGACCTGTATGGTGCGTAGCTCGCTCAGCGCCAGAGGTGTGCTTCTCCCCGCCGGCACGGTCTTACGGATTACGCCCCAGGCCGACACTCTCTTTCGCCCGTTGATGCGGGAATAGCTGATATTGTGGTAGTGGCGTATATCGAATATGCTGTCTCCACGCTTATAGTGGAAGAAAAGCCACTCAAGTTCGAACCAGGGGGAGTTTCCAAGTGCCATGAAATAGCTTGGAGAGAACTGATACACGGCGTGGCTTACCCAACCGGAAACGGGTAGGTCGAAGATATATACCCCGTTTGGACGCAAGAGGTTGTATGCGTTGACAAGCGCTTGAAGGAAATTGAATACGTGTTCGCTGGTTCCGTAATCGAGCACCGTATCGAAATTCCCGAGATACTGCTGCATGATCCCGCCGGACGCGAAGTCATCCATCAGATCGACCAGCATATCGGCTCCATCGGCGTTTGAGATGTCGAGTGACAAAACCCGTTTGGCCCCGAGGTGTGTAAACAGATTTTCGGTGTTGTGTTCCTCGAGAACGGAGCCGGAAATTTCCCGGCTGTTGACGATCCTGCGTCGGTCTGACGGCGAAAGGGTGTTGAAAAGCCGCCCGTAGGTCAGCATGGAGCCGAGCGGATGCCGACGTGCATACTCGGCTAGTAATACCAAGTTACTGCAATTTATTCCCATGCGTTCCTCCATCGGGACGCCGGTGCAATGCGTATGTTCTCGGAGCCGCTTGTCACTCTCTCTGTCCCGGCTGTCCGATCATGCCGGGTCAGGCCATAGTGTGTCGCATCAAGTTGCACCGGCACCCCCCGGTTCCAGGCGAACTCGTTGGGCGGATGGATCCCGGTTCGGGGACACCGTATATATCGAGGCTTTCCGGGCGACAGTTGTGGTTTCCGGTACCGAGACGGCGCGGCGATATGGCGCGTTACGTTACAAGAATAAGGAACTCTCCGGAATCAAGGTTGCTCAAGACGGCACGTACGAACGACTATGGCTTCGCGACTGCGCGAGAAAACAGCGCGCTGAGGTAGTGGCCAAACGCCGTAGCGATCGGATGGCGTGGTCTCCGCGTCGAGCCGGTTTCGGCGCCGCTCCATGGCTGCATCTGACCCGCTGGGCCTATGCGCCCGGAATGAACGGATCCTGATCCGGTTCCGGTGCCGCCGGACCTTTCTGTTCCAGGAACAAGTGTCCCCAGATTGCCAAATGAAGCAACAGCCATATGGGAAAGGAAAAGCGCGGCTGTTCCCGTTGTGCTGCAAGCAGCCGCGTGATCCCGGCGGGATGGCACCAGTCGCACACGGTGGGACTTGCCAGCAGTGTCCGTTCGACGCGGTCGAGTGTGTCGCCCCGCAACCATTCGCGTATAGGTACCGTAAATCCACGCTTTCGGCTCCAAATATCATGTCCCGGGAGTATACGTGTTCCCCATCGTTTCAGGAACACCTTTCCACTTCGCCGATGGACCTTCAGGTTGTCTTCCAACATCAAACCGAATTCCACCACTCTATGATCGAGGAACGGTACTCGTCCTTCCATGCCCCAGGACATTAGCATGTGATCCACTTTTGCCAGCAAGTCGTCGGGTAGCCAAGTAACGAGGTCCACGTACTGCATGCGTTGGAGTGTCGTCCACTTCCGGGGTGTGGAGCCCCATGCCGCGACGAGTGGTGCTCTCCAATCGTGTAGACACTCATTGATCTCCTGTTTGAAGATATGAAGGTGCCGCACGCGATCGAAAATACCGCGTGTCCGAAAGCCCCCGGTTCCGGGCGAGCCGAGCGCACGCAGGCATCGCTGTATCGCAGGCGTTCGATAGCGGCCATATCCGGCAAAGACCTCGTCGCCACCCTCGCCGCTAAATACCACCTTCAGGTCGGCGCTCGCGCGTTCCGCGAGCATAGAGGTGGGGAGATTCGCGTAGTCGGAGATAAGTTCATCCGCGCTCCATACGGCGAACGGCAGGCGCCGTAGCAGCGCATGCTTGTCGAGGTGAATCTCGGTATGAATAGTGCCGAAGCGCTCGGAAAGGGCGCGTGCCGCCGGAAGTTCGTTTGGCACACCATGTGAAGCGAACCCAACGGAGTATGTCCTTATCGGCTCTTGTGTATAGCGGCTAAGCAGCGCGAGGAGTACCGAGGAATCGACACCGCCGGAAAGAAAAAGGCCGTACGGTACGTCGCTTCGGATATGCTGTCGCATGACCAAATCGATCAGATCTGTAAAATATTCCTCCGTCGCGGGAAGACTGGAGAGGGAGTTCATGTTACGCCGCAGATCCCAATAGCGCGAGCGGTTGATCCCTTCCGCTGTGATCACCAGGAGTTCCCCGGGAGACACGCGCGTGATACCTTGCACTACGGTATTGGTGCCGCAGGTAAAACCCGTCTGGAGGTATTGGGCGAGTCCGATCGGGTCGATCTTTGGCCGTCCGTCGAAAACCGGAAACAGTGCTTTCATCTCCGAGGCGAAATACACGGCATCGTGCAGCAGCAGCAGGAACAGCGGTTTTATGCCAAGGCGATCCCGGCCTAAAAGCAGCCGGGATCTGGATCGATCATACAGCGCGAATGCAAACATTCCTTCGACGTGCTGAAGAAAGTCATCGCCGTATTCCCGGTAGGCGTATAACAAGGGCTCACAGTCGGAGTGGGTGGTAAAGCGGTACCCACGGGCCGCCAGAGTGCCGCGGAGTTCTACGTGGTTATAGATTTCACCATTGGCGACCAAAGCGAGTTGACCGTCATCGCTGTACAAGGGTTGCTGTCCGCCGACAGGGTCTATGATTGCCAACCGGGTATGGACCAGGCCGACGGGGCCGTCGACAAAGCTGCCGTGCCCGTCGGGTCCGCGGTGCTGCAATATCCGGCGGAGGTCGTCGGGATTGGGCTTCACGCCCTCGGTGCATTTCGGGAGATACCAGCCGGCGATACCGCACATTTAATTATCCTTCGACAGGAGTCTGTACATCTCAATGTAACGTTCCAAGACTGATTCAGCACCGTGATTCTCTGCGAGCGTCATGCGGCCGGCTTCGGCGAATGCTTCCAGGGTCTTGGTATCGGTTTCCAGAAATCTGCGGATTGCAGCGGCGAGGGTGGTGGGGTCATCAATGGGGACAAGCCGGCCGTCGACCCCATCGTGTATCAGCTCCTCCGCGCCGGCGGAGCGGGTGGCAATGACCGGCAGCCCGTGGCTCCAGGCTTCGAGTATCACGTTTCCCAATGGCTCGATCCGCGACGGACAAATGAAAATATCCGCCATTTGATAGTATGGGTTCGGGTCTGATTGCCAACCGACAAAGTGCACGTCCGCAGCGATGCGAAGGGACCGGGCTTGATCTTGAATCTCTCCTCTGAGGGGCCCGTCACCGACGATCACCAGATGGAGTGGACGATAGTCGACGCGCCGCGGAAGGGCTGCGAAAGCAGTGAGCAGGTTATCGAAGGCCTTATTTGGATGCAAACGACCCACGCTTACCAGCACGTACGCATCCGGTGGAATGCCCGCCGCTTCCCGGATCTGTGTCCGTGTCGTGGCCGGGCGCGGTGGTGCCGGTTCCACGAAGTTTCCGATATGGAACACTCGCTTGGCGGGGAAACCGTTGGTTATCAGATATCGATAGATCCCCCCGGTGTTCGCGACCCAGGCATGTGCGTGGCGATAGTGATCAAGATTATAATAACCGCCTAGTCTGGCCACGTGAACCGACCGGCCACCCCCTTTCAGATGGGTAAGCCGCGTGGCCCGACCCAAGTAGGTCTGAACAATTTGGGTTCCGAAGCTCCGGGTGGCATGTGCGATGTTCCATCGTGCGTAGAGATCCCATATGGATCGCATAGATAGCGGGCGCATGGGAACGTCAACCAGCTTTTGCGCGATTGCCGAGCCTGGAGGACAGACTGCGAGAACAGGATGGCCAAGCGCGTGCAGGGACCGCACGATACGAATGTAGAACCGTTCTGCGCCACCGGACGCACGGCTGCCGATAATGTGGACGCTACGGATTGGGCGGTCGGTCATGGCAGGTGGTGGATTATATGGCCCGATGGGGCGATACTCCGCCCGCAGCTTGGTTCGGAAGGTTTTCTGCGGCGTAAGGAAGGGTGCTGGAGCACCTCAGACATAGACGAAAATGGCCTGCAGTGCATGTCGACCGCCAACTGGCTTTATCGAGCAAGGCCTCTGGTATCACGGATTCCGCGAGGTTCCGGTTGCGTACGGTAGGGGGTGCGGCTCTTCGTTCGGGCAGTGCCCAGAACAGGCCGATGACCCATGAGTTCCATGGGTCAGAGTACCTGAAATTCTCAAACATCTTGACTCCTTGCCCGAAATCCGCCGTAAAATTTCAAGTACTTTGACCCCTGGAACCCTGCGCCCCTTGACCCCCAAGGATCGATCATGATGAATCTATCGGTATTCGTGACCACGTTCAACAACGAACGCACGCTGGCGGCCTGCCTGGAGAGCGTTCGCTGGGCCGAGGAGATCGTGCTGCTGGATTCCTTCAGCACCGACGCGACCGTGCAGATCGCCCGGCGCTACGGTTGCCGCATCTCCCGGCACGAGTTTCTGGGTTACGGCCGCCAGAAGCAGCTCGCGCTGGAGCAGACGCGCCATCGCTGGGTCTTGCTGCTGGACGCCGACGAGGCGCTCTCGCCGGGATCGCAGGAGGAGATCCGCGCCTTGCTGGCCGCGGGGCCCGAGGCCGACGGCTATGAGATCCCGCGCCAGGAACAGCTCTTCTGGCGCATGACCAGCCCGCATGTGCGGCTCAACGCCTTTTTGAGGCTGTTCGACAAGACCAAGGGGCGCATCGACGACATGCCGGTGCACGCCGCTCCGAAGGTCGAGGGGGTGGTGCGGCGTTTGCGCCACCCGTTCTACCATTTCGGCGAGACCGATCTGCACACCAAGATGGACAAGCTCAACCATTATTCGACCGGCCTGGTCGCCGACAAGCTCGCCAAGGGGCGCGGGCGCAGTCCCTGGATCCTGGTGTTCTATCCGCCGGTCTATTTCCTTCGCTCCTATCTCTTCAAGCGCAACTTCCTCAACGGTTGGGCGGGGTTCATCACCTCCGTGTGCGGCGCATTCTACGTGTTTCTGAAGTATGCCAAGACCTACGAGGAGCGCCAGTTCCGTCGTTACGGGACGCGGCTGATGCCGCCGGGGGCGCCCGCCGCGCCGCGACCGGCGCGTACGCAGCGGTATTGAGGGGAGCCGCGGGTCCCCGGATTTCGGCCTGCATCCAGGCCACGAAAATGTAGCCTGGATGGAGCGCAGCGCAATCCGGGGGACGAGGTTTCCTTCGGCACCGCGATTCCCGGATTTCGGCCTGCGGCCTGCATCCAGGCTACGGGTGCCAGGCGTTTCAAGTACTCTGACCCCTTCACCCGATCAAGCCGTCGCCGTCCGGCTGACCGCTTCCGTAACCGCATCCAGCACCCGCCCGGGGGTCACCAGCCGCATGCAGGTGTGGTGCGGGCAGGTCTTGCGGTAGCAGTTGATGCAGGGTAGGTCCGCTTGTACGGTGACGACGCCGGGGCCGATGGGGCGTACGCGCCGCGGGTCGGTGGGGCCGCAGATCAGCACCAAGGGGCGTGCCGCGGCGGCGGCGACGTGCGCGGTGCCGGTGTCGTTGGCGACCACCACGCGCGCGCCCTCGCACAGCGGCACGAGGTCCGGAATCCGCGTCGCACCGCACAGATCGGCGATGCAGGGACCGGCGAGTTCCGCGATGCGCCGGCACTCTCTCTCCTCGTCCGGTCCGCCGAGCAGCACGACGCGCGCCAGCCCTTTGCGGTGCAGCCCGCGTGCCAGTTCGGCGTAGTGCTCCGCGCCCCAGCGCTTGAGGAAGCCCGCCGCCTGGCAGCCCGGCAGGAGTACCGCGTAGTCGCCGGCCACCAAATCGTGTTTTGCGGCCAGGGCTGCGGCGCGGGCACGGTTCCCGGCGGGGATATGCAGCACCGGGCGCTCGGTACGGGGCTCGATGCCCGCGTTGCGCAGCGCCGAGCGCATCCGCTCGTGGATGTGGGAGGGCCGGGGCAGGGCATCCGGGTAGAAGTTGTAGGGAATTGCACGGTGGTTGCCGATGCGCCACGGCGGCAGGCGGCGGCGCAGCGCGAGCAGGCCGAGAAGGATGCGCGAGCGGTCCGTGGACTGCAGGTCGACGATCAGGTCGTAGCGGCGCGCCGCTACATGGGTGAGCCAACGTCGCATCTCGCGCGCCCGTTGCGCGCCGCGCACGCCGAAGGCGAACACCTCGCGGAAGCGCGGATCGTCGCGGAACAATCCCACCCAGGACGGCAGGGTGTTGAGGTCGATGGTGCGGCCGGGGAAGGCGCGGAAGATATCCTCCATGATCGCCGTGGCGAGTACCACGTCCCCAAGCGCACTCCACTTGATGATCAGGATACGCCGGATGTCTTCGCGCGCCGGGAGATCGGGGCGCGGCGCCGGATCGTGCGTGGCGGGCTCCATGACCCGGGAGTATAACCCCCGCATTCCTTCGACGCCGGGAGGGGGGCCGGGCTCGCCCGGCCGACGACGTTGGTGTATCGCGGTTGGTGGGATTTTCCAACGCCGTCGGCGGGCCGAGGCCCGCCCTACAGAATATCGCCACCCCGGCGGGGAAGCCCCGCCTCATACCCGCATCGGTGATCACACCCACCCGGTAGGGCCGGGCTCGCCCGGCCGACGACGTTTCGCGCCACACCGGGCGCTACGGAATGACCCGGCGCTTACACCCCCACCGACGGCTCAATCCGATGTAGCCCGGATACAGGCCGCAGGCCGAAATCCGGGGATTCCGGTGCTGCGAGGAAACCCGTCCCCCGGATTTCGCTACGCTCCATCCAGGCTACATGGAATGCGGGTCCCCGGGGTTCACCGGCGGTAGAGGACGTTTTTGCCGTCGGGGTGGGTCTTGAAGCGGCGGTGGACCCACAGGTATTGCTCCGGGGTCTTGCGGATCTCGGCCTCGATGAGGCGGTTGATGCGCAGGGTGTCGGCCTGCGGGTCGCCGCTCGGGAATCGGTCCAGTGCGGGATACAGGACCAGCCGGTAGCCGCGCCCGCCGGGCAGGCGGTGCGGGAAGAACGGTACCACCGCCGCGCCGCTGATGCGTGCGATGCGCGAGGTGGTGGTGATGGTCGCCGCGGGCACGCCGAAGAACGGGACGTAGACGCTGTGTTCGCCGCCGTAGTTCTGGTCGGGGGCGTACCAGACCGGCAGGTTCGCCTTGAGGCTGCGCAACAGTGCGCGCATGTCTTCGCGGGGAATCGCCTTCTCGAAGTGGCGCTCGCGGGCCCGGCGCATCACCGATTCGAAGGCCGGGTTCTTGTGTTCGCGGTAGAGGACGTGGAAGGGGGCGTGCAGCGCCAGCAGCCGCCCGCCGATCTCGAGCGGGGTGAAGTGGGCGCTGAGCAGGATGACCCCGCGCCCGCGCGCCAGGGCGGCGTGGAGGTGTTCGAGTCCTTCGATGTGCGCGAGGCCGCGCAGGCGCCGCGCCGGCGCCCACCAACTCAGCGCGGTCTCGAAGGCGGCCACTCCGAGCGAGGCGAAGTGTTCGCGCAACAGGCGCCGGCGGGCGGCGGTGTCCAGTTCCGGGAAGCACAGGCGCAGGTTGGTACGCGCGATGTGCCGGCGTTCGCGCGCGAACGGGGCGAGTGCGAGGCCGAGTGTCCGCCCGAGACGCACCTGCGCCGAATACGGTAATTGAGCGAGGCACCACATGAGGCCGACTCCCAGCCACGTCGGCCAGTAGCGGGGTGCGAGCCGGCGGCGGTCGGGCGGGGTGGGGTGGGATCGGTTCACGTCGGATAGGTGCCGGGTGGAGCGGAAATTCTAGCAGAATCGCGGGCGCCGGACGCAAGGCCGTTCCGTGCCCCGTGTTATGATGCGCCGGGATCTCCGATGGATCGTCGCACGCGATGCAGACCCCGACTTTCACGAACGCCCGGGTACTGGTGGCCGGGGACCTGATGCTCGACCGCTACTGGGACGGGTCCACCGTGCGCATCTCTCCGGAGGCGCCGGTGCCGGTGGTGCGGGTCGGTACCGAGACCGAGCGCCCGGGCGGGGCGGGCAACGTCGCGCTCGGGATCGCCGCGCTCGGCGGGCATGCAACCGTGGTGGGCTTGTGCGGTGCGGATGCGCCCGGCGAGCGCCTGCGCGGGCTGCTCGAAGAGGCCGGGGTCGCCGTGCGGGCGGTGGTCCTGGAAGGCTGCGCCACCGTCACCAAGCTGCGGGTGCTGAGTCGCCATCAGCAGCTCATTCGGCTCGATTTCGAGGACGAGGAACCCGCGCTCGACACCGCGCGTGTGCTGGAGGAGTTCCGCGCCGCGCTGGCGGACGCGGACCTCGTGGTGTTCTCGGACTACGGCAAGGGGGTGCTGCGCGACGCCCCGGCGCTGATCGCCGCCGCGCGCGCCGCCGGGCGCGCGGTGCTGGTCGATCCCAAGGGAGGGGACTTCGAGCGTTACCGGGGCGCGAGCCTGGTGACCCCGAACCGCACCGAGTTCGAGGCGGTGGCCGGGGTGTGCCGCGGGGACGCGGAGTTGGAGGCGCGCGCCCGGACCCTCGCCGGGCGCCACGGCCTCGATGCGCTGCTGGTGACCCTGGGCGAAGAAGGCATGATGCTGGTGCCCGCCGCCGGTCCCGCGCTGCGCCTGCCCGCGCAGGCGCGCGAGGTCTTCGACGTGACCGGTGCCGGCGATACTGTAATCGGGGTGCTCGCCGCGGCGCTCGCCGCCGGCGAGGACCTCGCCGGGGCGACCGCTCTCGCCAACCTCGCGGCGGGGATCGTGGTCGGCAAGTTGGGCGCGGCGACGGTCACTGCGCCGGAATTGCGCCGCGCGCTGCGCGAGCTGGAGAATTCGCACCGCGGTGTGGTGGACGAGGCGGCCCTGCTCGAGGCGGTGGCCGACGCGCGCGCCCACGGCGAATCGGTGGTGATGACCAACGGTTGCTTCGATCTCCTGCACGCGGGCCACGTCGGCTATCTGGAGCACGCGCGCGGCTTCGGCGAGCGCCTGGTGGTGGCGGTCAACGACGACGATTCGGTGCGTCGCCTGAAGGGTCCCGATCGTCCGCTGGTTACGGGCGCGCAACGCATGGAGGTGCTCGCCGCGCTGCGTTGCGTGGACTGGGTCGTGGCGTTCTCCGAGGATACGCCGGAGCGGCTCATCGGGTGCGTGGTCCCCGACGTGCTGGTCAAGGGCGGCGACTACCGGCGCGCGCAGATCGCCGGTGCACGCGCGGTCGAGGCCGCGGGCGGGCGCGTGGTGGTCCTGCCTTACCGGGAAGGCTGTTCCACCAGCGGGTTGGTGGACAGGATCCGCTCGCTGCCCGATCCGGCGGCCCCGGCCGGGGCGATCCGGCCGTGATCGTCGTCACCGGAGGCGCCGGCTTCATCGGCAGCAATCTGGTCCGGGCCCTCAATGCGCGCGGGCGCGACGACGTGCTGGTGGTCGACGATCTCAGCGACGGCACCAAGTTCCGCAACCTGGTCGATTGCGAGATCGCCGATTACCTGGACCTCGACGACTTCCTGGAGCGCGTGCGCCGCGGTGAGGACTGGCCCGATCCGGTCGAGGCGGTGTTTCATCAGGGCGCCTGTTCGGTCACCACCGAGTGGGACGGGCGCTACATGATGCGCAACAACTACGAGTACTCGAAGGTGTTGCTGCATTACTGCCTGGAGCGTCGAATCCCTTATTTCTACGCCTCCTCGGCGGCCGTCTACGGTGCCGGGCGGGTGTTCCGCGAGGCGCCGGAATGCGAGGCGCCGCTCAACGTATACGGCTACTCAAAGCTGCTCCTCGATCGATATGTGCGCCGCGTCCTGCCGGGTGCCGCGAGCCAGATCGCCGGGCTGCGCTACTTCAACGTGTACGGCCCGCGCGAGTTTCACAAGGGCGGAATGGCGAGCGTCGCGCTGCACTTCCACCGGCAGGTCGCGGCCGAGGGGCGTGCGCGGCTGTTCGAGGGCAGCGACGGCTACGGCGACGGGGAGCAGCACCGCGATTTCATCCACGTCGCCGATGTCGTCGCGGTCAATCTCTGGCTGCTGGATCATCCGGAGGTCTCCGGGATCTTCAACGTCGGCACGGGGCGCAGCCGCAGCTTCAACGACGTCGCGCGCGCGGTGATCGCCTGGCACGGGCGCGGCGGGATCGAGTACCTGCCGTTTCCGGAGGATCTCCGGGGGCGCTACCAGAGTTTCACCGAGGCCGAGATCGGCGCGCTGCGTGCCGCCGGTTTCGATCACGCCTTCCGCGACGTCGAGGAGGGTGTGCGCGAGTATCTCGATTGGCTGCGGGGGCACGACGCCTGAGCGGCGCGGCCCCGCCCTTTTGCACCGTGCGCTCGTTCTATACCGCCGTTCTCTACGTGTTGACGCCGTTCGCGCTCCTGCGCCTGCTGCGGCGCGGGTTCGCCGAGCGCGGCTACTGGCAGCGTTGGCCGGAGCGATTCGGCTTCGTCGCCGCCCCGGCGCAGACCGGTGCGATCTGGGTGCACGCGGTCTCGGTGGGCGAGGTGCAGGCGGCCGCACCCCTGATCCGTGCGCTGTGCCGGCGCGCCCCGGTGATGGTCACCACCACGACGCCGACCGGTTCGCGACAGGTACGCCGGCTGTTCGGCGACGAGGTGCTGCACGCCTACGTCCCCTATGACCTCCCGAGTGCCGTGCGCCGCTTCCTGCGCCGCGTGCGCCCGCGCCTCCTGGTGGTCCTGGAGACCGAACTGTGGCCCAACCTGTTCCACCTCTGCCGGCGCGACGGTATCCCGGTGGTGCTCGTCAACGCGCGGGTCTCGGCGCGCTCCGCGGCCGGCTATCGCCGCGTGCGGCCGCTGGTGCGCGCCACCCTGGACTGTCTCGCGGCGATCGTCCCGCAGAGTCGCGTGGACGCCGAGCGCCTGCTCGAACTCGGGGCCGACCGGGGGCGGATGTCGGTGACCGGCAACCTGAAGTTCGATGTGGAACTGCCTCCGAGCCTGCTGGAGCAGGCCCAGGCGTTGCGCCGTATCCTGGGGGTGAACCGCCCGGTGTGGATCGCGGCGAGTACCCACGAGGGTGAGGAGGGGCGGATCCTGGACGCCTTCGGGGAGGTGCGCGAGCGTTTCCCCGAGACACTGCTGGTGATCGTTCCGCGGCACCCGGGGCGCTTCGCGCGTGTCTCGGCACTGTGCCGGCACCGGGGACACCGGACCGTACTCCGTACCCAGGGGGTCGCCTGTCCGCCCGGGGCGAGCGTCTTCGTGGGCGATACCATGGGCGAGCTGCCCGCGTTCTACGCCGCCGCGGACGTGGCCTTCGTCGGCGGCAGCCTGGTCGATGCGGGGGGGCACAATCTGCTGGAGCCGGCGGCGGCCGGCGTGCCGGTGCTCACCGGCCCGCACCTGGGTAACTTCACCGAGGTCGCCGGATTACTCGCGCGTGCCGGGGCGTTGCGCAAGGTACACGATACCGCGGAGTTGGCGCGGGCGGTGGCGGAGCTGCTCGGCGACGCCCCCCTGCGCCACCGCATGGGCGAACGCGGCCAACGGCTGGTCGATCGTAATCGCGGGATCGTGGGCCGGTTGCTGGAACTGCTCGACCCCTATCTGATCAGTCGTCCGCCACGCTCAGGTCGCGGTTGATCTCGATGAGGTCGTCGGCGCTGAGGATGCCCGCCGCCTGTTTGAGTCGCAGGGTGCTCACCAGGTAGTCGTAGCGGGCCGCGGCGTAGTCGCTCTGCGCGCTGTAGAGGTTGCGCTGGAAATCCAGGACGTCGACGATGGTCCGCGTGCCGACCTTGAAGCCCGCCTCGGTGGCCTGGAGCGCGGTCTGCGCCGAGACGACCGCCTGTCGCAGCGCCTCGACTCGGCTGATGTTCGCCAGGACGTCGCGGTAGGCGTCGCGCGTCTCGCGCACCGTCCGGCGTCGGGCCTGCACCAGCCGGTCCTGCGCCTCGGAATACAGGTGTACCGCCCGGCGGGTGCGCGCCGTGACCGCTCCGCCCTGGAAGATCGGCAGCCGCAACCGGATGCCGATGGAACTTTGCCGCTGGCGCAACTGAAAGTTGCCGAAGGGATTCTCATCGAGGTATTGGGTGTCCGCGACCAAGGCCACGGTCGGATAGTGCCCGCTGCGCTGCACTCCGACCTCGCGGCGCGCCACGTCCACGGCGCGGGTACGGGCCAGCACCTGCAGATTGCGTTGCAGTGCCGTGTCGACCCAGCGATTCATGGCCTCCGGGACGGGGCGCGCCAGCGCGAGTGTGCCGCGGATGTCCGCAAGACGCCCGGGCGGGGCGTCGGTGATTTCCTCCAGTGCCTCGCGGGCGCTGTCGAGGGCGTTGCGCGCCACGATCTTGCGCGCCGCCACTGCATCGTAGCGGGCCTGCGCCTCGCGCACGTCGGTGATCGCGCCGAGCCCGACCCGGAAGCGCTTGCGGGCCTGCTCGGACCGGCGCCGCGTGGCCTCGAGGTCGGCGCGTACGAACTTGAGGTCGGCGCGCGCCTTCAGGACCCCGAAATAGCGTACCGCCACCCGGAGCATCAGGCCCTGCCGGGCGGCCGCATACTCGACGTCGGCCTCCGCGATCCGGCTGTCCGCCTGCGAGAGCCGCTCCCAGGCCCCCCGGTTGAACAGCGGTTGGCTCAGTTGCAGCGTATAGCTCTGATTGGTGGCGTAGTCGCCGAGCCCCGGTGCGCTCCCACCGCTCAGTTTATTGTCGAAGTGGCTGCGGTTGATGTTCAAGTTGAAACCGATCGACGGCAGCAGACCGGCCCGGCTCTCCGGGCGGGCCTGAAGCACCGCCAGGCGTGCCTGCTCCGCGGCCTGGAGTTGCGGGTCGTTGCGGGTCGCGAGGCGATAGACGCCGAGCAGATCGGCGCCGTGCGCGGCGGGCAGGGCCAAGGCGAGGGACAGTGCGATCAGGGTCCGGATCGATCGGGTGAACGTTCCCATCGCTAACCGCCGGGGGTTGTCGCGGGGGGGTTAAGGGGTTGAACACAGCAACGGAAGCGGTGACCGGTTTGCATGAAAAGCATTATATCAACAACCGGTCGCTGAACCGCCCGCTTGCTCCCTGTCGGCGCAGACGCTTGGCAGGGGGAACGCACGGGCAGGTGTTCAGAATTCGAAGTGCTGCGGAACCGGTGCGTTGATCAGCGGTGGCAGGTCGGTCTCGAACAGGGCCTTCCGAACCCAGCCGTCGGGGGCGGTGCGGGTGACCACCAGCACCTCCATGACCGGCGGTTCGCCGACGATCACGAACAATCGCCCGCCGATCGTCAGGCCCTCCTGGAACGCATCGGTGTAGAGCGGTAACGAGCCGGTGACCGCGATCGCGTCGTAGCGCCGCTCCGGTTCCCAGCCCCCACTCGCGTCCCCCATGTCCAGGGTGACGTTGCCGATGCCGTGGGCGGCGAGCTTTTTCCGGGCGGAGTCTTTGAACTCCGGGACGATCTCGACGCTGAGCACCCGACCTGCGAGCCGCGCCAGGCAGGCGGTCATGTAGCCGCTGCCGGTGCCCACCTCGAGCACGAAGTCCGATGGTTGCACGTCCAATGCCTGCAGCATATGCGCCTCCATCTTGGGCGCCATCATCACCTGTCCGTGGCCGAGCGGGAGGTTTGTGTCCGCGAATGCCAGGCTGCGGTGCTCGGGCGAGACGAAGTCCTCGCGCGGCACGGCGGCGAGCAGCTCGAGCACGCGCGTATCCCGCACGTTCCACGGGCGGATCTGCTGCTTGATCATATTGGACCGGGCTTGCTCGACGTCGAACTGGGGCATCGCGTGGTACCTGCACAGTTTTGGCAGCCCGGATGCAGGCCGAAGGCCGGAATCCGGGGAGCCGACCGCCCGCCCGGACCGCCGCCCCGGATCGTGCTTCGCTTCATCCGGGCTACGTATCGATAATGGAAGCCGCGTACAGGGTACGGGCTTTGCCTCTGCCGGGCAAGCGGCCGGGGATGTCGCAGCGAGGGATTTCCCGCTTTGGGCCAAGGAACTACGGGTTCGCTCGCGGCCCGTGCCTTGCAAAGGCCGCACCCATCCGATACGGTGAGCCGATCCAGCTAGGGGTGTCCCCGCGGAACGGGGGCTGAGAGATCACCCTTGGAACCTGATCCGGGTAATACCGGCGCAGGGAAGCTGATCCCGCCTCAGCCCATCTCCGTGCCGCCCCGCTCCATTTCACCAGGAGGACGGTCATGAGCGCGATTCCAGAGGGATTTATCCGGGGGACGGCCCGCCTGCGCGAGGAGGCGGTGCGCCCGTTTCCCAATTCCCGCAAGCGCTACGTGACCGGAAGTCGTCCCGACCTGCAGGTGCCGATGCGCGAGGTCGCCCAGTCGCAGACCCCGGTGGACATGGGCCGCGAACCCAATCCCCCGATCACCCTCTACGATACCTCCGGCCCCTATACGGATCCGGGGGTGGATATCGACCTGCGCCGCGGCCTGGCCCCGGTGCGCGAGGGCTGGATCCTCGAGCGCGGCGACACCGTCGCGATCGAGGGTCCCGGCTCGGGATACGGGTGCCGGCGGCCCGCCGACGAGGAGCCGGCGGTGCCGCGCTTCGAGCACCTGCGCGCGCCGCGGCGCGCGCGTCCCGGTGCGAACGTGACCCAGATGCACTACGCCCGGCGCGGCATCGTCACCCCCGAGATGGAATTCATCGCGATCCGCGAGAATCTGCGGCTCGGGGAGGTGCGCGACGAGGTGCTCCTGCGTCAGCACCCGGGGCGGGGCTTCGGTGCGCGCATCCCGCTCGAGATCACGCCCGAGTTCGTGCGCGGCGAGGTGGCCGCCGGGCGCGCGATCATCCCCGCCAACATCAACCACCCGGAACTCGAACCGATGATCATCGGGCGCAATTTCCTGGTGAAGGTGAACGCCAATATCGGCAACTCCGCGCTCGGCTCCTCCATCGAGGAAGAAGTGGAAAAGATGATCTGGTCGACCCGCTGGGGCGCGGATACGGTGATGGACCTGTCGACCGGGCGCAACATCCACGAGACCCGGGAATGGATCCTGCGCAACGCCCCGGTGCCGATCGGCACCGTGCCCATCTACCAGGCGCTCGAGAAGGTGGACGGCAAGGCCGAGGAACTGACCTGGGAGATCTTTCGCGACACGTTGATCGAGCAGGCCGAGCAGGGCGTGGACTACTTCACGATCCACGCCGGTGTGCGTCTGGCCTATGTCCCGCTGACCGCACGGCGCCTCACCGGTATCGTCTCGCGCGGCGGTTCGATCATGGCGCAATGGTGCCTGGCGCACCACTGCGAGAGCTTTTTGTATACGCACTTCGAAGAGACCTGCGAGATCATGCAGGCCTACGACGTCGCTTTTTCCCTGGGCGACGGCCTGCGCCCGGGATCGATCGCGGATGCCAACGACGAGGCGCAGTTCGCGGAGTTGCGCACGCTCGGGGAACTGACGCGCATCGCATGGGAGCACGACTGCCAGGTCATGATCGAGGGTCCCGGCCACGTGCCGGTCCAACTCATCAAGGAAAACATGGACCGCGAACTGCAGGATTGCTACGAGGCCCCGTTCTACACGCTCGGGCCGCTGACCACCGACATCGCACCGGGCTACGATCACATCACCTCGGCGATCGGCGCGGTGATGATCGGCTGGTATGGAACGGCCATGCTCTGCTACGTCACGCCCAAGGAGCACCTCGGCCTGCCGGACAAGCACGACGTGCGCGAGGGCATCGTCACCTACAAGATCGCCGCCCATGCCGCGGACCTCGGCAAAGGCCATCCGGGCGCTCAGGTCCGCGACAACGCGTTATCCAAGGCCCGCTTCGAGTTCCGCTGGGAGGATCAGTTCAACCTGAGCCTGGACCCGGAGAAGGCGCGCGAGTTCCACGACGCGACCCTGCCCAAGGAGGCGCACAAGGTCGCACACTTCTGCTCCATGTGCGGGCCGCATTTCTGTTCCATGAAGATCACACAGGATGTGCGCGAGTACGCCAGGAACAAGGGGATCGAAGACGCGGAAGCGGCGATCCGCTCGGGAATGGAGGAGAAGGCCCGCGAGTTCACCGAGCAGGGCGGAGAACTCTACCGCAAGGCCTGATCCGCGCGCGACGGGGCCGCCCCGATACGCACGGGATCCGTCCCGCCGGGCGGCGGTACCCCCCCGTAGGGCGGGGCTCGCCCCGCCGACAACGCCGGAAAGCCCCGCCGGGTTCGGGGGCGGTCCACAGCGCCGGTCGGGCAAGCCCGACCCTACCGGAATATCGCGACGCGGTGGAGATTCCGTAGGGCGGGGTTCGCCCCGCCGACGGCGTCGTTTCCGATCTTCTACGCGACTCGCTACATACAGATCCTCGCGGATCATCAGTGCCCGTGGTCTTCGGGGCCGTGTACGTGACCCTGCTCGAGTTCCTCCGGGGTGGCATTCCGAACCTCGACCACCGATACCTCGAAGTTCAGGGTCGAACCGGCCAGCGGGTGATTGGCGTCCACGGTGACCGTATCGTCGTCGACCTCGACCACTGTGACCACCTGGATCCCGGATTCGGCCTGGGTTTGGAACTGCATGCCCACCGTAAGCTGATCCGCGGACTCGAATCGGTCGCGGGGCACCTGGGCCATCAAGGAGTCCTGACGCACACCGTATCCCTTCTCCGGAGGGATGGAGACCCGGAGCGAGTCCCCGACGGATTTTCCCTCCAGGGCGGATTCCAGGCCGGGGATGATGTTCCTGCTCCCCTGGATATAGGACAACGGCTCGTGACCCTCGGAGGTGTCGACCACGGCGCCGGCGTCGTCGGTGAGGGTGTATTCGATCATCACGACCGTCTTCTCGGCGATCTCCATAACGGCTCCCTATTGCTCATTCAAAAGGGCACCTTACACCGGATCCGCGGCTTTTTTCAAACGCCGGAGCCGCCCGCGTCCCGTACCGGGAGTACACTCTACGACGGGGTGCACCGGCGGGTGGTGCCCGTCGGCCAACGCTCCGGAATGCAATACAAGGAGGTCGCCATGAGTCAGGCAGCATCGAACGTCGCCCTGGAGGGCGCCCTGCGCGGCGCCGACGGGGAGTTTGTCCTTCCGAATCTCCCCTACGCGATGACCGCACTCGCACCGCATGTCTCCGAGGAGACGTTGCGTTACCACTATGGCAAGCACCACGCCGCCTATGTCGCGAATTTGAACAAGCTCGTCCCCGGGACCGGGTTCGAGCAGGCCTCGATCCCGGAGATCATCCGCAAGGCGCCGGCGGGCGGGATCTTCAACAATGCGGCTCAGGTCTGGAACCACACCTTCTATTGGCATTGCCTGAGCCCGGACGGCGGCGGCAAGCCGGCCGGCGATCTCGCCGCGGCCATCGACGGGGCCTTCGGCTCCTGCGACGCCTTCAAGGAGAAATTCACGCAGGCGGCGCTGACCCTGTTCGGCTCGGGTTGGGCGTGGCTGGTGCGCAATCCCGACGGTTCGATCGCGCTGGAAGGGACGTCGAACGCCGGCAACCCGATGACCTCGGGCAAGACACCGCTGCTCACCTGCGACGTGTGGGAGCACGCCTATTACATCGATTATCGCAACGCGCGGCCGAAGTATCTGGAGGCGTTCTGGGGCTTGGTCGATTGGGACTTCGTCGCCGGAGGCCTGGCCGGTTGACCGGTGCCGGGAAGGGTCCCGCCCCGCTGGTCGGAGCTCTGGGCGGATCCGTGAACGGATCGTCGGGGCAGAGCGCCAAGGCGCGCGTCACCGCACTCTTCGAACGCCTCGCGCCCGGCTACGACCACGAGGTGCTGCGCCTGTTTCCATTCAGTGCGGACCGGATGGTGGCGCGCGTGCCGATCGCGCATGGCGACAAGGTCCTGGACGTCGCCACGGGGACCGGCGTCGCGGCGCTCACCGCGGCGCAACTCGTGGGGTCCGGGGGCCGCGTGATGGGGATCGACCTGTCCGATGCGATGCTCGCGCGCGCGCAGGAGAAGGCCCGCGCCCTCGGCCTCTCCAATATCGATCTCCATTGCATGGATGCCGAGTCGCTGGAGTTCCGCCGCGACTATTTTGACGTGATCCTGTGCGGATTCGGGCTGTTCCTCGTGCCCGACATGGCGCACGCCGTGCGCGAGTGGTGCCGCGTGGTCCGCCCCGGCGGGTGGGTGATCTTCAGCGCCTTCGCCCCCGGATCGTTCGAGCCGCTCGCGGGCATGCTGTTCCATGCCCTGGAGGATGCCGGGTTGATCGCCGAAGAGACGCGGCGACCGCCGGCCTGGCAGCGCCTGGCGGATGCGCAGGCGTGCCGGGCGTTGCTCGCGGGCGCCGGTCTGGAGGATGTGCGTATCGAGGAAGAGGTGCTTGGCTATCACTTGGTCGATGCGGCCGGGTGGTGGGATGTGGTCTGGAACAGCGGGCTGCGTGTCTTCGTGGAATCGATCGAGGCGCCGCAGCGGGACCGGCTGCGTGCCGAGCATCTGGCGGAGGTCGCCCGTATCGCCACGGCGGACGGGATCCGACTGGAGGTCAATGTCCGCTTCGCCTGGGGCCGCAAGCCTCCGGCGAAGGGCGCATAGCGCATACCCCATACCCGGCGGCCTTCGGCGGATCGTACGGCGATGAACCCTTCTTGGGTGCGGGGTCGAGCGGCTGGAGCAGAGCGGGATTCCCGCGGGGAGTATAGCGTTTCGAGATTACCGAGACGGCGGCTTATGTCGGTGCTGCGGATTCGACGGCCCCGGAGGGCCGAGGCCCTCCCTGCGCGGCCCCGGCCGGCGAACGGCGCGGTTACCGCAGGGAGGGCCCCGAACTTCTAATGCATGAGCAACGGCACGATCAGCAGTGCCACGAGGTTGATGATCTTGATCAACGGGTTGATCGCCGGGCCGGCGGTGTCCTTGTAGGGATCGCCGACGGTGTCACCGGTTATGGCGGCCTTGTGGGTCTCGGAGCCCTTGCCTCCCAGGTTGCCGTCCTCGATGTACTTCTTGGCGTTGTCCCAAGCGGCGCCGCCGGCGGTCATGGAAATGGCTATGAACAGCCCGGTGATGATCGAACCGAGCAGCACGCCGCCGAGGGCCTTCGGCCCGAGTATCCAACCCACTGCGATCGGTACCAGTATCGGCAGCAGCGAGGGGAGGATCATCTCCCTGATCGCGGACTTGGTGAGCAGGTCCACGGCCCGGGAATAGTCGGGCTTGGCCTTGCCCTCCATGATCCCCTTGATCTCGCGGAACTGCCGGCGCACCTCGATGACCACCGAGCCGGCGGCACGACCCACCGCTTCCATGGCCAAGGCCGCGAAGAGGTAGGGTACCAGACCGCCGATGAACAATCCGATGATGACCATGTGGTCGGACAGATTGAAGGACATCGCGTGTCCGGTGCTGGCGAGGGCGTGTGTGTAGTCGGTGAACAGGACCAGGGCGGCCAGGGCGGCGGAGCCGATCGCGTAGCCCTTGGTCACGGCCTTGGTGGTGTTGCCCACGGCGTCCAGGGGGTCGGTGACACTGCGCACTTCCGGAGGCAGGTCGGCCATCTCGGCGATTCCGCCCGCGTTGTCCGTGATCGGACCGTAGGCGTCCAGGGCCACGATGACACCGGTCATCGATAGCATCACGGTGGCGGCGATAGCGATGCCGTACAGGTGGGCGAAGGCGTAGGCGCCCCAGATGCTGGCGCAGATCGCCAGCACCGGCAGCGTCGTGGCCTTCATGGAGACCCCGAGACCGGCGATGATGTTGGTCGCGTGCCCCGTGGTCGATGCACTGGCGATGTGGCGCACGGGCCCGTACTCGGTGGCCGTGTAGTACTCGGTGATCACCACCAGCGCGCCGGTGAGGACCAATCCGATCAGCGCCGCGCCATAGAGTCCGCCCACGCTGAAGTGGCCGGGGTTGGCGGCCATCAGCCATTGCGTGACCGGGTAGAACGCGATCGCCGCGAGTATCCCCGCCACGGCCAGTCCGCGGTAGAGGGCGCTCATGATCTTGCCGCCCTCCCGGGCGTGCACGAAGAAGGTGCCGACCACCGAGGCGAGGATCGAGACCCCGCCGAGGACCAACGGATAGAGTACCGCCTTGGTGTAGTCGTGCATGAGCAACGCGCCCAGCAGCATGGTCGCCACCACGGTCACGGCGTAGGTCTCGAACAGGTCCGCTGCCATGCCGGCGCAGTCGCCGACGTTGTCGCCGACGTTGTCGGCGATCACCGCCGGGTTACGCGGGTCGTCCTCGGGGATGCCCGCTTCGATCTTGCCCACCAGGTCCGCCCCGACGTCGGCGCCCTTGGTGAAGATGCCGCCTCCGAGCCGCGCGAAGATGGAGATCAGCGAACTGCCGAAGGCCAGTCCCACCAGCGGTTCGATCGTAGCGACGGCCGACTGGCCGGCGGGCGCGATGCTGGTCAGGATCGCGTAGTAGACGGTGATTCCCAGCAGACCGAGTCCGACCACCAGCAACCCGGTGATCGAGCCGGCCCGGAATGCGACCGCGAGCGCGGGGTTGATGCCGCGGCGTGCGGCCTCCGCCGTGCGCACGTTGGCCCGTATCGAGATATGCATGCCGATGTAACCGGCGGCCCCCGAACAGATCGAGCCGATGGCGAAGCCGATCGCAGTCTTGATGCTCAGCGCGAAGAGAATAATGATAAACAGCGCCACGCCGACCAAGCCGATGGTGGTGTACTGGCGGTTGAGGTAGGCCTTGGCGCCTTCCTGGATCGCCGTGGCGATCTCGCGCATGCGCTCGTTGCCTGCCGGCTGGGCCAGGACCCATTTGGCGGAAATCCCGCCGTAGATCAGCGCCACACCGGCGCTGGCCAGGGCGAACCAGATTTCTGGTGACAACATGGACTATCCTCCGTTCGAAACGGCCCGAGGCCGATGGAAACCGCCTGCCTGCGCAGGAAGAAATTGCGTCATTCAATCCTTTCCGGTGACCGCGTCCGAGCGGCGCCGGCCAGGAGTGCTCGGCCATGCGACTGTTACTTTGTGATCCTTCCCGTCGGAGAGGCCCACTATTCGTCCTCGTGCGATCGAAAAACGACCTCCGACTTCCCGGCGCGCCTCGCTACGCACGACTCTTCCCGACAGGCACCCTAGGGATGTCTGAACACGGTTCCCGGCTTGAGCCCGAAGGCCTCATCGAGGTTCAGTTCGCGGATCAGGCGATCCACCGCCGCTCGGCCATGCCCGCGCCGGACCTCGGCGAGGATCAGGCGCGCCGCGTTGCGGTTGTAACCGCTGCCCGTCCGTACCTGGAGGGCAACCAATTCTCTGGTTTTATCCAAGGTCGCGGATTGATCCAGATCAAACGCCGGTGCCCGACCTTAGAGTAAAGCGCGTCTTGAGCTTGCGAGCGACCGCGATGTTCTTGAGCGTCACGTACTGCGGCAGGCCGTACCGGTACGGGGGATACTCCTCCCCCCGGATCAGCGGCTGCAGGTAGCGCCGGCACTTCTCGGTGATACTGAACCCGTCGCGGGCGATGAATTCCCGCGGCATCTTCTTCTCGACGTTGGCCACGTCCGCCAGGGGGGCCACACCGATCCCCCACCGGTAGGGCTTGTCGGATTTGCGCACGATCGTCGGCATCACGGCGTTGTGGCCCTTGAGGGCGAGTTGCACGGCGGCCTTGCCGACCGCGTAGGCCTGTTCGACGTCGGTCTTGGAGGCGATGTGCCGCGCCGCGCGCTGCAGGTAGTCCGCGACCGCCCAGTGGTACTTGTAGCCCAGGCTGTCCTTGATGATCTGCGCGATGACCGGCGCGACGCCGCCGAGCTGGGCGTGACCGAAGGCGTCCCGGGTGCCGGCCTCGGCCAAAAACCGTCCGTCCGCGCTCCGCACCCCCTCGGAGACCACGATGGCGCAGTAGCCGAATTTCTTGACCGCCTGTTCGACCCGCTTGAGGAACTTCTCCTGATCGAAGACCACCTCCGGGAAGAGGATGAGGTGCGGTGCGTCGCCCGGCTTCTCGGCGGCGAGGCCGCCGGCCGCGGCGATCCAGCCTGCGTGGCGGCCCATGACCTCCAGCACGAAGATCTTGGTGGAGGTCTTGGACATGGAGGCGACGTCGAAGGCGGCCTCACGGATGGAGACGGCGACATACTTTGCGACCGAGCCGAAGCCCGGGCAGTTGTCGGTGATCGGCAGGTCGTTGTCGACGGTCTTGGGGACGCCGATGCAGGTGATGGGGTAGCCCATCGTCTCACTCAACTGGGAGATCTTGTAGGCGGTGTCCTGCGAGTCGTTGCCGCCGTTGTAGAAGAAATAGCCGATGTCGTGTGCCTCGAACACCTCGACCAGGCGTTCGTACTCGGCACGACTCTCCTCGAGGCTCTCCAGCTTGTAGCGTGCCGATCCAAAGGCGCCGCCCGGGGTGTGGCGCAGGGCGGCGATGGCCTTCGCCGATTCCCGGCCGGTATCGATCAGGTCCTCGGTGAGCGCACCGATGATCCCGTTGCGCCCGGCATAGACTTTGCCGATGCGGTCCTTGTGCCGGCGCGCCGTCTCGATGACGCCGCAGGCGCTGGCGTTGATGACGGCGGTGACACCGCCGGACTGGGCGTAAAAGGCATTTTTCTTCGCCACTTTCTTGGCCATCGGACGCTTCTCCCTGGGCGGGTCGATCTAGTTGTCTGGAACCGGGATCCGGAATGATATCGGCTCCGTCACGCATGCACCACCACCGGCGCGCCGCGCGCATCAGGGGCGCATCGGCTCCCGGTCGCGATCGCGCTCGTGGTCCGACTGGATTCGCAGCAGCGTAAGGATGCAGTCGCCCAGTTCGTCGTATTCCTCGATACCGGCGCCGAACACCTCGCGGATGCGGTAGAAGAACTGGCAGCGGTACCGGGCCGGCGCCGTCTTGAACACCACGAAATGGCAGCCGCGCTCGTTCCAGTACAGGGTCGGACAACTCACCAGTTCGAGGGCGGACCGGTCGAGTCGCAGTTCGCTCTCGGCGAGGTCCGGCTCCACGGGTCGGGCATAACGCTCGGCCAGGACGGCGCGCGCCACCTTCAACTCCTGGTTCGTGAATTCCGGGATCCTGTCCATGGGCGGCTGTAATATCAATGGGTTTCGTATTTATCAATCCGGCCTGCATCTCGGCAGGTTCCCCGGGGGTGCCAAAGCATACCTCAAAACATAATGCATTTCATGGGGTTCGTTGACTTGTCGGGGCTGTGCGGTTAGCTTAATCGTACGGTTGCATTGCGCGCGCGCCGGTCGATGCACGGCGCCTATGTACGGACAAGGAGAATTGATCGCCGCGGAGTGTCCCGGGCGGGGCTGGAGGGTCCCTCGGGCGGCCCTACCTGCCTCTACCGGCCGCGTTCCGGAGATACCCGGCGCCGAATCCACCGACAACCACCCAGCTACGGGGAGTGAAAAGGCTGCCATGAGAATCGTACTGTTGGGAGCACCTGGATCGGGCAAAGGGACGCAGGGAAAACAACTAGTCGATCAATATCATACTCCGCAGATCTCCACCGGCGACCTGTTGCGGGCGGCGGTGGCCGCGGACACCCCGCTGGGGCGCATGGCGAAGGCCGCGATGGACGCCGGTCAACTGGTCTCCGACGAGATCGTGCTCGGGATGATCCGTGAGCGTCTCGCCGAGCCCGACGCGCAACGCGGCTTCATTCTGGACGGTTTCCCGCGCAACCTCTCGCAGGCCGAAACCCTCGATGGGATGCTCCACGACCTCGGGCAGCCACTGGATCTGGCGCTGTTGATCGACGTGGATTTCGATGTGCTGATGCAGCGCTTGACCGGGCGGCGCACCTGCGAGTCCTGCGGCGCGGTGTACAACGTCTATTCGAGCCCCCCCAAGTTCGATGACCGCTGCGATCTTTGCGGCGGTAACCTGCGTCGGCGCGCCGACGACAACGAGGAGACCATCGCCAACCGGCTGCGCGTGTACGAGGCCCAGACCACGCCGGTGATCGAGTACTACCGGCGTCAGGGGCGGCTGCGTACGGTCCAGGGGGTAGGCGAGGTCTCCGACGTCTTCCAGGCCATCCGTCGGATCGTGGACCCGTTGAGCCGCGGCGAGGCGGTGCCGGGGGGCGAGCCGGCCTCCGGCGATGCAAAGCGGGTCGTGGCGAAGCGGGTCGGGTCGCGTATCCCGGCGAAGCGGGCCGGCGGTGGTGCGCCGACAGCGGGGGCTGCGGCCAAGAAGAAGTCCGCGGCGAAGAAGACGGAAAAGAAGAAGGTGCCATCCAAAAAGAAGGCGGTCGCGAAGAAACCGGCCGCCAAGAAGAAGGTTGTGAAGAAGACGGTCGTGAAGAAGACGGCGAAGAAGAAAGCGATGCCGAAGAAGACGGCGAAGAAAAAGGTCGTCAAGAAGAAGGTCGCCGCGAAGAAGAAGGTCGCCGCGAAGAAAGCGGCCAAGAAGAAAACCGCCGCGAAGAAAAAGACGGCGCTCGGCAAGATCGCCGCCAAGAGGCGATCCGCGCCCGGCAAGGGCGTGCGCCGTCGCATCCCCCGTCGGCCGAAGTAGGCGATCGGCCGCGGAGTCGCCGTGCGGGGTATCCTGCGGCCATGGAGTACGGTATTCCCTTGGATGATCCGGCAGACCCGCGGCTCGCGGCCCTGATCGGTTGGGTGCGCGGCGTCCTCGGACCCGGCGAGCTGACCGTGGCGCGGGCCTCGGAGGATGCGAGTTTTCGACGCTACTTCCGGTTCGCGCGGGGCGCGCGCACCTACATCGCCATGGACGCCCCGCCCGGGCGGGAGGACTGCCGCGCGTTCGTGCGGATTGCACGCGGGTTCCGCGCCGCCGGCCTGAACGTTCCCGAGGTGCTGCACGAGAACCTGGAACAGGGCTTTCTGCTGCTCGGCGATCTGGGCACCGAACTCTATCGGGACGCCCTCGACGAGAGCCGCGTAGAACGGCTCTACGGGGATGCGCTCGGGGCGCTGGTGGTTCTGCAGACGTGCACGGACGTGGCGCGTCTGGAGTTGCCCCCCTATGACGAGGTCCTGCTCGGTCGGGAACTGGAATGGTTCCGCCGGTGGTTTCTCGGCACGCACCTGGGTCTGGAACTCACCGCCGCCGAACGGACCCTGCTCGACGAAGCGTTCGCGACGTTGATCGGCGCGGCACTGGAACAGCCCCGGGTGTGCGTACACCGGGATTACCACTCCCGCAATCTTCTGGTCACCCCCACCCACAATCCCGGCATCGTCGATTTCCAGGACGCGGTGTCGGGTCCGGTGACCTACGACCTGGTCTCGCTGCTGCGCGATGCCTACATCGCCTGGCCGCGACCGCTCGTGGAGGAGTGGGCGCTCGGTTACCACGATCTGGCCTGCCAGTCCGGGATTCTGCGCGAGGAGGACGAGGCGCGGTTCCTGCGCTGGTTCGATCTGATGGGGGTGCAGCGCCACCTGAAGGTGGCGGGTATCTTCGCGCGCCTGTATCACCGGGACGGCAAGGACCGCTACCTTGCGGATCTGCCCCGGGTGTTCGGCTACCTGCTCGAGGTCAGTGCCCACCGACCCGAGCTCGGCCGGCTGCACGAGTTCCTGGACGCACGCGTGGTACCGGCGATGGACCGGAAGGCGGGTCCCGACAGCGGCGCGCGATGAAGGCGATGATCCTCGCCGCCGGCCGCGGTCTGCGGCTGAGGCCGCTCACCGATCATACCCCCAAGCCCCTGCTGCGCGCCGGCGGGCGCGCCCTGATCGAGCACCAGTTGGCGGCGCTGGTGGAGGGGGGGATCACGGAATCGGTTATCAACCTGGCGCACCTCGGCGGGCGGATCCGCGCGGCCCTGGGGGATGGGGCGCGCTACGGCGCACGCATCCGTTACTCGGACGAAGGGACCCACCCGCTGGAGACCGGGGGCGGGGTCCGGCAGGCCCTGGAGTGGCTCGGACCCGACCCGTTCGTGGTGGTCAACGCCGATGTATGGACCGACTATCCCTATCGTCGGTTGCCGAGAGACCCGGATGGGCTTGCCCATCTCGTGCTCGTGGACAACCCCCCGCACCACCCGGAGGGCGACTTCACATTGGTCGGCGGCCGTGTCCGCGGGGAAGGGGCGGCGCGGCTGACCTTCAGCGGGATCGCCGTGTATCGGCCGGAGCTGTTCGCCGGTTGCGAGCCCGGGGCGTTCCCGCTCGCGCCGCTGCTGCGGGGTGCGGTCCTCCGGGGACAGGTCGCGGGCGAGCACTACCGCGGGCGTTGGGTGGACGTGGGCACGCCGGAGCGGCTCACGGAACTGGACCGGATGCTCGCGCTTGGTCGGGGGCGGTAGGGATTTCGCGCGCACCGTCGGCCGGTCGCGGGGAATTCAGCGACGTCGGCCGGGCGAGCCCGGCCCTACCGGGGGGATGGGGATGCGCGAATTCCGGTAGGGCGGGCCTTGGCCCGCCGACGCCGTTGCGGGGCGCCGCCGCGATTCCTATGGGTCCGCCGGCCCAGGGCGTACGGGGCGCCATGGGGAGGGGCCCTGCGACGCCGATGACGAGCCGGGGAGGATTGCCGAGGGATGGGACAGGAAATCGCAGACACGCATTTCCGCGAGCGGGACTTCACCGAGTTTCGCCGGCGCCTGGACGCGGAGACGGAACTGCTGGGGGTCTGGTTCCGGGAGGGGAGGCTGTCCGGGCAGGGGGGGATCGGCGGCTACGAGTTGGAGGCATGGCTCGTGGATGGGTCCCTGCGCGCGGCCCCCGTGAACCAGGCGTTTCTGGAACGCCTCGGCGACGAGCGCGTGGTCCCCGAACTGGCCCGCTTCAACGTGGAACTGAACGGTGCTGCGCGCGTCCTGCGCGGGGACGCCCTGTCCGCCATGCACCGCGAGTTGGAGGAGATCTGGCGACGCTGCGAAGGCGCGGCGGCGGAGCCGGGGGTTCGCCCGCTGATGACCGGGATCCTCCCGACGTTGCGCGAGTCGGAATTGAGCCTCGCCAACATGTCCCCGCTGAAACGCTACCGTGCCCTGAACGAACAGGTGCTGCGGTTGCGCGACGGCCGTCCCCTGCGGCTGGACATCCAGGGTCGTGAACATCTGCATGTCGAGCACCACGACCTGATGCTCGAGGCCGCCGCCACCTCCTTTCAGATCCATCTGCAGGTCGGACGGGAACGGGCGGTGCGAGCCTACAACGCCGCGCTGATCGCCTCGGCGCCGATCGTCGCGGCGGCCGCCAATTCGCCGTACCTGTTCGGCCGAGACCTCTGGGACGAGACGCGCATCCCGCTCTTCGAGCAGTCGGCGGAGGTCGGCGGCTACGACGGGGCCGCCGGTGGGCCGACGCGCCGCGTCACCTTCGGTTCGGACTATGCCCGCGATTCGCTGCTGGAATGGTTCGTGGAGAACCGCGACCACTACCCGGTGCTGCTGCCCATGTGCTCGGACGGGCCGCCGGAGGCCCTCGCTCACCTGCGCCTGCACAACGGGACCATCTGGCGTTGGAATCGGCCGCTGATCGGGATCGAGTCCGGCGGCGGCGTGCACCTGCGCATCGAGCACCGGGCGGTGCCGGGCGGCCCGACGGTGGCCGATGCCATCGCCAACGCCGCGCTGTTCTTCGGTCTGGTCGAGTCGTTGGGCGCGCGGCCTGTGCCGCCCGAGCACGAATTGGCCTTCGCCTGCGCCCGGGACAATTTCTACGCCGCCGCCCGCTTCGGGCTGCGCGCCAACGTGGGCTGGTTCGGCGAACGCCGCGGCCCGGTGCAGGCGCTGCTCCTGGACGAACTGCTGCCGGCGGCGCGCCGGGGGCTGCGCCGGTTGGAACTGGACGCCGCCGACGCGGACGAATACCTGGGGATCATCGAGGCCCGGGTGCGGACCGCGCGCAACGGTACCGCCTGGCAACGCGCCTGGGTGGAGCGCCACGGCCGCGACCCCGCCGCTCTCACGGCCGCGTACCTGGAGCGACAGGGGGCGGGTGCGCCCGTGCACGAGTGGACCGTGTGAACACCATGGATACCGGCGCGATCGAACTCGGTGTTTTGGATCGTCTGCCGCCCGGTTTCGTAGGCGCCGAGCCCGCGGCGTTGCACCGTGTGTTGCCCGGCCCCACGCTGATCCACCTGCCCGGGCGACGTCGGCGGCCCCTGTTCGTCTCGGTGCTGCTGCACGGTAACGAGGATACCGGGCTGCATGCCGTACAGCGATTGCTGCGCCGCTACGCCCCGGGCGGCGGCGCCCGCATGCTGCCGCGCGCGTTGTCGCTGTTCGTCGGAAACGTGGCCGCCGCGCGCGCCGGCGTGCGGCGCCTGCCCGGTCAGCCGGACTACAATCGGGTCTGGCCGGGGGCGGACGACGACGGTACCCCGGAACATGCGCTGATGCGCCGCGTGCTCGCGGAGATGCGCGTCCGCGACGTGTTCGCCAGCGTGGACGTGCACAACAACACCGGCCTCAATCCGCACTATGCCTGCATCAATCGGCGCGATTCGCGTTTCCTGCGACTGGCGTCGCTGTTCGGGCGCACCGTGGTGTACTTCACTACGCCGCGCGGGGTCCAGGCGGCGGCCTTCGCCGGTTTGTGTCCCGCCGTGACCCTCGAGTGCGGCCAACCGGGCCGCAGCCACGGGATCGAACACGCCCTGGAATACCTGGACGCCTGCCTGCATCTCTCGGAACTGCCCGACCGAGCGCCCGCGCCCGGTGAGATCGACCTGTTTCATACGGTGGCGGTGATGAAGGTCCCGGAGGAGGTCTCGTTCGGCTTCGGCGACGCCGATGCGGACCTGCGGCTGGTCGAGGATCTCGATCGTCTCAACTTCCGCGAACTGCCTCCCGGGACGTGCCTGGGCCGGGTCCGCCCCGGCAGTCGCGTGCGCATCGTCGCCTACGACGATCGGGGGCGCGACGTGGGGGGGCGCTTCTTCGCCGAGGTCGACGGCGAGCTGCGGGTCGCCGTGCCGGTGATGCCGTCGATGCTGAGCCGCGATCCACGGGCCATCCGCCAGGACTGCCTCGGCTACCTGATGGAACGGCTGCCGCCGGTGGGCGCGACGCGGTGAGCGATCCTCGGGGCCGGGCCGTCCTTGCGGGCGGCCGCCGTAGCATGCACCGCGATCCGGAGCGTGCTCCACACCTGCTCGCGGCGCTGTCCCACCACGGCCACGGGCACCTCGCACAATGCGCGCCGGTGTTCAACGCGCTACGCCGGCGCATCCCCCGGTTGCGGCTGACGGTGTATTCGGCGCTGCCGCGATCGGTGCTCGCCGCGCGCCTCGACGGGCCCTTCCGGCACTGGGAGGCGCCGGCCGACGTCGGCATGGTAATGGAGGGCAGCCTGGTCGTGCGCGCCGCCGCGAGTGCGCGCGCCTATGCGGCCTTCCACGGCCGATGGGAGGCGGGCGTTGCACATGAGGCGGACCGGCTCGCCGAGTTGGCGCCGGATGCCGTCGTGGCGGACGTGCCCTATCGGATTCTCGAGGCGGCGGCGCGCACCGGCGTCCCCGCCGCCGCGCTGTGTTCGCTGCACTGGGGCGAGATTTACCGGGCGTATTGCGGCGCGGCCGATGGTGCCGCGGCGATCCTCGCGCAGATCGAGGCCGCCTACCGGTGCGCGCGGGTGTTCCTCGCCCCGGAACCGGCGCTGTCGATGGCGGGTCTGCCCAACCGCGTGGCGATCGGCCCGATCGCGCGCCTCGGGCGTGACCGGCGCGAGGTCGTGCGCCGGCGCGCCGGACTCGATGTGCACGGGGCGCAACGCCTGATCCTCGTCGCCCCGGGCGGGATTCCCACCCCGCTGCCGGTGGCCGACTGGCCGGCGCGTCCCGGATTGCGCTGGCTGGTCCCGCCCGAGAGCGCCGTGCCGCGACCCGACGTAATCCCGGTGACGACCCTCGGCGAGGCGTTCATCGACGTGCTGTGTGCCGGCGATGCGGTGATCACCAAGCCCGGCTACGGCATCTTCACCGAGGCGGCGTGCAACGGCGTGCCGGTGTTGTACGTGCGTCGCGGTGACTGGCCCGAGGAGCCGGGCCTGATCGCGTGGTTGCGCCGTCACGGGCGTGCGCGCGAGATCACCGGCGGGCAACTGCGGGCGGGCGATCTGCAGACGGAACTGCGCGCGTTGTGGGCGGCACCGGCGCCGGTGCCGCCGCTCCCCACGGGTATCGAACAGGCCGCGACCCGGATCGAGGCCCTGCTCCGGTCCGATGATCCGGACGGAGAGTGAGCGTCGCCGGCGGGCCGAGGCCCGCCCTACCGGGATTCGTGCATCCCCGCACGTTCGGTAGGGCCGGGCTTGCCCGGCCGGCGACACGGATCCGTAGTGATCGCGGCGGGTCCCCGCGATGCCGTCGGCGGGCCGAGGCCCGCCCTACCGGGATTCGTGCATCCCCGCACGTTCGGTAGGGCCGGGCTTGCCCGGCCGGTGACGCGGATCCGTGGTGATGGCGGCGGGTTCCCGCGATGCCGTCGGCGGGCCGAGGCCCGCCCTACCGGGATTCGCGCATCCCCGCGTTCGGTAGGGCCGGGCTTGCCCGGCCGGTGACGCGGATCCGTGGTGATCGCGGCGGGTCCCCGCGATGCTGTCGGCGGGCCGAGGCCCGCCCTACCGGAATTCGCGCATCCCCGCGTTCGGTAGGGCCGGGCTTGCCCGGCCGGCGACACGGATCCGTGGTGATCGCGGCGGGTCCCCGCGATGCCGTCGGCGGGCCGAGGCCCGCCCTACCGGGATTCGCGCATCCCCGCACGTTCGGTAGGGCCGGGCTTGCCCGGCCGGCGACGCGGATCCGTGGTGATGGCGGCGGGTCCCCGCGATGCCGCCGAGGGGGCGAGCCCCGCCCTTGTGCACGGATATCAGCGCTGCGGAGCCCGGTCGGGGCGGTGGGTGGCCGGTCGTCGCTTACCGTCAATCGCCGGCGAGGACCTCGCGGGCCTGACGGTCGGCGTGGTAGGAGGAGCGCACCATGGGTTCGCTCGCCACGTGGCGGAATCCCATGCGCCGCGCCACGGCGCCGAGCCGCTCGAATTCCTCCGGGGGTACGAAGCGTGCGATCGGCAGGTGGTGGATGCTCGGTTGCAGATACTGGCCGAGGGTCAACATCTGCACGCCGTGCGCGCGCAGGTCGGCCATGACCGTTTCCACTTCGGCGCTCTCCTCGCCGAGCCCGAGCATTAGCCCGGACTTGGTCGGCACGCCCGCGCAATGCGCCTTGAACCGTTCGAGCAGGTGCAGCGATCCGGCATAGTCGGCGCCCGGGCGGGCCTGCCGGTAGAGGCGCGGCACCGTCTCCAGGTTGTGGTTGAATAGATCCGGCGGCGCCTGCACGAGGCATTCCAGGGCCGCGTCCACGCGGCCGCGGAAGTCCGGGACCAGGATCTCCACCCGGATCTCCGGGTTCGTCTCCCGGATGGCGCGCACGCACGCGGCGAAGTGGGCCGCGCCGCCGTCGCGCAGGTCGTCACGGTCCACCGAGGTGACCACTACGTAGTGCAATCCCATCGCGCGGATCGTGTGTGCGAGGTTCGCCGGTTCCCCGGCGTCCAGTGGCGACGGCCGGCCGTGGGCGACGTCGCAGAACGGGCAACGCCGCGTGCAGATCCCCCCCATGATCATGAACGTCGCCGTCCCGTGGCTGAAACACTCGCCGATGTTCGGGCATGAGGCTTCCTCGCACACGGTCTGCAGCCGATTGGCGCGCAGTACCGCCTTGAGACGTTGCACGGCCGGGTGTGCCGGAGAATGCGCGCGGATCCACGCCGGCTTGCGCGGCGCGCGCGTGGTGGGTTCGATCTTCACCGGGATGCGGGCGACCTTGGCGGCGCCGCGCTCGCCGGCGCCCGGTTCGGGGCGCGGTCTGCTCATCGTCTGCTCCCGTACGGTGTAGGGTTCGGGCGCGTCACTATAGCACCAAAGCGCCGGCTCACAGGCGGGTGGACGCGGCCTACGCACCGCGCAGACGTATGTGCGATGCGTAGGGTGTCCCGGGACGAAGGCCGTTGTACGGTTGCCGGGCGTCGCCCCATGACGGATCATGGGGCGGTGGTGGAACGGGGGCCGGAATGCACAGATCGCTCGTCAGACCCGGTGCGGTATCCGGCGCGGCCGCGTGGTTGCGGCGGTTCGGCGGGCGTTGAGCGGGGCGGCGCCGGTGGCCCCCGTGACCCGTCCCCGCGGCGTGCGGCTCATCGCCTGGGCGTGGATCCTTACCGGGGCGGTCAACGGCGTCTCGGCGTTGGGCGGGTTGTTCACCGCGGGCCTGCTTCAGGGGTTGAGCGCCCAGGTGCCGCTCGCGTCGCGCACCGCCGCGACGCTTCCGCTGTTCCTCATCCACCACGCCGCGTGGTTCGCCGTGCTGCAGATCGCGCTGGCGGTGCTCGCGGTGCTCGCGGGCATCGACTTCCTGCGCCTGCGCGCCTGGGCGCGTTCGGTTCTCGAGGCGCTGTCCTGGCTGTCGCTCGCCTACCTCGTCTCCGGCGCCGCCTACTGGTGGAGATTCTGGGATGCGTTCACGGCGTCGGGCTCGTTCGCCGGGATGCCCGTCGATCTCGCGCCCTATCGCACGCCGGGACTGATCCTCGTAGCGGTGCTGGTCGCGGCCCTGGCCGTTCCGGTCGGCCTGATGATCCGTACGCTGCGTGCTCGCGCGGTCCGGGAGGCGGTCGCCGGCGCGACGCCCGGCGCGCACCGGCCGGCTGGTGTTTCATCACAACGAGAGGAGTAGTCGATGGCTTCCGAATCGGGGGAGGGGGACCGTCACGTCGTGGTGACGGATATCCGCATGCCCTTCTGGTCGATGGTGGTATTCATGGTGAAGTGGGCGATCGCATCGATCCCGGCGCTGTTCATCCTCGGGGTCATCGCCATGCTGATGGCCATGCTGCTGGGCGGATTCGGCGGGCGTATGGGCATCACGATGTAGGGGTGCGTGCGCCCGGGAGCCGGTCGGACTCGGGGGTTCGCAGCGCGGTGTCGAGTGCGGCGAGGAGCGTCGCGGCCACCCGGGCGGGGTCGTCGGGAACGCCGAGATCGCGCAGTTGCGTGACCGGCAACCCGGCGAAGCCGCACGGGTCGATGCGCCGGAACGGCGCGAGATCCATGGCGACGTTGAGGCTCAGCCCGTGGTAGGCGGCCCCGCGGCGCAGCCGCAGGCCGAGTGCGGCCAGCTTGGCGCCGCCGACGTAAACACCGGGTGCCCCGGCGCGTCGCTCGCCGCGGATCCCGTAGCCGGCGAGCAGGTCGAGCACCGCCTGCTCCAGCAGGTGCACGAAGGCCCGCACCCCCAGGTGCCGGCGCGCCAGATCGACGAGCGTGTAGACGACGAGCTGGCCCGGGCCGTGGTAGGTGACCTGTCCGCCCCGGTCGCAACGCACCACGGGGATTTCCCCGGGGTCGAGTACGTGCGCCTCGCGCGCGTTCCACCCGAGCGTGTAGACCGGCGGATGCTCCAGCACCCACAGCTCGTCCGCGGTGGTCGGGTCGCGGGCGCCGGTGAACTCGCGCATGGCGTGCCATGTCTCGGTGTACGCGACGCGCCCCAGGTGCCGCACTCGTAGTACGCGGTTCGCGATCGGGGCCGGCGCGCTCATAACCTCTTCACCGCCCGCCCGCCGGTGCACGACTCCCGATGGCCCGCTTTCACACGCTTGCGCCGCCGCCGGGTCAACCGCCGGTGCGCAGCCGGGCCTTGTAGCCCTGGAAGAGGGCGTGCATCCGGGTCCAGAGCGGGCCGGGGCGCCCGGCACCGACCGCTTCCCCGTCGAGTCGCGTCACCGGCAGGATCTCGCGAGTGGAGCTGGTGACCCACAGCTCCTCGGCGTCGTGCAGCCACTGCGCGGGGATCGGCGTCTCGCGCGCCTCGATCCCGTTGTCGCGGGCGAGTTCCAGAACCAAGTCCCGGGTGATGCCGGGCAGCAGGAATGGGCCTTTCGGCGGGGTCAGCAGGGTGCCGGCGCGCACCAGGAAGAGATTGCTCGCGGCCCCCTCCATGGCCTCGCCGTCGCGGATCAGGATCGCCTCCGCGCACCCGGCCTCCACCGCTTCCTGGCGCAGCAGGAGGTTGCCCAGCAGCGTGATCGCCTTGATGTCGCAGCGCTTCCAGCGGATGTCCTCGCGCGTGATCGCCGCTACGCCGTGCTCGGCCAGGGCCGGGGACGGCGGCGTAATGGGGCTGACCGAGGCGAACACCGTCGGGGTCGGCGCGCCGGGAAAGGCGTGATCGCGCTTGGGCGCCGGGCCGCGCGTGACCTGCAGATAGACGTAACGATCCCCGTCGCCGTTGACTTCCAGCAGGCGCTCCAGGATCGTGCGCCACTGCGCGCGCGAATGGGGATTGGTGAGACGGATGCCGGCGAGACTGCGCTCGAACCGTGCCAAGTGCCCGTCGAGGCGGAACAAACGGGCGCCGTATACCGGGATGACCTCGTAGACCCCGTCGCCGAACAGGAAGCCGCGGTCCATCACCGACACCGTGGCCTCCTCCAGGGGCACGAGGCGGCCGTTGAGGTAGGCCGTGTTCATGCGCGGTTGCGGCGTGTGCCGCCTCCCCGGTCAGTCATTATTGAAGTACAGGAGCGCATCGTCCTTGAGGCGTTGCCACAGCGAGCCGACCGCGACGCCGCGCAGGGCGATCAGCGGCTCGCGGGCCAGCACCGTCTTGCCGACGGCCGCCTGAACGGTGCCGTACGGGGTCCCCTGCGTGACCGGCGCGAGGATCGGCTCATGGACCTGGATGTCCGGCCGGAGCTCGCGGGCCTGCCCGCGCGGCAGCGTGACCTTCAGGTCATGGGCGACGCCCAGGGGTACGCTCTGCGCGGCGCCCTTCCAGACGCGCGCCTGAGTGATCGGCCGCCCGGCCTTGTACACGACCCGGGTCTCGAAGAAGCGGAAGCCGTAGTTGAGCAGGGCCTCATTGTCGCGGGTGCGCCCATCGTCGCTCTTGGCGCCCATCACCACGGCGATGAGCCGCATCCCGCCGCGCTTCGCCGAGCTGACCAGGCAGTAGCCCGCCTCCTCGGTGTGTCCGGTCTTGAGCCCGTCCACCGACGGATCCCGCCACAGCAGCCGGTTGCGGTTGTACTGCTTGATGTGGTTGTAGGTGTACACCTTTTCTTTGAAGTAGTGATAGTACTCGGGGAAGTCCCGGATCAGCGCCCGTGCCAGGATCGCGAGGTCGTGCGCGGTGCTGTAGTGGTCGGGCACCGGCAGGCCGTCCACGTCGGCGAAGTGGCTGCTCTTCATGCCGAGTCGCGCGGCCGTCTGATTCATCATCTGTACGAAGGTGGCGGTCGATCCCGCCACGTCTTGCGCGAGCGCGACGGCGGCGTCGTTGCCGGACTGCACGATAATCCCCTGGATCAGGTCCTTCACCGGCACCTTGGTCCCCACCTGGAGGAACATTCTGGACCCGCCGGTGCGCCACGCCTTTTTGCTGACCGTCACCTCGTCGTCGAGGTGGATCTGCCCGGCCTTGATCTCCTGGAACGCGATGTACAGGGTCAGCATCTTGGTCAGGCTGGCGGGCTGCTCGCGCGTGTTCGCGTCGTGCGCGGCGAGGATCTTGCCCGTGGTCGCGTCCATCAGCACGTAGCTGTGTAGCGCGAGTTGCGGCGGCGATGGGATGGGCGTCGGCGCGGCCTCGACGACGGGCGACAAGGCGGCCGCGGACAGGATGGACAGGGTAAGCAGCAGGCGGATGATTGCAGGATACGCCACGGGTGGTTCCCTCTCTCCAGTGGGTGCGGTGTGGTGGGGCGCGTCTCTGGGACCCCGTCCGGGGCCCCGCAGGGCCGGGCGTGTGACCCGGCGTATGGTGCGGGGCCTGCGGGGCCGCGCGTCGGGGCCGCGCGTCCGCGGAACGGCGGATCAGTGTAGCGCAATTCTCGCACCGGCGGGGCCACGCCGCGCCCCCGGAGGTTCCATCGAAACCCTCAGTCCGGGACCAGCCGCGGCCCGCTTACGCCCAGATGCTCCAGCGTATGGACCATGCGGCGCGCGGCCGGCACGCCGGCCAGCGGACCGATGCGCACGCGGTAGACGCGCCCCGCGTCGCGGTCCGCCGGGCTGATCCGCACCGCATGCACCCGCGCCCGGAGCAGCCGGTCGCGCAGTCGTTCGGCGTTGTCGAGTTCGACGAATGCGCCCGCTTGCACATAGACCCGCCGGGGCGCGGTTCGTTCAGGCGCGGGCTTCGGTGCGGGTGCGTGCGGCGGCGCCGGCCGGGCGAGAGCGGGCGCGGGCGCATGTCCCGCCGCTACGACCGGGGACGGCCGTGCCCCGGGTCGGCGCGGGTCGATCGCGCGGATCTTCACCGGCGCCGTACCGCGCGGCAGCATGCCGAGCTTCGCGGCCGCGGCCCACGACAGATCCAGGACGCGGTTGCGCGCGAACGGTCCCCGGTCGTTGATGCGCACGATCACCGAGCGTCCGTTGCGCAGGTTCGTGACCCGCACGAAGGTCGGGATCGGGAGGGTGCGGTGGGCCGCGGTCATCGCGTACATGTCGTAGGGTTCGCCACCGGCCGTGCGCCGACCGTGGAACTTGGTGCCGTACCACGAGGCGATCCCGCGTTGGACGAAGCCGCGGCTGCTGCGCAGCACGTGGTAGCGTCGCCCGCGGACGAAGTAGGAGGAGGGATTGCCGTACGGGCTGCGCGGCTCGACCCGGGGTACGGCGTCGGGGATCGCCGATACATCGACGTCCCGCCCGGGACCGCCGTCGCCCCCGTGGGGGAGGGTGCCGCAGCCGCCGAGGAGCAGGAGTGCCGCGCAGCCGAACAGCCGCCGGTGCCCGGCCCGGCGGCCCTTCGCCTCGCTCATTCGCCCCCCCGCCCGCGCGCCGTGCGGATCGCGCGGCCGAGTTGATAGACCGCCATCGCGTACAGCGCGCTGTGGTTGTAACGGGTGATCACGTAGAAGTTGTGGAACGTGATCCAGTATCCTGGGCCGTCACGCCCCTGCAGACGCAGCAGCTTCGCCGGTCGGTCCCCGAGGGTATCGGCGGCGTCGCCCGTCGCCTCGACCCCGAAGGCCTCCAGTTCTTTCAGCGTCCGTTTCGGGACCGAAACGTTGTCGCCGAGGAGCGTGCGGTAATGATCGCCGCTCACCTTCGCGGGTATCGCCACCGGCGCCCCGGGTCTCCAGCCGTGGGCGCTCAGGTAGCGCGCGACGCTGCCGATGGCATCGGCGGGACTGTTCGCCAGATCGATGTGCCCGTCGCCGTCGAAGTCCACCGCGTAGCGGCGGTAGCTGCTGGCGATGAACTGCGGCATCCCCATGGCCCCGGCATAGGACCCCTTGACCCGCAGCGGATCGAGGCCGTCGTCTCGGGTCAGCAGGAGGAACTGGGCGAGTTCGCGGCGGAAGAAGCGCGCGCGCGGCGGATAGTCGAACGCCAGGGTGCTCAGGGAGTCCATCACGGGGATGTTCCCCATGCGTCTGCCGTAACGGGTCTCCACGCCGATGATGCCGGTCACGATCTGCGGCGGGACGCCGTAGCGTTGCCGGGCGCGCTTCAGGATCGGGGCGTAGCGGTCCCAGAACCGGACACCGCCGCGAATCCGCGCGGACGTGAGGAAGATCGGCCGGTACTGGAACCAGGGTTTGGCCTCGGCCGGACGCCGGATCGCCGCCAGGACCCCGGGTCGCAGCCGGACCCGGCCGAAGAGTCGCTCCAGTTTCGCGCGGGAGAACCCGTGCTCCTTGACCATCCGGCCGATGAACGGCCGCAGCTCCCGTTGCGGAATGGTGACGGCCCCGGCCGGCACGGAGGCGCAGCCGGACACCGCCGTATACGCCACGGCGCCCGCGAACAACATCATGATGCGCCTGCCGAGACCCCGGGGGCGGCGCCGCATCGGCGTGGTACGGTCCTGGTTCAAGTGGGCAACAGTTTGCGATGAGTATGGATGGACATCAGGATACCGAAACCCGCCATCACGGTCACCATCGAGGTGCCTCCGTAGCTGATCAGGGGCAGCGGGAGGCCGACCACCGGCAGCAGCCCGGTCACCATCCCCGCGTTGACGAAGACGTAGAAGAAGAAGGTCAGGGCCAGTCCGCCGGCGAGCAGTCGCGTGAACGTCGTCTGCGCCTGCACGGCGATATAGAGGCTGCGCACGACGATGAAGAGATACAGCGCGAACAGCACCAGGATTCCGAACAGACCGAATTCCTCTCCGAACACGGCGAGGATGAAATCGGTCGAACCTTCGGGCAGGAAGTTCAGGTGCGACTGGGTCCCGTTGAGCCAGCCCTTTCCGTAGAGGCCGCCGGAGCCCAGCGCGATCATCGACTGGATGATGTGGTAGCCGGAGCCCAGCGGGTCGCTCTCCGGGTTGAGAAAGATCAGCACCCGCTGGCGCTGGTAGCCGTGCATGAAGTGCCAGAGCACCGGTATCAGCGCGGCGCCGAGCAGCAGCAGGCCCAGGATCAGGCGCCAGCGCAGCCCGGCGAAGAACAGCACGAAGAACCCCGCGCCGGTCACCAGCAGTGCGGTCCCGAGATCGGGCTGTTTGGCGATCAGGCCGACGGGGACCAGGATCATCAGGGCGCACACGGCCACGTACGACCCGCGGGGCGGCAGCGCCCGGTCGTCCAGATACCAGGCGATCATCATCGGCACGGCGAGTTTCATTATCTCCGCCGGCTGGAAGCGGAACAGCCCCAGGTTGAGCCAACGTTGCGCCCCCTTGCCGGTGTACCCGACGATCAGGACGGCGATCAGCAGGAGAATGCCCGTGGCGAATGCCGCCGGGGTGATGCGTTTGAGCCAGTGGGGCGGGACCTGGGCGACCATGAACATGCCGACGGTGGCCACCCCGAGACGCAGGATCTGCTTCCAGACGTGCTGCATGTCCTGATCGGTGGCGCTGTAGAGGATCGCGAGCCCGATCAGCGCCACCGTGGCGACGGCGATCAGCAGCGGCGGATCGATGTGCAGGCGCACCGTGAGCCGGCGCATGCCCGCGCCGCGTGCGGGCTCGGTATCCCCGATCAACAGCCTGGAACTCATCGGCCCTCCTTCAGCAGGTACTCGTCCATCACCTTGCGTGCGATCGGTGCCGCGGTAACGCCTCCGTACCCTCCATGCTCGACGATCACGGCGACCACGATCCTGGGATTTTCCGCCGGTGCGAACCCGATGAACAGGGCGTTGTCGCGCAGCCGGCGCGGCACGGTGGCCTCGTCCCTGTAGGCTCCCTGCCCGGTCCCGAACAGTTGTGCGGTCCCGGTCTTCCCCGCAACCGTGTATCGAAGCCCGCGATCGATGGCATGGGCGGTCCCATGGATGTTGCCGACGACGTCGGTCATCGAAGTGATCACGTCCTTCCAGTAGGAAGGATGAGACAGGAGGATCGCCGGCAGGTGCCGGGGCGGAACCACGCTGAGCCGGCCGGTCGCCGGATCCCGGGTCGCGTAGAGCAGGTGCGGGACGACCCGCCGGCCGTGGGTGGCCAGGGTCGCCGTGGCCGCCGCAAGCTGCAACGGGGTGACCAGGGTAAAGCCCTGTCCGATCCCGTTGATCAGTGTCTCGCCGGGATACCAGGGCTGGTGTCGGGTGGCGCGTTTCCACTCCGGGGACGGCAACAGCCCGTTCTTCTCGCCCGGGAGGTCGACCCCGGTGGGCTCCCCGAAACCGAAGCGGCTTAGAAACGCATGCATGCGTTCGATGCCGAGTTCGTGGGCGAGCGTGTAGAAGTATATATCACAGGATTGGGTGATCGCTTTGCGCAGGTCGACGATCCCGTGTCCCCCGCGTTTCCACCCCCAGTATTTACGGCTGTCCCCGGGCAGTTGATAGTACCCCGGGCAGTAGACGGTGCTTGCGGGCGTGATCACCCCGTATTGCAGGCCCGCGAGCGCCATGAACGGCTTGATGGTGGAACCCGGTGCATACAGACCGCGGATCGCGCGATCGAATAACGGGTGGCCGGGATTGGTATGTAGTACGCGGTAGGCCTTGGAAGAGATGCCGTTGACGAACGGGTTGGGGTTGTAGACGGGCGTGCTGACCATCGCGAGGATATCGCCGTTGTGCGGGTCCAGGGCCACGACCGCGCCGCCGTAGTCGCCCATGGCCTTCTGTGCGGTCGCCTGCAGGTTGGCATCCAGGGTCAGGTAGAGGTTGTCGCCGGGGTGCGGGGCGTCGCGCTTGAGTACCCGCAGGGTCCGGCCCTGGGCGTTGGCCTCGACCTGCTCGAGTCCCACCGCGCCGTGGAGGATCGATTCGTAATGCCGCTCGATCCCGGTCTTCCCGATATACGAGGTTCCGGCATATTCGCCGGCGCTCACGCGCTGCAGGTCCGCCACGTCGATGCGTCCCACGTAGCCGATATCGTGCACCGCCAGGGGGGCGAGCGGGTAGTGGCGGCTGAGTCGTGCCGTGACCTCGACGCCCGGGAACCGCCAGCGGTCGACGGCGAAGCGCGCGACCTCGCGGGGCGTCAGATGGAAACGCAACGGGATGCTCTCGAAGCGGGGCTTCTGGGCCATGAGCCGGCGAAATGCCTCGACGTCGGCGTCGCTGATCGGCATGAGCTTGCGCAGGCCCGAGATCACGGCCTTCAGGTCTTTCACCTGTTCCGGGGTGATCTCGAGGTTGTAGGTGGGGACGTTCTCCGCCAGCAGCACCCCGTTGCGGTCGTAGATGAGCCCGCGCGTGGGCGGGACCGGCAACAGCTTGACCCAGTTCTCCTTGGACAGGGTGGTGTAGTGTTCGTGCAGGACCACCTGTAAGTAGACGAGGCGTCCGATCAGCAGGGTGAGCAGCAGGCCGATGATCACCACCGCCCACGTCGCCCGCGCGATCGTCAGCCGGTTCTCGGCCGGGTAGTCCTTGAGGGTGATGCCTCGTGCCATCAGGCACCCCTCGCGGACACGCGCCCGGCACGTGCCTCGCCCGCACTCACGCCGGTCCCCCGAATCGGGTCCCCCCGGTTCACTCGACCCGGAACCGACGGCGCAGGTCGCGCAGCAGGGTATAGGCCAACGGCCAGAGCATGGTGCCGGTGAGCGACGGGGCCCAGTAGAGCCAGGTGCGGGCGGGGCGCCCGATGATCCCGTTGATCCACAGCATCACCAGTTGATAGAGGGCGAGGAGCAGCAATACGCTCAGGGCCTGTTGCCACATCGGATAGACCCGAATCCTCTGGTGCAGTTTCATGGTCAGAAACGCGATCAGCGCGAGTCCGAGGGCGTGTTCGCCCAGCAGGCCGCCCTTGAGGACGTCCATCAGCAGGCCCACGATCCAGGCGCTTCCCACCCCGACCCGTTCCGGCAGGGCGAGGCACCAGTAGATCAGCACCATCGCGGTCCACTCCGGGCGGAATGGATCGACCGGCCCCGGCAACGGGAGAATCGAGAGGAGCATCGCCGCTACAAAGCTCGCGACGATGACCCAGCCGCCGTGGTGGCGGGTCCAGATCATGGCCGGGTCCGCGCCGCAGGGGCGGTGCGGGCTGCGGAGTCCGCACCGCAGGCGTGCCCCTTCGGCCAGACCAGCATCACCTCGCGGCTGCGATCGAGGTGGGCGGTGGGGATCGCCGTGACCGTGGCGAACGGACGGCCCGGGTCGTGGCGCACCGCCGATACGCGCGCGACCGGATAGCCGGGGGGAAAACGCCCGCCGAGCCCCGAGGTGACCAGCAGGTCGCCGACCCGGATATCGGCGTTGTTCGGCAGGTGCGGCAGTCGCAGGCGGTCCGTGGCGCCGGTGCCGACGGCGATCGCGCGCAGCCCGTTGCGGTTGATCTGCACCGGGGTCGCCTGACTGACGTCGGTGATCAGCATCGCGGTCGCGCTCAGCGGGCCGACGTGGGTGGTCTGCCCCATCACGCCGTCGGCGTCGAGCAGCGGCTGACCGGTGCAGACGCCGTCGTCGGCGCCCTTGTCGATGACCACGCGATGCTTGTAGGGGTCCAAGTCCACGGCCATGATTTCGGCGATCAGGATCCGCCCGTCGATCTGGGTCGATGACTCGTGCAACGCCCGCAACCGGAGGTTCTCGGCCTCCAGGGCGGCCATCCTCTGCAACTCGGTCCTGAGCACGAACTGCCGGGTGCGCAGCGCCGCGTTCTCCTCCAGCAGCTTGTGCCGCGAAGTCATGGTCTCCGAGACCCAGCGCCCGAGCGCGACCGGAAGATCGACGACGTACTGAAGCGGATAGACGGCCACGGAGAGCGCCCCGCGCAGTGCCTCCAGGTGATGCGTACGGTGATCCGCCGTCATCAGCAGGATCGAGGCCAGCGCGAACACCACGAGCCGCGCGGTGATCGACGGGCCTTGTGTGAACAGCGGCTTTATCGGTACAACCCCTGCGTTCCCGACGGGAGGGAACGAAACGGCGTGTCAGTCGACCAGGAAGAAATCGCTGCCGTGCTCGGTGATCAGCTCCAGCGACCGGCCGCCGCCGCGCGCGACGCAGGTCAGCGGATCCTCCGCCACCACTACCGGCAGCCCGGTCTCCTCCATCAGCAACCGGTCGATGTCGCGCAGCAGGGCGCCGCCGCCGGTCAGCACGATACCGCGCTCGGCCACGTCCGATCCCAGCTCCGGCGGGGTCTGTTCGAGCGCGGTCCTGACCGCGCCGACGATTCCCGAGAGCGGCTCCTGGAGCGCTTCGAGGATCTCGTTGCTGTTGAGCGTGAAGCTGCGCGGCACGCCCTCGGCGAGGTTGCGGCCCCTGATCTCGATTTCGCGCACCTCGTTGCCGGGGAACGCGGCGCCGATCTCGTGCTTGACCCGCTCCGCGGTCGCCTCCCCGATCAGCGTACCGTAGTTGCGGCGCACATAATTGGTGATGGCGTCGTCGAACTTGTCGCCGCCGATGCGCACCGAGGAGGAGTAGACGATCCCGTTCAGGGAGATCACCGCCACCTCGGAGGTGCCGCCCCCGATGTCGAGCACCATGGAGCCGCGCGCCTCGTCCACCGGGAGCCCCGCGCCGATCGCCGCCGCCATCGGCTCCTCGATGAGATAGACCTCGCGCGCCCCGGCCCCGCCGGCCGACTCGCGGATCGCGCGCCGCTCGACCTGGGTGGAGCCGCAGGGTACACACACCAGGACTCGCGGGCTGGGGCGGAATACCTTGTTCTCATGCACCTTTCGGATGAAATACTGGAGCATCTTTTCGGTGACGGTGAAATCGGCGATCACCCCTTCCTTGAGCGGGCGGATGGCGGTGATATTGCCCGGTGTGCGCCCGAGCATCCGTTTCGCCTCGATCCCCACCGCGGCGATCGCGCGCGCGCCGCCGGGGCCCCGATCCTGGCGGATCGCCACCACCGACGGTTCATTGAGCACGATGCCCTGGCCGCGCACGTAGATGAGCGTGTTGGCGGTGCCCAGGTCGATGGACAGATCGTTGGAGAAGATTCCCCATAACCGCTTGAACATAGGACGTGTTCCGCCTTCCCACCGAAGTGTGCCGATACTCTAGCAGTGAGGGGGATTTTGGGCAAGGACGCGGATATGATAACTTTCCGTGGTTACGTCCCGGCCCCGGGGCACGGCGTGAGGTCACGGCGATGGCATTGGAATCCGGTGAGGTGGAGAAGATCGCGCACTTGGCTCGGATTGCGATCCGTGCGCAGGACGTCCCGGAGTATCGACGCAACCTCTCGCGGATCCTGGAGTTTGTCGAGCAGATGAACGCCGTCGATACCCGCGATGTCGAGCCCATGGCCCATCCGCTGGACGCCGCCCAGCGCCTGCGCCCGGACGAGGTCACCGAAACCGATCGGCGCGAGCATTTCCAGGCGATCGCACCCCGGGTCGACGCCGGGTTCTATTTGGTCCCCAAGGTAATCGAGTAGCCGCCGCACCCGCCCGGGAGTCCGCGTATTCCATGCACGAGAAGACCGTCGCCGAACTGTCCGCCGCCCTCGGGGCCGGCGAGGCCTCCAGCGAGGAGATCACGCGCGCGCTGCTTGCCCGCGTGGAGCGTCTCGATGCGCGCCTCAACAGCTTCATCACGGTGACCGCCGAGCGTGCGCTGGAGCAGGCGCGGACCGCGGACCGGCGCCGCGCGCGCGGCGAGGCCGGCCCGCTGACCGGGATCCCCATCGCCTACAAGGATATCTTCTGCACCCTCGGGGTGCGCACCAGTTGCGGCTCGCGGATGCTCGATAATTTCACGGCACCCTACGAGTCCGCGGTGACGGCGCGACTCGAGGCGGCGGGCATGGTGATGCTCGGCAAGACCAACATGGACGAGTTCGCGATGGGCTCCTCCAGCGAGACCAGCCACTACGGACCGGTACGCAACCCGTGGGATCCGCAGACCGTCCCGGGGGGCTCCTCGGGGGGCTCCGCGGCGGCGGTGGCCGCGCGCCTGAGCCCGGCGGCCACCGGCACCGATACCGGCGGCTCGATCCGCCAGCCCGCCGCGCTGTGCGGGATTTCCGGGCTCAAGCCGACCTACGGGCGCGTCTCGCGGTTCGGGATGATCGCCTTCGCCTCCAGTCTCGATCAGGGCGGACCGATGGCCCGCACGGCCGAGGACCTCGCGTGGCTGCTCGGGGCGATGGCCGGATTCGACCCGCGCGATTCGACCAGCGTCGACGAGCCGGTCCCCGACTACGTCGCGGAGCTGGGAAGGGGGATCGAGGGCCTGCGCATCGGCCTGCCGCGCGAGTACTTTGCGGAGGGCCTCGATCCGGGCGTCGCACGCGCCGTGGAGGAGGCGGTGGCCGAGTGCCGGCGCCTCGGCGCGCAGGTGCGCGAGATCAGCCTGCCCAACACACGTTTGGCGGTGCCCGCCTATTACGTTATCGCCCCCGCCGAGTGCTCATCGAACCTCTCGCGCTACGACGGGGTGCGCTTCGGCCACCGTTGCGAGGACCCGGCCGACCTGGAGGACCTCTACAAGCGCTCCCGGAGCGAGGGCTTCGGGGCCGAGGTCAAGCGCCGCATCCTGGTGGGCACCTACGTCCTGTCGGCCGGTTACTACGAGGCCTATTACCGCAAGGCCCAGCAGTTGCGCCGCCTGATCCGCGAGGACTTCCGGCGCGCCTTCGAGGACGTGGACGTGATCATGGGGCCGACCTCGCCGAGCGCGGCGTTCCGCCTCGGCGAGCGGCTCGACGATCCGGTGACCATGTATCTGTCGGACATCTACACGATCGCCGTGAACCTGGCCGGGCTGCCGGCGCTGTCGATCCCCTGCGGATTCGTCGACGGGCTGCCGGCGGGACTGCACGTCATCGGCGATTATTTCCAGGAGGGGCGCCTGCTGGCGCTGGCCCATCGTTATCAGCAGGCGACCGATTGGCACCGGCGCGTGCCCGCCGGGTTCGGGGCATGAGCGGGCCGTCGTCGGCGCGCGGGGGGGCGATAGGCGCATGATCGAGTGGGAAGTCGTCATCGGGCTGGAGATCCACGCGCAGCTGGCCACCCGCAGCAAGATCTTCTCGGGCGCCGCCACCGCCTACGGCGCGGCGCCCAATACCCAGGCCTGCGCCGTGGACCTGGGTCTGCCGGGGGTGCTGCCGGTGCTCAACGGGCGGGCGGTGCGCATGGCCGTGAAGTTCGGGCTCGCCGTCGGCGCCGGGATCGCGCCGCGCTCGGTGTTCGCACGCAAGAACTACTTCTACCCGGACCTCCCCAAGGGTTACCAGATCAGCCAATACGAGCTGCCGGTGGTGACCCGCGGGTGCCTGACGATCGATCTCGAAGACGGCGGCACCAAGGTCGTGGGGATCACGCGCGCGCACCTGGAAGAGGACGCCGGCAAGTCGCTGCACGAGAACTTCCACGGCATGACCGGGATCGACCTCAACCGCGCCGGCGTGCCGCTGCTGGAGATCGTCTCCGAACCCGACCTGCGCTCGCCGCGCGAGGCGGTCGCCTACGCGAAGAAGATCCACTCGCTGGTGCGCTACCTGGAGATCTGCGACGGAAATCTGCAGGAGGGCTCGTTTCGCTGTGACGTGAACGTCTCGCTGCGCCCGCGCGGTGCGTCCGAGTACGGCACCCGCACGGAGACCAAGAACCTCAACTCCTTCCGGTTCATGGAACGCGCCGTGCTCTACGAAATCGAGCGCCAGCGCGAGATCCTGGAAGGCGGCGGCCGCGTGGTCCAGGAGACCCGCCTCTACGACTCCGAGCGCAACGAGACGCGCCCCATGCGCAGCAAGGAGGAGGCGCACGACTACCGCTACTTCCCGGATCCGGACCTGCTGCCGCTGGAGATCGACGCGGCGTTCATCGACGAGGTGCGCGCCACCCTGCCCGAATTGCCGGACGAGAAGCGCCGTCGCTTCGCGGAGCAGTATGGCCTTGCCGCCTATGACGCGTGTGTGCTCACCGTTACCCGCGAGCTGGCGGATTATTATGAAGTGGTGGTCGAGGCGGTCGGCGGCGAACCCAAGCTCGCGGCCAACTGGGTGATGGGGGATCTGGGCGGCGCGCTGAACAAGGCCGGACTGGACATCACGACCGCACCCGTGAGCGCCGCGCAGCTCGGCGGTATGCTGCGGCGGATCAGCGACGGCACCATCTCGGGCAAGATCGCCAAGCAGGTCTTCGAGGCCCTGTGGGAGGGGGCGGGCGATGCCGACCGGGTCATCGAGGAGAGCGGCCTGCGGCAGATCACCGACAGCGGCGCGATCGAGTCGATCATCGACCAGGCGCTGGCGGCAAATCCGGCGCAACTGGAACAATACCGCGCCGGAAAGGACAAGCTGTTCGGCTTCTTCGTGGGCCAAGTGATGAAGGCCTGCCAGGGCAAGGCCAACCCCGCCCAAGTCAACGCACTCCTCAAGAAAAAGCTCGACGGCTGAGGAGCCCCGCGGGCAGATCGTGCCTCGTCCCGTGGCCATTTCTTATAAATGTAGCCCGGATAGAGCGAAGCGGAATCCGGGGGCCGGTCTCCTCATCGGGGCGCGATCCCCGGATTTCGGCCTTCGGCCTGTATCCGGGCTACATGGCCCGAATCGGGCGTCGCCGGCGGGGATTGCTCCGTCCTTCGG
>BDTW01000009.1 GCA_002897735.1 bacterium BMS3Bbin13 | reverse complement strand
CCGCCTCCAGCTCCGGGGTATCGCCGCCACCGGCCCAGCGCACCCCCGTATACACAAACGACTTGAACTTCTGGACTCGGTTCAGGATAGTCTTTACTTGCATCCCGGTTTTCTTCCCCTGAGTGATGTTTGCTTGGCGCCTACATCTTCTCAGAGAAGGAGCCGGGATGCTCCTCCTGAACCCGCTCCCGGCAATCTCAAATTACCGGCTCCTCACCCCCATTTGCGTCCGCTCTACCCACAAATTCTGCCGAGGAGCCTCTAATTCTACCCAGTACCCGGTACCGGTGAAAACGGCCTGTTCCCACGATGAGGCGGACACCTTATTCACGAAAGGCGATCCGGCGATGGTGGTATGCGCCCCGCACCCGTCGACAATCCGGTCGGCAACCGTGGGGCTTCCCCGGTGACCGTTGTCCGAAAAGCATGATGGGCGCATTCAAGACCCGATACGCACCACAATGTCACTGTAATGTCACTCACACTCACTATGATGGTGCATCGGTCTAAAATCGGCAGAGGTCGGACATGACACAAAATCGTTGGCGCGGACGACGCGACTTTTTAAAGCTGAGCGCATATGCCCTCGGCGCAGGGGCCTTGAGCACCGTCTTCCCCGGGTTGTCCTCTTCGGCACCGGCCGCAAACGGCGCCGATGAACTGATCAAGTCCGCCGTGGACGAAGGCCGCCTGAATGTGATCGCGCTGCCGCCGAACTGGGCCAACTACGGCGCCATCATCGCCGCCTTCGAAAAAAAATACGGCCTGCGGGTGCACGGTGCCTCGCCGACCGCCAGTTCCGCTGAAGAGTTGCAGGCCATCCGCGCACTCAAGCACCAGTCCCGCGCACCGGATACGGTCGATGTCGATCCCGCTTTCGCCCAGATTGGTCGCGAGCAAGGCCTGTTCATGCCCTACAAGGTATCGACGTGGGACACCATACCGGGCAGCATGAAGGACGCGGAAGGTCACTGGTATGGCGATTATTTCGGCGTCATCTCCTTTGGCGTCAACCGCCATGTTGTGAAGCAGGCCCCGCGCAGTTGGGACGATCTCAAGCATCCCAAGTACAAGGGGCAGATCGCCCTCAATGGTAATCCGCTACGTGCCGGTGCCGCCTTCGGCGCGGTGTGGGCGGCGGCCTTGAGCAACGGAGGCTCGCTCGACGACATCACCCCGGGCATCGAATTCTTCGCCGATCTAGCCAAGCGCGGCAATTACATTCCGATCGAAGCCAAACCCGCCACGCTGGAAAACGGCCAGACGCCGATCGCCGTGGATTGGGATTTTCTCAATCTCTCCTATCGCAAACAATTCGCCCGATATGTCGACATTGAGGTGCATATTCCGGAACAGGGTGTGTTCGGCGATTACTACTGTCAGGCCATCAGCCACTTTGCCCCCGATCCGAATGCCGCACGTCTATGGGAAAACTTCCTCTACTCCGACGCCGGCCAGTTGCTCTACCTCCAGGGCTACGCCCACCCGGCCCGCTTCAATGACATGGTCAAACGCGGAGTGATTCCCGAATCCGTCATGGCCAAGCTCCCGCCGAGTGCGACGTATGAGAATGTGGCGTTCTCCAATGCCGTCCAGACCAGAAAGGCACAGGAGACGGTGGGACATTTGTGGCAGAAGATGGTGCGGGTTTGATTGCCCCCATGGACAAGGCGTACCTACACGTATCGTCAACGGCAGGGCCCGCCAATCGCTATCCGGGAGATCCGGGCTCGCTGCAGACCCCGATTGTTCCAGACCCGCGCATGCCGGACCGGGGGGCTCCGGACTCCGGCACCCTACACCCCGTGCCCGGCATACAACGGAAGCGCATCAGGGATCGGCTCATGCGCGCGGTCCAGGGCGTGCTGATCATCGGTTTCTTCGCCTATATCGTGGCCTTCCTGCTACTGCCCTCCGGCGAGGTGCTGTTCGGCGCATTCAGGGGCGAGCACGGCCTGACCCTGAAGTATGTCGACCAGTTGTTCGAACCGCGTTATCTACATGCCTTCCGCAACAGTATCGAACTGGCGCTGGCAACGGCAATCCTTGGCGGTCTCTTCGGCACGGTGATCGCTTACCTGACACTGTCTCCGCGCGCACCGACTTGGTTGCGCACGGGCGTCACTTCGTTCAGCGGCGTGGCGGCCAACTTCGCCGGTGTGCCGCTGGCCTTTGCCTTCGTCTCCACCTTTGGCACTATGGGGCTGCTCACGGTCTGGCTTCGGCAGCAAGGTTTCAACCTTTATGATACCGGCTTCAGTCTTTTTTCACTCTCCGGACTCGTGCTGACCTATCTCTATTTCCAGATACCGTTGATGGTCATCATTATCACGCCGGCCGTGCGGGGATTGCGCCGGGAATGGCGCGAAGCGGCAAGCAACCTCGGCGCGACACCCTGGCAATACTGGCGTTATGTGGGCCTCCCCATTCTGTTACCGGCACTGCTGGCGTCCATGGTGCTGCTCTTCGGAAATGCATTTGCCGCCTACGCCACCCCCTATGCGCTGACCTCGGGCAATATCGCCCTGGTACCCATCGAGATCGGTAACGTGCTATCCGGAAATGTGATGTCATCGCCGCAGCTCGGCCAAGCCCTTGCACTCGGAATGATCGGCATCATGGCGATGGCCATGCTGGCCTATACCCTGCTGCAACGCCATGCCGCAAGGTGGCAGTGCCGATGAAAACCCGATTGTTGCGCATTGCCGTTCCGGGTCTGCTGCTGGGACTCTGCAGCCTGTATTTCCTCGTACCATTGATCGCGACCGGAGTCTTCAGCCTGTGGGACGGCGCCGACCGCTATAACCTTTCCGCTTACACACAACTGTTCCACGATCCCGGCTTCCGGGATTCGCTGTTGCTGTCGGTGCGACTGGCCGTCTTGAGCGTCGTCATCAGTCTGATCTTGCTGGTTCCTACCGTGTACTGGATTCAGTTGCGTGGAAAACGCCTGCGCCCGGTCATGGAATTCATTGCCGTGTTGCCCTTCGTCGTGCCCGCCATCGCCCTGGTCGAGGGCCTGACCAGCCTGTATACCGGTCCCGAGTGGCTGGTCGGAAGTCCCAACTTTTTGATCGTCGCCTATATTATCCTCGCCCTGCCCTACACGTATAACGCGCTCGATGTCGGTATGCGCAGTCTCGACATCCGCACGCTGAGCGAGGCCGCTCAAAACTTGGGAGCGAACTGGCCCACCCTCATGATGCGGGCAATCCTGCCCAATCTGATCGGCACATTGGTCGGCGCCACCTTGCTGACCTTCGCCATCGTCATGGGAGAATTCACCTTTGCCAACGTCCTGTTATTCAACACCTTCGCGGTGTATATCAACTATATCGGCCAGACGTCGGGGACCCAGGCCGCGGCCCTGTCCCTGCTTAGTTTCACGATTACCTGGCTCGCCATGCTCGGGATTCTTCTCACCGGACATCGCAGCCAAGTCCAACTCGGGGGCGCACGTTGAAAACAAGCGGTCTGCACATTCGCGGCGTGAACAAATCCTTTGCCGACATGGAAGTGCTGCATTCGATATCGTTGGAGAGCAAACCCGGCGAATTCATCTCGCTGCTGGGACCCAGCGGCTGCGGAAAAACCACACTGTTGCGTATCGTGGCCGGTTTCGAACGTCCGGATTCGGGCAGCATCCTCATCGATGACCGGGATATCACCCTGTCCCCGGCCGAGCACCGCAACATGGGCATGGTGTTCCAGGCCTACAGCCTGTTCCCACATCTGACGGCGGCGGAAAACATCCGCTTTGGTTTGCGCTTGCGTCGGACACCGAAATCGCGCCAGCAATCGATCGTGGACGATCTGCTGGCACTGGCCGGCCTGAGCGCCCACCGCGATCGCTATCCGCATCAGCTCTCCGGCGGACAACAACAACGTGTCGCCCTGGCCCGTGCACTGGCGATCCAGCCGGTACTGCTCCTGCTCGATGAACCGCTCTCCGCATTGGACGCCAAGGTGCGCGTGCAACTGCGCGAGGAGATCAAGCGCATTCAGCGCGAGACCGGCATCACCACCTTATTCGTGACTCACGATCAGGAAGAGGCCCTGTCCATTTCTGATCGCGTGGCCGTCATGCATGACGGCCGTCTGGTCCAGTTCGATACCCCCGCCAAAATTTATCACCGTCCCACCGACAGCTTCGTGGCCGGTTTCATCGGCACATCCACCCGACTCGAAGGGCGGGTCAGCGATGCGCACAATGGGCGGGTGGATATCCTCGGCATATCCATGCCGGCCGCCGGAGTACAGGGCCACAGCGACCGGGCCCGGGTCAATGTCTACGTGCGGCCCGAGGCTATCGAATTGCATCGGGCCGACACGGTTGCGCACGGCCTGGAAGGACGCGTGCTGGAGCACACCTTCCTCGGTGCGACGACCCGGGTGCAGGTGGCGGTACACGACTGTGTAACCCTGCTGGCGGATATCCAGAGCGCGACCGCGCACCGGTTTCCGGTCGGCAGCCAAGTCCGCGCCGCATGGGCGCCCGAGGCGCCCAGAATCCTCACCACCTGAACCCCGCTCACCACAACACACGATACGGACCATGAAAATCATACAGATCACGGACACCCATTTTGTACCCCCGGGCCAGCGGCTCTACGAGCTCGACCCGCGCAGCCGGCTGGACGCCTGCATCGCCGATATCAATACCCATCATCGTGATGCGGCCCTGTGCGTCATCACCGGCGATCTCGCTCATCGCGGCGAAACCGACGCCTACATCGCGCTGCGCGAGTGTTTGGCCCGACTCGAGATACCCCTACAGTTGATGATCGGCAATCATGACCATCGCGAACGTTTCTGCAAAGTCTTTCCCGAGACGGTCCTGGACGATAATGGCTTCGTGCAGTCGAGCCGCGATACCGAAGCCGGGCGCCTGCTGTTTCTGGATACGGCGCAACACGCCCGCCATACCGGCCATTACTGCGCCGAGCGACGACAGTGGTTGCACCGGGCCCTGGGCGGGGCGAGCGACAAAGCCGTCCATGTCTTCATGCATCATCCGCCGTTCGACACGGGACTGCCGAGCTGCGATGTGCTGAGTATAGAAAATGCCGACGAGCTACGATCGGATTTAAGCACCTGCCCGCAGTTGCGCCATATCTTCTTCGGTCATGTCCACCGCCCCGTCTCGGGAAGCTGGCGTGGCATCTCCTTCACGACCCTACGCGCCACCGCGCATCAGACCCTGCTCGATTTCGAAATCGAGGAAGAACTCTATTTCAGCCACGAGCCGCCGGCCTACGCCGTCATCCTGCTCGAAGTCGACCAATGTACGGTGCACTTCCACGACTACTCCGACGATAGCCCGCGTATCGCGACCGGCGCCTGATGGACTGCATTGAAGAGCGGTGACGGATGGTCAGATCGCGGCACCGGGCCGGACCTGGCCGGCAGCACGGTCTCGACGAACATGGTGCGGGTAATGGGGACAGAATCTTGCGCTTGACGAACGTCTTCATATCCTGCCCCCTCCAGGACTCTCTTGAAGTCCCGGCTTAATCGGATGCCAACTATCCTGGCAGAGGGGGCGGCGGAGCAACTTGGGGCCACGGTGGGGCTGAAGCGCACCCGCCTCCAAGGAATACTATTTATCAGGTCTGGGCAACCTGAACGAGGAGTAACAGGGTCAGTTCTCGCATTGTAGCATCCGCCATCGGATAATCTTACCCCCTCTTTTCCCCGAAGAAGCCCGTATGCCCGGTGGTGTCGGAGGGGCGGCAAAAATTACCAACTTATTGTTTTTTAAACATCATTCTAGAACTCGCCGAGTCCACTCTCAGCAGTATTTCCTTTTTGAAAGCCGTCCCTATTGCACAAACATGCCTAGCAGGCTATATTCCTTCCATGGCATAGGAGGTCGAGTATACGGTCGAATTCGAGGTATGGTGGATCGCCCTCGACGAAAGAGAACAGGAATCCGTGGATGTTGCGGTGACCCTGTTGGAAGAGAAAGGACCGCAGTTGCCCTTTCCGCTCAGTTCGAAAATTGGCAATTCTCGTTACAGCCACATGCGAGAGTTGCGTATCCAACACCACGGCCGCCCCTATCGCGTCTTGTATGCTTTCGACCCGCGCCGCGTGGCCATTCTCCTCATCGGCGGGGACAAGACGGGTCGAGGGCAATGGTACGAGACCGCCGTTCCGATGGCCGACCGGCTCTACGCCGAACATCTGAGCACACTGAGGCAAGAAGGACAGGACGATGGCTAAGAAATACGCAGAATTGCGCGCAAAGATGGCGCCGAGCGCCCGGGCGCGAAGCCGGGTCCGGGCGCGCGAGATTCTTGACCAAATGCCGCTTTTCGAACTGCGCCAAGCGCGGCGGCTTTCCCAGGAGCGACTCGCCGAAGTCCTGCGGGTGAAACAGGCATCCATCTCGAAGTTGGAACACCGGACGGATGTCTACGTCAGCACGTTGCGGAGCTACATCGAGGCATTGGGCGGCACGCTCGAAATCGTGGCGTCTTTCCCTGATGGCGCGGTACGGATTACGCAGTTCGAGGCGATCAAGGAAGGGCAGGTTGCCAAAGAGAACGGTACCTACGAATAGCGATCAGAAATGCTCGTGGTCCGGAAAATGCAGGGATAGCGGGTAGAGTAGAGTGAGGAATGGGGTCAGTTCTCGTATTGTAACATCGCTGTAACCGACGCAGAGTAAAGCCTATGGCAAGACCCCTTCGTATTGGGACGAGATGATCGGCGCGAAGCGATTTTCGAGGATGGCGAAGATCGCTTGGTGTTTCTGCGCACACTGGCGGAGGTTGTTGAGCGATTCGATTGGCTGTGCCACAGCCTATTGCTTGCGACTGATAAGCACATGTGCCCGGGCTTGATCATAGCCAAGAAATACTCCGGATCGTAAACGCCCCGGAAAACTCGATCAGGATCGCTGCGCACCACTCCGATCCCGCGTCTATATGCCCCGGAAACCGCACCGTTACTTCGACCCTCCGCGCCGGTCGCGCGCGCGCAGTTCCGCGAGCCGCTCGCCGATTCGGATCTCGAGGCCGCGCGGCACCGGCCGGTAGTAGCGCCGCTCGCCCAGCGCTTCCGGGAAATACCGCTCCCCGGCCGCGTAGGCGTCCGGTTCATCGTGCGCGTAGCGGTAACCCTTGCCGTGGCCCAGTGCCTTCATGAGCCGCGTCGGCGCGTTGCGCAGGTGCGCCGGGACCTCCAGCGAACCGTGACTGCGCGCATCCGCACCCGCCGCCTGAAAGGCGGTGTAGACGGCGTTGCTCTTCGGTGCGCAGGCCAGATAGACCACCGCCTGTGCGAGCGCCAGTTCGCCCTCGGGGCTGCCGAGGCGCTCCTGCGCCTCCCAGGCGTCCAGGGCCAGTGCGAGCGCACGCGGGTCGGCGTTGCCGATGTCCTCGGAGGCCATGCGCACCACCCGCCGGGCGATGTAGCGGGGATCGCAGCCGCCGTCCAGCATGCGCGCCAGCCAGTAGAGCGCCGCATCCGGCGCCGAGCCGCGCACCGATTTGTGCAGCGCCGAGATCTGGTCGTAGAAGGCGTCACCACCCTTGTCGAAGCGGCGCACCCCGCCCGCCGTGACTTCGCGTACGATCGCCTCGTCGATCACCTCGGCCTCGCCCGCGGCGACGGCCAGATCGGCGGCGGTCTCGAGCAGGTTCAGCACACGGCGTCCGTCACCGTCGGCGGCCGCGGCGAGGGTGTCGCGCCCGGCCTCGGCGATCTGCAGCGCACGCCCGCCCAATCCGCGATCAGGGTCCTCCAGGGCCTGGTCGAGGATGCACCGCAGTTCGGCCGCCGTCAGGGCCTTGAGCACGTAGGTCCGGGCGCGCGAGAGCAAAGCGTTGTTCAGTGCGAAGGAAGGGTTCTCGGTGGTCGCGCCGATGAAGATCAGCGTGCCGTCCTCGACGTTCGGGAGGAAGGCATCCTGTTGCGCGACATTGAAACGGTGCACCTCGTCGACGAACAGCACCGTGCGCCGGCCCTCGCCGAGCGCGGCCCGCGCCCGCTCGACCGCCTGACGGATATCCTTGACGCCGGCGAGCACCGCCGAGAGCTGCAGGAACTGCGCCCCGCAGGTGTGGGCCATGAGCCGCGCGAGCGTGGTCTTGCCGCTGCCCGGCGGCCCCCACAGCACCATCGAGTGCAGGCGGCCCGCGACGATCGCCTCGCGCAGCGGCTTGCCGGGTGCGAGCAGATGGACCTGGCCGGTGAACTCCTCCAGCGTGCGCGGACGCATGCGGTCGGCCAGGGGACGGGGATCCGGGGCCACGGTGGTCATCGCCGGTGTGCGTTCCATATCCGCCGTCTCAGGGTTGCGGCGTACCCGCCACGTCCACGCCCGGCGGCGGCGTGAACCGGAACAGGGCGGGGTCGAGTTTCGGATTGCGCCGTACGTGGCTGAAGCGGATGCGTGTGGTCTGCCCCAGGATGTCATGGAGTTCCATGCGCACCAACAGGTCGCCGCGGAATCCGAGCCGGATCCACTCGAAACCGCTTTCCTTGCCGCGCGGTGTGAGCCGCAGCCAGTGCAGGCCGTCGGCGGTTCCCGCCCCGGCCACATGGAATCGTTTCTCGACCGATCGCTCGCTCGTCAGCAGCGCCACCGGCAGGTTGCCCAGGCCCCGCCTGAGGGGTCGCACGGTGATCTGTTCCAGGCCGCGGTCGTAGAACCACAGGTTGCGCCCGTCGGCGACGATCAACTCGGAAGGCGCGCGGTAGTCCCAGCGGAAGCGCCCGGGCCGTTGCAGGTACAGCGTGCCGCGGCTGCGCTGGAGCACCTGCCCGCGATCGTCCACCACCGACTGGCGGAAGTCGGCCTGCAGGCTGGTCAATCCGTGGAGAAACGCCTGCAGGCGCCGCGCCGGATCGGCGGCGCGGCCGGCGTGCGCCACCCCGCCCGCCAACGCCGCGAGCAGCACCAGCAGCGCGGCCTGTCCCGCAAATCCCGGCTGTGCGCGCAGATCCATCATTCCCCCGGCGGCGGACCCGCCAGGACCTCGCGCGCCCCGTTGCTCTGCAGCGGTCCCACCACGCCCGCCTGTTCCATCGCCTCGATCATGCGCGCGGCCCGGTTGTAGCCGATCTTCAACCGGCGCTGCACGCCGGAGATGGACGCCCTGCGGCTCTCGGTAACGATCTGCACCGCCCGGTCGTAGAGTGGGTCGCTTTCATCGCCGCCGTCCGGCGCTCCGACGCCGGCGCCCTCCTCGCGGTCCTGCAGGATCTCCTCGAAGTACTCGGGCGCACCGCGCCCCCGTAGCTGACTCACCACCTTGTGGACCTCGTGGTCGGCCACGTAAGCGCCGTGTACCCGCACCGGCAGGCCGCTGCCCGGCGGCAGGTACAGCATGTCGCCGTGGCCGAGCAGTTGCTCGGCGCCCATCTGGTCGAGGATGGTCCGCGAATCCACTTTGGACGAGACCTGGAAGGCGATACGGGTCGGGATATTGGCTTTGATGAGCCCGGTGATCACGTCCACCGAGGGGCGTTGCGTGGCGAGGATCAGGTGGATGCCCGAGGCACGCGCCTTCTGGGCGAGGCGCGCGATCAGCTCTTCGACCTTCTTGCCGACCACCATCATCATGTCGGCGAACTCGTCGACGAGCACGACGATGCAGGGCAGCGGTTGCAGGGTCGGCGGCGGCTCGGCGGGATCCGCGCCGGGACCGGCCTCGTACAGCGGATCGAGGATCGGCTCCTTGCGATCGATCGCCTCCTGCACCTTGCGGTTGTAGCCGGCGATGTTGCGCACCGCGAGGGCGGCCATCAGCCGGTAGCGGCGTTCCATCTCGCCGACGCACCAGCGCAGCGCATTGGCCGCCTCCTTCATGTCGGTGACCACCGGCGTCAGCAGGTGCGGCACGCCCTCGTAGACGGAGAGTTCCAGCATCTTGGGATCGATGAGGATGAGCCGCATCTGTTTGACGCTGGCCTTGTAGAGCAAACTCAGCAGCATCGCATTGAGTGCCACGGATTTGCCCGATCCGGTCGTGCCGGCGACCAGCAGGTGCGGCATGCGCGCGAGGTCCGCGATGACCGGACGGCCCCCGATGTCCTTGCCGAGCGCCAGCGCAAGCGGCGAGGGGCCGCGGTCGTAGTCCTCCGAGCCAAGAATCTCGCCGAGGCGCACCAGGTGCCGCACCTCGTTGGGGATCTCGAGGCCGACCACCGATTTCCCGGGGATGACCTCGACGACGCGCACGCTCACCGTGGACAAGGCGCGCGCGAGGTCCTTGGCGAGGTTGGAGATCTGGCTCACCTTTACACCGGATGCGGGCTGCAGCTCGAAGCGCGTGATCACCGGACCCGGATGGACCGCCTCGACGGTCACCTCCACGCCGAAGTCGCGCAGCTTCAACTCGAGCTGGCGCGACATGGCCTCCAGCGCCTCGGTGGAATAGCCGCCCGGATCGGGGTCCGGCGGATCGAGCAGCGAGAGCGGCGGCAGGTCCGTATCCTCGGCACTCTCGAACAGCGGGACCTGGCGCTCCTTCTCGGCGCGTAGGCTCGGCTCCACCCGCGGGAGCACCGGCTCGATGTGCGGCTTGCTGCGCGCCTTCGTCGCCGTGCGCTCGTGTGCGATCTCCTGCTCGCGGCCGCGCTCGCGCTCGCGGCGCAGCCGGCGCGTGGCCCAAGCGGCGCGCAGGCGTGCCGCGCGGATCACCAGGAAACCGAGCCCGTCCAGGACATAGCGCCCGATCCGGTCCATGAGCCCGAGCCAGGACAGGCCCGTGAACAGCGTCACCCCGGCCAGGAACAGCGCCAGCAACAGCAGCGTCGCCCCCACCCCGCCGAACACCCGCAGCAGGTGAGTGGCGGCGAGGTCGCCGAGGACACCTCCCGCATCCAGCGGCAGCGACTCGGGTCCGCCTCCGAAGTGAAGCGTCGCCAGCCCGCAGCCGGCCCCGACGGTAAGGAGGAACCCGGCCCAGCGCAACGCGAACAGCCGCCCGTCGATACCCTCCGGACGCAGGCGATCCCGAAACACCAGCCAACCGCTGTAAGCGGTCATCACCGGGAACAGGTACGCCAGGTAGCCGAACACCGAGAGGAAGACATCCGCGAACCAGGCCCCCGCCACTCCCCCGTAGTTGCGCACCGGGCCCCCGCCGCCGCTGTGCGACCAGCCGGGATCGGCGGGGCTGTAGGTGAGCAGCGCCAGCAGCAGATAGACCCCGACCACGACCAACAGGATCAGCACCGCCTCGCGCACGCCCCGGTGGAGTTGCGGCATGATCGGAACGGCGCGCGTCTTTTTTCGGGTCGCCTGCACCACGCCAATTCACCCTGCTTATGAAAAGTATCCGTTAACCTATTATAGATGCAATACTATTGCAATGTTTCGCATAGTGCGGGGTGAACCTGTTCCGCCTCCCCCAGATTGACGGCGGCGCGCGGCATCGGGCCCGTTTCCCGAGTCGCCCCGGGCCATCGCCCGCACATAAGGGGATCTGTACCGCGGACGGCGCCTGCGCGGTCCGGCGCCCGGCAGGTTGGTCACCGCGAAGTGCCTCGCGTCTTCCCGGCGATGGGTGGGGTTCGCGCAGTCGGCGGGCCGGGTGGTCCCGATGCACCCGCTCCGATCGGTGCAGGGGGTGTGCACCGATGCATCGCGAGCCGCCCGGCGATGCGCTCATCGGCGTGCGCAGGGGCGCGCTCCGTCCACCTCCACCGGCTCGAACCCACCGGCTCCGCGCAGGCCTCCACACAGCCTTCCCGTACCTCGCGTTCCCGCGGCACGCCGATGCGCAGGCGGTTTACCCCATCGGGTCCATTCCGTACAATCGCTCTGCCCGATGCACCGCCCGGAGCATCCCGTCGGCGGCGCCCCCCCGCGCTTAGACCCGAGGGCCCGATGCATTCGCCGCTCCGCCTCCCCGGGATCCGCAAGGCGAGTGCTCGCGGCTGACGCAAGACAGGGTCGCGATCGTGCCGATCGCGCGTTCGCCGATTCGTCGAGGAGTGATTATACATGAGCCAAGCCCGCCATTGCCGCCTGTTGATCCTCGGTTCCGGTCCGGCCGGATACACCGCCGCGATCTACGCGGCGCGCGCCAATCTCAGCCCGGTACTGGTCACCGGCATCGAGCAGGGCGGCCAGTTGATGACCACCACCGACGTGGAAAACTGGCCGGGCGGCGAGGAGGGTCTGCAGGGCCAGCAGCTCATGGAGCGCATGGGCGAGCACGCCAAGCGGTTCAACACGGAAATCATCCTCGAGCAGATCCACAAGACGGATCTCGGCCGGCGGCCGTTTCGACTCGAGGGGGACAGCACGACTTTCACCTGCGACGCGCTGATCATCGCCACCGGCGCATCCGCACAGTACCTCGGACTGCCCTCGGAGGAGACTTTCAAGGGCAAGGGTGTGTCGGCGTGCGCGACCTGCGACGGGTTCTTCTACCGCGACCAACCGGTGGCGGTGATCGGCGGGGGCAACACCGCGGTCGAGGAGGCGCTGTACCTCTCCAACATCTGCTCCGAGGTGACGGTCGTCCATCGACGCGACCAGTTGCGCGCCGAGAAGATCCTCCAGGACCGGCTGCTGGAGAAGACCCGGGGCGGTAACGTGCGCATCGAGTGGAACCACGTGCTCGACGAGGTGTTGGGCGACGACAGCGGCGTCACCGGGGTCCGTATCAAGGACGTGCGCGATCAGAGCGCCAAGGAACTGAAGGTCCAGGGGGTGTTCATCGCCATCGGGCACAAGCCGAACACGGAGATCTTCGCCGGTCAGATTCCCATGGACCACGGCTATATCAAGGTGCGCGGAGGCTCCGACGGATTTGCCACCGCCACCGACGTCCCGGGCGTGTTCGCCGCCGGCGACGTCACCGACCACGTCTACCGCCAGGCGATCACCGCCGCGGGCCAGGGCTGCATGGCGGCCCTGGACGCCGAACGTTTCCTGGACGCCGAAGCGGCCGGATGACCCTGCCCGGTGTACCGGCCGGCGCACCGGGAGTTCGCGCGCATCATCGCCGGGGCCCTGGAGCGGGAACGCGAGGCAACGGCGTACCCTATCGGGGGAATGGATACCCACAACCCCTTCACGAGGAGCCGTTGAGCGCGGCCCGCATACATCGGCACCCATGCCCCTGACTCTCCCGTGGCTCGACCCCGAGGATCCACAGGCCCCGTTTCCGGACCTGCGTCGCGCGTTGCGCGAGCCGAATGGGCTGCTCGCCTTCGGCGGCGACCTCTCCCCCGCGCGGCTCGTGCGGGCCTACCGAAACGGAATCTTCCCCTGGTACAGCGCGGGTCAACCGATCCTGTGGTGGTCGCCGGACCCGCGCGCCGTGTTGTTTCCAGAGCGCCTGCACATCTCGCGCAGCCTGCACAAAACCCTGCGCCGGGGTGTGTTCCGGGTAACCCTGGACCGCGCCTTCGACGCGGTGGTAGAGGCGTGCGCCGAACCGCGCCCGCAGCAGGAGGGTACCTGGATCACCTCCGGGATGCGCGCCGCCTACGGGCGCCTGCATCGGCTCGGTATCGCCCACTCCGCCGAGGCCTGGCACGACGGGGAACTCGTCGGCGGCCTCTATGGGGTCGCCCTCGGCCGGGTATTCTTCGGCGAGTCCATGTTCAGCCGGTGCACGGACGCCTCCAAGGTCGCCTTCTGTCACTTGGTCGGTACGCTGCGCGCATGGGGCTACGGGTTGATCGACGCCCAGATCCCGTCTCCCCACTTGGCGCGCCTCGGGGTCGAGACACTCCCGCGCAATGAGTTCCTCGCGCTCCTGGAGCGCTGGTGCGCGCTGCCGGGGCGGCCGGCGCCCTGGCGCCTCGAGGCCGGATCCACGCCCGGCGGCGCCCTGTGATAGGCTTGGGAACAGGACCTATCACACCCGGGTGGTACGGTGCGCGTCGCCACGGCGCACCGCCGGGGGGGACATGCCAGGCGAATGACCGGGAACGCGCCACGGCCGGCAGTGGATCTGCGGGAGCTGGCTTTCTATGCCAGTCCCGAGCGCGCGTGCGGTTATCTGTCCGAACGCCAATCGATGTCGCTGTTCGCCGATCCCACCGCAGCCATAAGCAACCTCCTGTACGGTCGGCTCGCCCTGTATGGGTTCCGTCGCAGCGGCCAGTATCTGTACCGCCCGGCCTGTCCCGGCTGCGACTCCTGCGTGCCCATGCGCATCCCGGTCGCCGACTTCCGTCCTCGCCGCTCGCAACGCCGCTGCCTGGCACGCAATCGCGACCTGGAGGTGCGCGTCGTGGAGCCCGGATTCCGCGAGGAGCACTTCCGCCTGTACCGGCGCTACATCCGCAGCCGCCACCCGGGCGGCGGCATGGACGATCCGGACCCGGAGCGTTACGTCTCGTTCCTGACCAGCCCGTGGAGTGATACCCGATTCCATGAATTCCGCCTGGGCGCGCGTCTCATGGCGGTGGCGGTCGTGGACTACATGGAACAAGGACTCTCCGCCGTATATACCTACTTCGAGCCGGACGCCCCGGAGCGCGGCCTCGGCATCTACGCCATCCTCCGGCAGATCGAGGCCGCGCGGTGCGGCGGCCACCCGTGGGTCTACCTGGGCTACTGGATCCCGGAGTGCGACAAGATGCGCTACAAGGAGCAGTTCCGTCCGTTTGAAGTCTATCGGGACGGCGCTTGGCGCGAAGGCGGTTAGAAGTCCGTCGGACTTGGGAGGTTCTACTCCGGCGCCGAGGCGAAATCGGATTCCCCCTGTTCGACGGTCACCCCGAGCCCCGAATACCCATATGTCAAGCCTGACCCCGCGTCCCCCGCGTCATATGTAGCCTGGATGCAGGCCGAAGGCCGAAATCCGGGAGAGCGCGGCACGCCATCCCCGGATTTCGCTTCGCTTCATCCAGGCTACTTGTCCGCGTGGCCCGGATGCGCTCTCGGGCCGGTATCTGCGCACCGGGCGCTTGATCTGGCGCACGCTCGACCCGAGTTGACCGCCCGCTTCCTTCCGCCGCCGATTCCCGATCCCCTGCCGGATGACCTCCTGGCGATCGACCTCTTTACCGATCATCGTAATACTCTCCTTCATCACCCCCCTCCTCCTTCCCGCTCATCGCAATGCTCCCCTCCTCAATCAACCGCCTCTCCTCGAACCAAAGGGGGACATTTTAGTGGGATGGAGGGGACATTATTGCTTCGGGCCAACAGACAAGATCGCGCGTATTGGTTCTCGACGCGGTTTCGCATACAATGGCGCGCTGGACCGGCGTTCGGCCGGGCCGCGCTCACCGATACGGGACACCATGGCGAAAGAAGACCACATCGAGATGGAAGGGACTGTGGTGGAAACCCTTCCCAACACCATGTTCCGCGTGGAGCTGGAAAACGGCCACACGGTGACTGCACACATCTCGGGCAAGATGCGCAAGCACTACATCCGCATCCTGACCGGCGACAAGGTCACCGTTCAGCTGACGCCTTACGACCTGACCAAGGGACGCATCGTCTACCGGACCAAGTGACCCGTCCGGGGCCATCCCTCCCGCAGGGACCCCCCGGCATCGGTGACGCTACGGGACGGCCTCTTCGACCTGGATGTCGAGAGAGAGTGCATCGTCCTCGGCGCGTACGTGTACGTGGCCGCCGCCCGTGAGCTGACCGAACAGCAACTCCTCGGCGAGCGGCTTCTTGATGTTCTCCTGGATCACCCGCGCCATCGGGCGCGCGCCCATCTTCGGATCATAGCCGCGATCGGCGAGCCAGGCGCGCGCCGCGGCGTCGATCTCCAGGGTCACGCCCTTCTCCTGCAACTGCGCTTCCAGCTCGTAGATGAACTTGTCGACCACGTGCCCGATCGTCGCCGGGTCCAGGCCCCGGAACTGGATCACCGCATCCAGACGGTTGCGGAATTCCGGGGTAAAGGTGCGCCGGATGATCTCCGTGCCGTCCGCCGTATGGTCCTGCGGCGTAAAGCCGACCGAGGGGCGGCTCATCTGCTCGGCGCCGGCATTGGTCGTCATCACGACGATGACGCTGCGAAAGTCGGCCTTGCGCCCGTTGTTGTCGGTCAGTGCGCCGTGGTCCATCACCTGCAACAACAGATTGAAGACGTCCGAGTGGGCCTTTTCGATCTCGTCGAGCAGCAGCACGGCATGCGGGTGCTTGATGATCGCCTCGGTGAGCAGCCCGCCCTGATCGAAGCCCACGTAACCCGGGGGCGCCCCGATGAGCCGCGAGACGGTGTGCCGCTCCATATACTCCGACATGTCGAAGCGAACCAGTTCGATCCCCATGATGCGCGCGAGCTGACGCGTCACCTCGGTCTTTCCGACCCCGGTCGGACCGGAGAACAGGAACGCGCCGATCGGCGTCTGTGGATTGCCGAGGCCGGAGCGCGCCATCTTGATCGCCGAGGCCAACGTCTCGATGGCGGGATCCTGGCCGAAGATCACCATCTTCAGGTCGCGCTCCAGGGTGCGCAGCACGTCCTTGTCGGACGCCGAGACGCTCTTGGGCGGGATGCGTGCGATGCGCGCCACGATATCTTCGATATCGCCCACACCGACGGTCTTCTTGCGCCGCGACGGCGGCTGCAGGCGCTGGCGCGCACCCGCCTCGTCGATCACGTCGATCGCCTTGTCCGGAAGGTAACGGTCGTTGATGTAGCGGTCCGACAACTCGGTCGCGGCGCGCAACGCACGCACTGAATACTTGACGCCGTGGTGCTCCTCGAAGCGGCTCTTGAGACCGCGCAGGATCCGCACCGTTTCCTCCACCGTCGGCTCGGGAATGTCGATCTTCTGGAAACGCCGCGCCAGCGCCCGATCCTTCTCGAAGATGCCCCGGTATTCCTGATAGGTCGTGGAACCGATGCACTTCAACTCACCCGAGGCGAGCATCGGCTTGATCAGGTTCGAGGCGTCCATCACCCCGCCCGATGCGGCGCCCGCACCGATGATCGTGTGGATCTCGTCGATGAACAGTACCGCGCCCGGCTCCTTGCGCAACTGCGCAAGCACGCTCTTGAGACGCTTTTCGAAATCGCCGCGGTACTTGGTGCCCGCGACCAGCGCTCCCAGATCGAGCGCGTAGATCGTGCTGTGCTTGAGAACATCGGAAACCTCGCCGTCGACGATCATCTTGGCGAGCCCCTCGGCGATCGCGGTCTTGCCGACCCCCGCCTCGCCCACGAACAACGGGTTGTTCTTGCGGCGCCGGCACAGGATCTGGACGGTGCGCTCGACCTCGGGCTGGCGCCCGATCAGGGGATCGATCTTGCCTTGGCGCGCGAGCTGGTTGAGGTTGGTGGCGAAGTTCTCCAGCGGGCGCCTGCTGGGTGCCTCGGCGCCGGCCTCCTCATCGGGCGCGGCCGAGAGGTTGTCCTCGTCGCCGTGCACCTTGGAAATACCGTGCGCGATGTAGTTGACCACGTCCAGCCGGGTGACGTTCTGCTTGTTGAGAAAATAGACCGCCTGCGATTCCTGTTCGCTGAAAATCGCGACCAGCACGTTGGCGCCGCTCACCTCCTTGTTGCCCGCCGACTGGACGTGGAAAACGGCGCGCTGGAGTACCCGCTGGAAGGCGAGGGTCGGCTGGGTCTCGCGGGGATCGTGCGGCGGGAGCAGCGGGGTGGTCTCCTCCAGAAACCCCCCGAGGTCCTTCTTCAGCCGGTCCAGGTCGGCGCCGCAGGCGCGCAGCACCTCGGCCGCCGTGGAATTGTCGAGCAGGGCCAGGAGCAGGTGCTCCACCGTCATGAATTCGTGCCTCTTTTCACGCGCCTCCTTGAAGGCGAAATTGAGGGTGAATTCCAGCTCCTTGCTCAACATGGCGTTTACCTCATCTGGTGCGTGAATCCAGGAGTCGGTCCGGGTAGTCGTGCCGCCACCGCGGCTGCGCGAGATCGGCCCATTGCTGCAATCGCCCTCGCCGGCCGGTGGCCGCCATCCCGCTCAAACGATCGAAAAACCGCTCTCGATTTTCCACCCGCCTCACAATAAACCCCTGAGTCCGATAGGCTAGGCCTCTTCCATAGTGCACAGCAGCGGGTGTTGGTGGCGACGCGAGAACTCGTTCACCTGCGCCACCTTGGTCTCGGCGATCTCCCGCGAGAAGACCCCGCACACCCCTTTGCCCCGCGTATGCACGTGCAACATGATCTGCGTCGCCTCGGCACGGCCCATGGCGAAGAACTGCTCCAGCACCTGAACGACGAACTCCATGGGCGTGTAGTCGTCGTTCAGCAACACCACCTTGTAGAGAGGCGGGCGCTTGAGCTTCGGCCTCGCCTTCTCGACGATCAGACCATCGCCCGGATTTCCCCCGCCCTTGCGCTCCATGGTGATCCATTCTACCCGATGTGTGTTCCGGATCGATCATCGGCGCACCCCCGCGGCCTCGGCGGCTGCGGGCCCGCGGACCCGGTTCGGGTACCGCTGCGAGAGGGTCGCGCCGCTTGTCTTAGACGTACCATACCCCCGGCTGGCGCACAATGCGCCTACGATGCGGTGAACAGTTCCTGAAACGGGACTTGTAATAAAATTATACTGCATCCCGGGCGTCCTCCACCCCGCCGATACCCGCGGCCGGCATCCGAACCGGGGCTCCGGTTGCTCTGGCAGGAATATCGGCAGGCGCCGACAGAGGTGAAACCGGGGCGCCGGCCGGCCCACGGGATTTCGTGCGCGACCGGGCTTTACCCCACCGCCGGCATTTGTTGAATCCGCAGCGACGGATGTGATGACCTGCGACGCCGATCGAGCCGGACACCGCAACGCAGTGAGAACCCCCGTACCGGATACCGCAACACGATTGAGAACCCCCGTAGGGCGGGGCTCGCCCCGCCGACTACGCCCGGATCACCCGGACAAGCCCCCGGCATCGTCCATTCCCGCCACCACCGCCTCGGCGAATCCGGAACAGCTCAGGCGGGTGGCACCGTCCATCTGCTCGGCCAAGTCGGCGGTAACCGTTCCGGCCGCGATCGCCCGCTCGATCCCTCGAATGATGTTCCCGGCGGCCTCGGTCCAGCCCAGGTGGCGCAACATCATCTCCGCGGACAGAATCAGCGAGCCGGGGTTGGCCTGATCCTTGCCGGCCAGGGCCGGCGCCGTGCCATGGGTGGCCTCGAACAGGGCCACGGTGTCGGAAAAATTCGCGCCCGGCGCCATGCCGATGCCGCCGACCTGCGCCGCCAGGGCGTCGGAGATGTAGTCCCCGTTCAGGTTCAGGGTGGCGATGACGCTGTAGGCGGTGGGGTGCAGGAGGATCTCCTGCAGGAACGCATCGGCGATCACATCCTTGACGATCACCTCGCGCCCGGTGTGCGGATTGACGATGCGCTGCCATGGACCGCCGTCGAGATCTTCGGCTCCGAACTCCTCGCGTGCCAGCTCGTAGCCCCAGGTCTTGAAGGCGCCCTCGGTGAACTTCATGATGTTGCCCTTGTGCACGAGGGTGACTGAGGAACGGTCGTTGTCGAGCGCATACCGGATCGCCTTGCGCACCAGGCGCCGGGTGCCCTCGCGCGAGACGGGCTTGATCCCGATCCCCGAGGTCTCGGGGAAACGTATCGCCTCGACGCCGAGCTGTTCGCGCAGAAAGGCGATCAGGCGCCGGGCCTGCGGGCTGCCCGCGGGCCATTCTATGCCTGCGTAGATGTCCTCGGCGTTCTCGCGGAAAATCACCATGTCGGTGTGTTCCGGTTCACGCAACGGGCTCGGCGTGCCCCGAAAATAGCGCACGGGTCGCAGGCAGACATAGAGGTCGAGCTGCTGGCGCATGGCCACGTTGAGCGAGCGGATCCCGCCGCCGACCGGGGTGGTCAACGGCCCTTTGATGGCCACCCGGAACTCGCGCATCGCGCGCAGGGTCTCCTGCGGCAGCCAGGTCTCCGCGCCGTAGAGCGCGTTGGCCTTGCCTCCCGCATAGATCTCCATCCAGGCGATGGCACGCCGCCCGCCGTAGGCCGCGGCGACCGCGGCATCGACCACCCGGCGCATGGCCGGCGTGACATCGACGCCGATACCGTCGCCCTCGATGAACGGCAGGATCGGCCGGTCCGGCACCTGCAGGACGCCGTCGGAGCCGGCGCCGATCGGCTCGCCCCCGTCGGGGACCGTGATTCGTTCGTAGGCCATGGGTGCTCCACATGTTGAAAGAAGGGGAAGGAAAACAGCGCATTCTACCATCACGCCCTGTAGAACGACGAACGCCGTCGCACACGCGCCCGGGTGGGAGATTCGACGCGGGGACCCTCCCGGGCGTTTCGCACATCGCCCCCTGTCGCCCCACTTTCCAATATGCGCGCCGCCCGCCCGGGCGAAGGGGGATGATCCGGGCGGTGAAAATCGGCTAAACTGGGCGGCACGACACCGGTATCGCAGTCACCTCGCGCGCGTCCCCTCATGGCCAACCCCGATCCAACCCGCCAGACCGTGCCCGGACCCCGGGCCGATGCCGCACCGCACCGCGTGATGGTCGGTCTGTCGGGCGGCGTGGACTCCTCGGTCGCCGCGCTGCTCCTCACGCGCGCCGGCCACCGGGTCGCGGGCCTGTTCATGAAGAACTGGGAGGACGACGATGTCGACGGACATTGCACCGCCGCCGCGGACCTCGCCGACGCGGAGGCGGTATGCGCACGCCTCGACATCGTGCTGCACCGCGCGAATTTCTCCGACCAGTACCGGGAGCGGGTCTTCGATCGGTTTCTCGCCGAGCATCGCGCCGGGCGCACACCCAACCCCGATGTGCTGTGCAATCGGGAGATCAAGTTCCGCGCATTCCTCGATCACGCCCTGCGCCTGGGGGCCGAATGTATCGCCACCGGTCACTACGCCCGCCTGCGCGTGCGCGACGGGCGTTGTGAACTGCTGCGCGCCGCGGATCCGGACAAGGACCAGACCTATTTCCTGCACCTGCTGGACCAGGACCAGCTCGCGCGGACGTGGTTCCCACTCGGTGGACTGCGCAAGCACGAGGTGCGGCGCCTCGCGCGCGAGGCCGGCCTCGCCACGCACGCCAAGAAGGACAGCACCGGGATTTGCTTCATCGGCGAACACGATCACCGCGCGTTCCTGCGCCGCTACCTGCCGGCCGAGCCGGGCGAGATCCGCACCCCGGACGGGGCGGTGGTGGGAACCCACGAGGGTCTGGCCTTCTATACCCTGGGACAGCGGCGCGGCCTGGGCGTCGGCGGGCGGCGCGGCGCGCAGGCGACCCCCTGGTATGTGGTGGACAAGGACTTCGGGCGCAACGTCCTGGTCGTTGTCCAGGGGCACGACCACCCGCGGCTCCGGCATCGTGCACTGCGCGCCGAGGAACTGCACTGGATCGCCGGTGAGGCCCCGCCGTCCCCGCTGCGCTGCAGCGCCCGCATCCGTTACCGACAGGCGGATCAGGCGTGCGTGGTAGAGATCGATGGTGACGCCGCACTCGTGCGCTTCGATCAGGCACAGCGCGCCGTCACCCCCGGCCAGTCGGTGGTGTTCTACAGCGGCGAAGTCTGCCTCGGCGGAGGGCGCATCGCCGCCGTCCCGGGGGATGCGTGAATCCATGCGCCGATGAACTCGACCTCCGGCAACCGTGCGCTGGCCCTCGCCGGACTCCTGCAGGCCACCCATCTCGTCAATGAGGCGGCATACGGGCGTGCCGTGGACGAAGCGGCCCGCGATGCACTGCTCACCGGCATCTTCAATACCGATCCGCAGGGCGTCGGGGAGATCTACGGCGGAGCCGGCGGGGTGATTCCGGGGCTGCGATTGCTGCGCAAGCGGTTGCTCCACCCGGCACGGGCGGACGGGCTGGAGCCGACCCGCTACGCCGTGAACCTGCTCTATCTGGAACGGCACCTGGCGCGATCGCCCGAACTCCAATGCGCGCTGCGCCGGGGCATCGAACGCATCGCGGACACCGGCGCCCGCGCGCCCTTCGCGCCCACCGGGATTGCGGACCTCGCGCAGCTCTATCGGTCGACCATCGGCACACTCTCCCCCCGCGTACTGGTCAAGGGCGACCCGCAAATACTCGCGCAACCCGATACCGCGGCGCTCGTCCGCGCCCTGCTCCTCGCCGGGATCCGCTCCGCCGTCCTCTGGCGTCAGTGCGGCGGCCGCCGTCTGCGGCTGCTGTTCGAGCGGCGCGCGCTGCTCGCGGCCGTCGATGCGCACCTCTCCGGCACGCTACTTAAAGGGGTATTTTAACCAACTGAAATAAATGATATTGTCACGACCTCCCTCATGGCGGGTCGCGCCCGGGGAGTGTGGCGGCGTGCGCATGCGACCCGATCCGTGGATAATACCCGCGGCACCGCAGACGCGGCGCGCCGGCCCTCCCGATCCTTTAACACACCGAATTAATAAGGGGACCCTTGCGATGAAGGACACCTTCCGCGCGCGCGGCACGCTCTCGGTCGGGGGTCGGGACTACGAGATCTACCGCCTCGCGAAACTGGCCGGGCGCTTCGACGTGGCACGGCTTCCCCGCTCGCTCAAGATCCTGTTGGAGAATCTCCTGCGCTGCGAGGACGGCGTTACCGTCACCGCGACGGATATCGAGACCCTCGCCGGCTGGGACGGCGACACCCGCGGGCCGCGCGAGATCTCGTTCACGCCGAGCCGGGTCCTGTTGCAGGATTTCACGGGCGTGCCGGCGGTAGTGGACCTTGCCGCAATGCGCGACGCCATGCAGGCCATGGGCGGTGATCCGAAGCGGATCAATCCGCTGCAGCCCGTGGAACTCGTCATCGACCACTCGGTACAGGTCGACGCCTTCGGTACCAAGGACGCCTACCAGCTCAACACCGACCTCGAGTTCCAGCGCAACCGCGAGCGTTACGCCTTCCTGCGTTGGGGGCAGAAGGCGTTCTCCAACTTCCAGGTGGTCCCGCCCGACACCGGCATCGTCCATCAGGTCAACCTCGAGTATCTCGCGCACGTGGTATTCACGAGCCGTGTCGGCGGACGTCTGCAGGCCTATCCGGATACCCTCGTCGGCACCGATTCGCATACGACCATGATCAACGGCCTGGGCGTGCTCGGGTGGGGGGTCGGGGGCATCGAGGCCGAGGCGGCAATGCTCGGCCAGCCCGTGTCGATGTTGATCCCGGGGGTGATAGGCTTTCAGTTCACCGGCCGGCTGCCGGAGGGCGCCACCGCCACCGACCTGGTGCTCACCGTCACTCAGATGCTGCGCGCGCACGGGGTGGTGGGCAAGTTCGTGGAATTCTACGGCGACGGTCTCGACCACCTCCCGCTCGCCGACCGAGCCACCATCGCCAATATGGCGCCGGAGTACGGGGCCACCTGCGGAATCTTCCCGATCGACGCCGAGACCCTGCGTTACCTGCGGGTGAGCGGCCGTCCACCCGAGCAGGTCGCGCTGGTCGAAGCCTACGCGCGCGAGCAGGGCCTGTTCCGGCAGCCGGGCGACGCGCCGACGTGCTACAGCGACACGCTCGAACTGAATCTGGGAGACGTCGAACCGAGCATCGCCGGCCCCAAGCGGCCCCAGGACCGGATACCCCTGCGCGATGCGGGAGAAGCCTTTCGCGAGGCGTTGGACCCGCTCTCCCAGGAACGACGCGCCCGGGCCGAGGGCAACGGTGAGACCGCCCGTTTCGAGACCGAGGGGGGCCACACGGCAGTGGGCGTCGATGATCCGCGCACGCGCAACGTCGTGACCGTCGACCTGCACGGCGCCGAGCACGAACTGCACGACGGCTCCGTGGTGATCGCGGCGATCACCAGTTGCACCAATACCTCGAACCCGGAGGTCATGATCGGTGCCGGGCTGCTCGCACGCAAGGCGCACGAACGGGGTCTGAACGTCCGCCCATGGGTCAAGACCAGCCTTGCGCCGGGCTCGCGCGTGGTCAGCGAATATCTGCGCAAGGCGGATCTGCTCGGCCACCTGGAGGCCCTGGGTTTCCACGTGGTCGGCTACGGGTGCACGACCTGCATCGGCAATTCCGGACCGCTGCCGGAGGCGGTGAGCGGCGCGATCCGCGAGGGCGACCTGATGGTCTGCTCGGTGCTCTCGGGCAACCGCAACTTCGAAGGGCGCATTCACTCCGAGGTACGCATGAACTACCTCGTCTCGCCGCCGCTGGTGGTCGCCTACGCACTGGCCGGGCGCATAGACGCGGATCTGTTCGGCGAGCCGCTCGGCACCGACCCGCACGGCGAGCCGGTCTACCTGCGCGACCTCTGGCCGAGCCGGCGCGAGATCCATGAGACGATGGAGGCCGCCGTGCATCCGGACATGTTCGAGCGCGCCTACCGCGACGTCTTCGCCGGCGATCGGCACTGGAACGATCTGGCGACCCCCGAGGGCGAACGCTTCGCGTGGGACGGGTCTTCCACCTACATCAAGCAGCCGCCCTACTTCACGGACATGGACCGTGAACCCGAGCCGCTGCGCGACATCACCGGCGCACGGGTGCTGGCGCTGCTCGGCGACAGCGTTACCACCGATCACATCTCACCCGCCGGGTCGATCCAGCCCGACAGCCCGGCGGGCGGTCACCTGATCGCCCATGGCGTCCAACCCGTAGACTTCAACTCCTACGGATCCCGGCGCGGCAACCACGAGGTGATGATGCGCGGGACGTTCGCCAACGTACGCCTGCGCAACCGGCTCGCCCCGGACACCGAGGGCGGCTGGACCGTGCATCTCCCCGACGGCGAACAGATGTGGATCTTCGACGCCGCCATGCGCTACCGGGAGGAAGGCGTGCCGCTCATCGTGGTGGCGGGCAAAGAGTACGGCTCGGGCTCCAGCCGTGACTGGGCGGCCAAGGGTCCACGGCTGTTGGGCGTGCGCGCCGTGCTCGCCCGGAGCTACGAGCGGATCCATCGCTCGAACCTGATCGGCATGGGCGTGTTGCCGCTGCAGTTCCACGACGACGAGGGCGCCGAGGCGCTCGGACTGGACGGGCGCGAGGAATACGCGATCACCGGCCTCGCCGACGCCACGCCGGAGACCGTGACGGTGGACGCACGCGCCGCCGACGGGAACACGAGGCGGTTTTCGGCGCGGGTGCGTATCGATACGCCGCAGGAGTGGGCGTACTACCGCCATGGCGGTATTCTCTCCTACGTGCTGCGCCAGTTGCTGGCCGCCGACCCGGCCTGAAGCCCGCCGTCCAGCGGCCCCACCGAACCGGAACCCCCTATGGAACTGACCCCGCTGACCGCCGTCTCCCCCATCGACGGGCGCTACGGCGCGAAGACCGACGAACTGCGCCCCCTGTTTTCGGAGTACGGTCTGATCCACCACCGCGTCCTGGTCGAGGTGCGCTGGCTGGAGGCGCTGGCCGAGGCACCGGCGATCGCCGAGGTGGCACCGCTCAGCGATCGCGCGCGCGCGATCCTGCAGGGGATCGCCGATCACTTCACGCTCGAGGATGCCCGGCGCGTGAAGAACATCGAACGCACCACCAACCACGACGTCAAGGCCGTGGAGTATTTTCTCAAGGAAAAGATCGCGGGGAACGCGGAGCTGGAAGCGGTGGGAGAGTTCTTTCACTTCGCCTGCACCTCCGAGGACATCAACAACCTCGCCTACGCGCTGATGCTGCGCACCGCGCGCGCCCAGGCCCTGCTGCCGCCCATGGACGAACTGATCGACGTGCTGCGCGATCTCGCCCACCGCTACGCGCGGCGCGCGATGCTCTCGCGCACCCACGGACAACCGGCCTCCCCCACCACCCTCGGCAAGGAGCTGGCCAACTTCGTCCACCGCCTCAGGCGCCAACGCGACCAACTCGCGGCGGTGACGTTGTTCGGCAAGATGAACGGCGCGGTCGGCAATTTCAACGCCCACCGCGTCGCCTACCCCGAGGTCGACTGGCCCGGGTTCTCCGCGCGATTCGTGCGCGGGCTGGGCCTGGAATGGAACCCCTATACCACGCAGATCGAACCGCACGACTACATGGTCGAACTGTTCGACGCCGTGGCCCGCTTCAACGTGATTCTGATCGATTTCTGTCGCGACGTCTGGGGTTACATCTCGCTCGGATATTTTCACCAGAGGACGGTCGCCGGCGAGGTCGGTTCCTCCACCATGCCGCACAAGGTCAATCCCATCGACTTCGAGAACGCCGAGGGCAACCTCGGGCTGGCCAACGCACTGCTGCGCCACCTCGGGGAAAAACTTCCCATCTCCCGCTGGCAACGCGACCTGAGCGACTCCACCGTGCTGCGCAACCTGGGGGTCGGTGTCGCCCACTGCGCGATCGCCTACCGCTCGTGCCTGAAAGGCCTCGCCGGACTGGACGTGGACGACGCGCGCCTGGACGCCGATCTGGATGCGAACTGGGAGGTACTGGCGGAGGCGGTGCAGACCGTGATGCGCCGCCACGGGGTGCCCCGCCCGTACGAACAGCTCAAAGAACTCACCCGAGGCCGACGCGTCGACCGTGAAGTCCTGCGGCGCTTCCTGGCCGGCCTGGAGATCCCCGAAGAAGCCCTGCGGCGGCTTGCCGAACTCACCCCCGCAGGCTATACCGGCAACGCCGCCGAACAAGCCGAAGAGATCTGAACGCGTGAATGGCCTCGTGGCGCAAGGCACTTCCTGGAAGTAGGGGCGGGTCTCAGACCCGCTCCTACCCCGGCTGCGAGTCCAAGATTCGGGTTTCGAGTACCGGCCGATCGTGGTCCGGGCCGGGACAAAGGGCCGGTGATGCTATCGGTCTGGAGCCCCCACACGCCCCTATTGATACGCTGCGGCATCCCCTGCCGGAAGACAAGGGCATTGAGCGCCTCGAGGGCACGCGAGGACAACGGCGCTTGGTTGTACCACAATCTTGTCTCCGGAATCTGCAGCACCCGGGTCCGGCGCATCGCGGCGAGTTCCCCGGTGTCCGCCCCCTTCGCTCAGGGGCGGGCCCGGGCCCGGATCAGGTTGGATCCCAGCGGATTGAGGCGCGCGACCCGCAGCCAGTTGATGAAGTCCTTCGCCGGTAAGGGGATGCCCAGGTAGTTGCCCTGCGCGAGATCGCAACCAAGGATTTCCAGCAGTTCCCAAACCTCGCGTGTCTCCACCCCTTCCGCCACCACCCCGAGCCCCAGGTTGTGCGCGAGGTCGATCATCGCACGCACGATCACCGCATCGTTGTCGTCGCGCACCATATTCATGACGAAGGCACGGTCGATCTTGATCTCCTGTAGCGGAAGCTGTTTCAGATAGGCGAGCGAGGAGTAACCGGTGCCGAAATCATCGATGCAGGTGCGTACGCCCATCCCGTTGAGCTGCTGCAGATTTTCCCGCACTCTCGAGGGATCGGACATGATTGCGCTCTCGGTCACCTCGACCATCAGGCGCCTCGGAACGACCTGCCATCGGTGCAGCAGTTCCTCCACCATGCCCGGCAGCCCCGGATCCTGCAGGTCGCGAACCGAGAGGTTCACGGACACCTCCATGTCCACACCCCCCTGAACCCAGCGTGCGCACTGGCGCAACGCACTGTTCAGGACCCAGACGGTCAGGGACCGGATCAGGCCGGTGTGCTCGGCGATATGGATGAACTCTTCGGGCGGGATGGGGCCGAATTTCGGATGGAACCAGCGCAGCAGGGCCTCGGCGCGACACACGCGCCCGGTGTTCATATCGTATTCGGGCTGGAAGTAGAGTTCCAGGGATTGCTCCTCGATCGCCCGGCGCAAATCGCTCATCAGGGCGATGCGCTCCACGCTGTGCTCGTCCTGGCCCGGGTCGTAGATCGCGTAGCCGCTGCCCAAACGCTTGGCCTGATACATGGCGACATCGGCCCGCTGCAGCAGGGTGTTGGCATCGGCGCCGTGCGTCGGGAAGTGGACGATACCGATACTAATGCCGACGCTGAGCCCGTGTCCTTCCACCTCGAAGGGGCGCTCGATCGACTCGAAGATCTTGCGCGCCAACACCACCGCAATCTCCAGTCCGGCCGCCGGCAGCAGGACCGCGAATTCATCGCCCCCGAGCCGGGCGACGGTGTCGGTGTTGCGCAATACACCGAGCAGCCGTTCTCCGACCTGCTTGAGCATCAGATCGCCGATGTGGTGACCCAGTGTGTCGTTGATCTCTTTGAACCGATCCAGATCCATCATCATCAGGGAGAAGCAACGATGGTCGCGTGCGCTGCCCAACACCGCCTGTTCCAGCCGGTCGTAGAGCAGGACACGATTGGGCAGGCGGGTCAGTGCGTCGTGCTGGGCCTGGTACTCCAGATTCGAGGTCTCGTCCAGGACGTGCTCCATCAATTGCTGGAACCCGTGCTCGAGGAGCCGGAACTCATCGCCGCCGGCACCGTCTTCACCGGAACGCCGCAAACCCATGCGACGCGAGAATTCCCCGATCCTCAGGTGCAGCGCACGGATCCGGTGAGTGATCCAGAGCAGCAGCAATCCGAAGACCAGAACGAACACCAACGCCATGAGCAGTCGCTGATCGCGCGCCTGCGCCAGGATCCGCCCGATCAGTGCCTCGGGGACACCGGCGCGCGCCACCCGGATCAGCCGTTCCGCGGGCTCGGCACTCGCACCGGCGCCCGGCACGGCACCGGCGACGAGGAAGCGCCCGCGCAGTGCACTCCGGGCGGTGCCCGGCGCAAGTACGGTGGGTTGGCTGCTCGCCAGCACTTGCGTCCCGTCGGCCGACAGGAACGCCAGTAAATCGCGCCCGGGGCTATCCTCCTGAACGACCCGATTCAACACGGTACCCAGCGGCAACGCCACCACCAGCGTCGCGCGCACCCTTCCCGACGGGTCCGTGACCGGGCGGGCCGCGACCAGAAACGGCGTGCCGTCCAGTACGGCGATCGCGCCGTCCTCCCGGGAGGCACTTCGCAGCAGGCCCGCAGGGCTGTGCAACAGCGCCGGGGGCAGGTCCTGCGCACGGCCTTGGTAGGCCTCCCACGCCCGCCCGTCGGGGGTCAAAAGCAGTGCGTACACGGGGCCGACCAACGCCGACAGGACCGCCCGAGGGGGAAGCCACGGGGGGGAGACGCCGTGGTAGAGCACCGGCCCGGGCAGACCGGGTCCACGCCCCTGCCAACCGCCGACGAGCGATTGGAGGGCGGCGCGTTCGGAAAATACGGTAGCGGCTTGGCAAAACGCCCGTATCCGGCGGTCGAACCGGATTCGGTCTGTGCGCAAGCGTACCTGGAGTTGCACCTCCTGATCGTGCCGGACCATGCTATCGAGCGAATAGCTCGCACGTTGATCCGCCCCCCATACGGCCAAACCGGCCAGCAGCGTAACGAGCAAGGCCTTGCCCGCCAGCGGTACCCGCTTCCAGAGAATCGGCGGACTGGGCAACCGGATGCCCTGCATCAATTCGCCCCCCTGGAACACGGACGCATTGCACCCCGGGAATCCGGCGCGGGAAGGTGCGATGCGTGCCACGCTTCGCCACCCCGAATACCCCAGTCCGTGCTGCGCCGATGGCGGATATTCCCCAATAAACGATACTTCATTATTTCTTATTTTTCCAATTGTTAGCAGTTTTTTTAAATGATTGACATGAATATTGTCCCGACTCGGTGCCGACGCTCTTCGAACCTGGCCTCAAGAGATCCGGCGGCGCTCCGATATTGGGATCTACGGCCCTTATCGCGCACCCTCGCATAGCGGCAGGTACCCTGGAAACTGCAACCGACGCCGCCTGTGAGTCCGCGGCATCCACGCCACCGCCTGCGCCACGGCGGTACATCGGCCCCGAAGATACGCCCTCGCAACGATCCCGACGCTGGAGGATAATGAAATCGTTGGATGCTTCGGTCCGCGTGCCGCCGGAGGAGAGGTCCCTGACGCAACCCGTCGCACAGCCCGCCGGCGAATCGGCCCCGTGGCCCCCGGTGCCCGGCGCCAGGGCTTCGCTGAGTCGATGTGACGACATCCGCCGGGCCGCACTGGATCTCACTTGCGCCGCGCAGCGCAGCTTGGCGTTGTTCAGCGCCGCCCTCGAACCAGCGGTCTTCGACCGCCCCGCGTTGCTCGAAGCCGTGGCCGTGCTCGCCCGACGCCGCCGCGCCCGTCTGCGAATCCTGGTGCGCGATCCGCGCTACGTCATGGCGCGCGGCCACGGCCTGGTGGAACTGGCGCGACGTCTTAGCACCACGATCGAACTGCGCCGCCCGCATCCCCGGCACCGTGACGGCACCGAGCAGTTGCTGGTGACGGACGAGGCCGGCCTGCTGTTCCGGCCCACCGAACTTCGCTGCGAGGGGTGGGCGTTCCTGTATGCCCCGGTGGAGGCCCGTCGGCGACTCCGGTTCTTCGACGTGATGTGGTCTCTTGCCGAACCGGACCCGGAACTGCAGCGACTGTACCTGTAGCAGCGGGATCCAGATCGAGGTCGTGGCGCCGCCTCCGGCATCCGGGAGACGCCCCCGGTAGTCTTCACGGGCGTAGCGCATGACGGAATCGTGCCGATCAATACACGCGGCGCCACAGTACCGCAACCAGCAGCAGGGCCAGCCCGGCGGGGAGGAAGGCCCCCAGCGACGGCGGGAGGTGGTAGAGCAGTGTCGCCTGGCCCGCGGTCTGTTGCAGCAGTTGGAAGCCGATCCCGACCAGCGCGGCGGCGACCATACGCTGGCCGATGGCGACCGTGCGCAGTGAGCCGAACACGAACGGGACCGCCAGCACCACCATCACCGCGGTGACCACGGGCAGGCTCAACTTCTGCCACAGGACGAGCGCGTAACGCCCCGAGTCCTGGCCGGTGCTGCGCAGGTAGTGCACATACTCGTAGAGTCCCGCCACCGACAGGTCTTTGGGGGGGATGACGAGTCGCTTGAGTTGTCCGGGCTTGAGGGGCAGGGGCCAGAACAATCGCGCCGCCGTGCGCAGATCCAGCCCCTCCTTGGAATAGCGCACCTCGCGCACCCCTTCGAACAACCAGCGCCCGTGCACGTAACGCGCGCGCTGTGCCCGCACCACGCTGCGCAGGCGGTCCGAGCCTGCGCGCTCGTAGACGGTCACGTCACCGAGCCGGTCATCGGCGAGGACGTTGCCGATGTGCAGGTAACCGCCTGCGTAGCGGGTCCACACCCCGTGCGCGGTGCGCAGGGCCGGCTCGCCCGTGATCGCCTGCGTGCGCAAATCGTGGGCGTAGCGCTCCGCGGCCGGGGCCATGCCCTCCCCCAGCGCCAGCGCCAGGACCATCAACAAGGCGCCGACCTTCAGCACCGGCCAGGTGATGCGCCCGATCGAAAGGCCGGCGCTGCGCAATACGGCGAGTTCGTTGGCGTTGGCCATCAGGCCGAGCGCCATGACCGAACCCAGGA
>BDTW01000008.1 GCA_002897735.1 bacterium BMS3Bbin13 | reverse complement strand
TGCGATTGTCATCAGCTCGCCGGATCGCGCCGGCGTTAGCAGTCGTTCAAGGAGAGGCCGAGGCCGGTTCGCGGATCACCGTAATCGCATAACAGACAGGCACGGATTAGGGTGCGCTGTCCCCGAATTCGCGCTCGGTGGTCTCGGTTGCGCTTTGTGCGGGTCCCGGGATTAGCGCTTTCCCTCGCCCTGTAAGCGGGGGGCGGAGTCGGCTTCGGCTTCGGGTGTCTCGTCCAGGGCGTGTGGGGCGGCGGTTTCACACCGGTCGCGGAGGTGCGCGGCGAGGCGCGCCACGGTGGGATGGTCGAAGAAGTCGGTGATCTCGAGCGCGCCCGGATAGTGCGCCTCGACCTGTTCGTAGATCTGGGCGAGGGTCAGGGAACCGGTGCCCAGTTCGAAGAGGTTGTCGTCGCGACCGATGATTGCCCCCGGGATGCAGGACGTGCAGATCTCCAGCAACCGGCGTTCGATGTCGGTGATTCCGGTGTCGGTCCCGGTCGCCGGGAGCCTCTCGATGCGCTCGAGGAGTTGCGCGAATTCCCCCGTTCGGTAGCGCTCGGCGAGCCGGTAGCGCTGGATCTTCCCGCTGGTGGTCTTGGGGATGCGCGCGACGGGGATGGCCTGTGCCGCGGCGAGTCCGAGCTGCTCGGAAAGCGTCCGGCGCACGCGCAGGGCGAGCGGCGCGAAGTCCTCGACGGCGCCGCGGAACACCACGAACACCAGCAACCGTCCGTCTTGCGCATCGTCGTCCGGTGCGCCGCAGGCGGCGACGCGGCCCGGTTCCAGGCCGGCGTGTTCGTGCAGGAGCGCCTCGATGTCATGCGGAAAGAGGTTCCGGCCGTTGACGAAGATGATCTCCTTGGCGCGTCCGGCCACGAACAATTCCCCGTCGGACAGGAACCCCAGGTCGCCGGTGTCGAGCCAGCCGTCGGCGCTGAACGCGGAGCGGTCGCGGCCGCCGCCCGCGACGTGGTAGCCCGCGGTGACGTTGTCGCCGCGGATCAGGATGCGTCCGGTCACGCCCTCCGGCAACGCGGCCTCGTCGTGGTCGCGGATCATGACCTCGCAGTCGCGGTTCGGGCTTCCCACCCCCACCAGCGAGAGCGCCGCCGGATCGGATTCCCCGCACATCCGCACGGGCATCCCCACCCCCAGCGAATGCCGATCGACATGGTGTATGCGCAGAGGTGCGCCCGGTTCGGGAGAGGTCACTCCGAGGCTCGCTTCGGCCAGGCCGTAGACCGGGAACATGGTCTCCGGACGCAGGCCGCACGGTGCCATGCGCTCCTGGAATTCGTGGCACAACGCGGCCGAGATCGGCTCGGCGCCGTTGACTATCAGGCGTACGGCCGACAGGTCGGCGTCCGGTGAGTCGTCCCCGAGGGCCTTGAGCAGGTGGCGGTAGCCGAAGTTGGGCGAGGACAGGACCGTGGCGCGGTGCGCGGCGGCCTGTCGGAGCCAGAGCAGGGGATGTCGCACGAACGATTCGGTCGCCATCAGGCAGTGGTCGATGGCGCACGCGAGCGGTGTGAGGTGAAAGCCGATTAGGCCCATGTCGTGGGTCATCGGCATCCAACTGAAGGTCACGTCGGATTTGCCGAGCCGGATGCACGCCGCGATCGCCCCGACGTTGGTCAGCAGGTTGCGGTGCGTGAGTACCACGCCCTTGGGTGTGCGCGTCGATCCGGAGGAGAACTGGATCAGGGCGATGTCCCCGGGTGCCCGCAGCTGTACCTGCCCGGTGCGATGCGCATCGGTGATCCGATCCAGGCGCACGGCGGCACGGTCCATCGCATCGAATCGCTCTTCCTCGCCCGTGGCGCGGGCGAAGGTCGCGTAGCGGTCCAGCACCGCTTGTACCGTGCACAGCAGCGGCCGGTCCAGGGTCTCCCAGATCCGGAACAGCTTGAGGCGGTTACCCGGGGTGTTAGCGACCGCGACCGGCACGGGGATGAGCCCGCCAAGCTGGCAGGCCCAGAAGGCGTCCACGAATGCCTCGTTCGAGGCCGGGAGGAGAACCACCGGACGGTTCGGCTCGGCGCCGGCCGCTTGCAGGTGGTGCAGCAGGTTCAGGGCGCGGCGTTCGAGGTCCCGGTACGCGACGCGCCGTTCGGCGTGCGCGCCGTCGAGGTAGGTTATGCCGCACGCACCGCGCGCGGCGTGGCGGAGGAGATCGGGTAAGGTTTCGGCACCACTCATCAGGGTTCGGGTACCGGATCGGGCACGGGCGTCCATTATCCCCGAATCGCGCCCACGAACAAAGGGCCGGCCCCGGTCCTGTGCCGCATGCGGCCCGCGGTGTATCCTGCCCCGGTGCCGCGGGACCGTCGCGGCGAGGGGATGCGATCGGTGAAGGTGTGGCGGAATTGGTCGGCCCTGCTGGTTGTCACGGGACTGGTGGTCCTGTCCTGCCGGTACGTGGATATCCCCGTCGCGCTGTTCTTCGATGGGCTGCTCCGATGGAGTGGGCGCTGGCGCCACTATACGTCGCATATTCCGGATGCACTCACCGGGGTCGTGTTCATCGGGACCGCTTTGAGTTGGTTGGGATACTACGTCATGCGGCGTCGCGGCCGGTCTCACGCCGCCGGGTTTCTGCAACTCGTCGGCACCTGCCTGCCGGCGAGTCTCCTCGTCAAGGAGGGGCTCAAGTTCGTATTCTCGCGCACCAACACGCGTGCGTGGCTTGCGCATCGTGCCCCGTACGGCTTTCACTGGTTCCAGGGCGGCGGACTCTACGGCGCCTTTCCGTCAGGGCACATGGTCGTGTTCTCCGCAGTGGGGACCGCTCTCTGGATGTATTACGGGCGTTTCCGGCCACTCTATCTCGGCGCGCTCGGCGCGCTCGCCCTCGCCCTGGTGGCGACCGACTATCACTTCGTGAGCGATGTCCTGGCCGGCGGCTACGTGGGCGTGATGGTGGCCCTCGCCAGCCGGCGGTTCCTCGCGCAACCGGGTCGGGATCGGCACTGACCGCGATCGGGTGCATTGACTTGGTGCGCGGATCGATGGCACGGTGTTGCCGGCCGGGCCGGCGGTGCGGTTTACGCGCGAGGGGCCGGCGGTTGGGGGGATCGTTCGTATTCATTCGCCGTCGGGAGGTCCCGGCGAAAGGGCTGGCATGCGCGCCGTTGTATTGGGGCTCGGTCTGCTCCTGCCCGCATGGGCGGGGGCCGCGGGGGGCGGCGCGGCGGCGCCGGGGACCTGGCAGGTGGGCATGGCGTTCTCCGTCACGCAGTTTCACTATGAAGAGTCCGCCAACGGCGACGTCCTGGATCGCGAGAACGGCCTGCTGCCGGGCCTCGATGCCGAACTGGGCTATGCCCGCGGTGCGTGGTTCGCGCACGGCGCGCTGCGTTATCACGACAATACCGCCGACTATGACGGCCGGACTCAGGATGGGATCCTGGTGGCGAGCCGTACCGACGAGGGGATCCTCGACGCCTCGCTCCTGGGCGGCTACCGCTGGCGACACTTGGGGCGCTGGCGGGTGTCGGCTTACGGCGGGCTCGGTTACCGGCGCTGGCAGCGCGACATCCGTTCCACGCCGATCGCGTCCGGGGTGTTCGAGACGTACCGGTGGGGCTACGGTTTTCTTGGCGCGACGATCGGTCGGCGGCTCGCCGCACGCGTCCGGTGGTCTCTCGACGGGCGCGTGTCGCGCACCATGGGGGCGCGTGTCGCAGTGGATTTCAGGGGTGCCTTCGATCCCGTGAGCCTGGCCCCGGCCGACCGCTTTGCCGGGCGTCTCGCGCTACGGTTCGCCTATCGGCTCGCGCGCGCCTGGTCCGTTCAGGCGGTGCCGTACGTGGAGTGGTGGAATCTCGGACGGAGTCCGGCACGACCCCTCACCCGGGGGGGCGCTTCGTTCGGCTCGGTGTTCGAGCCGCGCAGCGGGACGCGCGTGATCGGATTCGAACTGGGCGTGGTGCGCCGCTTCTGATGCGCCGTTGTCGGCCGGGCGAGCCCGGCCCTGCCGGTGGATGAGGGTGCGTTTTGCGGTAGGGCGGGGCTTGCCCCGCCGGCGACGTCGGATGATCGGATGCCGTGGGTGCGTGGTTCCACGGTATCGGCCGGGCGAGTCCGGCGTATCACCACACCCGTAGGGCGCAATCGGCGAAGCGCATTGCGCGGACTCTCCACTTCAGGTCTTCGCGCGGGCGGCGAGCAGCTCGTCGACGACCGCCGGATCGGCGAGCGTCGAGATGTCGCCGAGATCCTCCACTTCGCCGGCGGCGATCTTGCGCAGGATCCGGCGCATGATCTTTCCGGAGCGGGTCTTGGGCAGTCCCGGGGCCCACTGGATCACGTCGGGGGTGGCGATCGGGCCGATCTCCTTGCGCACCAGTTCGATCAGTTCACGGCGCAGGGCTTCACCCGGTTCCGCCCCCTTGATCAGGGTGACGTAGGCGTAGATCCCCTGGCCCTTGATCTCGTGCGGGAAGCCCACGACGGCCGCTTCGGCGACCTGCTCGTGCAGCACGAGCGCGCTTTCGACCTCCGCGGTGCCGAGGCGGTGGCCCGAGACGTTGATCACGTCGTCCACGCGGCCGGTGATCCAGTAGTAGCCGTCGGCGTCGCGGCGCGCGCCGTCGCCGCTGAAGTAGTGCCCCGGGTACTGTCGGAAGTAGGTGTCGAGGAAGCGCTGATGGTCGCCGTAGATGGTGCGCATCTGGCCCGGCCACGGGAAGGTGATCACGAGGTTGCCTGCGGCGGGTCCCTCGAGTTCGTTGCCGGCGGCGTCCATGAGCGCGGGACGGATGCCGAAGAACGGGCGGGTCGCGGAGCCGGGTTTGAGCGGGGTGCAGCCGGGCAGCGGCGTGATGAGGATGCCTCCGGTCTCGGTCTGCCACCAGGTGTCGACGATCGGACAGCGCGCCTCGCCCACCACGTGGTAGTACCACTCCCACGCCTCCGGGTTGATCGGCTCGCCGACCGAACCGAGCAGCCGCAGGCTCGCGCGCGAGGTCGTCTTGACCGGCGCGTCGCCCTCGCGCATCAGGGCGCGGATCGCGGTCGGGGCGGTGTAGAAGGTGTTCACGCGGTGTTTGTCCACCACCTCCCAGAATCGCGCCGGCGTCGGATAGGTGGGTACGCCCTCGAACATCAGCGTGGTGGCGCCGTTGGCGAGCGGGCCGTACACGATGTAGGTATGCCCGGTCACCCAGCCCACGTCGGCGGTGCACCAGTAGATGTCGCCGTCGTGATAATCGAAGATGTAATAGTGGGTGATGGCCGCGTAGAGCAGGTAGCCGCCGGTGGTGTGCAGTGCGCCCTTGGGCTTGCCGGTGGATCCGGAGGTGTAGAGGATGAACAGCGGGTCTTCGGCGTCCATCTCCTCCGGGGCGCACTCGGACGGGACACCGGCCGCGGCTTCGTGGTACCAGACGTCGCGTCCTTCGTGCCAGGCGATCTTCCCGCCGGTGTGGCGTACGACCACGACGCTGCGTACTTGCGGGCAGGACTCGAGTGCCTCGTCGGCGTGGGTCTTGAGCGCCACCGTGTGCCCGCCGCGCAGGCCCTCGTCGGCGGTGATCACCACCCGGCAGTCGGAGTCGAGAATGCGCTCCTTGAGCGACTCCGGCGAGAAGCCGCCGAACACCACCGAATGGACGGCGCCGATGCGCGCGCAGGCGAGCATCGCCACCGCGGCTTCGGGGATCATCGGCAGGTAGATACACACCCGGTCGCCCTTTGCCACGCCGTGCGCCTTGAGCACGTTGGCGAAGCGGCATACCCGCTCGTACAGTTGCCGATAGGTGATGGCCTCCTGGTGTGCCGGGTCGTCGCCTTCCCACAGGATGGCCACCTGGTCGCCGCGTTGCTCGAGGTGGCGGTCCACGCAGTTGTAGCAGGCGTTGAGGCGCCCGCCCTCGAACCAGCGGGTGCGCGCCTTGTGGTAGTCCCCGTCGAGGACCCGGTCCCAGGGCCGGGTCCAGTCGAGGAAGAGCCGGGCCTGTTCAGCCCAGAATCCCTCGGGGTCGGCGATCGAGCGCTCGTAGAGTTCCCGGTAGCGGGCCTCGTTGCCGATATGGGCGTGGGCCGCGAACTTCGGCGGCACGGGGTACACCTTTTCCTCGGACATTCCGATTCCCCCTTATTGGTCATCCCGGTGCGGCCGCACGCGCGGCGTCAGGGGCGATCTTAGCGGAGCCGGCGCGTGAGATCACCCCACCCCGGCGGCTCGTGTCCGCCGGGGCGGGACCTTCTCGATGCGCCAATGCGCAAGTGCCCACGGCCATAACTCCGCCGGCGGTGCCGCGTACAGCTCCGGTGCCGGGCGTTGGCCGAGGAAGGACAGGGCCCGCCACAGCGCCGTTCCCGGCCGTTCCCGGTCGAGTGCCGCGGCGCCGGCACTCTTGCTCAGCTTGCACCCGGCGGCGTCGATGGCCACCGGGATGTGTCGATAGGCGGGCGTAGGCAGGTCGAGCAGGTGCTGAAGGTGGATCTGGCGCGGCGTCGAGAGCAGCAGGTCGGCGCCGCGCACGACCTCCGTGACGCCGTCCGCGGCGTCGTCCACGACCACCGCGAGCTGATAGGCGTACAAACCGTCGGCGCGATACACGACGAAATCGCCCACCGCCCGCTCGAGGTCGAGGCTCATCGGCCCCTGGATCCCGTCGCTGAACGAGACGAGCGCGGCGTCGGTGCGCACGCGCAACGCGCGGGCACTCCGCCCGGGCGGGAGCCCGTTGCGGCAGGTGCCGGGATAGACGGGCCCATCGACGCCGCCGATGCCGCGATCGGCGATCTCCCGCCGGCTGCAGGCACATGGGAAAAGCCGTCCGGTGTCGGCGAGCTTTTCCACCGCCGCTGCGTAGGCCGGGCTCCGCCGGCCCTGGTAGCGCACCTCGCCGTCCCAGTGCAGGCCGAACGCCTCCAAGGTACGCAGGATGTCGGCGGCGGCGCCGGCCGCCTCGCGCGGCGGATCGAGATCCTCGATGCGCACCCGCCAGATCCCGTTCCGGACCCGCGCCTGCAGGAAGCTCGCCACGGCGGCGAGCAGAGAGCCGAAGTGCAAGGGACCGGTAGGCGAGGGTGCGAAACGACCGCAGTAGCGACCGCCGGGCACGGGGTCGGGCGGCCCGGTGCGATCAGACCCCGCTCATCTGCTTCTCGCGGATCTCATCGAGGGTCTTGCAGTCGATGCACAGCGTGGCCGTCGGGCGCGCCTCCAGCCGGCGGATGCCGATCTCGACGCCGCAGGCCTCGCAGTAACCGTATTCGCCGATGTCGATCCGCGCCAGGGCCTCGTTGATCTTCTTCACCAGCTTGCGTTCCCGATCGCGCGTGCGCAGTTCCAGGCTGAACTCCTCCTCCTGGGTGGCGCGGTCGTTCGGGTCCGGGAAGTTGGCGGCCTCGTCCTGCATGTGGTGCACGGTGCGCTCGGTCTCTTCCATGAGCTGGCGTTTCCACCCGAGCAGGACCTTGCGGAAGTGCTCGATCTGCGCATCGCTCATGTAGGGCTCGCCCTTCTTGGGCTGGTAGGGGGTGAATCCCATGACCGACAACAGCCCCCCGGCCTCCGCCCCGGATACGGATTTCGCGTGCCGGGCGGCGGTCCGTTTCGCCGCCGCGGGCCGCGGTGCCTTCTTGGTCGCCGCGTGCGGGGGCTTCGCCGGGACGTTCCCGGCGGCGGCCTTGGGCATACCCTTCTTCGCGGCGGTCTTCTTTGCGACGTGTTTAGCCGTGGACGGTTCCGCCGCCTTTTCGACGGCGGCCTTCCGCGCGGGGGCAGCGGTCTTTTTGCGCGTCTCCGCGCTGTCCTTGGCGGTCTTCTTGCTGGGTGACATCCGTTGCTCCTGAGGTCCCGTGGATAAAGCGGGAAATCTATACCAGAAAGACCCTGAAGGCGCAACCGAATGCCCCGGCGGGGGCCTGCGGCCGGCCTTGGAGTCGCGTCCGCACCGTGCTATCGTAGATGCCGCTCATTGGAGCCGTTTCTTCATTTCCGTCAGATGGTTGCATCACAACACCCGAGCCCGGCGGGCACGGACGGCGGCGCGCGGCGGCGTCCGGCCGCGCTGCTCTTCGATGTCGATGGAACGCTCGCCGAGACCGAGCGGGACGGGCATCGCGTCGCCTTCAACCGGGCGTTCCGCGCGGCCGGCCTGGACTGGGAATGGTCGGAGTCGCTGTACGGTGAGTTGCTCCGGGTCACCGGCGGCAAGGAACGGATCCGGTACTATGTGCGGCGCTATCGGCCGGATTTCGTATTTCCGGGGGATCCGGATGCGTTCATCGCCGCGCTGCACGAGTCCAAGAACCGCTACTTCGCCGAACTGCTCGCCGGCGGGGGGATCGGCCTGCGACCGGGTGTGCGGCGCCTGCTCGGCGAGGCGCGCGCGGCCGGTATCCCGCTGCTGATCGTCACCACGACTTCGCCGGAGAACGTGGCGGCGCTGCTGGAGCACTGCCTGGATCCGGGCGCGCGCGGCTGGTTCGACCTGATCGTCGCGGGTGACGTGGTCCCGGCCAAGAAGCCGGCCCCCGATATTTATCACTATGCGCTCGCACACAGCGGTCTGCCGGCGAACGAGTGCATCGCCTTCGAGGATTCGGCGAACGGCCTGCGCGCGGCGCGTGCCGCGGGTGTGCCCACGGTGGTGACCGTCAGCCACTACAGTCGCGGCGAGGACTTCAGCGGCGCGTGCCTGGTGGTCGATCAGCTGGGCGAGCCCGGACAACCGTTCACCGTGCTCGCCGGTGATGCGGGCGGCGCGTGCTGCGTGGACCTCGATCTGCTGGGGCGCCTGCTCGCACGCATTTGACGCGCGCTCCTTGACAGGGTCCGCCCGAGCGCCGACATAGAGGGCCATGGGACGCTCGCGCCGCCGCGCCCGGGCCGCGCGATCCCGGTACGGAGTCCGTACGCATGCCAAGCCTCCCGGTTGCCCGTCGCATGGCGGGGATCGAACCGTTCCAGGTAATGGACCTGCTCGCGCGCGCCCGCTCGCTCGAGGCGCAGGGTCGTTCGATCGTCCACATGGAAATCGGCGAGCCGGATTTTCCGACCGCCGGGCCGATCGTCGAGGCGGGCTGTCGCGCCCTGCGCGCGGGCCACACGCATTACACGCCGGCCGCCGGGCTTTCCGCGTTGCGCGAGGCGATCGCGGCCGACTATGCGCGGCGCCACGGGGTCGCGATCGACGCGCAGCGGATCCTGGTGACGCCCGGCGCCTCCGGCGCGCTGCAGATCATCCTCGCCGCACTGGTCGATCCGGGACGGCGCGTGCTCATGGCCGATCCCGGCTACCCCTGCAACCGCCACTTCGTGCGCCTGTTCGACGGGGTTGCGGTGTCGGTCCCGGTCGATGCCTCCACCGGCTACCAGCTCACGCCGGAACGGGTGGAGCGGCACTGGACGCCGGATACGGTCGCCGTGCTGCTCGCCTCGCCCGCCAATCCCACCGGCACCGTGATCGGGCGCGCGCAACTCGAAGGTATCCGCGCGGTCACCGAGCGCCGCGGCGGGGCGCTCATCGCCGACGAGATCTACCATGGACTGGTGTACGGGGGACCGGCGTCGAGCGCGGTCGGTGCGGCCGAGGATGCGGACGTATTCATCGTCAACAGCTTCTCCAAGTATTTCGGCATGACCGGCTGGCGCGTCGGCTGGCTGGTGAGTCCGCCGCGCTGGGTCCGTGAGTTGGACAAGCTCGCGCAGAACCTCTTCCTCGCGGCCTCCACGCCGGCCCAGTATGCCGCGTTGGCCGCGTTGGAACCCGCCACCGCGGCGATCCTCGATGCGCGCCGCGACGAGTTTCGCGAGCGGCGCGACTATCTGCTGCCGGCGTTGCGCGAGATCGGCTTCCGCATCCCGGTGGTCCCGCAGGGGGCCTTCTATCTCTATGCCGACTGCGCCGCATTCACCACGGACAGTGATGCCTTCGCGCGCGCCCTGCTGGAGGAGGCGGGCGTGGCCGTCACGCCGGGCCGCGATTTCGGCACCAACGCGCCCGAGCGCCACCTGCGCTTCGCCTACACGACCGCACTCGATCGCCTCGAAGAGGGCGTGGAACGCATCCGTGCGTTCGTCGCCCGCCGGGACCGCCCCCGCCGGGCGCCCTGATCGGCGCGCATCGCGTGCCCCACCACAGGATCCGTGGCCGTTCTCACGATGTAGCCTGGATGGAGCGCAGCGGAATCCGGGGACCGGCCCTCCATCACGGCGTGCCCCCCCTCCATTGCGGCACGATCCCCGGATTTCGGCCTTCGGCCTGCATCCGGGCTACCTGAGTTCCGGGTGGTGAGGTCTGGCTCGAGTCGGGTTGGGTTGCGTCATGGAACATATTGGAAAAACGGTGTTTTCGCCTGTGGGTTCCGTGGCCATTCTTATTGCTGGGGCGCGCGAGTGTTGTTCGGGTCGGAGTCCTCTGACCGCCTATGGCGTGGGCTCCGGCGCGAGGGCCTCGACCCACATTACGGCGGCGCCGGCCACCGCCGCGGGCATGGCGATGAAGTTCAGACCCGGCACCAGGGTTGCACCCAGTGTCGCGCCGCCGAATCCGAAGGCGAGTCCCGGGCGCGCGCGCAGGCGCCGGCGCTGCTCGCGAAAATCGATGCCGTGGTTGCCCATCGGATAGTCCAGGTATTCGAGCGCCAGCATCCAGGCACTGAAGGTGAGCCACAGGAACGGCGCCGCGGCGTTGACCCCGGGGATCAGGAACAGCACCAGCAGCGGCACGGCGCGCACCGCGAAGTAGCCGAGCTTGCGCAGTTCCGAGCCGAGCCCGTGCAGTGCCTCGCGTAGCGTTGCGCCCGATCCCGCAGCGGCGGGCTGCACGGAGTCGCCGCGCAGCAGCGCCTCGACGCGCGCCGCCAGTACCGCATTGAACGGCGCGCCGACCACATTCGCGACCAGGGTGAAGCCGTAGAACAGGGCGAGCAGGGCGGCGATGGCGAACAGCGGCCAGAGCAGCCAGCGCAGCCACTCGAGCCAGGCGGGGACCAAGCGGTCGACCCAGGCATGGAAGTCGGAGGCGACGTAGGTGATCGCGGCCGCGAACAGCAATGTGTTGATCGCCAGCGGCAGTGCCACCACGCCGCGCAGGCGGGGATGAGCCAGCAGCCGCAGGCCGCGCACGAAGTACTGCGCACCCGCGAGCGGGCTGCGGGGTCTCGGTGCGCTCACGGGCGACCGCCCCCGCCGCGCCGGGCGAGCAGTGCCGCGCCGTAGGCCGCATCTTCGTGTTCGGAGGCGGGCACCGGCACGCCCAGCAGCCGTTCGCGGATCCGCCGCCACGGTGCGTTGCGCGCCCCGCCCCCGACCGTGCGCACCGATACCGGATACGGTGCGCCGAGTTCGGCCAGCAGACGGTAGCCGCGTGCCTCGATGCGCGCGATGCCCTCCAGGAGGCCCTGGAAGAAACGCGCGTCGTCGGCCGGGCGCGGTGTGAGGCGCGGTGCGAGGTCCGGGTCGGCGATGGGGAAGCGCTCGCCCGGGGCGAGGAGGGGATAGTAGCCGAGGCCGGTCTCGCGTTCGGGGTTCAGACGCGCGGTCAGGGCGTCGAGTTCGTCCCGGCGGAAGAACCGGCGCAGTACCGCGCCGCCGCTGTTCGAGGCCCCGCCGGCCAGCCAGAGCCCGCCGAGCGGCTGGCTGTAGACACCGAAGCGCGCCGCGGCCAGCGGTGCCGGGGCGATCACCTTCAGGACCAGCGTGGAGCCGAGCGAGGTCACCGCCTCGCCGGGGCGGCGGGCGCCGGTGGCGAGGAAGGCGGCGGTGCTGTCGGTGGTGCCGGTGACCACCCGGGTGTCCGGCGCCAGGCCGAAGGCGGCGGCGATCGCTCCGCTCACCGGTCCCCGGGTCGTACCCGGCGCGAACACGCGCGGCAGCCGGTCGCGGCGTACGTTCAACGCATCGAGCCATGCGGGCCAGCACCCGGTTTCCGGGTCGTAGCCCATCTTCAGGCAGTGGTTCACGTCGCTCACGCCGAAACGGCCCAGGAGTCGCCCGGTGACCCAGTCGGCCACGTGCAGCGCATGACGGGCACGGTCCGCGCCCGGGCGCCGGGAGAGCCACAGGAGTTTCGCCAGGCTCGAGCCGGGCTGGGCGGCCGGGCTCTCGGGCGGGGCCACGGCGGCGATACGGCGCGCCTCGGCGCGCGCACGAGTGTCGTCGTAGAGCAGCGCCGGCGTGAGCGCCGTGCCGGTCGCATCGGTGAGCAGCACGGTGGCGGCGGTCCCGTCCACCGCGACGGCGCGCACGCTTGCGGCGGGGACCTCCGCGAGCAGTGCGCGGAGGACCTCATCGAGCGCTGTCCACCAATGTTCCGGGAGCTGCTCGCTACGCTCGCCGCTGCGTATGGGTGCGGGCATGGGAACCGACGCGACGCCGCGCACCGTGCCGGCGGCATCGATGGCCAGCGCGCGGCAGCCGGAGGTGCCGAGGTCGATACCGAGATAGACGTCGGTCATGCCGCCCCGTGGGATCGCCGCCCGCCCGCGCGGCGCGCGGTCACTGACAGCTTGTCGGACCGCCCGGTACGGGCACCGGCGCAGGTGCCTTCCAGCCGGGGCGGCGGTGTTCGACCGTCACGGTGGTGTAGATCCCGCCGCGCACGTTGAACTTGGCGCGCAGGCGCAGGTAACGCGGCGCGCAGGCCGCCACCAGGTCGTCGAGGATGCGGTTGGTCACCGCCTCGTGGAAGGCCCCCTCGTCGCGGTAGGACCACACGTAGAGCTTGAGGGACTTCAGCTCGATGCAGCGCCGGTCGGGTACGTAGTCGATGTAGAGGACGGCGAAGTCGGGCTGGCCGGTCTTGGGGCACAGACAGGTGAACTCCGGGACCCGGATGTGGATGAAGTAATCCCGCTCCGGGTGCGGATTGTCGAAGGTCTCCAGGTCCTTGCTGGGGCGGCTCGGCATGGGGTCGGGCGGCGGTGCGCTTTCTCGCGGATCTCGTGCATAATGTACACGGCCACTCTACACCAAACTCCCGGGCCCGAGAAACCAACCCTCTATGCGCCTGCTCAAAATCAATCTCGCGGGATTCAAGTCGTTCGTCGATCCCACCACCATCTCCATTCCCAGCAGCCTGGTCGGCATCGTCGGTCCCAACGGCTGCGGCAAGTCCAACGTCATCGACGCGGTGCGCTGGGTGATGGGTGAGAATTCCGCGAAGTTCCTGCGCGGGGAGTCCATGGCGGACGTGATCTTCACCGGCTCCAACGCCCGCAAGCCGGTCGGGCAGGCCTCCGTGGAGCTGGTCTTCGACAACAGCGACGGCGGTCTGGGCGGGCAGTACGCGGGCTATTCGGAGATTTCGATTCGCCGCCAAGTGACGCGCGACGGGCAGTCGGTGTATCTCCTCAACGGCACGCGCTGCCGGCGCCGTGACATCACCGACATCTTCCTGGGGACGGGGCTCGGCCCACGTTCCTACGCCATCATCGAGCAGGGCATGATCACCCGGCTGGTCGACGCCAAGCCCGAGGAGTTGCGGGTCTTTCTCGAGGAGGCGGCCGGCATCTCCAAGTACAAGGAGCGTCGCCGGGAGGCCGAGAGCCGGCTGCGGAATACACGAGATAATCTTTCAAGATTGAAGGACTTGAGAGATGAAATTGCCAAACAACTTGATCGTCTGCATCGCCAGGCGCGGACCGCCGAACGCTACAAGGAACTGAAGGTCGAGGTGCGGGGCCTGCATGCCGAGCACCTGGTGCTGCGGTTGCGCGCGCTGGACCGGGAGGCGCAGACCGTGCGCGGGCGGCTGCTCGAGCGCGAGACCGCCCTGGAGGCGGCCACCGCGGAGCTGCGTGCCCTGGAGGCGGAGATGGAGCAGGGCCGCGAGCGCCAGGTGGAGGCCAACGAGGCCTTCAACGAGGTGCAGGGGCGTTACTACCGGCTGGGCGCCGATCTCTCGCGCGCCGAGCAATCGATCCAGTACGCCAGGGAGCAGCGTCGTCACCAGGAGCACGAATTGCTCGAGGGGCAAACGGCGGTGGCCGAGGTGGAGGCGCACATCACTCGCGATCGGGGGCAGCTTGCCGAACTCGGCGACTCGCTCGCGGACCTGGAACCGGAGCTGGTTCGGTTGCAGGCGGCGGCGGAGGCCTCGGCGGCGCATCTGGTGCGGATCGAGCAGTCCATGCAGGAATGGCAGGGGCGCTGGGAGGCGTTCAACCGGCGTGCCGTGGAGCCGCCGCAGGTGGCGCAGGTGGAGCGCACTCGAATCGATCACCTGGATCGCCAGTTGTTGCAGCTCCGGGAGCGGACCGAGCGCATCGGCCGGGAACGCACCGCGCTCGGGGCGGTAGCCCCCGAGGAGGCGGAGATCGGCGCCCTGACCCGCACCGGCGAAGCGCTGACCGCCGAGGTCGGGCAGCGTCAGGCGGAACTCGACGCGGCCCTCCGGGCGATCAGCGGCCTGCGCGAGCAGATCCGCGAACGCACCGGCGCCCTGGACGAGGCGCGCGCGGCCCTGCAGGGACGGCGCGGCCGGCTGGCCTCGCTCGAAGCCCTGCAGCAGGATGCCCTGGGAGGCCAGGAAGGGGTGGTCGCGGCTTGGCTGGAGGCTCAGGGATTGGCCGATGCCCCGCGGCTCGCCCAGCAGTTGGACGTCGAGCCGGGTTGGGAACGGGCCGTGGAGACGGTGCTCGGCCGCTACCTGGAAGCGGTGTGCCGGTCCGGGGTCGATGGTGTGTTCACCGCCCTGGATGAGCTGAGTACGGGCACCGTGACCCTGATCGACCCCGAACGGTTGGGAGACGACGATCCGCGAACCGATCGGGAGACCGGGGGGCGGGTCGCGCTGAGCGACAAGGTTCGGGCCCCGTGGCCGGTCGGCGCCCTGCTCGCCGGCGTTCATGCCGCCGCCGACCTTGCCGAGGCGCTCGCGATCCGGACCGAACTCGGCGCCGGTGAATCGGTCGTCACGCCTGTGGGGATCTGGTTGGGGCCGGGCTGGCTGCGGGTGACACGGGATCCCGGCGAGAAGGCGGGGGTTCTATTGAGAGAGAAAGAAATCAATAGATTGCAAGAAGAAATTCAAGAGAATTCTAAAGAGATTTCCGGGTTTCAGGATCTCCTGGACGACCTGCGCGCCGAACTGCGTGGGGTCGAGGAGCGGCGTGAGCGCCTGCAGGCGGAGGTCAATCGGCTCCACCAGCGCCACAGCGAGGTCCGCGCCGAATGGAGCACCCGCCGGGCGCGGCTGGAGCAGCACCGCGATCGCACCGCGGCCATCGAGCGCGAAGCGGAGGAACTGCGTACCCAGGTGGCGGCGGCCGAGGCGGAGATCGGCGCGGCGCGCGGGCGCCTGGAGGCGGCACTGGAGGCGTCGGCGGGCCTCGAGACCGAGCGCGCGGGGCTGGACGAGGAACGTGAGCATCTGCGCAGTGAATTGGGGGCCGCGCGCGAGCAGGCCCGGGCCGACCGGGAGGCGAGTCACGCCGTGGCCTTGCGCGTGGAGGCGCAGCGCAGCGCGCGGGCGGCCAGCGGGCAGAACCTGGCGCGGATGGAGCAGCAGCGCGCCGGCTTCGAGGAGCGCCGTGCCGGGCTCGAGGCCGCGTTGGCGGAGGGCGTCGCGCCCCTGGCGGCCCTGGAGGCCGAGCTTGCCGCGCTGCTTGAACGGCGCAGCGGCATGGAGGGCGAGCTCGCGCAGGCACGGCGCGCGGTCGAGGCGCTCGATGAGACCCTGCGCGGCCGGGAGCAGACCCGGCTGCGGATCGAGACGCGGATCGAGGAATCACGCTCGGCGGTGGAGGGCGAGCGGTTGGCCTTTCAGGAAATCAGGGTACGTCGCCAGTCGCTGGAGGAACCGCTCGCGGAGGCCGGCGCCGGGTTCGAGGAACTCGACGGCACGCTCGATCCCGACGCCGACCCGGAGGTTTGGGCCGCGAAGATCGAGGCGCTGGAGCAGCGTATCCAACGCCTCGGGGCCATCAACCTCGCGGCGATCGAGGAGTTCGACCAGGAGCAGGAGCGCAAGCGTTACCTCGATGCCCAGCACGAGGACCTCGTCGAGGCGGTCACCACGCTGGAGAGCGCCATCCACAAGATCGATCGTGAGACCCGGGCGTTGTTCAAGGAAACCTTCGAGCGCGTCAACGCGGGGCTGCAGCGGACCTTCCCGCGGTTGTTCGGCGGCGGCCACGCCTACATGGAGATGACCGGCGAGGACGTGCTCGACGCGGGAGTGGCGGTATTCGCGCGCCCGCCCGGCAAGCGGGTATCCAACCTCCACATGCATTCCGGCGGCGAGAAGGCGCTCACCGCCGTGGCGCTGGTGTTCGCGATCTTCGAGCTGAATCCCGCGCCGTTCTGCATGCTCGACGAGGTCGATGCGCCTCTCGACGACACCAACGTCGAGCGCTTCTGCGATCTGGTGAGGGAGATGTCGGAGCACGTCCAGTTCGTCTTCATCACCCACAACAAGGTGACCATGGAGATGGCCCACCAGCTCACGGGCGTCACCATGAACGAGCCCGGCGTCTCGCGCCTGGTCGCGGTGGACGTGGATCAGGCCGTGCGCATGGCCGCCGCCGGCTGACCGCTCCGGCGCGGCCCGCCCCGCCTCCCGGGCCGACCCGCCGTTCCTCTCCGGGGAGACCCGCACCGGCGTGCGGTGCGGGTTGCACGACGCCGGTGTCATCGGTCAGCGCTGTCTCGCCTCCCCGATGCGCACCTCATGGTCACGGCCTTCCCAGCGGGCGTCGGCCGTATCGCGCAGCGTGAACTCGACACGCTGCCCGGGCCGCAGTGCGGCGGTGTCGAGCCGTGCGACGTGCAGCCCCAGGCCGGTATCGCGGGTCATGGTGTCGGTGACGTCGCCCCAGCCGTCGACGCCCCAGTGCACGACTGCGGCCCCCGGTGTGCAGATCCACAGCGCCACGCCCGCCGGTATCGAGTGCAGCGGCGTCTGCGGACGCCACAATGCGGCGGTAAGCGGCGGTCTTCGGCCCCGGTAACGTTCCCACACGGCCTCCGGACGGTCGAAGGGCCGGCCGAGGCTGCGCGAACGCACCAGCTTGATGAATTCCGCGTGCGCCCACACCAGCGGCATGGCCGAACCGCTCGGATGTCCCGGGCGCAGATCGCGCGCGGGCAGCGGCGGTGCGTCCCAGACCTGCTCCGGGATCAATCCGCCGTCGCCGGTCATGGCGGCCATCGCCTCCAGGTAGGGGCGGGGGTCGCGGCCGGCGGCGAGCGCGTAGTGGCCGCGCTCGCCGGTGAGCAGCGGCCAGCCGCGTCCGATCCCGGTACCGTCGTAGGCGGAACCGTCGGCGTGTTCCCCATAGCCGTCGCCTCGGTAGCGGTGCCAGACCGGACCGAGCGGCGTATCCACTTTGAGCAGTCCGTCAACGACGGTGAGCGTGTCGAGCACCAGCGGGTCATCCGGGCGGCGCAGACCGAAGCGCACCAGTTGGAGGAAGTCGACTCCGACCTGTTCGGCCGCGGACAGCCCCGGGTCGTGAATCCGGTTCTTGATCGGCAGCACCCGGCGCAGCGTCTTGCTGTCGCCGATCACCTGCAGGGGCGCGACCCGGATATAGTAGCGTTCCACCCCGAAGCGGCGTGCGAGCGCCGTGTCCCGCGCCGTGGTCCACTCGTCGATGCGTGCGTTCCAGTAATCGGCGAGTGCGTAGGCGAAGTCGCGCGCCGGCGGTTCCAGGAACCGCGCCCCGGCCACCAGTGCCGCGATGCACGCCGCCAGGGTGAAGGCATTGACCCCGGCGTCCTCCTCCCAGCGATCCTGGTCGCTGGCCGGCCCGGTGCGGGCGATGAAGGCGAGGGCGCGGTGTACCATCTCCTCCACGCGGACCCCATCCAGGGCGCCGCGTTCGGCCAGCCTGGCGGCAAGCAGCACCGGGAAGGCGGCCTCGTCGAGCTGCACGCCCTGCCAATAGGGCTTCCCGCCGAGCCATTGGTTTTGGTACCAGTGGCCGTCGTCGAGCTGCAAGGCCATCAGGTAGCGAAGCACTTCGCGCGCCTCGCCCTCGGCGCCCAGGGCGAGCAGCGCGCCGGCCGATTCCACCAGGTCGCGGGGCCAGACCAGATGGTAGCCGCTGCGCTCGTCGCGGGTGTTGCCCCAAGGCACGCTCAGGCTCGCCACCATCGCACCGGGAAAGGCCCGGTCCTGATGCGCACGCAGCACCATGGCGGAGATGCGGAACTCGCGGTGCAGGTGTTCGCCGAGATCCTCGGGCAGGGGGCTGCGCCGCTCCCAGGCGGCGTGCCATTCACGCCAGCATCGGAGATGGTGCGTCCACGCCGAGTCGAACGGTTGCAACAGGGCGGAGACGGCGAGCGTGGCCGCCGATTGTTTGCTGCTGGCGAACCCGAGCGCGAGCACCGCACGGCGCGGCAGCTCGCCGGTGAGCGCGACGTTGCCCGGACCCGCGCAGGGGTATTCCCATCGCATGGACCCGTGTCGCGAGAAGTCCTGCCAGCCGTCGCTCGTGCCCACGTAGCCGGCGCCGGCGCGTCCCCAGCCGTCGTGCTGTTCGACGTCGGCGGCGGCCAGCGCCAGACCGAATGGCCCCTGTTCCGCCCATAGGACCCGCCGTCCGCGGTAATGAGCCACGGCGGCGCGGTTGCCGTGCCCGGTCCCGCCCAGATGCGGAGCCAGCAGCGCATAGGGCCGCAACGCCTCGTCGCCTTCCAGCGTGACCTCGATCAGCAAGACGTCGCGTCGCGGGTCCGGCGCCATGCGCAGGATCAGGGTGAATCGCTCGTGGCGGTGGACGATGCGCAGCGCCGGAACCCCGGGCTCGGGACTCTCCACCGTCGGGTTTGCCAGGCGCTTCACCTCCACCCAGAAGCCGCGGCCGTCGGCGACGATGAAGCCCAGGTCGCGTATCTGCGGAATATCGATGCGCGGGTAGTAGACCTCGTTGACGATGCCGCCGCCGAGGGTGAACCACAGGCGGGTGTCGCCCAGCGCGCACCCGACCATCTGCTTGGCGCTGCTGCACCAGGTGGGTGCTATCCCGGGCGTACCGGGCGCGTCGGGCGGCACGGAATCGGTGACCACCGGGCTCATGGCTTGCGCTCTCCGTTGCGGCGGCGCGGGATGCCGATGGACCCGCGAAGACCGCCCCCCGCGCGCGGTCTCAGTTGCGGGTGCCGTTGCCGCTCAGTGTGGGGGTCAGCCAACTGATGCCGTCGCGGGCCACCAGCACCTCCGCCGCTTCCGGCCCCCAGGAGCCGGAGGCGTAGTTGGGGAAGTCCGGGGCGGGGTTCTCCTCCCATACCTCGAGCACCGGCATCAGCAATTGCCAGGCGGCCTTGACCTGATCGGCGCGCATGAACAGAGTGGCGTCGCCGATCATCGCGTCCCAGAGCAGGGTCTCGTAGGCCTGCGGGGAGTCGGTCTTGAACGCCTCGCGATAGCTGAAGCGCATGTCCACCGGGCGCAGGCGCAGCAGCGAGCCCGGCTCCTTGGCCATGAATTTGAGGACGATCCCCTCCTCGGGCTGGATCTGGATCACCAGCCGCGCGGGCTGCGCGTTGAGGCCCACCGAGGCCGGGAAGGCCTTGTGCGGAACGTCCTGGAAGCGGATCGAGATCTCCGAGACCTGCGCGCCCAGGCGCTTGCCGGTGCGCAGGTAGAACGGCACGCCCTGCCAGCGCCAGTTGTCCACGTAGAGCTTGAGTGCCGCGTAGGTCTCGGTGTTGGAGTCGGCCGCGACGTCCTCCTCCTCGCGGTAGGCGGGGACTTCGCGGCCGCCGATCCATCCGCGCCCATACTGGCCGCGGGCGGCGAACTCCGGGACCGCGTCGCGCGGGATGTGGCGCAGCGCGCGCAGCACGTCCATCTTCTTGCCGCGGATATCGTCGGCGTCGTAGGCCACGGGGGGTTCCATGGCCACCAGGCAGAGCAGCTGCATCAGATGGTTTTGCACCATGTCGCGCAGTGCCCCGGCGCGTTCGTAGTAGCCGCCGCGGTGCTCGACCCCGAGGGTCTCGGCGACGGTGATCGCCACGTGGTCGATGTAGCGGCGGTTCCAGATCGGCTCGTAGATCGGGTTGGCGAAACGCAGCGCCAGGATGTTCTGCACCGTCTCCTTGCCGAGGAAGTGATCGATGCGGTAGATCTGCGTCTCCGCGAAGCCCTCGCCGAGCGCATGATTGATCTCGCAGAACGAATCGAGGTCGCGCCCGAGCGGCTTCTCGACCACGATGCGCGCCCGATCATGGGAGAGTCCCGCCGCGGTCAAGCCCTTGGCGATGGGCGCGAACAGGAACGGCGGCGTGGCCAGATAGAAGATGTGTTGGGCCGGCTCGCCCAATTCCTTTCCCTGGCCCTTGAGGGTTTCCGCCAGGTTCCGGTAGCACTCACCCTGCGTGGCGTCCGCCTGCAGATAGCGAATGCAGGCCGCGAAGCTGCGCCACTCGGATTCCGCCGGCGCCCCGCGGCGCGAGAAGGCGGTGACGCTCTCGCGGTAGTATTCGGCCAGGCGCGTGTCGTCGAATCCGTCACGGTCCACGCCGATCAGCCGAAAGTGTTCCGGCAGGTGCCGGTCCAGGTACAGGTTGTAGAGCGCCGGTACGATCAGGCGTTTGGCGAGGTCGCCGCCGGCCCCGAACAGCACGAACACGGTATCGCACTTGCGTACGTCGATCTGCACGATGATCTCCTTGCCGCGGCTTTCCCCGCAGGGTGGCGTAGTCGTGACGGCCCGTTTCTCAGGTGCGGCGCGCGAGCGCGGCGCGCCGCTGTCCCTCGACCGTCTCCAGCAGGTGACGGAAGGGTTCCACGAACTTCTTCACGCCTTCCTCCTCGAGTTCGCGATCGATGCGGCCGAGGTCGATACCCAGCCCGGCGAGTCGTTCGAGCAATTCGGGGGCGCGCGCCGCGGCCTCTTCGAGGCGCGCGGCCGGATCGCCGTGGTCCCGGTAGGCCTCGAGCGTTTCCACGGGGATCGTGTTGACGGTCTGAGGCCCGATCAGGGCATCGACATACTTGGTGTCGGAGTAGTTCGGGTCCTTGGTGCCGGTGCTCGCCCACAACAGGCGCTGGGCTCGAGCCCCGCGGGCGGCGAGCGCCTCCCAGCGCGGCCCCGCGAAGAGTTCCCGGAAGCGCCGGTAGGCCATGCCGGCGCTGGCCACCGCGATTTCGCCGCGTAGCGCGCGGGCGGTCGCGGCGCGCGCCGGGTCGTCGTCGGCGGCGATCGCATCGAACAGCGGATCGACCTTGACGTCGATCCGGCTCAGAAAGAAGCTCGCAACGGAGGCCACGTGGTCGATGGGACGGCCGTCGGCCAGCCGTGCCTCGAGGCCCGAGAGATAGGCCTCCACGACGTCCACGTACCGTTCCACCGCGAACAGCAGGGTCACGTTGATGTTGAGGCCGGAGCGGATCAGTTCGCGGACGGCCGGCAGGCCCTCGCGCATGGCCGGGACCTTGATCATGACGTTTGGGCGATCGAGTTCGCCCCACAGGCGGTGAGCATCGCGGGTCGTCGCCTCGGTGTCATGCGCGAGCAGCGGTGAGACCTCCAAACTCACGTAGCCGTCGAGGCCGCCGCTCTCGTCGAAGACCGGCCGGAACAGGTCGGCGGCGGCACGTACGTCTTCCACGGCGAGCCGCTCGTAGAGGGCCTCGGTCGCGATGTCCTGCCCGGCCAGCCGCTCGATCGCGGAGTTGTAGTGGTCGGTGTGGGCGATGGATTTCTCGAAGATGGCCGGGTTCGAGGTCATGCCGGCCAGGCCGTCCTCCCGGATCCATCGCGCGAGCGTCCCGTCCTTGAGGATGGATCGCTCGATATAGTCCAGCCAGATGCTCTGCCCGAAGGTCTTCAGGCGGAGAAGCGGGTTCTGTGTGGACATGGTCGTCTCCTTACCCTGCATAAAGAAACGGGTGGTCCCCGGACCGGTCCGGGGACCACCCGCCGGGCCCGGGATCAGCCCGGGAGTGTGAGCGCCAGGAACAGGGTGTTGCCGTGGCGCCAGATGAGCACCGGCACGGGCTTGCCCTTCGGCAGTTTCTCGACCAGGCGGGCGAGTTGCGCGGCGTCCCGGACGTCGTGGCTGCCGATGCGCAGGATGACGTCGCCCGGTCGGATTCCGGCGCGCGCCGCGGGGCCTTCCGCGACCTCCTTGACCAGGACTCCGACCTCGCCGATGCCCGCCTTGGCGCGCTGTGCCTTGGTGAGATCGCTGACGACGATCTTCAGCCGTCCCTGGTGCTGCGGCGTTGACGGCCCCCGCGTTGCAAGCTGCTCGTTCTTCGGCAACTGGGCGATCTTCACCCGCAGGACGACCTCGCGGCGGTTGCGCAGGATCTTGACCGGCACCTCCTTTTCGAGCGGCGTGTTACCCACCATCGGCGGCAGATGAGCGGCATCGACCACGTCCCGGCCGTTGTACTGCAGAATGATGTCGCCCGGCTTCAGCCCGGCACGCTTGGCGGGGCTGTTCGCTATGACCTGGGTGACCAGGGCCCCGATCGGGCGCTTCAATCCGAAGGACTTGGCCAGTTGATCGGTGACCGGTTGGATCATCACGCCGAGCCAGCCGCGGCTGACGTAGCCCTTGGTCTTGATCTGGTGGACGACGCTCATGGCGACCTTGATGGGGATGGAGAATGAAAGCCCCATATAGCCACCCGTGTTGGTGTAGATCTGGTCGTTGATACCGATCACGTCGCCCTTCATGTCGATGAGCGGGCCCCCCGAGTTTCCGGGGTTGACCGGTACGTCGGTCTGGATGAACGGCACGTAGATGTCGCTTGGCAGGTTGCGTCCGAGGGCGCTGATGATGCCGTGGGTCGCGGTGTACTGCAGGCCGAACGGGGAGCCGATCGCCAGTACCCACTGGCCGACCTGGAGTTTGGTCGAATTGCCGATCTTGACCGTCGGCAGGTCGTGGGCGTCGATCTTGAGCAGCGCCACGTCGGAGAGTTTGTCGGAGCCGACGATCTTGGCGGGGAAGACGCGATGGTCGGCGAGGCTCACCACGATGCGCTCGGCGTTGGCGACCACGTGTGCGGCGGTGAGGATGTAGCCGTCGGAGGAGATGACGAAACCGGAACCCAACGATTTTTCGTGGAATTCGTGCGGACGCTGCGGCATCTGGCCGAAGAATCGCTTGAAGAGTTCATTGAATGGGCTGTTCTGAGGGAGTTGCGGGAGGAATTGCTGGGAATCCAAGGAGCCTCCCTTGGGGAGCCGCATGGTGTTGCTGATGTTGACTACCGCCGCCCGATTCTCTTTTACCAGCTTCGTAAAGTTCGGGAGACCGTCGGCCTGGACGGTGCCCACCGTGGTCAGCAGCATCGCCAGCAGCATGACCCAACCCGGCGCCGCCCGTTTCGCAGATCTGATCATGAATCCACCTCGTGCAATGGTTCGTTGACGGAAGCCTGATGTACCGTGCCGGCCTGCCATCCGAGGCCCGGCGCCGTGTGGCGGCGTCCCGGTGTCACCCCGTGCCCCACCCAACATACCCCGACCGCGGGTATGGGTTTGTGGAGAAGCTGGAAGCCGCCGGAAAACAGATCGATTCCGTTGTTTTTCGCGCCTCATCCGGGGTGTCTGCCACGGCCTTTCCCCGGTGTGCGCCCGCGCGTTCGGTGGTTATGACCCGCAATCCGCCGTCGGGTTCCGATCGACGGCGCGGGCTCGTGCGCCCGCAGGCCGCGGCGGCGGTGTTGAACCGACCGGGTTTGATCGTCGCCTGAATGATATAGCGGTGCCCGGTGTGAGGCGACCTGTTTCCGTGTCCGGCCCCGATCCGGCGTGCGCCGGGCGGAGGATGCGCGGTGCGCGCGCGGCGCAAAGGCGCAGGCGGTCGTTGCGCAGGATTCACGCGCCGGCGGCGAAAAAAAACCCCGCACGGGGTCGGGGCCGGGAGCCTGTCGGACTCCGGGAGAGGAGGATGTCGATCGTGTCCAACCTCACGCTATTCCATTTTGCGCACAAATCAGCATAGGTCCCGCATAAGCCGCAAGTATTGATGCGGATCAAACCGCCGGCGCCGTTCCGGACCATTCCCGATCGACTATAGTGAAGACGTGGGAAGGCATGCGGGGAACGTTCGCGGCGTGGGCGGGTCAGGAAATGAAAGGGTGGGAGATTATGCCCGCGTCGGCCGCATGCCGGCCGTAATGGACGGACCCCGGAGCGTGCGGGTCGGCTCGCAGGTGTGGGGAGGCCGAGCGGCGGACGTGCAGGCGGAACACAGGCGATCAGGAGGTGTGGCATGACCATGGAGCGCAGATGGAGCGATCGGAGCCATAGGAGATTGGAGGCCGTGGTAGTGCATCAGGGATTGCCGGTGGAGCGTTGCTGGACGCGCGACATCGGGCTGGAGGGGGCGTTCCTGGATATGCAGCTCCCGCGGTTTGATAAGGGTGTCCGTGTGGAGGTGGAGTTTCTGGTGCCGCGCAACGGAGAGGTCATACGGCGCCGGTTGCCGGCGGTGGTGATGCACCGCTCGGAGCGGGGATTCGGGGTGATGTTTCTGGTCTTCGATCAGGAGGCGTTCCGCTCGATCGAAGAACTGGTCTATCACGCCCCGGCGGTGCCGGCGCTGGAACGGCAGGTGCACTGACGACCGAACGGGGACCGGTGCGCGGCCCGCCCGACGCCCGCCCGGGCGGGCGTCGGAACGGCTTGCGGTGCGCGATTCGCGAGTTCGGGCGTGCGGTCGGCGGTGCACCGGCCCGGGGAGCGGTTATGGAGATCCCGCGCCGGCGTGAGCCGCCCACAGTCCGGGCGCGTCCGGCCCTGCCTGCGCTGGGGGGGGCAGGGCGGCTTCAGTCGGGATCGTGGCCCTTCGGGGGGGCTTGGGTGTGGGGTTCCAGCGTGACCACCACGCCGCCCGATGGCTCGTCCACAAATCGCGGTCGCGCCTTGGAGGGCCGACCGGCGGCCAGTGAGAGTTCCCGTTCGCGTGCGCTGATCAGTGCCAGGCAGTCGCGGATGCCCTGTATGGTGGCTTCCGAGAGGGGGTGCCGATAACCGGGGCGGGCATAGGTGTCCTTGGCGACGCTGGTGAGCACTTGGCGCATGATATGCAGGATCTGCTCCTCCTTGGAGGGTTCTTCGTCGGTCATGTCTCGGATTCCGCAGAGTGAGGCATGCAATTGTGGCACATTTCGCGCCCTCGCGGGGTCGCGTTGCATTTCGTCGCAGGTCGGCCGGAATGGAGGACGGCCGAGCGCGCCGGAGACCGGAGTATCGAGATGACCCCCGATCGATTGCAGGCACTCACCGAACGGTTGCGCCGATTCGCGGCCGAGCGCGACTGGGATCGCTTTCATACCCCGAAGAACCTGGCCATGGCGCTGATCGCCGAAGCGGCCGAACTCGTGGAACACTTCCAGTGGCTGACCCCGGAACAGAGCGAGGCCCTGTCGCCGGAGCGGCGTGCGGAGGTGGAATTGGAGATGGCCGACGTGCTGATCTACCTCGTGCGCCTCGCCGATCGGATGAGCGTCGATCTGCTCGGCGCCGCTGCGCGCAAGATCGAGATCAACGAGCAGCGCTACCCCGCCGAGCGCGTGCGCGGCAGTGCGCGCAAGTACACGGAATACCAAGCGAACCGCGAAGCCGATTGATCGGCGTGCCGCGTAGCGAGCCGCTGCACACGACTTGAGCACCTCTCCTGCGCTCCGCCTTCCGGGCCCTGGCCCCGCGCGGCGCCGGCGGAAAATCCGGACTAGACTTTCAACAGGACTGTTGTCGCCGGGTTTTCGGGCGCGGAGGGGAGGCGGGTGTCATCCGCCGTTCATCGTGCGGTGGTAGGCTCAAAGACAGGGGCACCCCCTGTGCGGCGAGGGGTCCGCGGCGGTGGTTCGTACGCGTCTCATCGGGCGCGATCAGGCACATGGAGCGCATTGTCATGGAACAGCGACTCACAGAGCGACACCCGGCGGCACTCGAGGTTCTCGTCTACCGCAACAAGGTCCCGGTCCTCACCGGGGTGACGCGCAACGTCGGTACCAGCGGCATGTTTATTTCCACTTCTGCACCGAACGAGTTGCCCGAACGCAGCTTCGTGGAGGTCGAGTTCGACCTGGAGGATAACGACGAGGTGCGCAAGTGCCGGGTGCCGGGCTGGGTCGCGCGGCGTCTGGGCGAGGGGATCGGCGTGACCTTCATGACGCTGGACTCGCGCGGGCGGCGTGATCTCCAGCGCCTGTTGCGCCGCACCGGCGGCCGTCTCCCGCAGTGGCGACCGGAGCTGCCGCCGCGCGGTGCGCTCTGAGCGGCGCCGGGAGAACCATCGTGGGCGGTCCGGGGGTCGGGCGGATGCCGCGTATCGAACGGGGGGATCGACCCCGCGGGCGGCGGGCGGGGATCGCCGGGCGCCCGATTCGGCAACCGGGTCCCGCGGCGGCGGCCTGCTTTGAGGGGATCGGTGCGCGGCGTTGCGCGAGGAGTACAATGGACCCGTCCTGCGGATGTCGCCGGCCCGGGGTCCGGATCGGCGGCGGAAATCCGGCCGTGTCGATCCGCTTGAGAGCGCGCCCATGGGTGACGTGATTCCTTTCCGCAAGCCCCCGCTCGTCGAGCGCAACAAGGGGGTGACTCTGTGCAAGAACGGCTTTCACAAGTGGGAAGTCTGGCAGGAGCAGAAATTCGACGTGAAGCGGGGGCGGTTGGTCACTGTGTACCGATGCGCCCGTTGCGGCGCCACGCGCAACGAGACCCGCTGAGGCGGCGTGCCCCGCGCACGCGGTAACCTCGCGAAGTGCAGAAGGACAGGCGGGCGCACGATCTCACGCGCGCTCCAAAAAAACCGGAGAAATCGGCGGTGCACCGCCTTTCAAGAGCGGTGCGCCGGGTCGCGCTTGACGGGCGCGTTGCCGTCGGCGCAGTGGCCTAACGGACGGGTGCACGGTGCGGTGTCGGGCTCGCCGCCGGCGTGTAGCGCAGTTGCGCCCGATCCAGCACCTTCCCCGCACCGTTGAGGACCTGCACCGTCCAGATCCCCGCCCAGCGCGGCGACAGGTGCTTGCTCGACCAGACCCGCCAGCGGGGACCGTGGATCTGAAACGGCACGCTTGCCATCACCCGCCCGTCATGGATCCAGCGGTGGATGACCATGCCGCCGGTCATGCCGCGCAGTTCGGTGAAAAAGTACACCCGGCGCGCCGTCCCCGTCAGGGTGTGGATCTCGTCGACGGGCTCGCGATTGCGAATCGCGGTGGTGAACTGTGCCCGGGCGACCTCGCCGGCGGGCGCCGCAGGGGCGGGCTCCGCCGCAGCGGACTCCGGGGCGCCGGCACCGGTCGTCGCGGGCATGGGCGTGATGGGTTCGCCCGGCGGTGCGGAACGGGCCGCGCCGGAGAACGCCAGGGCCAGAACGAGCACACCGCCGGTCACGACTTTCATTGCGATTCCCCCCGGATCGGATCGCCGGGGCCGCCGGGGTCGAGAAGATCTCCCCGACCGTGGATCCCGGGGGCATCCCGGCGGGCGCGGACGGCCCACACTACGCGCCCGACAGTACCATAAAGCGGTCGGTCGCGAATCCCGCGGCGTGTTCCCGGCGCCGTTATCCGCATTTGCGTATCCGCCGCCGGCCGATCGGCTGAACGCGTGCATAGGCGGCATCCACGGTGCGTCGGGCAGATGACTACGCGCCCGCCGGGATTGTGGCGGGCGGAGAAGACGCCCTGCTATCATGGCGCCGCGCATGGGATTCCCGTTCGGCCCCGTGCGCCGTGTCGCGGGCCGGCGCTATGTCGGCGCACGAACGTCTTGAGGACAGGAAACCGATTTGTACCGTTTCGCCGAACAACGGCTCGCGCGCCTGACCCAAGGCGGCATCCCCATGCTGCTGCGCGGTGGCCGGGTCGGGGTGGAGAAGGAGGCGCTACGGGTGTCCCCGGACGGGGGTATCGCCCAGACCCCCCACCCGACCGGGTTGGGCGCCGCGCTCACCCATCCCTACATCACCACCGACTACTCGGAAGCGCTCCTGGAGCTGATCACGCCGCCGCTGGCGGATATCACCGCGGCGCTGGAGTTCCTGCGCGATACACAGCGCTTCGTCTATTCGCAGTTGCACGATGAGATCCTGTGGGCCACCAGCATGCCCTGTGTGGTCGCCGGGGAGACCGGCATCCCCATCGCCCGCTACGGGACCTCCAACGCCGGGGCCATGAAGACGGTCTACCGCCGCGGTCTGGGATATCGCTACGGGTGCGTGATGCAGGTGATCGCGGGCGTGCACTTCAACTATTCGTTCGACGATGCATTGTGGCCGGCGCTGCGGGAACTCGAGGGCGATCGACGGGCGCTGCGTCGCTACAAGGACGAGCGTTACTTCGGGGTGCTGCGCAACCTTCAGCGCCTCGGCTGGCTGGTCCCGTACCTGTTCGGCGCCTCACCGGCGGTGTGTAAGTCGTTCCTCAACGGCAAGCCCACGACCCTCTCGGAGTTCAACGAGAACACCTATTACGAGCCCTTCGGGACGTCGCTGCGCATGGGGGACATCGGCTACCAGAACAACCGCGAGAGCGAGACCGGCATCAAGGCGAACTACGACGATCTCGATGCGTATATCGCGAGCCTTGCCTACGCGATCTCCACGCCCTATCCCGGATACGAAAAAATCGGCGTGGTGGTCGACGGCGAGTATCGCCAGCTCAACGCGAACATCCTGCAGATCGAAAACGAATATTATAGTACGGTGCGCCCCAAGCAGATCCTGGAAGGCAACGAGAAACCGATCCTGGCGCTCGGGCGGCGCGGCGTGCGCTACGTAGAATTGCGCTCGCTGGACGTGAACGCATTCGACCCGCTCGGGGTCCACGAGGATCAACTGCGCTTTCTCGAGGCGCTCATGGTGTTCTGCCTGCTTCAGGACAGCCCGCCGATCAGCGCGATCGAACGCGGGGAGATCGACTACAACGAGCTGGCCGCCGCCCACCGCGGGCGCGATCCGCAGTTGCACCTGCGGCGCGCCGGGCGCGACGTGGCGCTGCGGGAGTGGGCGGAGGAAGTCTGCGAGGCGATGGAGGGCGTCTGCGAGCTGCTGGACGCCACTACGGGCGGCGGCGTGTACGTGGCGAGTCTCGCCGCCCAGAAGGAGGCGGTCCGCGACCCGGATCGCACCCCCTCGGCGCGGATGCTTGCGCAGATGCGTGAGACCGGCGAGGGCTTCCACCACTTTGCGCGACGCATGTCGCTCGAGCACCAGCGCTACTTCCAGTCCCTGCCGGAGGACCCGGAGAAGACCGCCCGGTTCCGGGAACTCGCCCGCCGGTCGCTGGAACGTCAGGCGGCCCTGGAGGCGGCCGACGACGTGCCCTTCGACGAATACCTGCGGCGCTACTTCGCGCAGGGGAGCTGAATCACGGGCCCCGATCCCGCACCCCGCCGCGATCTTCGTTTCGGCGCCAGTTGTTCGCAAACCCCGCGACCCCGAACGCCACGAACCACACCAACACCCACTCGGGCATGCTCAGGCCGAGGAAACGCCATAAGACCCGGGCACACTCGCCGGAGCCGGTGAGTACCACGCGCAGGGTCTTGGTCAGGGGGAAGGTCTCCAGCAGGTAGTTCAACCCGGGGCCGCACGAGGGGACTCGGTCTGCGGGCAGGTGCTGGATCCAGACGTGGCGGGCGGCGATACCCGCACCGACCAGGGCGAGTGCCGCGATCAGCACGGCGTAGATGCGGGCGCCCGTGCGCCCGGGGTCGTGTACGGCGGCGAGCAGGAAGACCAACCCCAGCCCCGCCACGCCGAGGCGCTCGAGGATGCACAGCGGACAGGGATCGAGGTGCAGGTAAAACTGGGCGTAGCCGGCGTAACCCAACAACCCCGCGCAGGCGAGCAGGCCCGCCAGATTGAGTTCGCGCTTGGAGAAGGGGCGGGTCGTTTTCAAGGGCCTGCTCCGGCCGGGTACGGCCCCACTGTACCATGCGCGGCCGGGGCGCGGCGCGGGCGTGGCGCTCCCGCCCGGGGCGCGTCGTTTACCCGCCGTGCGCCGCGTGGTCTAATGTGCCGGCACACCGGGGGCGATCACCCGGAGGAGAATCGAGTGTCCGAGTCGTCCCAGATCCAGACCCAGAGCATAGCGATGTTCTGCGATTTCGAGAATATCGCACTCGGCGTGCGCGATGCCAAGTACGCACACTTCGACATCACCAAGGTCCTGGAGCGCCTGCTGCTCAAGGGCAACATCGTCGTCAAGAAGGCCTATTGCGACTGGGAGCGCTACAAGGAGTTCAAGCGCGCCATGCACGAGGCGTCCTTCGAGCTGATCGAGATCCCGCACGTGCGCCAGTCCGGAAAGAATTCCGCCGACATCCGCATGGTCGTCGACGCCCTGGACCTGTGCTATACCAAGGCGCACGTCGATACCTTCGCCATCATTAGCGGGGACTCGGATTTCTCGCCGCTGGTGAGCAAGCTGCGCGAGAACAACAAGGTCGTGATCGGCATCGGAGTCAAGAACGCCACCTCCGACCTGCTGATCGCGAACTGCGACGAGTTCATATTCTACGACGACCTGGTGCGCGAGAAGGAAGGGCGCCGGCGCGCGCGTCGCAAGCCCCCGGCCAAGACCACGGACAAGAGCGCCGAGGACGTTGCGGCCAAGGGCGGAGTGGAGAAGACCGAGGGCGACAAGAAACAGGACGCCGTCGACCTCGTGGTCGAGACCGTGGAGGCGCTGTTCTCGGAGCGCGGCGAGGAGGAGAAGATCTGGGGATCGATGGTCAAGCAGACCCTGAAGCGGCGCAAGCCCGGGTTCAGCGAGTCCTATTACGGGTTCCGCAGCTTCAGCAAACTGCTCGAGGAGGCCCAGGAGCGCGGCCTCCTCGAGCTGGAACGTGACGAGAAGTCAGGCGGCTACATCGTCAAGAGCTTCAATCACGAGGAGTGACCGGCGCCGGGTCAGTCGCTGGTCCATCCCGACAGCGCCTCGATGATGGCGCGCGCCTGGTCCTTGCTGGAGATGGTGAACTTCGACTTCTGCTGGTACTCGCCGCCGCGCTTCTGGTAGCGGCGGATGGTGAACTTGTCCGGGCCGTAGGCGCCCTTCTTTCGATCCCATTCCTGGTAGCGGTAGAGAATGGTGCTCCATGCGCCGCGCGACAGGACCACCTTGTCGAGCTGTTTCACTACCTGGATGCCGTCCTCCGTGTAGTCCACGGAGAGTTCGTCGATGTCGGATGCCATGATTTCACCGTTCGTTGCCGGATCTGCGGTTGCTAAGGTAGGCAATCCGGCGCCCGCGATCAAGCCGCCCGCGCCCCTTGCGTCCCCGGCCGTGATCGACTAGCTTTCCGCCCGGGCGCCGCTCCGGGTACGCCCCCCCGATCTGGTCCGCGCATGTGAAGAGTCTCTGGAACGATGATGAAGCGGCCGGGTTCCCCGGCGATCTCGGCCTGCGGGTGTATTCCTCGCGGCTGTTGGGCCGCGAGCCCGCGCTCGTGTTGCACGGCGGCGGGAATACCTCGGTCAAGATCGCGGAGCGCAACCTGCTCGCGGAGGAGGAGACGCTGCTGTACGTGAAGGGCAGCGGTTGGGACCTCGAGTCGATCGACGAGGCCGGCTTCGCCCCGGTGCGTCTCGATCACCTGACGGCGCTCTCGGCGCTGCCGGCCCTCTCCGATACGGAGATGGTGAACGAACTCAAGACGCACATGACACGCGCCTCGGCGCCCACGCCGTCGATCGAGGCGATCCTGCACGCGATCCTTCCCTACCGGTACGTGGATCATACCCACGCCGACGCGGTGGTCACGATCACCAATACCGCGGATGGGGCGGAGCGCATCCGCGAAGTCTACGGCGAGCGGGTCGTGATCATCCCCTACGTGATGCCCGGTTTCGATCTGGCTCGGCTGTGCGCGGAGCGCTTCCCGGCCGGGGCCGGGGAGCGGACCGAGGGCATGGTGCTGATGAATCACGGCATCTTCTCGTTCGGGGAGACGGCGCGCGAGTCCTACGAGCGGATGATCGAGCTGGTCTCGTGCGCCGAGGCCTATCTGGCGAAACACCGCGCCTGGTCGTTGCCGGCCCCGGTGCCGGTCGAGGTCCCTGCGACGGCGCCGGAGGAAATCGCGAATCTGCGCCGCGCGATCTCGGAGGCGGCGGGGGCTCCGATGATCCTGCACTGCGCCCCCGAACCGGAATTCCTCGCCTTTGCCCGCCGCCCCGACCTCGCGACGATCTCGCAGCAGGGACCGGCGACGCCGGACCACGTGATCCGCACCAAGCGCGTGCCGATGCTGGGTCGCGACGTCGGGGCCTATGCCCGCGAATACCGCGCCTACTTCGAGACGTACGAACCGCGGTCCCCCACGCGCAAGACGATGCTCGATCCGGCGCCGCGCGTCATCCTGGACCCGGATCTGGGCCTGTGCACCGTGGGCCGCAGTGCCGCCGACGCGGCGGTCGTGCGCGACCTCTACGAGCACACCATCGGAGTGATCCTGCGCGCCACGGCCCTGGGCGGGCACCGGGCACTGCCGGCGCGCGAGATCTTCGAAGTCGAGTACTGGGAACTGGAACAGGCCAAGCTGCGCCGCGGCGGGTCGCCCCCGAGGTTCGCGGGCGAGGCGGCGCTGGTTACCGGCGCCGCCTCGGGCATCGGGCGGGCGTGCGTGGACGCGTTGCGCGCGCGCGGCGCGGCGGTGCTCGGCCTGGACATCGACCCGCGCGTGGAGGCGTTGTACCCGCGCCCGGGCTACTGCGGGGTCCGTTGCGACGTCGCCGATCCCGCGCAGGTGGCCGCCGCGTTCGAATGCGGCGTGCGCGCCTTCGGCGGGATCGACATGCTGATCCTCAATGCCGGCGTGTTCCCGGAGAGCCGTTCCATCGCCGAGTTACCGATGGAGGAGTGGCGCCGGGTCATGTCGGTCAACCTCGATGCGAACCTCGAACTCCTGCGCGGCGCTTGGCCGCTGCTGCGCTTGGCACCGCGCCGCGGACGGGTGGTGGTGATCGGTTCGAAGAACGTTCCGGCGCCGGGTCCCGGCGCGGCCGCCTACTCGGCCTCCAAGGCGGCGCTCAACCAACTCGCGCGGGTCGCCGCGCTGGAGTGGGGGGGCGAAGGGATCCGCGTCAACGTCCTGCATCCCAACGCCGTGTTCGATACCGGCATCTGGACGCCCGAGGTCCTGGCCTCGCGCGCCGCCCGTTACGGCCTCGGTGTCGAGGAATACAAGCGTCGCAACGTGCTGGGCGTCGAGGTCACCAGCCGCGACGTGGCCGAACTCGCCGCCGAGATGTGCGGTCCGTTGTTCGCCAAGACCACCGGTGCCCAGATCCCCATCGACGGGGGCAACGAACGGGTGATCTAGTAACAGGCGGGAACAAGCGCGACTCGACGGTAGCGCTATCTTTCGAGCGGAGACGAACGCAGAACGGCGGGAGGGGGGCGAGTGCTTGTCGCCGGGCGCAAGACGAAATGGGACTTGGATGTCCCATTTCGCATGCCGGGCACGGCACCGCACCGGGGTACCGGAACCCTATGGATTTCCCACTAATCCGAATCGGTGGTTCCTTCTCCCACCGGGAGAAGGATGGGATGGGGGGGGCGAAACCAAAGAATCCCCCTGTCTTCGTGCCACCGGCTCTTGTTCGCCGTATACACGGCGGGGGGGCGATATCCCCCCATGCCGTGCCTTTCTTACTTCCCTTCCACCTTGTCCTTGATCGCCTTGACCGGCCGGGCGCGCAACGCCCTCCGTGCGGGCTTCGCCGGGATGGTGATCTCCTCGCCCGTGAACGGATTACGGCCCTGGCGGGCCTTGCTTTTCGGCCGCATGGTCACCCGCAACCGCGCCAGGCCCGGGATGGTGAACGTCCCGACCGATCCCTTCTTCAAATGCCGTTCCGCGACGACGCTGAGTTCGGCGAACAGGGCCTTGGCCTGTGTGGCGGGCAGCCCGGAGGTTTCCGCCAAGTGCCGTATCGTCTGCGCCTGGGTCCACGCCTTACCCCTCACGGCGGGTCCGACGGAGGCCGAAACCGTAGAAGCCTTTTTCTTTCGGCCCGTTTTCTTGGTCATTGCTCTCTTCACAGCTTTCTTTGCCATTCGGTACTCCACTTTGCTTGGACACATAAACCCGGCATCCGCACGTATGCCCGCCGGGTACCGGACCCTGTAATCTCCGCTATTCTGCGTTTTTCGCCTTTCGTTGTCCAATACCCGCGTTTTTCGGGTTGCCGCTATCCTCGATGACACGTCGGGTCCACCGGTCGTTGAGTGTGGATTGCAGCGGTCGAGAAGGGGGAAAAGGGGTCAGTACCCTTTAGCGTATCACCCTGTTAAGCTTCCAGCAGATGCGGATTGAACAAGGATGTTCGTATGCCTCGCAAGCCCCGATTCTATTTCCCGGGCATTGCTGCGCATGTAATCCAGCGCGGGAACTGCCGGCAAGCGGTGTTTTTTGACGCTGGAGATTACGGAGTTTACCTGAAGCGCTTGGCCGAGGGTGCCAATAGACATGGTTGCAAGGTCCATGCTTATTGTCTGATGACCAATCACGTCCATCTTCTCGTCACGCCGGACGTTCCCGGGGCCATCAGCTGGACCATTCAGTATGTCGGACGCCATTACGTGCCCTATATCAATCATACGTACGGCAAGACAGGCACATTGTGGGAGGGGAGGCATAAAGGCTCTATCATTGCGTCGGACGACTATTTGCTCGCCTGCATGCGATACATCGAGCTCAATCCCGTGCGTGCCGGGATGGTCGGTAAGCCGATCGACTATCGTTGGTCCAGTTACCGCACCAACGCAACGGGGCATCGCGACTTAGTGGTGACGGGCCACGCCCTGTACCGCGAGCTCGGGCGGGATCCCGGTTCCCGGCAATTTGCTTATCGGGAACTGTTTCGTAATGCGCTCGAGCCGGATCAGGTACACAACATTCAGGCCGCGGTTCAGAGCGGGACGCCGCTGGGCAATGATCGGTTTCGGGGCGAGATAGAACGGACCATCGGGCGTAAGGTGGGGCAGGCCAGACGAGGAAGGCCGCGGAAGGAAGAGAAAGGGTACTGACCCCTTTTTGGATTATCGTCGCCCTGTGGAAGGTGGGGATGCCCCGTTGGCTGTTCGCTGGTCGTGCCAGTGGCGAAAGTCGTCCAGCAGCTTGAGCAGGGCGGGATCCGGGAGGCAGTAATAGATGTAGGGTCCGCGCCGCTCCGGCCGCACCAGGCCCGCCTCGCGCAGGGCCCGCAAGTGGAAGGAGACGTTGGTCTGACTCAGACCCGTGGCCTCGACGATGTCCGAGACCGGTCGGCATTCCAGGCCCAGGCTGCACAGGATGCGCAGGCGGTTGGGCTCGGCCAGCAGCTTAAACAATCCACTCAGGGTCTTGACAGACCCGCAATCATATGCGTTACTACTCATATGCGGGCACGCTCATATGTGTATAGGCTCACTCTCAGCATGTTCCGCAATCCCGGGCAGGTTGTCAAAGCGCCGTTGCCCGGAGCAATCCCGCGAAACCCGATCATTAGAGGAACGCGCCATGATGAAGAAGTGCAGCAACATGATGAGTAACATGAATCCCGCCGGCATGATGGAAAAAGGCATGGGAGTGATGCAGGGATGCATGGCGATAATGAACGGTTCCAAGACCGGGGAATCGTCGGAAACGACGCCCGACCGGGCCGTGGCGGCAAAGGCGGAGGATTCGTCCCACGAATCCTGAGCCGACGGGTGCCTGACCCCCGGGCCAGGCACCCATTTCGGTACACCCGGCCTATTTCCCGTAACGCCCTTCGACATAAGGCCGGTATGCCTCGATGTAGAACTCGGCCGGCTGGCGGTTGACCTGGACCGACGGACGCTCCCGCATCGCGGAAAGCCAGCGGTGCACGTTGGGCAGGTTGTCGGGCAGTTCGAATCCCCGGTATTCGCTCAATGTCGGCATGTGCTCGAAGAAAGGATAGTAGGTGAGGTCCACCAGGCCGACTTTCTCGCCCAGCCAGTAGGGGCCGGCGGTCGCGGCCAGCGCCTCCTCAATGGTCTGCAGGCTGTCGAGGAGCGCCTCACGGATGCCCGCGTGTCGGCTCTCGTCCAGTTCGAACACCAGTCCGCAGCAGTTGGGCTGGAAGGTGCCGTTGCAGTATTCGATCCAGATGCGGGCGTGCGCCCGGGCGACCGGCTCGCGGGGCAGCAGCGGCGGTTCCGGAAACAGATCCTCGAGGAACTCGTTGATGACGGTGCTCTCCCAGACCACGGCGTCGTCCACCTTGAGCAGGGGGACCTTGCCCGTGGGGGAGATCTCGGCATACCAGTCCGGGATGTTCTGCAGGTCGATCACCCGGGCCTCGTGCGCGATCCCCTTTTCCGCCAAGGCCAGGCGTACGCGGTAGGCGAAGGGGCAGACGTCATTGTAGAAGAACTGGATCTGGGGCATGGCTGGTTTCCCTCGGGAACAAACCGGTTGACCCGGTGTCGTTCATATGTGTACGCTCGCATATGAGTCGATGCGCATATATTCCGCGAGTCCCGCCTGAAAGTCAAACGGAGCCCCCATGAATCAAGATACCCGATTTCCCTCGACCCTGATGCCGGACAAGGATTGGTGGGAAGCCCTGTGGCCCGACCCGGAAGCCGTGCTGCGGACCGTCGGCATGCAACCCGGGATGACCGTTGTCGATCTGTGCTGTGGCGACGGCCACTTCACCCGGCCCATGTGTGAGCTGGTCCATCCCGGCAAGATATGGGCGGTGGACCTGGACGAGGCGCTGCTCGAACGGGCGAAAAAGGCCTGCGACGGACACCCCAATTTCCATGCCGTCCTGAGCGACGCCCGGGAATTGCCCAAACAGATCTCCGGGCTCGTGGATCTGGTGTTCATCGCCAACACCTTCCATGGCGTGCCAGACAAGACCGGGCTTGCCCGGTCGGTGTATCAGGCGCTCAAGCCCGGTGGCCGTTTCGTCGTGGTCAACTGGCACCGGCTCCCCCGTGAAGAAACCACTGTGCTGGGGCAGCCACGTGGCCCTGACACGGAATTGCGCATGGAGCCAGAAGACATGCAGCAGGTGGCCGAGCCAGCCGGCTTTTCATTGGAGAAGGTGGTCGAGGTCGGCCCCTACCACTATGGCGCGGTCTTCAATAAACAGACAAATGAGGTGTAACAAGCATGAAAGAAACAATGCAGAAGATTATGGAAAAGATGATGTCAGGGATGATGAGGCCGGAGGACATGCCTCGCATGATGGAGTCCATGATGGACAGCGTGTTCAAGGAAATGCGCCCTGAAGACCGCATGGAATTCATGCAGAACATGATGCCACGCTGCATGAACATGATGTTTTCCGCGCTGGAACCGGCCGATAGGAAGGATCTTGCCCAAGCCATGCTGGAGCGCATGATGGATGGGCTGAAAGCCCAGGCAAGCAACTGAAGCGACAAGAGGACAATCACATGGACAAACCAGGCATGAACCCCCAGATGGGGATGGAGATGATGAAGAAGATGATGGGCGGTGGTGAAGGCGGTCCCATGCAGATGTGCAAGGAGATGCTGGCCGCCCTGCAGAAGACCACGGCGCTGGCTGCCTTCGCGACCCCTGAGTTGCAGGGCCTGTTCGGGGACTGGCTTGCCGGAAAGGAAGAGGCGGTAGCGGATTTATTGTATGACGGTAACTCGCATGATGCGGCTGATCTGGCCAGGCGACTGGAGTTGTCGGAAGAGAGCACAGTCTATCTGTTAGCGCGGTTGGCTGTCGAAGGAAAAGTTCATTTGTTCGCACAGTCCGTTTTGCCAGATGACGTGGGGGCAACTGCGTCGAAGGCAACACCAACGAGAAAGAAGTCCTCGCGCAAGGACAAAGGCCACAAGAAAGGCCTTTAAGGTAGGTCGATTTATCGAATCGCATGCCGATTCAACCGATTTAACCTCCTCCATTAGTCCGGCGCCAAGGTGCTGAATTCAAAAGAACAAATGGTTGGTAACTTCCGGACTTCGCCACATGCTCATCCTCTAAAAAACAGAGAGGATCGGCGCTATCAGAGAGAAATCCCGGGCTGGAGAAGGTGGAAGGGCGGCGCTCGAAGTCCACGGCTTTCCGCGGGAACCCGCGGGAATACAAAGCCTTTCCTAACGAAAAAGGCCAACCCGGACGGGTTGGCCTTTTGGTATTGGTGGAGGCGGGGGGAATCGAACCCCCGTCCGCAAGTTCTCCGCCCTTGGCTCTACATGCTTGTCCGCGCCTATTGATTTAACTCATGGCCACCCGACGGGCGGGGGAAACCGTGAGCGATCCCAGTGGGTTTTTAGCGGATCCGCCCTGGGAGAGCGTCACCGCGATCCTGTGAGAGATGACGCCGGGAATCTGAACGCACAGGCACGGCTCCAGTCCGACGACACTCTACTGGTTTTTAAGCAGCGAGTGCGAAGTTGCTGTCGTTGGCAACTATGGTTTTGCAGATGGATTTACGAGGATATCTGCATCCTCGGCATGCACCTCCGGTTTTGTAACCCGCGTCGAAGCCAGGTCGCCCCCGTTTCATTCGATTCGCGAGCTATTTTAGCATGATCGCGGCCGCGCGTGGGAAGAGGGGGTCCTTCCGGCGGGATTCCCGGGGTCGCTCGGCGGCTCAGGCGCGGCGCAGCAGGCGTTGTTTCTCGCGCTGCCAGTCGCGCTCCTTCTCGGTGGCGCGCTTGTCGTGCGCCTTCTTGCCCTTGGCCAGCGCGATCTCGAGCTTGGCGCGCCCGCGTTTCCAGTACATGGCGAGTGGTACGAGGGCGTAGCCCTTGCGCTCGACCGCGCCGATGAGTTTGTTGAGTTCGGTGCGGTGCAGCAGCAGTTTGCGGGTGCGGGTGGGGTCGGGATGGACGTGCGTGGAGGCGCTCGTCAGCGGGGAGATGTGGGTACCGAACAGCCACGCCTCGGCGTCCTTGATGAGCACGTAGCTCTCGCGCAACTGGACGCGGCCGGCGCGCAGGCTCTTGACCTCCCATCCCTCCAGGGCGAGCCCGGCCTCGAGGCGTTCCTCCAGGGCGTAGTCATGGCGCGCCTTCTTGTTGAGGGCGATGGTGCGACTGCCCGCGCCGGCGGCGGGCTTGGATTTCTTCCTGGTGGCCATGCGGCGAGTATACCCGAGCGGTCGATCGGGCGGGCCGGTTGAGGCACCCGGGAAATTCGCCCAGAATGCCGCGGAGGGGATGGGGACGCGGCGCAATCCCCGGGCGCAGGTGTCTCCGCTCGCCGTAGCGCCCGGTTTCACCGGGAAGGGCGTGTTCGATATCATGGATTCTCCGGGCTTGAATGGGATGCCGCTCCGCGGTGGGCGGCTCATCCGCGTACTCGCGGGTGGGGGGACGGCGCGGAATTCGGGCGCCGGGGAACTCGGCGCAACGGTAACGGAGGCAAGGTGACCAGTATCAACAGGAGTGCCGTGGTGCCGTATTCCCCCGCGGAGATGTTCGCGTTGGTGAACGGCTTCGAGGCCTACCCGGAATTCCTCCCCTGGTGCCGCTCGGCGCGGGTGATCTCGCGCACGGACGATGAGGTCCGGGCGGCGCTCGAACTGGCTTGGCACGGTATCCAGAAATCGTTCACCACCTGCAACCGGATGCAGAAGGACAAGCTCATTCATATCCGGCTCCTGGAGGGTCCGTTCCGTTGTCTCGAGGGCTTCTGGCGCTTTCAGGGATTGGGGGAGCAAGCCTGCAAGATATCCCTGGACATGCAGTTCGAGTTCGCCACACGGCTGTTGAGTATGATGATCGGGCCGGTGTTCAGCCAGATCTCCAACAGTCTGGTGGATTCGTTCAGCCGGCGTGCCGTACAAATCTATGGGAAACGCTGAAACGATGACGGTGGAGGTCGCCTACGCGCGCGCGGACCTGCAGGTGGTACAGGCGGTGCGGGTGGTGCGCGGGGCATCGGTGCGCGAGGCGATCCGGTGCTCGGGACTCCTTGGACGTTTCCCGGAAATCGATCTCGCGGAGTACCGCGTCGGGGTGTTCGGCCGGCTGCGTGACCTCGACGCACCGCTTGCGCCGGGCGAGCGGGTCGAGATCTATCGCTCGCTACGCATCGATCCGAAGGAGGCGCGGCGCCGTCGTGCCGCCGCCCGCGCCGCGCACCCGCGCGACGGGTGAGGGGGCCGCATCCCGGATCGCGTAGGGCGGGGCAAGCCCCGCCCTACTTCTCGCGTTTGATCCAGGCCCAGAGCTTCTCGAGGACACCGCGGTGGACGATCTCCCGGGGCGGGACCTCGACGAGTTGTTCCGGAGGCTGCGTCGGGGTCGCTTTGGGTTTCGGTTGCAGGGTGCCGGTGATCCGGGCGAGGCGTTGATCGTGGAAGTACACGCTCACCCGGGACTCGTCGACTTTCCCGTCGGGATGCTGGTTACGGTAGACGTAGTCCCAGCGGTCGGGACGGAATGAGTCGACCAGCAGCGGCGTACCGAGGATGAAGCGTACCTGGGCCTCGGTCATACCCGGCTTGAGGCGGTTCACCATGAGCTGGGTGACGATGTTCCCCTGCGGAATGTCGATCCGGTGCACCCAGGGAAACCGGTTCAGCGAACAGGCGCCCAGCACGAGGGTTGCGCTGCACAGGATAGAAATGAGAAGCTTTTGCATCTGGATTGGCGCTTGGTCTGCGTCTGGGGAGTCGCCGGTACCGCCCGGCGCCTGATCATAGCGGAAATCATCCCGCTTGACACGACCGTCGGCGGGTCGGGACCCGAATCATGGAAAGCCAGGACATCAAGAAGGCCGGTCTCAAGGTGACGTTGCCGCGGGTCAAGATCCTCGAGATCCTGGAGCGCGCCGAGAACCGCCACGTCACCGCCGAGGATGTCTACAAGGTGTTGCTCGATGGGGGGGAGGAGATCGGGCTTGCCACGGTCTATCGGGTGCTGACCCAGTTCGAGACCGCGGGGCTGGTCACGCGCCACCGCTTCGAGGGCGTGCATTCTGTCTTCGAACTCGATGAGGGTCGCCATCACGATCACATCCTGTGCGTGCGTTGCGGGCGGGTGGACGAGTTCGTGGACAAGGCGGTTGAGGAGCGCCAGCAGGCGATCGCGGAGCAGGCCGGTTACGATATGACCGACCATTGCCTGTATATCTACGGGATCTGTCGCAACTGCCGCAACGGGCATGCCTGATCGTTCGCGCCCGCGCCGGAAACGGTTCGCGCAGCCCGATTGCGGGTGGGCCACCGTCCGCCCGCTCCCGGGCGCCCGGGAGCGCCGGCGGCCCCGGAACCCGCCGGCAATGGTATATCCGCGATGACCGGAGCAGATCGCAGGCCCGGCTGGGAAGTGCGCGACGCCGACGGGCGCCGGGAGATCCGGCTGCACGGCGCGTGGAATCTGCTCGCCATCTCCCGGGCCGGGCGCGATTTCACGCGCCGGTTCGGGGATCTCGGCGCGCGCCCCACCGATCGGTGGAGCCTGGAGGACGTGACGGCCCTGGACAGCGCGGGGGCGCTGTTCCTGTGGCGCACCTGGGGCAGCCGCTACCCGGAGCACCTGCACTGGCGCGAGGAGCAGCACCCGTGGTTCCGCCACCTCGCGGAGCTGCCTCCCGTCAAGGCGCCGCCGCGGTTGCGCGTCCGTGACGCGCTGGTGCGGCTCGGCGGTGCGATCGGCCGTCTGTCCACCGACAGCGGCGGGATCCTGCTGTTGCTCGGCCAGCTCATCATCGATTTTCTCTACTGCCTGCGCCATCCGCGCGCGTTCCCGTGGCGCGGGGTCTCCGCCAGCGTATACCGGGCCGGAGCGCAGTCCCTGCTGCTCCTGGCCTTCATCGGTGCACTGGTCGGTGTGGTGCTGGCCTATCAGATGTCGGGGCAGCTCGAACAGTTCGGGGCCAATTCCGCCATCATCGGCGTTGTGGGCCTCGCGTTCATGCGTGAGCTGGGGCCGTTTCTCACCGCGTTGATCCTGGTCGGGCGCTCGGGGTCGTCGTTCGCCGCGGGCATCGGCGCGATGCGCGTGACCGAGGAACTCGACGCGTTGCGCGCCTTCGGTGTCTCACCGACGCTGCGGGTGGTGTTTCCGAAGGTCGCGGGCCTGACCCTGGCGACCCCGCTGCTGGTGATCTGGACGGATTTCTGGGGGATGATCGGGGCGATCTACGTCTCGCAGACGGACATGGGGGTCGATTATCGCATGTGGATCGATCAGTTCCCGGGCGCCGTCCCCTGGTCGAACTACTTCATCGGTTTCGCCAAGGGGATCCTCTTCGGTGCCCTGATCGGGCTGGTCTCGAGTTACTATGGGCTGAAGGCCGAGCCAAATACGCGCAGTCTCACCGAGCAGACCACGCGCGCGGTCGTGGTCGGGACCGCCCTGGTCATCGCCATCGACGGGGTACTCGGTATCCTGCTCTCCAACGTGGGGCTTGGTTGAATGGGGACCGAGGCAGAGCGCGAGGCGGTCGTTCGCGTACGCGGGTTGGGTACACAGTTCGGCGGCCACTGGGTGCACCGCGACCTGGACCTGACCCTCTACCGGGGCGAGATCCTGGCGTTGGTGGGCGAGACCGGCGGCGGCAAGACGACCCTCATGCGCGAGATCATCGGCCTGACACGGCCCGCGACCGGGCGGATCGAGGTCCTGGGTCGGCCGGTCTACGGAGGGCGCACGGCGGCCCGCGTACAATGGGGGGTGTTGTTCCAGCAGGGCGCGCTGTTCACCTCGCTGAGCGTCTTCGAGAACATCGCTTTTCCGCTACGCGAGTTGTGGGTGAGCGGCCACGAACTGGGCGAGGACATGATCCACGACTTGGTGATGCTCAAGCTCAAGATGGTTGGCCTGAACCCGGAGGATGCCTGGAAGCTGCCCGCGGAACTCTCCGGCGGCATGATCAAGCGTGCGGCACTGGCCCGTGCCCTGGCCCTGGAGGCGGAAGTGCTGTTCCTGGACGAGCCGACCAGCGGTCTGGACCCGAATTCCGCGAGTGAATTGGATCGCCTGCTCGATGCACTGCACCGGGAACTTAATCTGAGCGCACTGATGATCACACACGACCTCAACAGCATGGCGGCGGTCAGCGACCGCATCGCCGTGCTCGCCGAAGGCCGCGTGCTGATTACCGGCACGCTGGCGGAAGTCGCCGCCTATGACCACCCCTTCATCCGGCGTTTCTTCCACGGTGTGCGTGGCGAGGCGCTGCTGCGGGCCGGCTGAGAGGGAGCGATGGAAGACAAGGCGCACGCAATCGTTGCGGTTACCTTCCTGATCCTGATCGGACTGGGTGCCGGCTTCGTCGCTTGGTGGATGCAGGCGGGCACCCCGCAAGTGAAGATCTACGATATCGTCTCGCCGTACAGCGTCTCGGGGTTGTCCGCCGACGCGCCGGTCCAGTACAAGGGCGTGGGCGTCGGCAGCGTCCAGTCGGTGAAACTCGACCCCGGGAACCCGCGCGACATACTCATCCGCATCTCCCTGGTCGCCGACGCCCCGGTCACCCGCGCCACCTACGCGGAGCTGAGCAGCCAGGGAATCACCGGCATGAGCTACATCGCGCTCAATGAGGGGCCCGGGGACCGGACACCGCTGCCGACCTCGCCGGCGCACCCCGCACGCATCCCGATCCACCGCGGACTGCTCCCGAAACTCGAGCAGTCCGGCAAGGCGCTGCTCCATCAGACCGACGTGGTGAGCAAGCGGCTCGGGGAACTCCTCAACGCCCGCAACCGCGCCCACGTGGGGAATATCCTCGCCAACCTGGACGGCGCCACGCGACGCCTGATCACCCTGGAGGATGCCGCATTGCCGACGCTGCGCGGGCTTGCGAAACTCACCGAGGAGACCCACCGGATGACCACCCAGGCCCGTGATCTGCTCACCACCCTGCAACGCGACGCCGAGACGCTGCACGCCGTCGGCGGGGCGGCCGTGGGGACGGCGCGCACCCTGCGCTACGACACGTTGCCGCGCATCGGCGCCCTCACCGGGACACTGAACCGCACGGCGACCCAGGTCGACAGGCTGACCCGCGAGTTGCGCGCCGATCCCGGTGCGCTGCTCTTCGGCGCTCCGGTGCCGCGTCCGGGGCCGGGGGAGCCCGGCTTTCGCGCGCCCGCGGCCGGTGGCACCCGATGAAGGCCGCACGGCTCACGGCGGGACTCGCCGTCGCGGTGCTGCTCGGCGCTTGCGCGACGACCCCGCCGCCGGTGCCGGATCAATACACCCTGGTGGCGGGCGTACCGGCGGTCGCCGATCGTGCCGCGGCGCCGGTCGCACGCGGGGTGCTGCGCGTGGCGCCGGTACGCGCGCCGGCTTGGCTGCAGGGGCGCGGCATCTGCTATCGGCTGACCTACCACGACTCCGCGCAGCTCGCCCGCTACGGCGACTCGGTGTGGGCCGCGCCGGTGTCCGCGATGCTCGACCAGGCGGTGCAGGACGCCCTGGCCGCGAGTCGCCGCTGGCGCGCCGTCATCGGCCCGGGGGACGACGTTCCCGCCGCGTTCACCGTGCGGGTCCGGTTGCTGGATCTGTGCCAGGCGTTCACCGGTCCGCGCACGAGCGCCGCGGTGCTGGCGGCACGGGTGACGGTCACCGACGGCGCGGGCGGGCGCGTGCTCGCGCAACGGGCGTTCCGCTATCGGCAATCGGCGCCGACGCCGGATGCGGCGGGCGGCGTGCACGCCGCCCGCGCCGTGGTGCGCACGTTCGCCGCGGCGCTCGCGCGCTGGGTCGCCGGGCTGTCCCCGTCCCCGTCAGGCGTCACGCACGGCGCGACGCCCTGACGGTCCCCTGAGGGGCCGGGTGCGGGCCGGGTTGCGCGTCGCGACCGCCGCGCGGACGTCGACGACTTGGCCGTGGAAGCGGCACCATGAAAAGCCGCCTGGCGGCTGCGCAGCCTGCTTCAGGGATGAGCGGCCGGCGTCCCGGGGCGGGGACCCTCTCAGCCCCGGCCCCGCTGTACCATCTCCTCGGCGTGCGCGAGGGTCTGGGGGGTGATCTCCAGCCCGCCGAGCATGCGCGCCACTTCGCCGACCCGCTCGCCGGGATCCAGAACCCGGATCCGCGTGCGGGTCGTGCCGCGGCGGGTGTGCTTGTCGACCTGCAGGTGGTGGTGGGCGAGCGAGGCGACCTGGGGCAGATGGGTGACGCACAGCACCTGATGGCGCCCGCCCAGGCTGCGCAGGTGTCGCCCCACCGTCTCGGCCACCGCGCCGCCGATGCCGCTGTCCACCTCATCGAAGATCAGACTCGGAAGCGCCTCCTCCCCGAGTGAGGTGATCTGCACGGCGAGGCTGATGCGGGAGAGTTCGCCGCCGGAGGCGACTTTGCGTAGCGGGCGCGGCGGCTGACCCGGGTTGGCACTGACCAGGAACTCTACGCCCTCGTGCCCGCCGGGGCCGCCTTCCGTCGCGGTGCGCAGGCCCACCTCGAAACGTCCGCCGGGCATACCCAGGTCCTGCATGGCCTCGGTGATGCGGCGCGAGAGCCGCGCCGCGGCCCGCTTTCGGCGCGTGCCCAGTTGCCCGGCCGCGTCCTCGAACGCGCGGTGCGCCGCGGCGCGCACGGATTCGAGGTCGGTGCGGCGGACATCGACCTGTGTCAGGGCGTGCAACTCCTCTTCCAGTGCGAGGCGCCGTGCCGGCAGCTCCGCGGGCGCCACCCGGTGTTTGCGGGCCAGATCGTGGATCGTGGACAGGCGTTCCTCGATCCGGCGCAGTCGCTCGGGGTCGAGGTCCAGTCGGTCCAGGTAGGTGCGCAACTCGTCGGCGGCCTCGTCCACCTGGATGCGGGCGTTCTCGAGGTACTCCCCGATGCCCGCAAGCCTGGGGTCCAGTTCCTGCAACCCCTGCACCGCGGCCAGCGCCCCGCCGAGCACGGCGGCGACCGAGCGCTCGTCGTCTTCGTAGAGCGCCGCGAGGGTCTCCTGCGCGGTCCCGATCAGGCGTTCGGCGTTGGCCAGGCGCCGGTGCTCCTCCTCCAGGAGCGGTAGTTCGTCTTCCGTCAATCCCAGGGCCTCCAACTCGCGGAGTTGATAAGTGAGCAACTCCGTGCGCGCCGCGCCGTCGCTCGCGTCCGCCAGCAGCGCGGCGTGCTCGCGTTCCAGCCCCTTCCAGCGCCGCCACGCCCGCTCCACCTCCCGCGCCAGTTCGAGGTGGCCGCCGCAGGCGTCCAGCCAGTGGCGCTGTACCTCCGGGCGCAGCAGCGACTGGTGCTCGTGCTGGCCGTGAATGTCGACCAGGAGCGTGCCGACGGCCTTGAGCGCCTGCAAGGGGACGGGTCGCCCGTTTACGTACGCGCGCGAACGTCCCTCGCGCGAGAGCGTGCGGCGCAGCACGCACTCCTCGTCGGCGTCCAGTTCCTGTGCGCACAGCCAAGCCTGCGCCGCCGGATTCGTCGCGAGGTCGAACCCCGCGGAGACCTCGGCACGCTCGGCGCCGTGGCGCACCGCGTCCGCATCGGCCCGGTCGCCGAGCACCAGACCGACGGCGCCCACCAGGATCGATTTGCCCGCTCCGGTCTCGCCGGTGAGCACGGTCATGCCGGCCTCCAGTTCGAGGTCCAGGGATTCGACGATCGCGAAATCGCGGATCTGTAGCTGCGTCAGCACGCCGTCGTTTCCATGCGCGGGGAGACGGTGCGCGCCCCGTCGCGGCGACGTCGTCGTACGCACCGGGAACGGATCTGCATCATGGTTCGCCGCACCTTCCTAGCGGTTCTTCGGGGTGTGTCCCCAGCCGAGTTTGGCCCGCAGGAGGCCGAAGTAGTCATGCTGTTCGGTGTGCAGCAGGCGGATCGGGTGCGGCCGGCGGCGTATGACCACCTCGTCGCCGTTGCGCAGCTCGACGCTGATTTGCCCGTCGCAGGTGATCTGCGCCGGTACCGGGTGCCCGTCCCGGACCACGATGCGGATCTCGCTCGAGGCGCTCACGACGATCGGCCGGTTGCTCAGGGTGTGGGGGCAGATCGGTACGAGCACGATGGCGTCCAGGGCCGGATGCAGGATCGGGCCGCCGCCGGAGAGGGCGTAGGCGGTGGACCCGGTCGGTGTGGCGACGATGAGACCGTCGGATCGCTGCGTGTAGAGGTCGCGGCCGTCCACCCGCGTGTCGAACTCGAGCATGCGCGCCACGCAGCCCTTGTGCAGCACCACGTCATTGAGGGCGTCGCTCTGCATGATCGGGGCCCCCGCGCGCACCACCTCCATACGCAGCAGGAAACGGCGCTCCTCCACGTAGTGCCCGGCGAGGATCTCACCGATCCGCTCGGTGATCTCGCGCGGGGAGATGTCCACCAGGAAGCCGAGTCGTCCCAGGTTGACGCCTACCATCGGCACGTCGTGGCCGGCGAGGCTCCGCGCGGCGCTGAGCAGGGTGCCGTCGCCGCCGATTACCACGATGAGGTCGGCGCGCTGCGCCAACTCGTCCCGCCCGTGCGTGGCCGTGGCGCCGGGTGAATCGGCGAAGCCCTCGTCGAACAGGACCGTGTGTCCCCGTTCCTCGAGCAACGCGCGCAGCGCACCCGCGGTTCCGGCGACGCCGGGGTCGCCCTGCTTTCCGATCAGTCCGATGGTGGGGAAGCGTTGTACCACGGGGTGCGGTCGGCCTCGGGCGTGGGACGGCGTAGGAACGGTATCATGCACCCGCCGGAACGGCCAAGGACTGAGCGGGCCGGCCCCGAGTGCGTGTCCAATAGTTGACACCGGAACTTTAGCACTCTACCCTGGAGAGTGCCAATCACCGTGTTACGCGAGCAGCCCCGCCCATGTCGAAGTCGGTCCCGGATCCCGATGCCTGTCTTGGAGTACGTGCCCGGCATCTGCTGAAGGTGCTGGTGGAACATTATATCGAGGCCGGGGAGCCGGTCGGGTCACGCACCCTGTCGCGCGACCGCGAGCTGGACCTGAGCCCGGCCACGATCCGTAACGTCATGTCCGACCTGGAGGAACTCGGCTACATCCAGTCGCCGCATACCTCCGCGGGGCGGGTGCCGACGGTACGGGGCTACCGCTTCTTCGTGGACTCGCTGTTGACGGTCCAGCCCTTGGAAGAAGGCGAACTGACGCGGCTGCGTCGCTCGTTCGCACCCGGTGGCAGCACCCAGGAGGTGCTCGAGGGCGCCTCCGACCTGCTCTCGGCCGTTACGCGTATGGCCGGGGTGGTCACCCTGCCGCGCTCGCGTGAAGATTCCCTGCGCCACGTCGAGTTCCTGCCGCTCAGCGGAAAACGTGTGCTGGCGATCCTGGTGGTCAACGAGGAGCACGTCGAGAACCGCATCATCCACACGGCGCGCGAGTACAGCGCCGCCGAACTGGAACAGGCGGGCAACTATTTGAACCGGCACTTCGCCGGCAAGGGCCTGGAGGACGTGCGGCGCCGGCTCGTGCACGAGATGCGCGAGGCCCGGGAGCACATGGACCGGATCATGCTGGCGGCCGTCGATATGGCGGAGAAGTCCTTCGGCCCGGTCCCCGACGCCGGGGACTATGTGCTGGCCGGGCAGACCAATCTGATGGATTTCCGCGATCTGGCCGGGAGCGTCGAGCGGCTGCGGCTGCTTTTCGACGCTTTCAATCAAAAGCGCGAACTCCTGCACCTGTTGGATCAGTGTGCCGACGCTCAAGGGGTGCAGATCTTCATCGGCGAGGAGTCCGGCTACGAGGTCCTCGACGGGTGCAGCGTGGTGACCGCACCCTATTCCCTGGACGGGCGGGTCCTGGGGGTGTTGGGGGTGATCGGCCCCACGCGGATGGCCTATGAACGGGTGATCCCCATCGTGGACGCGACGGCGCGGTTGTTGGGCGCGGCCTTGAATCCGCGTTGAGGGCGCCCCATCTACCAGGGTGGCTGGAAAGGCGTAGTGGGGTTGTGCCTTTGTCTTTGTAACGCGCCCGGGGACGGCACAGTCCTACACCGTGCGCCGGGGCGTGCGGGGACGCCCCGGCCGGGCGCGTCGGATTGGACCATGGAGTACGGGCATGGAGAACGAGGAACCGATGACGCAGACCGAGAATGAACGGCCGGAGGCCGGCGCGGCGTCCGGGAATACGGACGGACGGACGGGTGGGCAACCGGGGGGGGCGGCGCCCGGGATGGAACTGGAGGAGCGCCCGCTCGAGGAGTTTTCCGTCGAGGAACTCGCCGGTTTCGTTCGCGAGGCACGGGCGCAGGCCGAGGAGCACTGGAACCGGTTCCTGCGCCTGAAGGCGGAGATGGAGAACTTCCGCCGGCGCAGCGAACGCGAGCTGGAGAACGCCCACAAGTACGGGGTGGAGAAGTTCGCGATCGAACTGCTCGGGGTGCGCGACAGCCTGGAGATGGGCCTGAACGCGATGCGCGAGGCTTCCGTCGACATCGACAAGTTGCGCGAGGGCGGCGAACTGACGCTCAAGCTGCTCGGGCAGGTGTTCGAGAAGTTCGGAATCCACGAGATCGACCCCGGCGGCAAGCGCTTCGACCCGGCCTACCATGAGGCGGTGGCCATGCAGGAGCGCGCCGATGTGGAGCCCAATACGGTCCTCAACGTGGTCCAGAAGGGCTACACCCTGAACGGCCGGTTGATCCGCCCGGCGATGGTGATCGTGTCCAAAGGTTCCGCCGGCGGTGCGCAGGGCGGAGCGGGGGCGGGTTGAAATTGCGATTCCCGACCTCCACGTAAGGAATAATGCCGCGGCGGTCCCGTGCGCCGGCGGGTGAAATCGAGAAATTCGGGCATCCTGGAGAGTGCGAACTATGGCAAAGACGATCGGAATCGATCTCGGGACCACCAATTCGTGTGTGGCGGTGATGGAGGCCGGCAAGCCGAAGGTCATCGAGAACAGCGAGGGCGCGCGTACCACCCCGTCGGTGGTGGCGTATGCGGAGGACGGAGAGGTCCTGGTGGGCCAGCCGGCCAAGCGTCAGGCGGTGACCAACCCGCACAACACCCTGTACGCCATCAAACGCCTGATCGGCCGGCGCTTCGACGAGGACGTCGTGCAGCGTGACATCAAGCTGATGCCGTACAAGATCGTCAAGGCCGACAACGGCGACGCGTGGGTCGAGGTGCGCGGCAAGCGCATGGCCCCGCCGGAGATCTCCGCGCGTGTGCTGATGAAGCTCAAGAAGGATGCCGAGGCCTATCTGGGTGAGGAGGTCAAGGAGGCGGTGATCACCGTGCCCGCCTACTTCAACGACTCCCAGCGCCAGGCGACCAAGGATGCCGGGCGTATCGCCGGCCTGGAGGTCAGACGCATCATCAACGAGCCGACCGCCGCGGCGCTCGCCTACGGCCTCGACAAGGCCAGGGGCGATCAGAAGGTGGCCGTTTACGACCTGGGCGGCGGGACCTTCGATATCTCCATCATCGAGATCGCCGAGGTGGACGGCGAGCACCAGTTCGAGGTGTTGGCCACCAACGGCGATACCTTCCTCGGCGGCGAGGATTTCGACAACCGGCTGATGGACTACCTGGTCGACGAGTTCAAGAAGGACCAGGGTATCGACCTGCGCGGCGATCCGCTGGCCATGCAGCGTCTCAAGGAGACCGCCGAGAAGGCCAAGATCGAACTCTCCTCCACGCAGCAGACCGAGATCAACCTGCCGTACATCACGGCCGACCAGGCGGGTCCCAAGCACATGAACTACAAGGTGACCCGGGCCAAGCTCGAGGCCCTGGTAGAGGGGCTGATCGCGCGTACGATCGAGCCCTGCAAGACCGCCCTCACGGACGCCGGGCTCAGCATCGACGACGTCGACGAGGTGATCCTCGTGGGCGGCCAGACGCGCATGCCCAAGGTTCAGGAGACGGTGAAGTCGTTCTTCGGCAAGGAGCCGCGCAAGGACGTCAACCCGGACGAGGCGGTGGCGGTGGGTGCCGCGGTGCAGGCGGCGGTCCTCACCGGCGAGGTAAAGGACGTGCTGCTGCTCGATGTCACGCCCCTGTCGCTCGGCATCGAGACCCTCGGCGGCGTGATGACCAAGCTCATCGAGAAGAACACCACCATCCCCACGCGGGCCAACCAGGTATTTTCCACCGCCGATGACAATCAGACCGCGGTCACCGTTCACGTGCTGCAGGGTGAGCGCGAAATGGCCTCGGCCAACAAGTCGCTCGGCAAGTTCGATCTGACCGGGCTCCCGGCGGCGCCGCGCGGTGCGCCGCAGATCGAGGTCACCTTCGACATCGACGCCAACGGCATCCTGCACGTCTCGGCCAAGGACAAGGCCACCGGCAAGGAGCAGTCCATCGTCATCAAGGCCTCCAGCGGCCTGGACGAGGACGAGATCCGGAAGATGGTCAAGGACGCGGAGGCCCACGCCGACGAGGACCGCAAGTTCCACGAACTGGTGGAGGTGCGCAACCACGCCGATAATCTGATCCACACGGCGAACAAGTCGCTCAAGGAACTGGGCGAGAAGGCCACGGACGCGGAGAAGAAGGAGATCGAAGAGGCGGTGAGCGCGTTGCAGGACGCCATGAAGGGCGAGGACAAGGCCGATATCGAGGCCAAGACGCAGCACCTCGCCGAGATCTCGGGAAAATTCGCCGAGCGGCTGTATCAGAAGGGGCAGCAGGAGGGCGCGGCGCAGGCGGGGGCGGGCGGCGAATCCCCGGATGCCGCCGCCGGAGCGGAGTCCGGGCAGGCCCGTGCCAAGGCCGGCGGCGAGGACGTGGTGGACGCCGAGTTCGAGGAAGTCAAGGAAGACCACAAGTAACCGACGACACTTCGGGTAACGCCCGGGCGCGCCGGCGCGAAGGCGGCCGACCATTCGGGGCACCGGTCCGGCGCGGACCGGTGCCCCGGGCGTCGGTCGTGCGCGCCCGGTTGCGTTCCGGCGCGCCCGCGATGGGCCTTGCGAGAAATACATTACGATGTCGAAACGTGACTACTACGAAATTCTCGAGTTGACCCGCAACGCTTCCGATGCGGAACTGAAAAAGGCCTACCGGCGCCTGGCCATGAAGTACCATCCGGACCGTAATCCGGAGGACCAGAAGGCCGAGGAGCGATTCAAGGAGGCCAAGGAGGCCTACGAGGTCCTGTGCGATCCCCGCAAGCGTGCCGCCTATGATCAGTTCGGTCACGCCGGCGCCAACGCGGGCGGCTTCGGGGCGGGAGGGGGCTTCGGTGCCGGTGCCGGCTTCGGCGACATCTTCGGCGACATCTTCGGTGATATCTTCGGCGGCGGGGCCGGGCGCGGCGGAACCGGTCGGGCGCAGCGCGGCGCCGATCTGCGTTACAACCTGGAACTCTCGCTGGAGGACGCGGTCTTCGGCACGACGGTGAAGATCCGCGTACCGACCTTCGTGGTCTGCACCGGTTGCGGCGGCAGCGGTGCGCGCAAGGGCAGTCAGCCCAGCCGCTGCGGAACCTGCGGCGGTCACGGTCAGGTGCGCATGCAGCAGGGGTTCTTCTCGATCCAGCAGACCTGCCCGCACTGCCGGGGTACCGGCACCGTCCTCGACGATCCCTGTCCGGCCTGCCGCGGCGGCGGCCGGGTCCAGGAGCAGAAGGTCCTGTCGGTCAAGGTCCCGCCGGGTGTGGACAGCGGGGACCGCATCCGGCTTTCGGGCGAGGGCGAGGCCGGCGAGGCCGGGGGTCCGCCGGGCGACCTCTACGTGCAGATCCGGGTACGTCCGCATCCCATCTTCTCACGCGAGGGTAACGATCTCGCCTGCGACGTGCCGATCAGCTTCGTTGCGGCGGCCCTGGGTGGTGAGTTGGAGGTGCCGACCCTGGACGGGCGGGTGGCGCTGAAGATTCCAGCCGAGACCCAGAGCGGGCGGCTGTTTCGCCTGCGGGGCAAGGGCGTGACGCCGGTGCGTGGCGGGCCGGCGGGTGACCTGCTGGCACGGGTGATCGTGGAGACGCCGGTCAATTTGACCACCCGCCAGGAGGAGTTGCTGCGCGAGTTCGAGGGCCAGGTCCGTGAAGGCGGGACGCGCCATAGTCCACGCGAGAGCACCTGGCTGGATGGTGTGAAGAAGTTCTTTGAAAATATGCGACTATAGAATATATTTTATATGTCACATTAATTCAGGACCCCCGATTGGGGATCCGTACTCCGGAGCCACCGGCTTTGGCCGGTGGGGTCTTCCGGACCCAATTGACCCGCCGCCCCGGGGGGCGTTACCGGCAGCAGGGAGTACGTATGACCAGGATCGCCATCGCCGGCGCCGCGGGGCGCATGGGCCGCACGCTCCTTCAGACCGTCCGGGAGATCCCGGGCATGGAGTGCACGGTGGCCACCGAGTATCCCGGGAGTCCGGCCGTGGGCATCGACACGGGGGTCCTGGCCGGTCTCGAGTCCTGCGGCGTGGCGGTGAGCGACGATCTCGCGCGCTCGGGCGGCGCATTCGACGTGCTGGTGGACTTCACCCGCCCGGAGGTTACCCTCGGGAATCTGGAGGCGTGCCTGGCGGCGGGGCGGGCGATGGTGATCGGTACCACCGGCTTCGACGGTGCGCAGCGCGAACGCATCCGCGCGGCCGCGGCCGGTGTCCCGATCGTGTTCGCCCCCAACATGAGCATCGGGGTCAATCTGTGCTTCAAGCTGCTGGATCTGGCCGCGCGCGTGCTCGGTGACGAGGCCGACGTGGAGATCATCGAGGCCCACCATCGCCACAAGGTCGACGCCCCTTCGGGTACCGCGCTCGCGATGGGCGAAGTCGTGGCCCGGGCCCTGGGGCGCGACCTGGAACGATGCGCCGTCTACGGGCGGCGGGGGCATACCGGCGAGCGCGACCCCAGGGCGATCGGCTTCGAGACGATCCGCGCCGGGGACATCGTGGGCGAGCACACGGTGATGTTCGCCGCGCCGGGCGAGCGGGTGGAGATCGTGCACAAGGCGGGCAGTCGCATGACCTTCGCCCGGGGTGCGCTGCGTGCCGCCGATTGGGTCGTCGCCCGCGGCCCCGGCCTCTACGACATGCAGGACGTGCTGGATCTGCACTGAGGGTGCGGGGTACGGGCGTCGTCCGGCGGCGTCCCGGAACAGGCGGACAGGCGGCCGGCCGGGCGCCGAGATCGGGCGGCGCGTGCCGTAGATCGGTCCCGCGAGGCCGGGTTCCGCGCCGCCCGGCGCATGGACACCCCCCCGTCCTATCCAGTAGAATTCGTCCGATTTCCACGGGGACGTCGTAGCAGGCACTGCGGGTGTCGAAGGGGCGGGAAAGGGGCGAGGCCTCTTACCCGCTTCGTGCGGCTGCGTGCGCCGCCCGCGGTCCCCCGAACCCTTACGGCCCCGGCGATGACGGCGTGTGCGGTGCGCGCCGGCCCGGAGGAGGAACCTTGCGCACACCGGCCCTGCTGGCATTGGAGGATGGCAGCCTGTTTCGCGGAGAAGCCATCGGTGCCGTCGGCCAGAGCGTCGGCGAGGTGGTGTTCAACACCGCGATGACCGGCTATCAGGAGATCCTCACCGATCCGTCCTATTGCCGGCAGATCGTCACCCTCACCTATCCCCACATCGGCAACGTCGGCACCAACGCCGAGGACGAGGAGTCGCGGCGCATCTTCGCGAGCGGCCTGGTGGTGCGCGACGTGCCGGCACGTCCCAGCAGTTGGCGCAGCACGCGGCCCCTGCCCGAGTACCTGCGCGCGCACGGGCTGGTGGCGATCGGCGGCATCGATACCCGCCGCCTGACGCGCATACTGCGCGAGCACGGTGCACAGAGCGGCTGCGTCCAGGCCGGGGAGGGGCTCGACGAGACGGCCGCGCTCGCCGCGGCGCGGGAGTTCCCGGGCCTCAAGGGGATGGACCTCGCGCGCGAGGTGACCACCGAGCAGCCCTACACATGGACCCGGGGCGAGTGGCGCCCCGCGGGCGGGCCGCCGGGATCGGGGAATGCGGCGGACGAGGCGTCGCCCCACCACGTCGTCGTCGTCGACTACGGTGTGAAGCGCAACATACTGCGGATGCTCGTCGATCGCGGCTGCCGCGTGTCGGTGGTCGCGGCGCAGACCCCGGCCGCGGAGATCCTGGGGCTTGCGCCCGACGGGGTATTCTTGTCGAACGGGCCCGGCGACCCGGAGCCCTGCGATTACGCCGTCGAGGCGATCCGCGCGATCATCGACGCCGGCGTGCCGACCTTCGGCGTCTGCCTGGGGCATCAACTCCTGGGCCTGGCCTGCGGGGCGCGCACGGTCAAGATGAAGTTCGGCCACCACGGCGCCAATCATCCGGTGCTCGAACTGGACAGCGGGCGTGTGATGATCAGCAGCCAGAACCACGGATTCATGGTCGAGGAGGCGGGCCTGCCGGGGGTCTTGCGCCCCACGCACCGCTCCTTGTTCGACGGCTCGCTCCAGGGGATCCACCATACCGGGCGCCCGGCGTTCGGGTTCCAGGGCCACCCCGAGGCGAGTCCCGGGCCGCACGACGTGGCGCCCCTGTTCGATCATTTCATCGACCTGATGCGGCGGACGCATCGATGAGCGGTGTCGCGGCGGGCGCACGCACCGGTCGCGGCATCGGGGACGAGTGAGCGCAGATGCCCAGAAGAACGGATCTCCACAGCATTTTGATCATCGGCGCCGGTCCGATCGTGATCGGCCAGGCCTGCGAGTTCGACTACTCGGGCGTGCAGGCGTGCAAGGCGCTGCGCGAGGAGGGCTGCCGGGTGATCCTGGTGAACTCCAACCCGGCGACGATCATGACCGATCCGGGCACCGCCGATTCGGTGTACATCGAACCCGTCCGCTGGCAGGCGATCGCGCGCATCATCGAGAAGGAACGGCCCGATGCGCTGCTGCCCACCATGGGCGGTCAGACGGCGCTGAACTGCGCATTGGATCTGGTGCGCGAAGGGGTGCTGGAGCGCTTCGGCGTGGAGATGATCGGGGCCGGTCGCGAGGCCATCGACATGGCCGAGGACCGCGAGCTGTTCCGCCGCGCCATGCTGGAGATCGGCCTCGAGGTGCCGCGCGCGGCGCTCGCTCACAGCGTGGAGGAGGCGATGCAGTTGCAGGCCGGGATCGGTTTCCCGACCATCCTGCGTCCCTCGTTCACGCTCGGCGGCAGCGGCGGCGGCGTGGCCTACAACCGTGAAGAGTTCCTCGAGATCTGCAAGCGCGGGCTGGATTTCTCGCCCACCCAAGAGGTACTGCTGGAACAGTCGGTGCTGGGGTGGAGGGAATTCGAGATGGAGGTGGTGCGCGATCACAAGGACAACTGCATCATCGTCTGTTCGATCGAGAACCTGGACCCGATGGGGACGCACACAGGCGATTCCATCACCGTCGCGCCGGCGCAGACACTGACGGACAAGGAATACCAGCGTATGCGCGACGCCTCCCTGAAGGTGTTGCGCAAGATCGGCGTGGACACCGGCGGCTCCAACGTGCAGTTCGCGGTCAGCCCGGAAGACGGGCGCATGCTGGTGATCGAGATGAACCCGCGCGTCTCGCGCTCTTCGGCGCTGGCCTCCAAGGCGACCGGTTTCCCGATCGCCAAGGTGGCGGCCAAGCTCGCCGTCGGCTACAGCCTGGACGAGCTGCGCAACGAGATCACCGGCGGGGCCACGCCCGCCTCCTTCGAACCCAGTATCGACTATGTGGTCACCAAGATTCCGCGCTTCGCCTTCGAGAAGTTTCCGCGTACCAAGGCCCGGCTTACCACGCAGATGAAGTCGGTGGGCGAGGTGATGGCCATCGGGCGCACTTTCCAGGAGTCGTTCCAGAAGGCCCTGCGCGGCCTGGAGACGGGGATCGACGGACTGGACGAGCGCCTGAGCACGGACGACCCGCAGGAGCGCAAGGTGCGGCTGCGCCAGGAACTGCGCGAGCCGGGCCCGGAGCGCATCCTGTACGTGGCCGATGCCTTCCGCGCCGGCTGGACCCTGGAGCAGGTCTATGAGTTGAGCGGCATCGATCCGTGGTTCCTCACCGAGGTGGAGGAACTGGTGCGCGTCGAGGAGGGCCTGCACGGGCGCGAGCCCGCCGGCGTGGAGGCCGCGGAGTGGTTCGATCTGAAACGCCGCGGCTTCTCGGATCGGCGCCTGGCGCGGCTGTTCGGGGCCTCCGAGGACGACGTGCGCCGGCGGCGTCACGCGTGCGGGGTGCGCCCGGTCTACAAACGGGTGGATACCTGCGCCGCCGAGTTTGCGACCGCTACCGCCTACCTCTATTCGACCTACGAGGAGGAGTGCGAGGCGGCCCCCACGGGAAATAGGAAGATCATGGTCCTGGGCGGCGGGCCCAACCGCATCGGCCAGGGCATCGAGTTCGACTACTGCTGCGTGCATGCCGCTCTGGCTCTGCGCGAAGACGGCTATGAGACCATCATGGTCAACTGCAACCCGGAGACCGTGTCGACCGACTATGACACCTCCGACCGGTTGTACTTCGAGCCGCTGACACTGGAGGACGTGCTCGAGATCATCCACAAGGAGAAGCCCGAGGGCGTGATCGTCCAATACGGCGGGCAGACGCCGCTGCAGCTCGCGCGCGCGCTGGAGGCCGAGGGGGCGCCGATCATCGGGACCTCGCCGGATTCGATCGACTTGGCCGAGGACCGCGAGCGCTTCCAGGGGATGATCCACAAGCTCGGCCTGCGCCAGCCGCCGAACCGCACCGCGCGCAGCGTCGAGGACGCCGTGCGGTCGGCCGCCGAGATCGGCTATCCCCTCGTGGTGCGGCCTTCCTACGTGCTGGGCGGGCGGGCGATGGAGATCGTGTACAATAAGGAAGAGCTGAGCCGCTACATGCGCGAAGCGGTGCAGGTTTCCCATGAGTGTCCGGTCCTGCTCGACCGCTTCCTGTCCGACGCCGTCGAAGTGGACGTGGACGCCGTCTGCGACGGTACGCGGGTGCTGATCGGCGGTATCATGGAGCACATTGAGCAGGCCGGGATCCATTCCGGGGATTCGGCCTGTTCGCTTCCGCCCTACTCGCTGGATGCGGCGCTGCAGGACCGGATGCGCGAACAGGTGGCGGAGCTGGCGCGGGAGCTGGGTGTCGTCGGGCTGATGAACGCGCAGTTCGCGATCCAGGATGGGACGATCTATATTCTGGAAGTCAATCCGCGGGCCTCGCGCACGGTGCCGTTCGTCTCCAAGGCGACCGGGCTGCCGCTGGCCAAGATCGCCGCCCGTTGCATGGTGGGGCGTGGTCTGGACGGGCAGGGCATCCACGGGGAGGTCGTGCCGCGATTCTTTTCGGTGAAGGAAGCGGTGTTCCCGTTCATCAAATTCCCCGGGGTGGACCCGTTGCTCGGCCCGGAGATGAAGTCCACCGGCGAGGTGATGGGTGTGGGTTCGAGCTTCGGCGAGGCCTTCGCCAAGGCGCAGCTTGGGGCCGGTGTGGACCTGCCGCGCAGCGGGCGCGTGTTCCTCAGCCTGCGCGACACCGACAAGCCCGGCGCCGCGGAGTTGGGTCGGGGGCTGGTCGCGCGCGGGCTGGAGATCCTGGCCACCCGCGGCACGGCGGCGGTGCTGGAACGGGCGGGCATCCCGTGCACGCGGGTCAACAAGGTCACCGAGGGGCGTCCGCACATCGTGGATATGATCAAGAACGACGAGATCGGCCTGATCGTGAATACCACCGAGGGCAGGCAGGCCATCGCGGATTCCTACGAGATCCGGCGTGAGGCCCTGCAGCACAAGGTCAGTTATACCACCACCCTGGCGGGTGCCCGGGCGACCTGTCTGGCCCTGGGCTATCTGGACGCGCAAAACGTCAACCGCCTGCAGGATCTACACCGGGAGGCGACCCTATGAAAAAGGTTCCATTGACGGTGCGCGGCGCGCAGCGGCTGCGCGAGGAACTCCGGCGCCTGAAAAGCGTGAAACGCCCGGAGGTGATCCGCGCGATCAGCGAGGCCCGTGCCCACGGCGACCTCAAGGAGAACGCGGAGTATCATGCCGCACGCGAGCAGCAGAGTTTCATCGAGGGACGCATCGCCGACCTCGAGACGAAGCTTGCGTACGCGCACATCATCGATTTGTCGACGGTCAACGCCAACGGCAAGGTCGTGTTCGGCGCCACGGTCTCGTTGCTGGAATCGGCGAACGAAGCCAAGGTGACCTATCAAATCGTCGGTGAGGACGAGGCCGACATCCAGGTGGGTATGATCTCGGTGACCTCGCCGATGGCCCGGGCCCTGATCGGGCACGAGGAGGGCGAGGTGGTCACGGTGCACGCCCCGAGCGGGATCAGGGAATTCGAGATTCTCGAAGTGCGCTACGTCTGAATCCCGCCTCCTTGAAACTCCTAGCCGAGCGGGATCGGCGGGCGCTTCGGATTGGCGCGGAACAGCGTGGCGACGTGTCCGACGCGGGCGATGAGTTCGGCGTCGGTCGCGGTTCGGATGCGCTCGATGAGCGCCTCGCGCTGTGCGCGGTCGGCGGCGTTGACCCGGACCTTGATCAATTGATGGTGGGCCAGGCAGCGCCGGATCTCTTCCAGCACGCCGTCGCCGACACCGGCCTCGCCGACGATGACCAGCGGCTTGAGGCGTTGCGCGCGGGCGCGCAGCACGCGTCGCTGTTTTCCCGTCAGATCCATAGGGTTTGGAGTACCTCGAGCGCTATGCAGGACGAATCTTCTCTCAAGATAGCACGCCCGCGTCGCCGGTTCAGCGTCGAGCCGAGCCCCTTCAACGGCGTGAAGCTCGAACTCGGTGTGATCCTCGTCGCCGGGGGGCTCCTGGCGGCGCTGCATGAGCGCCTCGCCGGCGGTGCGCCGGCGCAATTTGCGCTGCTCGGGGGCTACGGGGTGGCGGGGATGTTATGGATATTGCTCCGCACCCGCCGCGTGCTGCGCCGGGAGACGCGCGGGCGGGACGATACACGCCGGCGCTGAGGCGCGGTCCCGGCCCCCCGCCCATGGCGCGCACCAAGAGCAGCCAACGCTGGTTACGCGAACATCGTGAGGATCCCTATGTGCAGCGCGCCCGCAGGGAGGGATTTCGCTCGCGCGCGGTCTATAAACTTCAAGAGATCCAGAACCGTGATCGGATTCTGCGCCCGGGGTCGGTCGTGGTCGATCTCGGCGCGGCCCCGGGGGGCTGGTCCCAGTTCGCCGCCCGTCGGGTCGTACCCGGCGGGGTGGTCATCGCGCTCGATATTTTGGCGATGGAGCCGCTACCTGGGGTGGACTTCATCCAGGGGGATTTCCGCGAGCTGCAACCCCTGGAGGCGTTGCGCGCACGGCTCGGGGCGCGCCGCGCGGACCTTGTAATGTCGGACATGGCCCCCAATACCAGTGGGATACGGGCGGTCGACCAGCCGCGGACGGTCTATCTGGCGGAACTGGCCGTGGAATGGGCCCGCGAGGTGCTGCACCCGGGCGGTGATCTGCTGGTGAAGATGTTCCAGGGGGCGGGGTTCGACCCGCTGCTGAAGGAGTTGCGAATGGGATTCACCAAGGTCCTGGTTCGTAAGCCGGATGCGTCCCGGGCGCGTAGCGCCGAGGTCTACCTCTTGGCCCGGGGTTTGAAGGTATAGTATGGTGAAGTCAACGGCTTGGCGGGTTCCGGTGCGTCCGGTTCCGCAGACGCTGTACCGGAGGTGGTGTTTTGAATGATATGGCGAAGAATCTGATTCTCTGGGTGATCATCGCGATCGTCCTGATGTCCGTATTCAACAACTTCGGGCCGCGGGCGACCCCCGTCCAGCAGGTCGCCTATTCGCAGTTTCTGCATAATGTGAACAACGGGCAGGTCACCCGCGTGGTCATCGACGGGCGTACCATCCGCGGTGTGTTGTCCTCCGGGGACAAGTTCACCACGTACAGTCCCGAGACCGACAACCGGTCGATGATCGGCGATCTGCTCAAGAACGGCGTGCAGATCCAGGCTCAACCGCCCCAGCAGCATTCGCTGCTGATGCAGATCTTCATCTCCTGGTTCCCGATGCTGCTCCTGATCGGCGTCTGGATCTTCTTCATGCGCCAGATGCAGGGCGGCGGCGGCGGGCGCGGGGCGCTCTCGTTCGGCAAGAGCCGGGCGCGTATGTTGGGCGAGGATCAGGTCAAGACCACGTTCGCCGACGTAGCCGGCGTGGAGGAGGCCAAGGAGGAGGTCGTGGAACTCGTGGAGTTCCTGAGCGACCCCTCCAGATTCCAGCGCCTCGGCGGCAAGATCCCGCGCGGTGTGCTGTTGATCGGCTCGCCCGGCACCGGCAAGACGCTGCTCGCCAAGGCCATCGCCGGTGAGGCCAAGGTGCCGTTCTTCACCATCTCCGGCTCGGACTTCGTGGAGATGTTCGTGGGCGTGGGGGCCTCGCGCGTGCGCGACATGTTCGAGCAGGCCAAGAAGCATGCACCGTGCATCATCTTCATCGACGAGATCGACGCCGTGGGCCGCCATCGCGGGGCGGGACTCGGCGGCGGGCACGACGAACGCGAGCAGACCCTCAATCAGCTCCTCGTCGAGATGGACGGCTTCGAGGGCAGCGAGGGCGTGATCGTCATCGCCGCCACCAACCGCCCGGATGTCCTGGATCCGGCGCTGCTGCGTCCGGGGCGCTTCGATCGTCAAGTGGTCGTGCCGCTGCCCGACGTGCGCGGTCGCGAGCAGATCCTCAAGGTCCACATGCGCAAGATGCCGGTCTCGGACAACGTCAACGCCTCGATCATCGCGCGCGGCTCCCCGGGTTTTTCCGGGGCGGATCTCGCCAATTTGGTCAACGAGGCGGCGCTGTTCGCGGCGCGCGCCAACAAGCGCGCGGTGGAGATGGCCGATTTCGAGAAGGCCAAGGACAAGATCCTGATGGGCTCCGAGCGCCGTTCCATGGTCATGAGCGACGAGGAGAAGAAGCTCACGGCCTACCACGAGTCCGGGCACGCCATCGTCGGGCGCCTGGTCCCCGAGCACGACCCGATCCACAAGGTGAGCATCATCCCGCGCGGTCGGGCGCTGGGTGTGACGTTGTTCCTGCCCGAAAGCGACCGCTACAGTTTCAGCCGGCAGCGCCTGGAGAGCCAGATCTCGAGCCTGTTCGGGGGGCGTATCGCCGAGGACTTGATCTTCGGGGCGGAGTTCGTCACCACGGGCGCCCAGAACGACATCCAGCGCGCCACCGAGATCGCCCGCAACATGGTCACCAAGTGGGGCCTGTCGGAGAAGCTCGGGCCTCTCACCTACAACGAGGAAGACGGCGAGGTGTTCCTGGGCCACTCGGTGGCCAAGCACAAGCAGGTCTCCGATGAGACCGCACACGTCATCGACGAGGAGATCCACGCCGTGGTCGATCGCAACTACCGGCGCGCCGAGCGGCTCCTCAAGGACAACATGGAGAGGCTGCATGCGATGGCCGCGGCGCTGATCAAATACGAGACCATCGATTCGTCGCAGATCTCCGATGTCATGGCCGGGCGACCGCCGCGGCCGCCGGCGGACTGGGACGACTCGGAGCCCAAGACGGGGACCCCGGTCGCCGCCGCCCCGGCGCCTGCCGCCGAACCCGAACCCCGCCCGGACGGCAAGATCGGCGGTCCCGCGCAACAGCTCTGAGGGCGCATCCGCAGGTCGTTTCGGCGCGGCTCGTTGCGCTCGCGGATGGTCGGCGGGGCCGTGCGGGTGTTTTCAGGTATCCCGATGTCGTGTGTACGCAGTGGCGGGTATCGACCGACCGGTCGGGCTCGTCGAACGAGTCGGAGCGTCCGGCGGATCGGTTCGCCCGATCCCGCGGGGCGGCGCGTCGCGCACGCGTTGCCTCCCGCGGTCCCCGATGATCCCCGTATGCCTCCCCCATGATCCTGGACTGCGCCGGTAAATCCCTGGATCTCGGCTCTCCCCGGGTCATGGGGGTGCTCAACGTCACACCCGATTCCTTCTCCGACGGCGGGCGCTTCCTCGACCCGGAGGCGGCCGTCGCGCACGCCCATGCGATGGTCGCCGAGGGCGCCGCGCTGATCGACGTCGGCGCCGAGTCCACGCGCCCGGGTGCGGCGCCGGTGACCGCCGGGGAAGAGATCACACGGCTGGTGCCCGTGATCCGGGCCTTGAGTTCCGGGCTGTCCGTGCCGATCTCTGTGGATACCGGCAAGCCCGAGGTCATGCGTGCGGCGGTTGCAGCCGGTGCCGGGATGATCAATGACGTCCGGGCCCTGCGCCTGCCCGGGGCCCTGGAGGCGGTCGCCGGGCTGGAGGTCCCGGTGTGCCTGATGCACCTGCAGGGCGAGCCGCGCACGATGCAGGAGACGCCCCGCTACGGGGACGTGGTGCGGGAAGTGCGCGAGTTCCTGGCCGGGCGCCTGGCCGCGTGTGTGTCGGCGGGTATCGCGCCGGAGCGGGTGATCGTGGACCCGGGTTTCGGATTCGGGAAATCCACCGGGCACAACCTGCTCCTGCTGCGACATCTGAACACGTTGCAGGTGCTGGGGCGGCCGATTCTCGTGGGCCTGTCGCGCAAATCGGTCTTCGGGCGGGTGCTGGGGCGCGCCGTGGGTGAACGGCTGGCGGGCGGTGTCGCGGCCGCCGCCCTGGCGGTCTGGCAGGGCGCGTCGCTGGTTCGTGCCCACGACGTCGCGGCGACCGTGGACGCGGTGCGCTGGGCGGCGGCGGTGCGCGAGGCCCGGGCGCCGATCGCCGACGGTGCGGGCGGCAGGACCCGGGGGTAGTATTCCCATACGATCGGCGCGGCCGGCCGGTCGCCGAATTGAGGGGAGAATGCGATGGGGGTTGTGACCAAGCGCTATTTCGGGACCGACGGTATCCGCGGCCGCGTCGGGGAATTTCCCGCCACCGTGGAGTTCGTGCTCAAGCTGGGGTGGGCCGTGGGCCGGGTCCTGGCTCACGGATGCGGGGGCAAGGTCCTGATCGGAAAAGATACCCGAATCTCCGGGTATATGTTCGAGTCGGCGCTGGAGGCGGGCCTGTCCGCCGCCGGTGTGGATGTCCTGCTCTCCGGTCCGATGCCGACGCCGGCCGTGGCCTACCTTACCCGCACGCTGCACGCCTGCGCCGGGATCGTGGTCAGCGCCTCGCACAATCCGTACTACGACAACGGCATCAAGTTCTTCGCGGCCGACGGCAACAAGTTCCCCGATGAACTGGAGGCGGAGATCGAGGCGGTCTTGGAGCAGGACATGGAGACCGTGGACCCGGCGCGACTGGGCAAAGCGGAGCGGGTGGCCGACGCCGCCGGGCGCTACATCGAGTTCTGCAAGAGTACGATCCCGCACAGTGTTCACCTGCGGGGTTTGAAGCTGGTTGTGGACTGCGCCAACGGTGCGAGCTATCACGTGGCGCCCAGCGTGCTCGATGAATTGGGTGCGGAGGTGATCGGGATCGGCGTGGACCCGGATGGGCTCAACATCAATGCCGGTTGCGGCTCCACCTCGCCGGGGGCGCTGCAGGCGGCGGTGCGCGAGCACGGCGCCGATCTGGGCATTGCGCTCGACGGCGACGGCGATCGGGCGGTCCTGGTGGACGCGAACGGCGACCTGGTGGACGGGGACGAGGTGCTCTATATCCTTGCCCGCTTCCGCAAGGAGCGTGACATGCTCGATGGCGCGGTGGTCGGCACCGTGATGAGCAATCTCGGCCTGGAGCACGCGCTGCGTGCGTGCGACATCGACTTTCATCGCACGCCGGTGGGCGACCGCTACATCATGGAGGTGTTGCTCGAGCGCGGATGGACCCTCGGGGGGGAGTCCTCGGGCCATATCATCTGCCTGGATCGCTCGCGCAGCGGCGACGGCATCGTCACCGCCCTTCAGGTCTTGTGGGCAATGTGCGAGACCGGGCGGACACTGCACGAGTTGCGCGCCGGGATGACCAAGTATCCGCAGTGCATGATCAACGTCCGTGCGCGCCAAAACGGGGGTCCAACGGTCGTTCCGCCGGGGATCGAGGATGCGGTGCGCGCCGTCGAGGTCCGGCTCAACGGCCGCGGGCGGGTGCTGCTGCGACCCTCCGGGACCGAACCGCTGATCCGGGTGATGGTCGAAGGAGTCGATGCCGACCAAGTCGAGCGGCTGGCGCAGGAACTGGCGGGGGTCGTGGAGGCGGCGCTGGCCGCCGGTCCCGCCGCCGGGTGAGTTCGGGCCGGATTCCGTTTGATTTTCCAGGCATCCCCCGCTAAGCTGGCGGGCGCTCTCTGGCAGGCGGTTGAACGAAACGAGGTGCGGGATGCGACGCAAGCTGGTGGCCGGGAACTGGAAGTTGAACGGGACGCTGGCCGGTGTCGAGCGCTTGGCGGAGGGGATCCGCGCCGGGGCGCAGACGGTGAGCGCGGCGGACATCGTGGTTTGCCCGACCTTCGTCCACATTCCAAAGGTGGCCGGGTTGCTCGCCGATACGTCGGTCGCCTGGGGCGCCCAGGACGTGAGCGATCAGGACGAGGGCGCCTACACCGGGGAAGTGGCGGCACCGATGCTGGTCGAGCTGGGTTGCCGCTATGCCATCGTGGGCCACTCGGAGCGGCGCATCCTGTACGGTGAGGACGACGCCCTGGTGGCGCGCAAGTTCCTCGCCGCGCGGCGCGCGGGCCTGATTCCCATCCTGTGTGTCGGCGAGTTGCTCGATGAGCGGGAAAGCGGGATCACCGAGCAGGTCGTCGGGCGTCAGCTCGACGCGGTGCTGGAGGCGGCCGGTGAAACCGGACTCGCCGGTTCGGTGATCGCCTACGAGCCGGTGTGGGCCATCGGGACCGGCAGGACCGGGGGGCCGGAGCAGGCCCAGGAAGTCCATGCATTCATCCGTGCCCGGATTGCGGCGCGGGATGGTACAATCGCGGAGCGGATCCGCATCCTTCACGGCGGCAGCGTCAAGGGTTCCAACGCTGCGGAGCTGTTCGCAATGGAGGATGTCGACGGCGGGCTCATCGGCGGCGCGTCGCTGAAGGCCGAGGAGTTTCTCACCATCTGCCGCGCCGCGAGCTGATCTCCCACCGGGTCGCGGAGGGTTTCCGCGGGCGTCGCGTAATTTCAATTCGGAAAACGGTTGACGGCATCGCATGCACGTCTTGTTGTTGATGTTTCATTTCCTGTTGGCGATCACACTGGTCGTTCTGATCCTGTTGCAGCACGGGAAGGGGGCCGATGCGGGCGCCGCCTTCGGCGCGGGCGCCTCGGGGACCGTGTTCGGCTCGCGTGGGTCGGCATCGTTCCTCTCCCGGACTACGGCGGTGCTGGCGACGTTCTTTTTCATCACCAGCCTGACCCTGGCCTACCTCTCCGGCCAGAAGATCGAGCGCAAGAGCATCGCCGAACAGAACCTCCCGCCGGTCCCGACCCAAAGTGCTCCCGCAGTACCGGCCAGGGGCACGGTACCGTCGGATTTGCCGCCCGCGGCGCCCAAGACTCCCAAGGGAGGGAAATAGCCCGCCGCCGGCAGCGCCGGTCGATCTCGCCGACGTGGTGGAACTTGGTAGACACGCCGTCTTGAGGGGGCGGTGGCGAAAGCCGTGCCGGTTCGAGTCCGGCCGTCGGCACCAACTGTGAAATCCGCGAGGCGGCACGACCACCCGTGGTCAACGTGCTTCCATCGCCGGCCTGTTCGATTAACTTAACCGTTTGATCGGAAATAAGATCTTTTGAGGTTGTTGCTTGACACCTCTTCTGTGTCTGGCCTAGACTGCTCGCGCTACGCTGTATGGCGTGCGCGGGATCATCGGTTTTCTCAAGGGTGGGAGCATGTTGGGAAATTACTTGCCGATACTGATCTTCATCGGGGTCGGCCTGTTCGTCGGCACCGCTGCGATCACGGCCGGATACTTTCTCGGCTCCCGCCGGCCGAGTCCCGCGAAGCTCTCCCCCTACGAATGCGGCTTCGAGGCCTTCGAAGACTCGCGCACGAAGTTCGACGTCCGCTACTACCTGGTCGCGATCCTGTTCATCATCTTCGACCTGGAAATCGCGTTCCTGTTTCCCTGGGCCGTATCGTTGCACCATATCGGGGTGTTCGGTTTGGCGGCGATGGCCCTGTTCCTGGGGATCCTGGTGGTCGGATTCCTCTACGAGTGGAAGAAAGGGGCGCTGGAATGGGAGTAGCGGAGTCGCCGTTGCCGCTCCTGCAGGAACGCGGCTGGATGACCACCTCGGTCGACCGGCTGGTCAACTGGGCGCGGACCGGCTCGATGTGGCCCGTGACCTTCGGGCTCGCCTGCTGCGCGATAGAAATGATGCACGCCGCGGCGGCGCGCTACGATATGGACCGCTTCGGTATGATCTTCCGCCCCAGTCCCCGCCAGTCGGACGTGATGATCGTCGCCGGGACGCTCGTGAACAAGATGGCGCCTGCGTTGCGCAAGGTCTACGACCAGATGGCGGAGCCCAAGTGGGTCATCTCCATGGGTTCGTGCGCCAACGGCGGCGGTTATTATTACTATTCCTACTCGGTGGTGCGCGGCTGCGATCGGGTCGTGCCGGTGGATATCTACATTCCCGGATGTCCCCCCACCGCGGAGGCCCTGATCTACGGCATCCTGCAGTTGCACAACAAGATCCGCCGCTGCAACACGATCGCCCGCTGACGATCACACCATGGCAGAGACGATCGAGACATTTGCACAACGCCTTCAGGAACGGCTTGAAGGTTTTCTGGAGACCTGTACGGTCGCCCACGGCGAATGCACGATCGAGGTTCCCCCCGCGCGTTTGTTGGAGGTCTGCACCGCCCTGCATGAGGAAGCCGAACTGGGCTTCGACGAGTTGATCGACCTGTGCGGCGTCGACTATGCGAAGTACGGCGAGGCGGAATGGGTCGCCGGAGAGGCCACCGACCGGGGGTTCAGCCGCGGCGTCCGTGGTCCGGGCGAACGGTTGCACGAGACGTCGCGCCCTGAGACGCCGCGTTTCGCCGCGGTCTACCATCTGTTGTCGTTGCCGCACAATCGGCGCTTGCGCGTGCGTGCCTACGCCGCGGACGAGGACTTCCCGGTGCTGCCCTCGGTGATGGGCGTGTGGAACAGCGCCAACTGGTTCGAGCGCGAGGCCTTCGATCTGTTCGGCATCATCTTCGAGGGTCATCCGGACCTGCGCCGTATCCTCACCGACTACGGGTTCGTGGGACACCCGTTTCGCAAGGATTTCCCGCTGGGCGGCACGGTGGAGGTGCGCTACGATCCCGAGCGCGGTCGCGTGGTCTACGAGCCGGTGAGCATGCAGCCCCGGGTCCTCGTGCCGCGGGTGATTCGTCACGACCACCGCTACGAGGTGGACCGGGTCGACGAGCGGAAAGAGGACCGGGAGTCGGCGACGACCCCCCGGTAGTGTTCCGGATCGTGGTGCCCCCCATCGACCGGGCGGGCTTCGAGTAAATGGGTTCGAGGCGGAATCGGTATGCCTGAAATTCGCAACTTCACGATGAACTTCGGCCCCCAGCATCCGGCCGCCCACGGCGTGTTGCGCCTGGTGCTGGAGATGGACGGCGAAGTGATCGTGCGTGCGGACCCGCACATCGGCCTGCTGCACCGGGCGACCGAGAAGTTGGCCGAGAGCAAGCCGTACAATCAGAGCATCGGCTACATGGACCGGCTCGACTACATGTCCATGATGTGCAACGAGCACGCCTACGTGCTCGCCATAGAGCGCCTGCTGGGGGTCGAGCCGCCGCTGCGGGCGCAGTACATTCGCGTGATGTTCGACGAGATTACGCGCCTCCTCAACCACCTCATGTGGCTGGCCACCCACGCCATCGACGTGGGCGCCATGACCGTTTTCCTGTATTGCTTCCGCGAGCGCGAAGATCTCTTCGATTGCTATGAAGCGGTCTCGGGGGCGCGTATGCACACGTCCTACTATCGGCCGGGCGGGGTGTATCGGGATCTCCCCGATCGGATGCCGCAGCACCATCCCTCGCAGTGGCGCAGCGCCCGGGATCTGAAGCGTATGAATCGGGCCCGCCAGGGATCCCTGCTGGACTTCATCGAGGACTTCACCGAGCGTTTCCCCGGGTACATCGACGAATACGAGACGCTGCTCACCGACAACCGGATCTGGAAGCAGCGCACGGTCGGTATCGGTGTGGTTTCGCCGGAACGGGCCCGGCAGCTTGCATTCACCGGTCCGATGCTGCGCGGCTCCGGGATCGAGTGGGACCTGCGCAAGAAACAGCCCTACGAGGTCTACGACAGGGTGGATTTCGACATCCCGGTGGGGGTGAACGGCGACTGCTACGACCGTTACCTGGTCCGTGTCGAGGAGATGCGCCAGTCCAACCGCATCGTGCGCCAGTGTGTCGACTGGCTGCGCCGCAACCCGGGGCCGGTGGTGCTTCAGGACCACAAGGTCACACCGCCTCCACGCGAGGAAATGAAGGCGGACATGGAAGCGCTGATCCACCATTTCAAATTGTTTACCGAAGGGTTTTGCATTCCCGAGGGCGAAGCCTACGCGGCGATCGAGCACCCGAAAGGCGAGTTCGGTATCTACTTGGTGTCGGACGGGGCCAACAAGCCCTACCGGCTCAAGATTCGTCCCCCCGCGTTCGTACACCTGGGGGCGCTCGACGAGATGGGACGCGGGCACATGCTGGCGGACTGCGTGGCGCTGATCGGCACATTGGACATCGTCTTCGGAGATGTCGACCGCTGATCGCGGGCGGCGACTGGGAACCTATCGGAAATGGCGCAGTTCGAGAATCAGGACGGGCGGGACGGGGCGGAGCTGCTGAGCCCGGAATCGCGCAAGGCGATCGACCTCCGGGTGGCCAAGTACCCCGAGGATCAACGACGCTCGGCGGTGATCGCGGCACTGACGGCCGCCCAGGAGCAGAACGGCGGCTGGCTGACGACCGAGTTGATGGACGCGGTCGCGGCCTACCTGGACATGGAGCGTGTGTCGGTCTACGAGGTGGCGAGTTTCTATTCCATGCTGGACGTCCGCCCGGTGGGACGGCACAAGGTTTCGATCTGCAACAACATCTCGTGCATGCTTTGCGGAGGTGAGGAGATCGTCCGGTACGTGGAGGGCAAGCTCGGTATCCGGCTCGGGGAGACGACGTCGGACGGGCGCATCACTCTCAAGGTGGAGGAGGAATGTCTCGCGGCCTGTGTCGGTGCGCCCATGATGACGGTGGACGGCCGTTACTACGAGCATCTGACGCCCGAGAAGGTCGATGCCATCCTCGACGGGTTGGAGTGAGGTGATGGCGGACGAGATCTGTTTTGCGACCCGGAAATTCGACGAGCCATGGACTCTGGAGAACTATCGCAAGGTCGGGGGCTATGAGGCGTGGGAGAAGATTCTGCGCGAGAAGATTCCGCCGGAGCGGGTCATCGAAATGGTCAAGAAATCGGCCCTGCGAGGGCGCGGCGGGGCCGGATTTCCGACCGGACTGAAGTGGAGTTTCATGCCGCGCAGCGCGCCTGTTCAGAAGTACATCGTGTGCAACTCCGACGAAAGCGAGCCCGGCTCCTGCAAGGATCGTGACATCCTGAGATTCAATCCGCACTCGGTGGTCGAGGGCATGGCCATCGCCGGATACGCGATGGGCGCGAGCGTCGGCTACAACTACCTGCGCGGGGAGTTTCATCACGAGCCCTATGAGCGCTTCGAGGGGGCATTGCACGAGGCACGCGCCGCCGGTCTCCTCGGCCGGGATATTCTGGGCTCCGGGGTCGAGTTCGAGGCGCACGCCCATCTCGGCGCCGGTGCCTACATCTGCGGCGAGGAGACCGCCCTGCTCGAGTCGCTGGAGGGCAAGAAGGGCCAGCCGCGATTCAAGCCCCCGTTCCCGGCCAATTTCGGTCTGTACGGGCGCCCGACGACCGTCAACAATACCGAGACCCTGGCCTCGGTTCCGTCCATCATTCGCAACGGGCCGGAGTGGTTCCTGAACCTGGGGCGGCCGAACAACGGCGGTGTAAAGGTGTTCTCGGTCTCCGGTCATATCAACCGGCCCGGGAACTACGAGATCCCGCTCGGCACGTCGTTCAGGGAACTCCTGGCACTCGCCGGCGGGGTGCGCCACGCCCATGTGCTGAAGGCCGTGATCCCGGGCGGATCGTCCATGAAGGTGCTGCCCGCGCATGTCATCATGGAAACGGACATGGACTATGACTCGCTGCAGAAGGCGGGGTCGGGGCTCGGCTCCGGGGGCGTCATCGTGATGGACGACAGCACATGCATGGTCCGCGCCCTGATGCGTATCTCGCGCTTCTACTACGCCGAGTCGTGCGGCCAGTGCGTGCCGTGCCGCGAGGGCTGCGGTTGGCTCTACCGGATGCTCTCGCGCATCGAGAACGGCCAAGGACGCCCGGAAGACGTGGACCTGCTGGTGAGCGCGGCGGATCAGATCGAGGGCCATACGATCTGCGCGTTCGGCGATGCGGCGGCCTGGCCGGTGCAGAGTTTCGTACAGCATTTTCGTGAAGAGTTCGAGTACCACATCGAGCACAAGCGCTGCCTCGTCGGTGCGGACGGCGTCGCGGACAGGGGGGCGGCGGCGTGAGCGCGAAGCCCGACGTTCCGGAGGATCTGATCACCGTCGAGATCGACGGCACCGCCTACCGCGCCCGCAAGGGCGAGATGATCATCCAGGTCGCGGATGCCGCCGGCGTGACCATTCCGCGGTTCTGCTACCACACGAAACTGCCGATCGCCGCCAGCTGCCGGATGTGTCTGGTGGAGGTGGAGCGGGCGCCCAAGCCGCTGCCGGCCTGCGCTACGCCGGTCACGGACGGTATGAAGGTCTTCACCCGCTCGGTGCGCGCCATCGCGGCGCAGAAGGCGGTGATGGAGTTCCTGCTGATCAACCATCCCCTGGATTGCCCGATCTGCGACCAGGGAGGGGAGTGCGAGCTGCAGGACCTGTCGCTCGGTTTTGGTTCGAGCGTATCGCGGTTCGCGGAGAAGAAGCGCGTGGTGGTCGATCACGACCTCGGTCCGCTCATCGCCACGGATATGACGCGCTGCATCCATTGTACCCGCTGCATTCGTTTCCTCGAGGTGATCGCCGGACGGAAGGAACTCGGTGGGATCGGGCGCGGCGAGCATATGCGGATCGACACCTATGTGGAGCGCAGCCTGCGCTCGGAGATGTCCGGCAACGTGATCGACGTCTGCCCGGTCGGGGCCCTGACCTCCAAGCCGTTCCAGTTCACCGCGCGCGCCTGGGAACTGCGGGAGTTCCCGGCGATCGCTCCGCACGATTCCATGGGCTCGAACCTCGCCCTGCATACGCGGCGTGGGCGCGTGATGCGCGTCGTTCCGCGCGAGAACGAGTCGATCAACGAGGTATGGCTCTCCGACCGGGATCGGTTCGCCTATCAGGGACTCTATGCCGCCGACCGGCTCAAGTCCCCGATGATCCGGCGTGGCGACCACTGGGAAGAAGTGGAATGGGACGTCGCACTGGAATTCGTCGTCGACGGCTTGCACCGTGCGCTCGATGAGCGCGGGCCGGCCGGGATCGGGACCCTGATTTCGCCCACTGCGACCCTCGAGGAACTCTATCTGGCGAATCGGCTGGTGCGCGGCCTGGGCGGCGCCAACATCGACCATCGCTTGCGTCAGGCGGACTTCCGCGATCAGGATCGGGCCCCGCCGTTTCCGTGGCTCGGCCAGTCGATCGAAGACCTGGAGAATCTCGACGCGGCGCTCATCGTCGGCTCGAATGTGCGCCACGAGCAGCCGATCGCCGCGCACCGGCTGCGCAAGGCGGCGCTACGGGGCGCGGCGATCGCATTCGTCAATCCCGTCGATTTCGACTTCCATTTCCCGGTCGCGCATAAAATCGTCGCCGGTCCCGCCGGCATGGTGCGATCGCTCGCGGGGATCGCCAAGGCGCTCGGCGCCGGTGGTGACGGCGAGGTGCCGCAGGTTCGGGAGTTCTTCAAGAACGTCAACCCCGACCAGGCCGAACGCGAGATCGCACAGGCCCTGCGCGACGGCGTGCGCAGCACCGTATTGCTCGGGAATCTGGCGACGGCGCATCCCGGGTTCTCCGTGTTGCAGGCGCTCGCCGGTTGGATTGCAGAGGCGAGCGGGGCGACGTTGGGCTACCTGCCCGAAGCGGCCAACAGCGCCGGCGCGTGGATCGCGGGGGCGGTTCCGCATCGCGATGCGGGGGCGGTCGCGGTGGCGCCGGGTGCCGGAGGGCTGGATGCGGCGGCCATGCTGGAGTCTCCGCCCGACGCCCTGATCCTGTTCGGCGTGGAGCCGGAGTTCGACTGCTGGGACCCGGCCAAGGCGCGCCGGGCGGCCGGGGCGGCCGGTTTCACGGTGGTGATGAGTCCCTACGCCGGCGATGCGGCACGCGACTACGCCGATGTGTTGCTGCCGATCGCCGCGTTCGCCGAGACCTCGGGGACCTTCGTCAACGCCGAGGGCCGCTGGCAGGGTTTCCGCGGGGCCTGCGCGCCGTACGGCGCGGCGCGCCCGGGTTGGAAAGTCCTGCGCGTGTTGGGTAATCTCCTCGGGCTCGCGGGTTTCGAGTATACAAGTGCGGAGCAGGTGCGCGACGAGCTGCATGGGAAGGCCGGCACATTGGCCCCGGACAACCGGAGCGCATGGCCGGATACGGTCGAGTTGCCGGATGCCGGCGCGGGTCTTGTTCGAATCGGGGATGTCCCGATCTACGGTACCGATGCGCTGGTGCGGCGCGCCACGGCGTTGCAGCAGACCGAACATGGGCGTGACGCGACGGTTCGTATCCGGGCGGCGCTGGCGCAGCGCCTGGGTCTGGCGGAGGCGGCCCGGGTCGAGGTGATGCAGGGGGATGCGCGCGCCGTGTTGCCCCTGGTCGTGGACGATCGGGTCCCGGACGGATGCGCGTGGATCTCCGCGGCGCTGCCGGGGAGCGCGGGGCTGGGGCCGTCCATCGGGCCCGTTACGTTGCGGGTGGCGTCATGATGCGGCGCCGGTCTTCCCGGGCACACGGGCGTTAGGGGCATGGTGAATACTCTGTTCACAATCTGGAGCGGGCTGCCGCAGGACGTGCAGATCCCGGCGCTCATCATCGCCAAGATCGTGGTGATCCTGGTGCCCTTGCTGCTCTCGGTGGCCTATCTGACCTTCGCCGAGCGCAAGATCATCGGCTACATGCAGTTGCGGATCGGGCCGCAGCGCGTCGGACCCCACGGCTGGCTGCAGCCGATCGCCGATACGCTCAAGCTGCTGCTCAAAGAGATCGTCATTCCCGGAAAGGCGAACCGTTTCCTGTTTCTGCTGGCACCGGTCCTGAGCATCGGTCCCGCCCTGGCGGCATGGGCCGTCATACCCTTCGGGCGCGGCATGACGCTGGCGAATGTCGATGCGGGGCTGTTGTTTCTGTTGGCGCTGACCTCCATGGGCATCTACGGCGTGCTCATCGCCGGCTGGGCGTCGAACTCCAAGTATGCCTTTTTGGGGGCCATGCGCTCCGCGGCGCAGATGGTCGCCTACGAGATCGCCATGGGCTTCGCCCTGGTCGGTGTGCTGATGGCCAGCGGCAGCCTCAACCTCGGAAAGATCGTGCTTGCGCAACAGGGTGGGATTCTGCACTGGTTCTGGTTGCCGCTGTTGCCGCTGTTCTTCATCTATTTCATTTCGGGTGTCGCGGAGACGAATCGCGCGCCGTTCGATGTGGCGGAAGGCGAGTCGGAGATCGTCGCCGGCTTCCATGTGGAGTACTCCGGTATGGCCTTCGCCATATTCTTTCTGGCCGAGTACGCCAACATGATCCTGATCTCGACCCTGGCGGCGGTGCTGTTCCTCGGAGGCTGGCTCTCGCCTTTCGAGGGCACCATCCTGCAAGGCTACCTGGCCTGGGTGCCCGGCACGGCCTGGTTGTTGATCAAGACCGTCGGGTTCCTGTTCCTGTTCCTGTGGTTCCGGGCCACGTTCCCGAGATATCGCTATGATCAGATCATGCGGTTGGGATGGAAGGTGTTTATTCCGATCACCATCGTGTGGCTGTTCGTGGAAGGCGCGGCGATCCTGTTCCACCTGCAGCCCTGGTTTGCGTGAGGCCCCCGACCATGCCCGCGATCCGAAACTACATCAAGAGCCTGTTCCAGTGGGAACTGTTCCTCGGGCTACGCGTCACCGGGCGTTATCTGTTCACGCGCAAAGTGACGCTGATGTACCCGGAGGAGAAGACGCCGCAGTCGCCCCGCTTCCGCGGCCTGCACGCCCTGCGCCGCTATCCCAACGGGGAAGAGCGTTGTATCGCATGCAAACTCTGCGAGGCGGCGTGTCCGACACTGGCGATCACCATCGAGTCCGAACGGCGTGCGGACGGCACGCGTCGTACCACCCGCTATGACATCGACCTATTTAAGTGTATATTTTGCGGGTTTTGCGAAGAGTCCTGTCCCGTCGACTCGATCGTGGAGACACGGGTCTACGAGTATCACTACGAGGACCGTGGCGGGCAGATCATCACCAAGCAGCAATTGCTCGCCAACGGCGAGCGTTACGAGGCACGGATCGCCGAGGATCGCGCGCAGGACGCACGTTACCGATAGGGTGCGGGCACCCGGGTACGGACGGCTTCAAGGGAACAATGGGCTTCGAGCAATTCATTTTCTACGTATTCGCGGCGCTGCTGGTATTCGCGGCGTTGCGGGTCGTCACGGTGCGCAATCCGGTGCACGCCGTACTGTTCCTGGTGTTGGCGTTTTTCTCCAGCGCCGCCCTGTGGCTGCTGCTGGAGGCGGAATTCCTGGCGCTGGTGCTGGTGCTGGTCTACGTCGGCGCGGTGATGGTGCTGTTCCTGTTCGTGATAATGATGCTCGATATCGACATCGCGGTGTTGCGCGAGGGATTCACCCGCTATGTGCCGGTCGGGGTGTTCGTCGGGTTGGCGATCGTCGTGGAGATGGCGCTGGTCCTGATCCGGTATTTCGCGCTGCCGGCCGGCGCCGCGCCGAAACAGCTCCCCGCGGACTACAGCAACACCCGCATGCTGGGGGATGTGCTCTATACCCACTATGTCTATTCGTTCGAGATCGCCGCCGCGATCCTCCTGGTGGCGATCATCGCGGCCATCGTGCTGACCCTGCGCCGTCGGCCGGATACCAAACACCAGGATCCCGCCCGCCAAGTCCGCGTGCGGCGCCGGGACCGGATCCGTATCGTCAAGATGGACGCGGAGAAGAAGACGCCGTGATGGGACTCGTGGATCACGGCGGCGGCCGGACGTGGGGCGGCGGGTCGGGTACGGTGCCGGCGGCGGGGGGCGCGTGTCGCTCATGATCACGCTGCAGGAGTATCTGGTGTTGGGGGCCGTGCTCTTCTGTATCGGGGTGGCGGGGATCTTCATCAACCGCAAGAACGTGATCGTGCTGCTGATGTCGATCGAGCTGATGTTGCTCGCGGCCAATATGAATTTCATCGCCTTCTCGCATTTCTTGGGCAACGCCGCGGGACAGATCTTCGTACTCTTCATCCTCACCGTGGCCGCCGCCGAGTCGGCGATCGGCCTCGCCATTCTGGTGGTGCTGTTCCGTAACCGCCGGTCGATCAACGTCGAAGACATCGATTCGCTGAAGGGCTGACCGGGGGGCAACGAAGGACGTGTCGGGCATGGAGAATATCTATTTGGCGATCGTGCTGGCTCCGCTCGCCGGAGCCGTGATCGCGGGCCTGTTCGGGCGCTGGGTCGGACGCAGCGGTGCGCACTGGGTCGCCACTCTGAGCGTTGCGGTTTCGTTTCTCCTGTCGCTGCTCGTCCTCAAGCACGTCCTGTTCGACGGTGCGCCGCCTTTCGACGGCTCGATCTATACATGGATGGTCGCGGGCGGCATCCACTTCGAGATCGGCTTTCTCGTGGACCGGCTGACGGCGTTGATGATCACCGTGGTGACCTTCGTGTCCCTGGCGGTCCACATCTACACCATCGGCTATCTGCGCGGCGACCCCGGCTACAAGCGGTTTTTCAGCTATATCGCGCTTTTCACTTTCGCGATGCTGATGCTCGTGATGGCCAACAACTTCCTGCAGCTCTTCTTCGGCTGGGAAGGGGTGGGGCTGGTCTCCTATCTGCTGATCGGGTTCTGGTACGAGCGGGAGTCGGCGAACTTCGCGGCGCTCAAGGCGTTCCTGGTCAATCGGGTCGGGGACTTCGCATTCGTGCTCGGAATCGCGCTGGTGGTGATGTATTTCAATACGCTGAACTACGAATCGGTCTTCCGTGCCGCCCCGCTGGTCGCCGATCTGAGCATACATGTGATTCCGGGGACGAGTTGGTCGGTCGTCACGCTGATTTGCCTGTTGTTGTTCGTGGGCGCGACGGCCAAGTCCGCACAGATCCCGCTGCACGTCTGGCTCCCCGATTCCATGGAGGGCCCGACACCGATCTCCGCACTGATCCACGCCGCGACCATGGTGACCGCCGGGATCTTCATGGTGGCGCGACTCTCGCCCCTGTTCGAGCATTCGGCGACGGCCCTCAACGTCGTGCTGGTCCTGGGCGGTGCGACGGCGTTCTTCATGGGGTTGGTCGGCATAGTGCAGACCGACATCAAACGGGTGATCGCCTATTCGACGATCTCGCAGCTCGGATACATGACCGCGGCGCTGGGTGCCTCGGCGTATGCGGCGGCCATCTTCCACCTGATGACCCATGCCTTCTTCAAGGCGCTGTTGTTCCTCGGCGCGGGTTCCGTGATCATCGCGATGCACCACGACCAGGACATGCGGAACATGGGCGGGCTGCGCAAGTACATGCCCATCACCTATATTACGTTTCTGATCGGGGCGCTGGCCCTGTGCGGGATTCCGCCCTTCGCCGGGTTCTTTTCCAAGGATTCGATCATCGCGGCGGTGCAGGCCTCGCAGTTGCCGGGTGCGGAGTTCGCGTACTATTGCGTCTTGGGGGGGGTGTTCGTCACGGCGCTCTATACCTTCCGCATGTTTTTCCTGGTCTTCCACGGCAAGGAGCGCATGGACGAACCTACACGCAAACATCTGCGGGAGTCCCCCGCGGTGATTACCATTCCCTTGATCATGCTCGCGATCCCTTCCGCGCTCGTGGGTTGGTTCACCATCAAGCCGATCCTCTTCGGCAACTATTTCGGCAATTCCATCCAGGTCCTGCCCGCGCACGACGTGCTGGCGAAGGTCGGGCGGGAGTTCCACGGGGCGGGGGCCATGGCGGGGGACTCCATTCACACCCCGGCGTTCTGGCTCGCCGTCGGCGGCATCTTCCTGATGTGGGTGGTGTACTGGCTGCGCCCGGCGCTGGCCGGGGTCCTGCGCCGGGCGCTTGCCCCGCTGTACTACGTGCTGGAGCACAAGTACTGGTTCGATGACTTCAACGAGAAGGTCGTGGCCGCGGGGGGCAGGGGGGTTGGTCGGGCGCTGTGGCGCATCGGCGACGTGCGGTTGATCGACGGGTTGATGGTCAACGGCAGCGCGTGGCTCGTGGGGCGCTGGGCATCGGTCTCGCGGCGTATCCAGACCGGTTTTCTGTATCACTATGCATTCACGATGCTCGTCGGCCTGCTGCTGCTTCTGAGCTGGTTCGTGATCCGCTGACGGGAAAGGAACGAATCGGTGTTTTATCATATCCCCTGGCTGAGTCTGGCGATCTGGACGCCCATCGTCGGCGGCGTGCTGGTGCTGCTCTCCGGGGACAAGGCGCCGGACGGCGCGCGGCGGATCGCCGTGCTCTTCGCGCTTGTCACATTCCTGCTGACGCTCCCGCTGTATATCGGGTTCGATGTCACTACGGCGCAGATGCAGTTCCGGGAGCACTTGCCGTGGATCCCGGCCTTCAACATCTACTACTCGCTCGGCGTGGACGGCATTTCGATGCCGTTGATCCTGCTGACCAGTTTCATGACTGTGCTGGTCGTGATCGTCGGGTGGGTTTCGATCCAGAAGCGGGTCGCGCAGTATATGGCGGCGTTCCTGATCATGGAGGGGGTGATAATCGGGGTGTTCTCGGCCCTGGATGCGATCCTGTTCTATGTGTTCTGGGAGAGCATGCTCATCCCGATGTTCCTGATCATCGGGATCTGGGGCGGGCCGCGGCGTGTCTATGCGACCATCAAGTTCTTTTTGTACACCTTCCTCGGATCGGTGCTCATGCTCGTCGCGCTGATCTACCTGCACTTTCGGAGCGGCAGTTTCTCGATCCTCGACTTCCAGACGCTCAAGCTCACGATGAACGAGCAATTGTTGATCTTCATCGCCTTCCTGCTGGCGTTCGCAGTGAAGGTGCCGATGTGGCCGGTCCATACCTGGTTGCCGGACGCACACGTGGAAGCGCCGACGGGTGGGTCGGTCATCCTGGCGGCGATCATGCTGAAGATCGGCGCCTACGGCTTCCTGCGTTTCAGCCTTCCGATCACGCCGGACGCCAGCCATCGGCTGGCGTGGTTGATGATCGCACTGTCGCTGGTGGCGGTGGTGTACATCAGCCTCGTCGCCATGGTGCAGAAGGACATGAAGAAGCTCATTGCGTACTCGTCGATCGCCCATATGGGCTTTGTGACGCTCGCCTTCTTCATCCCGTTCGCGATCTATGCGAGCACCAAGTCTCTCAACGGGGCGGTCTTGGCGGTCGAAGGCGGGATCGTGCAGATGGTCTCCCATGGGTTCATCTCGGGGGCGCTGTTCCTGAGTGTGGGGGTGTTGTACGAGCGGATGCACAGTCGAGCGATCGCCGACTACGGCGGGGTGGTCAACAGGATGCCGGTGTTCGCCGCTCTGGCCGTCTTCTTCGCCATGGCCAACTCCGGCCTTCCGGGGACGTCGGGCTTCGTGGGCGAGTTCATGATCATCCTGGCGAGTGTCAGGGCCGACATCTGGTACGCGGTGCTGCTGGCGACCGCATTGGTGACGGGTGCCGCCTATACCCTTTGGATGGTCAAGCGGGTGATCTTCGGCGCCGTGGCCAACGAGCGCGTCGACGCACTCCAGGATCTGGACGGCCGGGAGTTCCTGGTGCTGGGCCTGCTGGCGGTCGCGGTGCTCGCTCTCGGAGTTTGGCCGGCGCCGCTGATCGACGTGACGCATATGTCGGTCCAGAATCTGCTTAGCCACATCATGATTTCGAAGCTTTGATCGCGGGGGCTGCACAAATGAACCGGTGGCGGAAACGGAAATGACGTTGGAGTCGCCGAACTTCCTGCTGGTGGTGCCCGAGATGTTCGTCTTGGGCATGGCCTGCTTGATCTTGATTGTCGACTTGTTCCTGGACGAGGAGCGACGCGGGTTCAGCTACTTCCTCGCGCAGGTGACGGTGATCGGCGCGTTCGCCCTGACCTTGTGGCTGGAACCGGCGGGGTCGCATTTGACCTTCGGCGGATCCTTCATCAGCGATCCGTTGGGGAATTTCCTCAAGCTCCCCATATACGTTTTGACCGGCGTGGTGTTCCTGTATTCGCGCGGTTATCTACAGGAGCGGGGGCTGCTCAAGGGCGAGTATTACGTCCTGGGGCTGTTCGGCATGTTGGGCATGATGGTCATCGTCTCGGCGCACAGCCTGTTGACCATCTACCTCGGGTTGGAGCTGTTCTCGCTCTCACTGTATACGATGGTGGCCTTTAACCGGGATTCGCTGCAGGCCTCCGAGGCGGCCATGAAGTATTTCGTCCTGAGCGCCCTGGCATCGGGAATCCTGCTCTACGGGTTGTCGCTGTTGTACGGGCTTACGGGGACCCTCAATATGGCGCAGGTGGCGGACTTCGCCCGCCACCACCTCGGGGAGAACAAGGCGCTGGTGTTCGCGCTGGCCTTCGTCCTGGTGGGGGTGGCCTTCAAGTTCGGGGCGGCGCCGTTCCACATGTGGATTCCCGATGTCTACCACGGTGCACCGACGCCGGTGACCCTGTATCTGGGCGCCGCGCCCAAGATCGCGGCCTTCGCGATGGCCATGCGGCTTCTGGTCGATACCCTGGGGCCGCTGCAGGTGAGTTGGGGGCCGATGCTCATGGTGCTCGCGGTGTTGTCGCTGGCGGTCGGGAACGTCATCGCCATCGCGCAGACCAATATCAAACGGATGCTGGCCTATTCGACGATCTCGCACATGGGGTTCCTGCTCCTGGGGCTCCTGGCCGGTACCCGGGCCGGGTACTCCGCCGCCATGTTCTATGCCGTGATCTATGCACTGATGTCGCTGGCCGCCTTTGGCATCGTTATCCTGTTGAGTCGTTCCGGATTCGAGGCCGAGCGCCTGGACGACTTCAAGGGGCTCAACGAGCGAAGCCCCTGGTTTGCCTTCATGATGCTGCTCGTCATGTTCTCGATGGCGGGTGTGCCGCCGACCGCCGGGTTCTATGCCAAGCTGGCGGTCCTGGCGGCGGTGGTCGACATCCACCAGACCTGGCTGGCGGTGGTGGCGGTGTTCTTCTCCCTGATCGGCGCTTTTTACTACCTGCGGGTCGTCAAGCTGATGTACTTCGATTCGCCCGTCGATCGGGAGCCGATCTCGGCGGGCCTCGACATGCGCCTCGTCCTGAGCGCCAACGGCCTGCTGCTCCTGGGCCTCGGGCTCTATCCGAGTCTGCTTATGGGTTGGTGTATCGCCGCTCTGCGGTAGCGCCCTGCGGCCCTGGGTGGGCCCCACGCCGCCGGCGCGGGGCGCCCGTTGAAATTTTCATGGTTTCCGGTCTGACGACGGACCTTCCGGCGGTTCCTCACCCGCCCGGGTTCTACGCGCATTCGTCTTCGTATACCCGAAAAATGTACCCTAAAAGTTATGAAACAGGGTATTACGGAATTTTTCCACAAGAATTTTGCCCATGACGGGAATTCGGCGTAAGCTGAAATCGCTTCAATATCCCCGCATCCCCGCGAAGACGGGGCGAACGAGCCGGCGCTCGGATGGGTAGGTCTCCATGCACACTCGGTCCGGAGTGCTTCGGATCGGCGGGGGCAACCACACAAAGGCGTGGTTCGATGCGAAGTATGGTGCGGATTGCCCGCCGTCGCTCTTTATCGGGGCGGCGCCCCCACAGGTAGTCGGCTACAGGCATACCGGCGCAGCTACGCAGAGCACCCGTCGGACTACAGGGATGTGCGCAGTACCGGCGTACAATTTTGGTGTGCCGGCCGATGACGCGATACCGTTTTCGCTGACGGGTGCGCGCGCAGAATCCCGGATCGTGTCCCTGGACGGTCTCCATCGGGACTGTACAGCGGCCGTGCCGGTGTCGGATCATGGTTCTTCGGGTCCGTCGGCCCGGCAAGAATAACAACAGGCTGATCATCATGAATCCGCTTGTCCTCCCGACACTGGGTGCCCGCCCGACTGCACGCCGGGGGGTCTCGCACGGCCCGTGGCCGTCCGCGTTCCGGCCGACTGTCGCTCGTACCGGGAGATCGTCATGAAGCGTGAACCCCTGCGTCCCGTTTGGCGGCGCCTGTGGCATGTGCTGCTCGTGCTGCTGGGATGGGTCGTGTACTTCGGCTTTTGGTGGAAAGTCCTCAGGGGACCGACCGGCCTTGGACCGCTGTTCGTGGTCATTCCGATCATCGTGATCGTCGTCCCGGCGGTCACCTTGTTCTGGATCCTGCACAATTTGCACTTGTATCGGGCCAGAAACGCCCGGCGCACCTCTCTGCAGGCCTCCACCCGGTATGACACGGACTGGGAGGGACGACGGATCGAGGCGGACTGGGAATGGGCACGGGGTGCCGCCGAGGTCGGCATCCGCTCCGAAGGCGATGTGAAGCGCTACGGGCCGCCCGCGGCGGGAAGGGCCTCCTGATGAACGAAACCGTGCGGTTCCTTGCGGCGGTCCAGCACACTGATTTCTACATTGTCACGCTGGTGTTCTTCGCCGTGTACCCCATCTTTACCAGCGTCGTCTGGATGACGACCTCGTCCTTCTTCTGGTTTCGTCGCGAGAAAGACTCCGAACCGCTCCCATTGAACCGTACTCCGATGGTCTCCGTGCTCATCGCCGCGCACAACGAGGAAGACGTGATCGGACGCGCTCTGGAGGCCGCGTGTACGCTCGATTACCCGGCCCTGGAGGTGGTGGTCGTCGACGACGGTTCCACCGATGCGACCGCCGCCGTCGTGCGCGAATACGTAGGGCGCGGGCGCGCGCGCCTGATCCGTAAGGAGGAGAACGAGGGCAAGGCCCTGGCGCTCAATGACGCCCTGCCGTGCCTCAACGGGGAGATCGTGCTGATCATGGATGCGGATGCCGAACCGCAACCCCAGTCCCTGCGCTACATGGTTCCGCACTTCGAAAGCCCGCGCGTCGCCGCGGTGACCGGCAATCCGCGCGTGTACAACGTGGGCTCGCTGCTGTGTCGTCTGCAACTCATCGAATTCACTTCCATCGTGAGCCTGCTGCGGCGTTCGCAGCGCGTCTGGGGCCGGATTCTGACGGTGTCGGGAGTCGTGACCGCATTCCGAAAGTCCGCATTGACGGACGTCGGCGGTTTCAGTCCCGACATGCCTACCGAAGACATCGACCTGACCTGGAAGCTCCAGAAGCGATTCTGGGACGTGCGCTACGAACCCAACGCGGTCCTGTTGATGCGCGTTCCTTCCACGTTCCGCGGTTTGGTGAAACAGCGTCTGCGCTGGGCCCATGGATTGATGCAGGTGTTGCGCCGCCATCACGACGTGATCCTGGGCTGGCGCTACCGGCGGCTGTGGCCGGTGTTCATCGAGGCGGTGCTGTCCACGATCTGGGCGGTGTGCTTCGTGATACTGACCATCCTGTGGATCGTCTCCTACAGCGTCGGTTATCCGCCGGTGGGCGCACACCCGATCCCGAATCTCTGGGGCATGTTGATCGCCACCTTCGCATTGATCCAGATCCTCATCGGGACCCTGATGGACCGGCGCTACGATCCGGAGACGCTGCACTACTACCCCTATGCGGTCTTCTATCCCATTATTTACTGGATGATCATGTCGATCACCACGGTGATCGCTCTTCCGGCGCTCTTCCGGCACCCGGCCCGCAGGCCCGTGCGCTGGGATACGGAACGCGATTCGATACGGGGTGAAGGGCCGTGAGGCGTGCGCTTGTAGCGGGATTCGTGGTCTGGGCCGTCGTGGCGACGGGGCTGGTGCAGGCCGCGCCCGCCGCCCCCCTGCGGCGGGCGCGCGCCCTGGTTGAGCAGAGGCACTACGGGCCGGCGCTCGCGATCTACCGGGCCCTCCTGAAACGAGCGCCGGGCGATGCGGATCTGCTCATCGAAACGGCCCGCGTCTACGGCTGGAACGACGAGAACGCGCAGGCGGCGAAGCTGTATGAGAGGGTCCTGCGTGTGGCGCCCGCGCGCCGTAGAGACGTCCTGAGGTCGTTGGCGTGGCAATTGCTCTGGGCGAAGCGGCCGGCTCGGGCGGCGGAATTTTTCGATGAATATCTTCGCGCGCATCCTCGGGCCCTTCAGGCCCGCCTGGGCCTGGCGGAAGCGCGCGCCGCATCCGGGCGCACAAGCGCTGCGTTACAGGCCTATCGGGCCGTGCTCGCGAGGGAGCCGGGAAACGCCCGTGCGCGCCTCGGTGTGGCGCGGATGCTGGTTCGCGAGCGGCGTTATGTACCGGCGCTCGCGGAATACCGCAAGCTGCTGGCGGTGCGCCCAGACGATGCGGATCTGTTGGTCGAGGTCGCACGCGTCTCCGGCTGGAACAACCGGAACGCGCGCTCGGCGGCGCTCTACGAACGGGCGATCCGGGTCGCTCCGCAACGGCGCGGCGCGTTGATCCTGCCGCTTGCGTGGCAGCTCACCTGGTCGGGGAATGCGGAGCGCGCAATCGCGTTGTTCCGCGAATATCTTGCGAGTCACCCACGGGATGTCCGGGCACGGGTCGGGCTCGGTGATGCCCTGGCCGATGCCGGTCGTCCCGGGCAGGCGCTGATCCAGTACCGGGCGGTCCTGGCGCATCGCCCGAACCGGCGTAATGCCCAGTACGGTGCGGCACGGGTGCTCGGTTGGATGGGGCGCTACGGCGCGGCCGAGCGGGTCTATCGCGAGGTGTTGCGGCGGCACCCGGGCGATGTCGCGGCGCAGGCCGGATTGGCGAGGCTCGAGAATTGGGGCGGGCGCAACCGCGCGGCGGCGCGGACCCTGTCCGCGCTGCTGCGCGCACACGCCGGGCGCACCGGCCTGCGCCACGATCTGGCGACCGCGCAGTACTGGTCGGGTTTCGACGATCTGGCCCTCACCACCCTGGACGGATCACGGACCCGCGCCGATGTCGTTCTGCGCCGCCATATCCGGCACGAACTTGCGCCGACCGTCTCGGCATCCCTGGATGGTTCGACCGACAGTGATCGGCTGCACATCGTCGCTATGACACTCAACTCGCAATATCACTTCGGCGCGACGCGCTGGCTGGGCCTTGCCTACCGCGTGGCGCGACTGCAACAGAACAATCCTGCGATCCGGGCCGACAACCGCCTATACGGGCACGAGGTGCTGGTCAGCGGCGGACAGCGTATCGGCAGCCTCGATACCCCGTGGGGTACGGTGTGGCCGTCGGTCGCGCTGGGCGTGCGCAACTACTCGAATTGGCAGACCTTCGCCTGGCGGGCCAACGCCAAGTGGATCCCTACGGACCTATGGCGCGTAGACCTCTACTCGGGCAACGAGGTGATCGAGAACATCCGCTCGATCCGGAACCGGGCCACCTTCCGGTCTTTGGACGCGGACGTGAGCTGGCAGGTGCTGCCGCGTCTCAATCTCGGCATCGGCGCCGGCGCCGGCATCTTCGATGACCTCCCCGGCGATCGGAATATCCGCCGGCGTTTCCGCAGCCACGTCCTTGGCGTGTTCCATCTCCACCCGCGGATCTTTGCCGAGTGGAGCTTCCTCTACTTCAACGACTCCAATCCCAACGTGCAGGTGGGCTACTACAATCCCGGCGCCTACTGGGAGCACCGGGCCACGTTCGGTTTCTCGACCCGCTGGCACGGCTTCGCGCTCGCGGCGCGGGGCGGCATGGGGCGCCTGACGGAGGACCCGGGCAGTTCGGACTGGCTCTACTTCTGGCGGGCGAGTATCGGGCGCGACCTCGGAGGCGCCGGGGGACTGCGTCTCGTGGTCGGGCGGACCGACTCCAAGCAGTTGGCCGGTGTCTCGTCGGCGGGCTACCGTCGGACATACCTCAGCCTTGGGTATATCTATCGCTTCTAGCCGGCCTCACGGCATCATCAGGACGGAGCAGGAGCTTGAAAACCGGTCCCGTCGCCGGTAGAATGCCGCTCTCTGGTGCGGGGTGGAGCAGTCCGGTAGCTCGTCGGGCTCATAACCCGAAGGTCCCAGGTTCAAATCCTGGCCCCGCTACCAGTACAATACTCGAAGCCGCCCTATGGCGGCTTTTTCGTTAAAATTCAGGAAGTTCTGAAACCCCGAGTCAGTGGATACCC
>BDTW01000007.1 GCA_002897735.1 bacterium BMS3Bbin13 | reverse complement strand
ACCATGACTCACCTCCAAGCGCTCAACAGCGAGTAGAACCTGGCGTACCTGGTATGGTTTTGCCTTTCCCTTGTGATTCTGGATATTCACTCTTGGATCACCGGGCCAAGGCATTCTGTATATACAGTGGCTGGTTCCGCTTTGCCGTGGGGTTCCAAAATAGTGCTCGCAAACTCTCTTTAAGTCACTGAAACGAATTCCTTTCGGATTCTGCTTCATTTTCTCCAGAATGCTTGCGATACCTGACATACTCACTATAGTGTCACTATTGGTACTATATTGCAAGTGGCCCTAGCATATAACACCAAGCTCAGCGGCAGGCTAAGCTCCGACTTTGCCCCGGTGCGCGACAAGCCCCGCCTGCCGGTAGGCAGGCCGTTCGGGGTGCGGGAAAGATTGGGGTCAGTTTTCGCGTTGTAACACAAAAACCGGGAAAACCGGGGACAGACCACGGTTTTCGCCCCCGGTTTTCGCAACGCAGCCGTGTGTCCGCGCCTGCTCATCGAGAATACGGAGATACTTGCGATGGTCGTCGTCGGAATAAAAGCACGGCGAGCGGTTGTTCCCACGCTGGATGATATGCCGGGCGATACATGGGACTGCGAGGCGGGCGCGTCACGGCATGTGGATCTCCTTATCCGTTGATGGTCCGACTGGCTATCCTGCCAGAAGGTTTAAAACCGTGGTCTGTCCTCCAAGAAGTCAGAAAAGATCACTGCCTTCTCCCGGAATGATCATGCGATCTTCATCCGGGGTCTTTTCTTCTGCTTCTACAACCGGCCAGAGATGAAATCCTGGCTCAACTCCCTCCTGCGTCACCTCTGATGGTTTGATGTCCGCCATAACCGGATTTTTACGAATATCGACATTTTCCACGTTGTGGCTGAATTCCAGCGGGATTCCATTTGGATCATAAGTGTAGATGGAGTGGATAAATCCATGGTCGATTACATCCGAGACCGGAATGTCCGCAGCTATAAGCTTATCCGCAAGATCCCACAAGTCGTCTTCCTTTTCCACCCCTAACGATACGTGATCAAAAATAAAAGGGCCTGTAACGCGGCTCCCATGCTGTTTGAATGGAGTGGGCTCAATATCCGGCCATTCAAAAAAGGTGATCAAGTCATTCTTGGATATCTCAAAAAAGTACTGGCGGTAGCCTGGCTTTCCCATTGCCAGCACCAACCGCATGCCAAGAAAATCTCTCCAGAAGCGGATTGTTTTGTCCATGTCGCCGGTAACCAGCGCAAGGTGATTCAATCCCGTGAATTTATGCATGAAAGTTTATCTCCAGGAAAACCGGGGACAGACCACGGTTTTCTTAAGGACCGAAAACCGTGGTCTGTCCCCGGTTTTCCCTATCGCAGGGCCAGCGGCAGCGAGAACGTCACTCCTTCCGGACGGCTGGGGGCTTCTTCGATTCTGCCTACGCCCCATTCGCGCAGGCGTTGTACGACGCGCTGCACCAGCACGTCCGGCGCGGAGGCGCCGGCGGTGACGCCGATGCGTTCGTGGCCGGCGAGCCAGTCGGCCCGCAGGTCCCGTGGGCCGTCGATCCGGTAGGCGGGGATCCCGGCCTTTTCGGCGATCTCCCGCAGGCGGTTGGAGTTGGAGCTGTTGGCCGATCCGACCACCAGCATCAGGTCGCAACGCCCGGTGAGCGCTTTGACGGCGTCCTGGCGGTTTTGGGTGGCATAGCAGATATCGTCTTTGCGCGGTCCGATCATGCGCGGAAAGCGCCGGCGCAGGGTCCGGATGATGCCGTTGGTATCGTCCATGGACAAGGTGGTTTGCGTGACGTAGGCGAGGTGGTTCGGTTTGTTCACCTCCAACCGCCCGGCCTGCGCCTCCGACTCCACCAGGTGGATGGCTCCGCCCTTCCCGGGGTCGTACTGCCCCAGCGTGCCGTCGACCTCGGGGTGGCCGGCGTGGCCGATGAGGATCACCTCGCGACCGGCCTCGGCGTGGCGCGCCACTTCCAGGTGCACCTTGGTCACCAGCGGGCAGGTCGCGTCGAATACCTTCAGACCGCGCCGCTCGGCGGCGTTGCGCACGTCGCGCGCGACGCCGTGGGCGCTGAAGATCACCGCGGTGCCGTCCGGGATCGCGTCGAGCCCCTCGACGAACACCGCGCCCTTGGCGCGCAGTCGCTCCACCACGTAACGGTTGTGGACCACCTCGTGGCGCACGTAGATCGGCGCACCGAACAGCTCCAGGGCGCGCTCGACGATCTCGATGGCGCGCTCGACGCCGGCGCAGAATCCGCGCGGATTGGCGAGCACTATCTGCATGGGCCATCCATTATAGGCCGACGACCGGGGCGAACGCGCGGTCGCGTGCAGGTCCCCCCGTGGCCGTGTAGTGCACTCTCCCGGAATGACGGCAGGGCGGGGCGCGGGCTTTAATCGGAAAACCGGGGACAGACCACGATTTTCGGTCCTCAATCAGTCGTCCGCCGCGGCCGCCCCGACTTTCCGGGAGTGACGCGTCGCTTGAGCACGCGCGCCACATCTTCTTTGAAGCGGTCGTTTCCGAGAACATAATTGCCGTTTGTGGCCGTACGAATCTCGTCGATCAACGTCGGCTCCATGTGGGCGCGGAACAGGGTCCGGTAGGCTCGCCGACGATCATTGGGGTGGCGGTTCAGGGCTGTGTATTCCACGTGTGGCGTAATGAGGACATCTTTCGCTCCCTGGGCATTGGCACGAAAGCTGGACCAGGGATAGCCCTCCGGGTGCCCGACAATGTTGGCGCGAACTGGATTCAGCTCGATGTACCGATAGCAGGCGAGCACGTAGCCCTCCTTCTGGGCCAGACAGGATCGGAATCGCCCTTCCCACAGCGTCCCGGTTCTGCGATAGGTACGGTTGATGTATTGCACATAGCGCTGTCCGAGATGCTTCATCATCAGACCGGCGCTGTTCGAGCGTTCCGGCGTGACCAGCAGATGAACGTGATTGGTCATCAACACGTAGGCATGCACAACGCAGCCGTGTGTCCGTGCCTGCTCATCGAGAATACGGAGATACTTGCGATGGTCGTCGTCGGAATAAAAGCACGGCGAGCGGTTGTTCCCACGCTGGATGATATGCCAAGCGATACCTGGGACTGCGAGGCGGGCGCGTCGCGGCATGTGGATCTCCTTATCCGTTGATAGTCCGACTGGCTATCCTGCCAGAAGGTTTAAAACCGTGGTCTGTCCCCTATTCCCTTTACGGCGGCTGGACCTCCAGGATTTCCACTTGGTAGCGGATCCGGTGACCGGCGAGGGGGTGGTTGAGATCCACTCGCACCGATTTCCCCTCGATCCCGAGGACGATGCCCGCCGATTCCTCACCGGCGGGGTTCGTGAAACCCACCACGGTGCCCGGTGCGAGCGCCATGTTCTCCGGGAATTGCGCCCGGTCCACCTTCTGGATCAGGTCCTTGCGGCGCGGGCCGAAGGCGTGCTGCGGGTCGATCTCGAGACTTTCCCGGTCGCCGGCCGCGAGTCCGACCAGGGCCAATTCCAGTGTCTGCAGCAGGGTGCCGTCGCCGATGCGAAGCTCCAGCGGTTCTTCACCGAAGGTGCTGATCGCCTCGGTCCCGTCTTCGAGCGTGATCGACAGGTGCAGCCGCACCTCGCTTCCGAGATCGATCCGCAGGGGGGCGGCGTTCATCGTCCGGGTCCCGGGAGGCCTTTGTTGGTGCGCATCATGTCGAGGATCAGCAGCGCCGCTCCGATCGTGATCGCGGAGTCGGCGATGTTGAAGGCCGGCCAGTGCCAGTGCCGGTAGTAGCAGTCGATGAAGTCGATGACGTAGCCCTGTGTGATCCGGTCGCTCAGGTTTCCGAGCGCGCCGCCCAGGATCAACGCGAATCCCGGGGGCTGCCAGCCGGCGCGCGCGGGGAGTCGGCGCAGCCAGATGACGATCGCCACGCCGACCGTCGCGGCGATCGCACTGAGCAGCCACCGCTGCCACCCGGATGCACCGCTCAGGAAGCTGAAGGCCGCACCGGTATTGTGCATGAGCGTGAGATCGAGGAACGGGAGCACCGGGATCGGCGTCGCGTAGACCAGGTAGTGCGCCGCCAGTTGTTTGGTGACCTGGTCGATCACCAGCACCGCGGCGGACAGCCACAGCCAGCGCAGGTGGCCGCGCGGCGTGCTCGACGGCACGGTGCCCGGTACCCCGTTCATGCGTATCGCCGCGTCTCGCCGGCGCCCGTCACGTTCTCTACGCAGCGCCCGCACAGCTCCGGGTGTTCGGCGTGGCGGCCGACGTCCTCGCGGTGGTGCCAGCAGCGCACGCACTTGGGGTGCGCGGAGGGGGTGGCGTACATCCGGACCTCCCCCTCGGGGACCTCGGCGGCGAGCGCCTCGGGCGGGCGGTTTTCCAACGGATGCACGCGCGCATAGGAGGTGATGAGCACGAAGCGCAGTTCGTCGCCCAGGCGCGAGAGGTCTTCGCACCAGCGCGCGTCGCAGTAGAGGTCGACCTCCGCGTCCAGGGAGGAGCCGATCGCGCCCGCAACGCGCAGCGCTTCGAGCCGTTTGCCCACCGCCTCGCGCACCTGGATCACGCGTTCCCACCACGCCGGCCCCATCCCCTCGGGGAAGGCGACCGCGGGCGGCTCGTACCAGGTCTCCAGCAGCACCGACGGGCCGCGCTCGCCGGGCAGGTGCCGCCAGATCTCGTCCGCGGTGAAGCTCAACACCGGCGCGAGCCAGCGCACCAACGCCTCGGCCAGGTGGTACATCGCGCTCTGTGCGGAGCGCCGCGCGAGGCTGTCGCGTCGGGTCGTGTACAGGCGGTCCTTGATGATGTCCAGATAGAAACCGCCCAGCGTCACCACGCAGAAGTTGTGCACGCGCTGGTAGATGACGTGGAACTCGAAGGCCTCGTAGGCGCGGCGTACTTCGTGGTGCAGCGTGCGCGCCTGCTCCAGCACCCATCGATCGAGCGCCAGCATCGCCTCGGGCTCCACCCGGTCGCGCGCGGGATCGAAGCCGTTCAGGTTTCCCAGTAGGAAGCGCGCGGTATTGCGCAGCCGCCGGTAGGCGTCGGACATGCGCTTGAGGATCTCGTCGGAGACCGTCATCTCGCTACGGTAGTCCGTCGCCGCCACCCACAGCCGCAGGACGTCGGCGCCGAGGTGCTGCATGACCTCCTGGGGCGAGACCACGTTGCCCAGGGACTTGGACATCTTGCGACCGGCGGCGTCTACGGTGAAGCCGTGCGTGAGGACGCCGCGGTAGGGCGGTGCGCCTTCGTTCATCGCGACCGAGGTCAGCAGCGAGGACTGGAACCAGCCGCGGTGCTGGTCGGAGCCCTCCAGATACAGGTCCGCGGGAAACCCCAGCTCCGCGCGCCGGCGCAACACGCAGGCGTGGGTCACGCCGGAGTCGAACCATACGTCCAGGGTGTCGGTGACCTTCTCGTACTCGGCCGAGTCTTCGCCCAGCAGTTCCCGGGGGTCGAGGTCGAACCAGGCGTCGATCCCCCCCTCTTCCATGCGCCGCGCCACCTCTTCGATGAGTTCCGGCGTGCGCGGGTGCGGCGTGCCGTGCTCGCGGTGCACGAACAGCGCGAGCGGCGTTCCCCAGGCGCGCTGGCGCGAGATGCACCAGTCCGGGCGGGTCCCGACCATGCCCGCGATGCGTGCACGGCCCCATTGAGGGGTCCAGCGCACCGTATCGATCGCGGCGAGGGCCCGGGCGCGCAGGCCGTGCCGGTCCATGCTGATGAACCACTGCGGGGTGGAGCGGAAGATGATCGGTGTCTTGTGGCGCCAGCAATGCGGGTAGCTGTGGCTCAGGGTGGCGGCGTGGACCAGATTGCCGGACTTTTCGAGCACGGCGATGACGTCGTCGTTGGCGGCCAGGACTTCCGCGCCCGCGAACAGCGGTGTCCCGGGCAGGAATCGTCCGTCGCCCCCGACCGGGTTGTCGACCGGCAGGTCGTAGTGGGCGCCCACTACGTAGTCCTCCAGCCCGTGCCCGGGGGCGGTGTGGACCGCGCCGGTGCCGGCCTCGAGGGTCACGTGTTCGCCCAGGATCAGCGGCACCTCGCGCTCGTAGAAGGGGTGGCGTACGCGCAGCCCCTCGAGCGCCGCGCCGCGCGCCCGGGCGACGATCCCGAGGTTGCGCAGGCCGCTGCGGGCGATCACGGCCTCGGCCAGCGCCTCGGCCATCAGCACCCGCCCGGGTCCCTCGGGGCCCTCTACTTGCACCAGCGCGTAGTCGATCTGTGGGTGCAGCGCCACGGCCTGGTTGGCGGGCAGGGTCCAGGGGGTCGTGGTCCAGATCACCACCGCCACCGGGCCGTGTCCGGGATCCGCGTCGCCGACCTCCATGCGCGCCAGGAACGCCGCCTCGTCGGCCGCCGGGAAGCGCACGTCGATAGCCGGGGAGTTGCGCTCCTGGTATTCCACCTCGGCCTCGGCCAGGGCCGAACCGCAGTCCACGCACCAGTGCACCGGCTTGTAGCCCCGCTCGACGTGCCCGGCGGCGATGATGCGCCCGAGCGCCCGCACGATGTCCGCCTCGAACCGGAAGTCCATGGTGAGGTAGGGGTGCGCCCAGTCGCCGAGCACGCCGAGCCGCTGGAAATCACGGCTTTGACGCTCGACTTGGCGCCGGGCGTATTCGCGGCAGGCGCGCCGGAACTCGGCGGCGTCCACCTTGCGCCCGGGCTTGCCGATCTTCTTCTCCACCTGAAGCTCGATCGGCAGCCCGTGGCAGTCCCAGCCGGGGATGTAGGCGGCGTCGTAACCCTCCAGCGAGCGCGCCTTCACGATGATATCTTTGAGGATTTTGTTTACGGCGTGCCCGATGTGGATATCGCCGTTGGCGTAGGGCGGGCCGTCGTGGAGCACAAAGCGCTCGCACCCGGCGCGGGCCGCGCGCAGACGGCGGTAGAGATCGAGCGAGCGCCAACGCTCGATCGTCTCCGGCTCCCGCCGGGCGAGGCCCGCCTTCATGGGGAAATCGGTCTTCGGGAGGTTCAGGGTGTCTTTGTAGTTCGTCATCGCTCTGGGGGGGATCGATCGTCAATGCCGCCCGGGCCGCGCGCCCGGATGATTCCCCGGCACTTTACACGGGGTGCGCCGCGGCGGCTACCGGCGCGTCCCGGGGCCGGGGCCGATCCCCGGGTCGGTTTCGTGCCGCGCGAAGAGGCGCCGCGCCTGCGCGACGTCGTCTTCGATCTGCCGGGTCAGGGCCTCCAGCGAGGCGAAGCGCCGCTCGTCCCGGATGTGGTGGAGGAAGTCCACCGCCACGTGGCGCCCGTAGAGGTCGCCCTCGTAGTCGAGCAGGTGCACTTCCAGCAGGATGCGCTCGCTGCCCACGGTGGGCCGGCTGCCGATGTTGGCCACGCCCGGGAGCGGCTCGCCTTCGACGCCGAACATCTGGACCGCGAACACCCCGCGCAGCGGGCTGGCGTGCCGGTGCAGATGCAGGTTGGCGGTGGGGAACCCGATGTCGCGGCCGCGGCGCTCGCCGTGCGCCACCCGCCCGCGCATCCGATAGGGGCGCCCCAGGAGTTTTTCGGCACCGGCCAGGTCGCCGTTCGCGAGTGCCTCGCGGATGCGCGTGCTGCTCACGCGCTCACCGTCGATGGGGAAGGTGGGCAGGTGGACCACCGGGAATCCGTGGCGGCGCCCGGCCGCCTCGAGCATCGCGAAGTTGCCGCGGCGCTTGGCGCCGAAGCGGAAGTCGTCGCCGACCACCAGGTAGCGGACCGCGAGCCCGTCCAGGAGGACGCGGCGGATGAATTCCTCCGGCTCGAGCGCGGCGAGGCGGGCATCGAAGCGCAGGCACAGTACGCGCGCCACGGCGAAGCGCTGCAACGCCGTCACCTTCTCGCGGAAGCGGGTGAGCCGCGGCGGCGCGGCGGCGCCGGCGAAGAACTCCTGCGGATGGGGCTCGAAGGTCACCACCGCCATGGGCAGGCCGAACTCCGCGGCCTTCTCCGCGAGCTGGCCGAGCACCGCCTGGTGCCCGAGGTGCACGCCGTCGAAGTTGCCGATGGTGGCCACGCACCCGCGGTGTCGAGGGCGCAGGTTGTGCAGGCCCCGAATCAGTTCCATAGGTTCGGCTCCATCGGTTCGTGCCGCCTCGGGCGCGGTGTGGGAGTAAGCGGCGTATCGCGTGACCGAATTACGTCCGGACGCGGAACCCGCCGGGCCGATCCGCCGGAACCGGCACCGGGCTCCAGGGGCCGGATGGACCCGGGACCGGGTAGTGTAATCGACTGTGCCGGCCAAGACGAAACCGGGCCGGCGGCTTGGCGCCGAGAAGGGTGTGGCCGGCTAAAAATCCGGCCTTGTCCAGTCCTGACTTCGACGGCACCGAATTAGTAACGCTTGACAATATTAACGCAATTCGTTACTACCACATCCATGATCAAATCCTTTCACGACAAGGATGCCGAGAGGATATTCAAGAGACGGCGAGTTAAGCGGTTTTCTTTGTCGCTTCAAAAGCTTGCCCAACGAAAATTGGATCTGATCGATGGCGCTGATTTAATTGAGGATCTTCGAATGCCGCCGGGGAATCGCCTGGAAAAGCTTTCGGGAAACCGTAAAGGTCAATACAGCGTTCGTGTGAATGACCAGTGGCGAATATGTTTCCTATGGAAATCAGGTCAAGCCACGGATGTTGAGATGGTTGATTATCATTAAAGGCGATTAACATGAGCGACAAGAAATTACCTCCGATTCATCCAGGCGAAATTCTGCTGGAAGAATTTCTTAAGCCTATGGGTATAAGCCAGTACCGGCTTGCCAAGGCTACGAGTGTACCGGCACGACGTATCAATGAGATTGTTCATGGCAAGCGCTCGATTACGGCTGATACAGCCCTTCGCCTTTCGAAGTTCTTTGGAATGTCAGACCGTTTTTGGATGAATCTGCAGGCACGTTATGATCTTGAATTGGAAAAAGATCGACTGGGTTCCCGGCTTGATAAGGAAGTTGAATTGTATAAGGAAGCCGGTTAAACGGGACTTTGATCGGGTAACCGGGGGTCTCCAGGCCGTGTTAACGCAGGGAGCTTACCCGGCGGCTGGGTAGGGCGAAGATCCTTCTTCGGTTCGCTCTAGCCCGCCGCCGCGCGTGGTGCGGCTCGTGCGGACACTCAGCCCGCGGGTGCCTCCAGGAGGTGTGCCGGGCGCATGCCGAGCACCGCCAGGACCACCACGTAGGTGGCGCCCGCCGCCGTCACCCACAACGCGAGGTGGGCGGCCCGCTGGGCCGCGCCCCAGGCGAGCCAGGTGGCCAGATCGCCGCGCCCATAGCCGAGCACGAGGCCCATGGCCAGGCAGGCCCCGCCCACCTGGAGCGTGAAACGGCCCCAGCCGCGCTCGGCCCGGTATACGCCGGAGCGGCGTAGCGCACGGAACAGCAGGCCGCTGTTGACATAGGCGGCCAGCGAGGTCGCCAGCGCGACCCCGGCGTGCTTCAGGGGCACCACCAGCAGCAGATTGAAGACGATGTTGGCGGCCATCGCGATTGCCGCGATGCGCACCGGTGTTGCGGTGTCCTGGCGCGCGTAGAATCCGGGCGCCAGCACCTTGATCATGATGAATCCGGTGATCCCCATCGAGAAGGTGATCAGGCTGCGGCTCGACATGACGACGTCCCGGGGGCTGAAGGCGTGGTACTGGAACATCGTGGTGAGCAACGGGCCGGCGAGCAGGATCAGGCCCACGGTGGCAGGGGCGGCGATCAGCACCACCCAGCGCAGGCCCCAGTCGAGGGAGCGACGGAAGGACTCGGGATCGGCCTGGGCGTGGCGCTGCGACAGGTGCGGGAGAATCACGGTCCCGAGCGCTACGCCGAACACCCCGACCGGAAACTCCATGAGGCGATCCGAGTAGTAGAGCCAGGTGATGCTCCCGCTCGCCAGGAACGAGGCGATGAGGGTGTCCACCAGCAGGTTGACCTGGGTGACCGAGACGCCGAACAGCGCCGGGCCCATGAGCCGCAGGATGCGCCGCACCCCGGGGTCGTGCCAGTCGAACCGCGGGCGCGGCAGCAGTCGCAGGCGCGCCAGGAACGGGAGCTGGAAGGCGAGTTGCAGAATACCCGCCGCAAGCACCGCCCAGGCCAGGGCGGTGATCGGATGGGCGAGGTGCGGGGCGAGCCACACCGCCGCCCCGATCAGCGACAGGTTGAGCAGCACCGGCGTGATCGCCGGGACGCTGAAGCGCCCGTAGGTGTTGAGGATCCCGCCGGCCAGCGCGGTCAGCGAGATGAACAGGATGTACGGGAAGGTGATGCGCAGCATGTACTCGGTGAGCTGGAACTTGCCGGGGTCGGTATGGAAACCCGGCGCGAACAGGTAGACCAGCAGCGGCGCGGCGATCACGCCGATCAGGGTGACCAGGAACAGGATCCCGCCCAGGGCGGCACTCACGTGGTCGGTGAGCCGGCGCACCTCGGCGTGATCGTGGTGCGCCTTGTACTCGGCCAGCACCGGCACGAACGCCTGGGAGAAGGCGCCCTCGCCGAACAGGCGGCGCAGGAAGTTGGGGATCTTGAAGGCGACGAAGAAGGCGTCGGTCGCCGCACCGGCGCCGAAGCGGGCGATCACGATGTCGCGCGCCAAGCCCAGGATCCGGGAGATCAGGGTCATGGCGCCGACGGTGGCGGTCGATTTCAGCAGGCGCAGGCTCATGGCGGGGGGGTATGGGCCCGGTTGCGGTAAATTCGAGCGAGTGTAACCGCTTGGCGAAGCGGGTGTCAGCCCCGCCGCGGATGCCCGGGATTGACAAACGGGCGAAAAATTCGCATAGTACGCGGCCTTTCCACCGGATTCTGCGCATCAGGAGTTCCCGTTTTGGCCAATACCCCTCAAGCAAGAAAACGCGTCCGCCAAGCGGGCAAGCGCCGCAACGCGAACGTCAGCCAGCGCTCCATGATGCGCACCTACCTCAAGAAGACCGTCAAGGCGCTCGACGCCGGTGACCGGGTCCAAGCCGAGGCCGCATTCAAGGCCGCCGAGCCGATACTCGACCGCATGGCGCGCAAGGGCTTCATTCACAAGAATAAGGCGGCGCGCCACAAGAGCCGCCTGCAGGCGCGCATTCGGGGCCTGCAGCTACCGCCCGCCGAGGTCCCCGCGGTTTAGAGTCCCCGATAGGGGAGTCCATAGACCCCTCGCCGTATTGCGCAGGCCCGAACGAAGGGTCTCTTCTCCTCCCGTGGAGCAGGACGGGATGGGGGGCGAATTCGACTTGGCGTTCCCGCAAAACCGAATCCGCCCTACGCGCGCATCGGTGATCGTACCCACCTGTAGGGCCGGGCTCGCCCGGCCGACGCCGTTGGAATTTGCAAGGTCGGTGGGATTTCCCGGTGTTGTCGGCGGAGCATGCCCCGCCCTACGTTGAGTTAGCCCCGGCTCTGAAAAGAACTCCAAATGCCCATATGTCAAGCCTGACCCCGCGGTCCCTGCGGTTTATAGAACTACCAGATTGTCGCGGTGGATGAGTTCCGGTTCGTCTACGTAGCCGAGTAGGGCCTCGATGCGATGGCTCGGCTGTCCGGCGATTCGCCGCGCCTCGGCGGCGTCGTAGTTCGCAAGGCCCCGGGCCACGGGGGTTCCGTGCGCGTCGATGCAGGCCACCAGCTCGCCGCGCGCGAACTCGCCTTCGACACGTGTCACCCCCACCGGTAACAGGCTGCGGCCGGATTCGCGCAGTACCCGCACGGCCCCGTCATCGAGGGTCAGACGCCCGCGCACCTGGAGTTGGCCGGCCAGCCACTGCTTGCGGGCCGCCAGCGGTTCGTGCCCGGGCAGCAGCAGGGTGCCCAGCGCCTCGCCGTCGGCGATGCGTTTCAGGACCCCGGGGGCGCGCCCGTGGGCGATCAGGGTCGCGCAGCCGGAACGCGCCGCTCGCGCCGCCGCTTGTATTTTGGTGCGCATGCCGCCACGCCCCAGGTGTCCGGAGCCGGTCCCCGCCAGGGTCTCCAGGGCCGGGTCGCCGGCGCGCCCCTCCGGGATCAGCCGTGCGTCGGGATGGATCCGCGGGTCGCGGTCGAACAGCCCGTCCTGGTCGGTGAGGATCACCAACAGTTGCGCCTCCACCAGGTTGGCGACCAGGGCCGCAAGTGTGTCGTTGTCGCCGAAGCGGATCTCCTCGTCGGCCACCGTGTCGTTCTCGTTGACCACGGGGATTGCGCCGAGCCGCAATAGCGTGCGCAGGGTGCTGCGCGCGTTCAGATAGCGCTTGCGGTCCACCAGGTCGTCGTGGGTGAGCAGGACCTGCGCGGTGCACATGCCGAAGCGCTGGAAACGGACCTCGTAGGCCTGCACCATGCCCATCTGCCCCACCGCCGCCGCCGCCTGGAGTTCATAGAGGGCGCGCGGGCGCTCGTGCCAGCCGAGCCGCACCATGCCCTCCGCGACCGCTCCCGAGGAGACCAGCACCAGCTCGCGGCCCGCCCCGCGCAGGGCGGCGAGTTGGGTGACCCAGGCGTCCAGATTGGTCCCGTCCAGACCGCGGCCGTCCGCGGTCACCAGGGAGCTGCCGATCTTGATCACCCAGCGCGGGCTGCGGGCGAGTTCTTCGCGGGATTTCATGGCGTGGGGTTTCCGGCGCCGGCGGTCTCCAGGGCCGGCGCTCGTTCGGCAAGACTGTACACTCCCGGTTCAGGCCGGGCCAGCGGCGGGCGGTTCGGCCAGGTGCCGCAGCACGGCGCCGACCAGTTCCCGGGTCCCCGCACCGGTGGCCGCGGAGACCGCGAACCACGGGCCGCTCCAGCCGAGCCGCTCCACAAGCGCCCGGCAGTGCCCCTCCCGCGCCTCGGGTGCGAGCAGGTCGGTCTTGTTGAGCACCAGCCAGCGCTCGCGCCGTGCAAGCTCCGGGTTGAATCGCTCCAACTCGGCGGCGATGGTACGCACCGCGACGACGGGGTCGGAGTCGTCGACGGGCAGGAGGTCGATGACCTGCAGGAGCAGGCGGGTGCGGGCCACGTGCCGGAGGAAGCGGAGGCCGAGCCCCGCCCCCTCGGCGGCGCCCTCGATGAGGCCGGGGATGTCCGCCATCACGAATCCCTGCTCCCCGATGCGCACCACGCCCAGGTGCGGGTACAGGGTCGTGAAGGGGTAGTCGGCGATCTTGGGTCGGGCGGCCGACACCGCCCGCAACAGGGTCGACTTGCCGGCGTTCGGCAGGCCGAGCAGGCCCACGTCGGCGAGCATCTTGAGTTCCATGCGCAGGTCGCGAGCCTCGCCTTCGGTGCCCTGGGTCGTGCGGCGCGGGGCGCGGTTGGTGGAACTCTTGAAGCGCGTGTTGCCAAGCCCGTGGCGCCCGCCGTGCGCCACCTTCAGCCGCTGTCCCGGCTCCACCAGGTCCCCCAGGATCTCCTCGGTGCCTGCATCCGTGACTATGGTGCCCACCGGGACGCGGATCTCCAGATCCGTGCCGCTGCGTCCGGTGCAGTTGGCGCCCATTCCGTCCTGTCCGCGCTGCGCGCGGAACAGCCGCTTGTAGCGGAAATCCACCAGGGTGGTCAGGGCCGGGTCCGCCGCCAGGTAGACGGAGGCGCCGTTCCCCCCGTCGCCGCCGTCCGGGCCGCCGAAAGGGATGAACTTCTCGCGCCGGAAGCTCACGCAACCGTGGCCGCCCCGGCCTGCTTCCACACGAATGATGGCTTCGTCGACGAATTTCATGGTGCCCGCCCGATTTTACACCGACCTTTCGCCGCCGGCGCCGCGGGAAGGCGGCGCCCGGCCGCGCTGCTCACCGGCCTTCACCGCCGGGGGAGGCGGCAGGCTGCCCGGCCCCTCCCGGCCTGGATGTGCCCGAAAGGGGGTGCGCCCCGGCCGGGCGAGTGCATCGGCGGCCGCGGCAGGGGGGCGGAGAGAAAGTACGGGCTAGTGGGAGGCCGTGCAGGGCGAACGCCTCAGCCGGTCACGACGCTCACGTAGGTGCGGCTCTTCGGGCCTTTGACATCAAAGCGTACTTGGCCGGCGGCGCGCGCAAACAGCGTGTGATCGCGCCCGCAGCCGACGTTGGCGCCCGGGTGCATGTGGGTTCCGCGCTGGCGCACCAGGATGTTGCCGGCGCACACGGCCTCGCCCCCGTAGCGCTTCACGCCGAGGCGCTTGGACTGGGAATCACGCCCGTTGCGGGTGCTGCCGCCCGCCTTTTTGTGTGCCATGGAACTGAACCTCGCTGCGCGGCTAGCCGGAGATGCCGGTGATGCGCACTTCCGTGAACGGCTGGCGGTGCCCCGCCTGCTTGCGGTGATGCTTGCGGCGCCGGAACTTGACGATCTCTATGGTGCGCCCCTTGCCCTGGGCGCTGATCGTGGCCGTGACCTTGCCGCCCTCCAGATAGGGGCTGCCGCAGCGGATGTGCTCGCCGTCGGCG
>BDTW01000006.1 GCA_002897735.1 bacterium BMS3Bbin13 | reverse complement strand
CTTACATAATCTGGAGAAATGCTAGGCTCCCTTTAGGCTCCCACTTCGCCGATTCCGGGGCCTTTTCGGGGCCTTCCCGGTGCCCTGATTGGCCAGGCGTTTGGGTTTGCGCGCGCTGAATCGATTCCCCCTACGCTTCCCCCCCCCCCAAAGAAAATTTCGGGCTACCGGAAACGCTCGGCGCGGCTTATCCTTAGCGTATGGCCGTATCCCGCAAAGCCCTCGCCCTGCGCCGCTTCCGCGTCCGCCACGCCGACCACCGGCGGGTGGAATTGTTTCTCTCTCAAGAACATGCGGAGCAGATCGCAAATTGTGCCTCTCGGTGGGGCGCGACCCTCACCGAGGCGTCGGTGCTGCTGCTCGCACCCGGGCTGCACCACGTGGCCGGGGCGCTATCCTACAACGACGCTGTGCGCCGTGGGCTGGAGGTTCATCGGCGATAGCCCTCCTCGCGTAGTGCAGACCTTGGGGGGGCCTATATCAATCAAACACTTGGCATCGCCATAGGGCCGAATCCACTAAGTCGGGATAGGGCTTGTCAGAAAGCAGGGGCACCACGTAACCCACCGGCCGCTGGGCTACCTCTAGGTTCCTGTACGCGCGGGTCAGCGCACATCTTGGTTCCTGGAGGCGGAAGATCGGGTAATGACGATGCAGGAAATTGCCGAGCGCCTGTGCCAGATTCAGGGCGGGCGTACCCCTTACTTCGCTTCTTTCGCTCTAATCGCCCGTGCCGCCGCCCTGAGCCGGGAGACGGTGTACGTGGCCGAGCGGGGGGAGGCCGGCGATCACGCGCAGCGTCGCCTGAGTGCTGTACTGCGCGCCCTTGATGCCTGCGAACTGCGCTTCGAGCGCTCCGGCAATCGTTGGCGCGCGATCACGCCCCCGCCGGTGGAGGGGCTGCCTCGCCAGTGCTGCGTCGTTAAAGCGCGAGGGTTCACGCCCTGGGGGCCCTGCGAACGCTGCAGAGGCCGGGATTGGACGCCGGTGGTGCTGATCGACAAGGCTCTTGGCTACGTGTGTCGGCGGTGCGTCCCGGCGAATCAGCTCCCGGCATTCGGGGCGCGGTTGCGACGCGAGGATAGTGGCTGCGGCGGGACGTTGGCCGACCATTCGCCAATGATCAAAAAGAGGACGGGGCGATGAAGAGAAAAACGATCCTAAGTGCGGCGGTTTCTTCTGTACTCCTACTGGGTGGGTGCTCGGTATACATGGAGAGTACCCGGCCCACGCCGATCAATTTGAACCAGTTCCATCTTGGCGAAAGCCGGGATACCGTCATTGAGCGAATTGGACCGCCCGGGGCCCAGATGAAGGAGTCCGACGGGGCGCAGTGCGACCTTTACCGTCTCTACACGAAGGGCTACGGCGCGCTCGGCAAGGGGTCGATTGCCTTCGGCGAAGGGTTGGCCGACGTCATGACCTGGGGGCTTGCTGAAATTGTGTTAAGCCCAATCGAAGCAGCGACGAAGAACGCGAAACACCCGATCAACTTCTGTTACAAGAATGAGAAGTTGGTGCGTATCGAGAGGCCGCACTCGTAGGGAATGCCGCAGAGAGCTGGCTCCGTCCACCATGGGGTCCGGGATCAACGGGCTTGATGGGCTTGAACGCATACGAGCCCAAGCTTTCCAGTGACGGTGCAGTATTTCAGGGAACCGGTGAAGCGGTTCATTTGATAGGTGACCCCCCGCGCCGCGTAACCCACCGTATAGATTCCCCCGACGGCCAGTCCCTGGAGCACGAGGCCCAGGAAGATCAGGGCCGCCACCAAAAACCAGTTTCTCGCATTCATATCGCCTCCCTGAAAGCTGATCAGTCGGATTTACGGATAAGGCCGCTGCCGAAAGGCTGTGCGAGCTGCGCGTTCAAGCGCTGCGACTCGGCAATCCGCTTCTGCATCTCCAGCGTGAACTCGGCCGGAATGCCGGCGGATACGGCTTTCTCGTTTTACCCATTTCCAGACACCTCCATTCTCGAATCATCAGGTGTCCACGGAAACGGGTCGACTCCGGGTACGCTTTATGGGATCGGTGGCCAGGGTGTCGCCGGCGACGGCGTGCAGGCTCATGGTCGGACTCTGCCTTGCGGGATCACGCGCCGGGTGGGCAGAATCGCCAGCCGCGGCACGCCCCACAGTAGCTGGTCCACCGGGTCCAGGGTATCGGGCACCTGGGCCGCCAGGTCGGGACGTTCCGCCAGGGCCAGGCGCAGGGCTCGCCAAGGATAGCCCCGATTGCGGGCCAGCGTCGCGGTCATGACGGAAGCCTCATCCTCGGCCTGGGCCCGGGGTAGTCCGGCGTCGTACTCCAGAATCGCCGCTCGCTCGGCCCAATGCTCGCGCAAGTCTTCCACGGCGTCGGCCAGGTTCGCAGGTTCTGGCGGTTCCGGCGAGGCGGCGGTTCCCTTCCGCTTGCTCTCGAAGTCGGCGACCAGGTCTAGAAAACGGCCCATCTTTCACCTCCAGCACTTGCGACATATGCGACCTATGCGACCAAACTCTGAGTTTTGTCGCTTTTGTCGCTTATGTCGCAGTCTCTCACCGCGCACGCCACACCTCCGGCGCTCGCCCACCGCTATCTGCCCGGCGCTCGACCTCGACCTCAGCCTTGCCGGTGCGGGCCAGCAAATCGAGTGCCCGGTCAATTTCGGCCGCTCGACGGTGCCGTCCGAACAGGTCGCGAATGTCGGTCCGGGTCATACTCTTCGCCCCGGCGACCTTCAGCGCCCGCAGAATCTCGTCAGCGGTCGGGTCGCCCAACTCCGAGCCGAAGATATACCGCGCCGACGCCTCGGCGTATTCCCAAACCGCCAGGGCGGCCCGCAGGTGCTCGGCCTGAATCGCGCCGCTCCTGCTCGCCAGGGCATAGACCAGCGCCAGGCGCACCACCTGGGCCTCGCCGCGGCTCGTCACCGCTCCCAACAGACCAGGCAGCCCCTCCGACAATTGGGGGTACACGGCGCCCCACAGCTCTCGCGCCTCGGGGGACATGCTTACGCGCCCGACCCTCCGGGCCTCGTCCAGCGCGCCCCGGACACGCGCGCCCAATCGCTCAACCTCGGCGAGATCAAGCGACCCGCCGAACGGCAGCAGCTTTGACCGCTTGACGCACGCGAACAGAAAGCGGTTTGCAAAGCCATTCCCCAATTCAGTTGAACTCAAATATCGGCGCAGCTCGTCGTCAACTATATGGCCGACGATCCCGATATGCGCCTCGGTCGCCTGCGCCGGGTTGTTCTTCGTCAGTGTCCGCAACGTTCCGGTGTCCCAGGCGGCGCGAACTACCGGGGACAGCGTATTACCCTGCCGCTCCAGGACGCGCAGGACGGACGCAAACTCCGACTCAAACACCAACAACCGCTTGTCGAGAACGCCCTCGTCGGCCACCTCGCCGTCTTTTTCGACTGAATCGCGGACCGCCCAGGTCAGCCCTTCTCCACTCGACAGCCCGGACACGACGCGCGAGCCGATAAAGTCCGGGGCAGCGATCTCGAAGATTTGTCGCACCCGGGACCACGACGTGCCTTTCCTGCTCTTTGCGGTCTCGCCGACCATCACCGCGAACAAGTTACCCCGATGCCGGTCGCCTTCAACCTGGAAGTGCGGACCACTACCTACCGCAGCCCCGAACATCACAAGGAACTGGATAAGCACCGCCGCCGGGTCGGCCTCGGTGTGCGGCTCGATGATTCGTACAGCGTCGCCGGGCAATCCATGAAGCGCCGCGTCGTTCAGCCTCGGCCACTCGGGGCGAGACGCATCCCCGGTTGTTTGTTCTTGCTCCGCAGACTGCGCCGCAGGCTCCGGCTTCCGTGCAGCGGCGATCCCCTCGCGCACCGCTTCCGGGCCCTTGGCCTTGGCAACGTCATTCCAATCGCTGCCCACCGTTTCGGGAATTGCCACCGCACCGCCGACCGCCCGGGCTGCATCCTCGGCGGCTCGTTGCCCCGCTCCGCTCTTGTCGTTATCGCCGGCAACGATGATTCGTACGGCGTCGCCCAGCTTGTGCCGCAGCGTCTCGGCCACAAGCCGCAGGTTCGACGCGCTGAACGTCACGGCCACCGCGTGATCCGTCGCCTCGCGGATGCTTGCCGCCGTTGCGAAGCCTTCAGCGATCACCAGTGCGCCGCTTGGACGCCCGATCCCGAAGTACAGCCCCTTGACCCGACCACCGGGCAGGAACCGCTTAGAGCCGTCCGGTGCGATCTTCTGCAAGTTCCACAGGCGGGCGTCGAGGGCGCGCATCGGCACCAGCAGGTGCAGCCCGTCGGTCTTGATGCCGTGCGGCTTGATGGCCTTGTCGCAAAGGTATCGGTGCGTGCCCATCTCCGGTGTCGCGCGTTCCCACAACTCGGCAGCGCGCTTCGCGGTTTCTTCTTGGGCCCAGACCCGCTCGGCCTCGGCCGCACGTCTCGCCGCCTCGATACACCGGCGGTGATCCTCCCGTTCGGCCGGCGTTAGGGTATCGAGGCGCCGTGCGCACCAACTTTCAGTGACGCCGGAACGCCAGTCCCCAAACGCACCGGCGGGGATGCCGTCCAGATGAAGGACATACCACCCGGAATCGTCTCCGGCCTTACCGTTCGTTGGGAATCGGTGCAACTTCCCGTCGGCGTGGATTGCTTCCGGCGGCTCGATCTCGGCGTTCACGATTGCGCGCTCGAAGTCCTCGATAGGATTGGGTGCCATTACAAGGGCGGGCGTGTTCATCGCAACGCCTCGGCTCCGCAGATCGGGCACGGGTGGCCTGGCCGGACTACGTGTGTGCCATGCACGCGGTCTGTGTAGAGGCACGCCGCGCAGATCGTCCCGCGACTGATCCGCGCGCCGCATCCCACGCACCACCGGGTGGCTGCGTAGCCCCGGATGTGGGCGTCTGTGTTCATGCGATCCCCTCCACGCCCGGATCGCTCGTACTTGTGACGGTGCGACAGGATACCCACTCGCGCAGCGCGCGGGGCTCATAGAGAATGCAGCGCCCAACACGCACGAATGCCGGGCCCTCACCCGCCCACCGCCATCTCTCGAGGGTGGGCGCTTTCACGTCGAGGAAGGATGCAGCTTCCGCCTGATTGATCAATTTTTCCATGTTGGATCTTCCGTCCGGCTCTGACGGAATTATTCAAACATGGAAGATTGAGCAGCACCCACGCTGCCGATCAACTATTTTCAGGAACGATAGAGGACTAGCCGCGTAGGTAGCGACGGATTGTGCTGAGGGAGAGCTTATAGGGGTTGTGCTTGTGGACCACTAGTTGAGCGACCTGGGAGGTGCTCCAGCGGGGGTGTTTTTCGCGGATCCTCTTTGCTTCCTCCAGCGCAGCGAGCTTTCCTTCGGCGGCTTTGGCGCTTGTGTCCTTCCCTCGAATGGAGCCGTTCTGTTTACACCGGTCGAGCAATTCCTTGCCGCGGTGCGCGTCCTGGTCGCGCTCCTTTTCCTCGGCGTCCCTGCGCACGAACTCAGTATTCAGCATGTTGCGGAGCTCCAGTTGACGCGCCCCCTCCTCCACCAGTTCGACATCGGGTAACCGGCGCAGCCTCCGACGGTCTTTCAGCGCCGCGCGGTGTCGGAATCGGAGGAATCCGCTGTCTCCGTCGCGCCAAAGGTTGGGGTACTCAGTGCGAAAGGTTTGCAGCCCGGCGAATCTGTAGCGGCACTCCACCAGCCAGGTCACCAAGCCTTGCCGATCTCGGGGTGTGAGCCGTGGTGCCGGCGCAGTGATAGACTCGTTCGTAGCCATTGCGGTTTCCTCGTAACCCTTATGGTCAGGCGCTCCGGGTGCTAACACACCCGAGAGCCGCCGTTGTTGGAGCCTTTACCGGACGCCCTTCCCGGCGGCTACGCCGCCTTCCGCGCGAGGAAGCGCCACCACCTCCGCCGTGGGCCGCACGCCGGAGCACTTGAGCATATAGTCGGTGATTCGCTGCATGGCTTCGCGCATCCGCTCGACGGTGATAATCACGTACCCGCCCGTCACGTCCCCACTCACGTGATTGAGCAGCCGCTTGGTGACGAAGGCGGGAAGCTCCAGCGCCTCGCAGGCGGTGGCGAAAGTGCGTCGCAAATCGTGCACGCAGAACGCCACACCGGAATTCACGATCACTTTGCGCACCTGCCGGTTAACCTCCACCCGCTTCCCGTCCCCACCCGGACCCGGAAACACATAAGCGCCCGAGACCTCCCTGCGCCGGTGCGCCAGCCGCTCGTGCAAGTAGTCGGAGAGCGGAAGCGTGTGGTCCCGGTGGTTCTTGGTATCGCGGACCGTGAGGGTGCGGCCCTTCAGGTCCACGTCCGCCCAGACGAGCCCCAGGGCCTCCGACCTCCGCAGCCCGGTGAGTAGCACCAGGCGCAGGTAGTCGCGCACGTCCTTGCTCTCCAGCCCCTCCACAGCGCTCCACCACGCCGGCAACTCGTGCGGCCGGATCATGGTCTGGCGCCGCTCTACACGGTACCAGGAGCGCGTGAGGCTCAGTCGCCGGGCGGGGTTGAACGGGAGCACGGGATTGCCCGCCGTATCCGTGTAGGCGGCCTGCGCGTAGTTGAACACCGCCCGCAGCACGCGCATGGCGAAGTTCGCCCGGGCCGGGCTTACGGCTCCAATCCTCGTGTGGCGCTGTGCGACGCGGTTCGGAGTGATCTCCGATAGCGGTGTGCGTTTCCAGTCGTCGAAGTAGTGATCGAGCGCGTACAGGTAGTCCGCGACGGTGCGTGGCTTCAGGTGCAGCCGTCGCGCCGCTAGGTAGTCCTCGAAACACTGGGCGAGCGTGACGCCTCGGGCCCGCTGTTCGCGCTTCCTGGCGTTGGGGTTCTCGTGCCGGGACAGATCGGCGAGCGCCGCCTTAGCGCGCTTGCGGGCTTGCTCGGCGGTGAGGACGCCATGCCGCCCCAGCGTCACGCGCACAGGTCGCCGTCCGATCTTGCCCTGCGCTATGTAGGCCTTGCCCGTGCGTCCCACGCGCACCCCGAAGCCGCGCAGGTCGTCGTCCCAATAGGTGGTCTGCCCGGATTCTTCCAGCGGCAGGTGATCTACGGCGGTCTTGGTGATCTTCATGGTCCGGCCCTCAAGGGGTTGGACTGGGAGCCTAGGCTCCCTATAGGCTCCCACTTGGATCAAGCTCGGTGGGAGACTAGCGGACTTGGTAGGGGTAATGGTAGCCTTGAGACATGGACTTATCAATCTCAGTCGGGTTTAGGCTCCCACAGTAAAACTCGCCTGTGAGAATTTGTAATCCGCCGGTCGGGGGTTCGACTCCCTTCGCCAGCTCCCTATCGGCTTCCGGTCTTCAATCCGCCGCGGGCGCGGGGAATTGCCGGATCCGATCGTAGTCTCATCGGGCGGCACCGGGGCGCGCCTGCGGTTCGGGCGGTCCCGGCCCGGTCCATCAACGCTGGAGGATCAAAATCGATGAAGAATGCCCGCAGGATCATCGTCACCGTAGTCGCGTGTGCCGCGTTCCCGGCCCT
>BDTW01000005.1 GCA_002897735.1 bacterium BMS3Bbin13 | reverse complement strand
GGAACATGCGCTCGTTCTGCGGATCGTTGAACAGCCGGTCGTACTGGTCGTAGCGCGCCTCGAGCTGGATGTGGTGCGTGGCGAACACCGCCCCCTCCACATAGAACCCGCGGCCGCCGTTGTTGTCGCCCGGGAACATCGTCACCGGCTGTTTCGTACTATTGATGCCCGTGCTCCTGAACGGCGCGCCGGCGAAGATCATGCCTTTGCCGAACATGTACTCCGCGCTCGCACGGATCGCGCCCGGACGCATGAACCCGGTGCGACCCATGCCGCCAAAGCCCATGCGGGTGCGATGGTAGGAGCGTCCGTTGAAGGCCCGGTCCCCGTTCTGGTACCAGACCAAGCCGGTAATGTCACTGCGATACGGCCCCTTGCTGTTGCCGAAGATGTAGGAGACCTGGAGGCGCCCGTTGATGTCCTTGTTGTTGTTGGTATCCAGGCGGTCGATCGCCGAGCCGTTGCCGATCATCACGCCGTAGGTGAGCTCCCACGGGCCGCGCCGGAACCAGTTGAACGCCATCAGTCCCTTGTCGCGGAACGCCCCGAGGCCGTTGACCGAGGAGTAGACACCGCCGCTTGCAACCGGGATACCGCATCCTTTCGTTTTCGAGCCGAGGTTGCCGGTCGCCGGATCCCAGCAGTCCCCGGCGGTCTCCGCGTTCACGAACCGCTCCAGGATGAGTTGGTTGGTAACGCTGTCGAAGTTGACGTAGGGCAGCATCGGAATACCCTGCAGGCCCTCCTCCGGCGCGCCCGGGATCTTGAACAGCCCCAGCCGGAAGCGCACGAATTCCTTCAACTGATTGAAGGTCACGGAGGCATCCGTGATGACCGGGTGATAGCCCCGTGATCCGCTCAGCGCATTGTTGCCGAACTCGGCCAGAAAGAAGTAATCGATGTTATTGCTCAGCGGCGTGACCGAGCCGCGCACCCCGATCCGCGCGCGGCGCAGGCTGAAGGTGTTGCTCGAGGTCTGGTTCGGCCCGATGTTGTTGAAGTTCGGGCGTGTCCCGCTGAGGCCTTTTGCCCCCCCTTTCATCGTGGGAAGCTCGGTGCCCGGCGTCCGGGCGTAGCCGGGCTGGATGAATCCCCAGAATTTCGCGTGCGCCGTGACCCCGGGCGGTTGCGTGCCCTGCAGCTTGAGCCAGTTGGTCGCGTGGGCCGGCAGACTCATCGACGCGGCCCCGGCCAGCGCCAACGTCACCGCGATGCGACGCATCCTTGAGTTTGAGTTTTGTTTCATAAGTCCTTTCCCCTCGACCTTAAGATCGTATTTCATGGAAAGCGAGCCCCTGAGATCCCCGGTTTTTCCCGCCCGAGGTCACGGCCTGACAATAGTGTAGCCCTGGTGTGCAAGATCGTAGAGCCGTACCACGCCCGCGGAAACACGCACTGCGTGCGGGTTCAGCTTCGGCGGATGCCCCATGATCTTGGTGAAATGCGCATAGGTGTTGTTGCACGCGCTGAAGCGCACGCCCTCCGCCGCGAGCCCGCCGATCCGGCCCTTGTTGACGTTGTTGGCGAGCAGCAGCCGCAGCCCCGGACCGAAGGCCACGATCTCGACCTGCACCCGATCCTGGCCGTAGTGCTTGACCAAGTTACCGGCGACGTTGAGCACGAGGGTCTGTGCGGGCCTCCCGCCGCTGCTCAACTGCAACGCGTACTTGGCTATCGCGAACGGCTTCGCCTCGCCCGCCCGCGCAAACGGGGATCCGAGCATCAGGGCCAGCGCACCCGCCCACAGGACCGCAAGGAGATAAGGTTTACGCATCGCATCCTCCACTAGGTTCGGCTTCCGGCCATTGATTGGAGCAGTCTCTGGTTATCGGGCCGCCGCGTTCCACCGGACATGCCCGCGGCTGCAGGGCTATCCGAATACGTGGAGGCACCGATGGTGGATAGACGCCGATGGTGTATTTTTATTTCATCGAACAAATGCAGCGATGAAGAAAATAAGAATAATCTAATATTCTTAATGAATTCCGGGCTGTTACGACTTTGCAAAAGTCGCTAGGATAAGCGGGCACGGCCTAAAAACACATTGGGAATAAGCGCTGCGTACAGCGCGTCTTTTGCATGTAGTTGGAGGGGGAAACGATGAATCTTCTCACGCTGTTTTGTCGCTCGCGGGAGTTCCGGGAGCGGCTGGGGGTGAGTCGCGAACGCCTGTATCGTCTGGCCTATGCTTGGAGTCACGATCCGCACCTGTCGGACGACTTGGTACAGGAGGCGATGGCCAAGGCGCTCAAGAACGCCGGCCAGTTGCGCAATCCGAAGGCGATGAATACTTGGCTGTTCAGCATCCTCGCCAACTGCTGGCGCGATCACTTCCGCCGGGCACGGCCCACCGTGAACGTGGACGACATCGTCTACTGCCACGAAGACACCCCGGAGCGGGAACACGGTCAGCACGAAATCGTCACCCGCGTGCGGGCGGCGGTGGGCCAATTGCCCCTGGCCCAGCGTCAGGTCCTGACGCTGGTGGACCTGGAAGGACTTTCCTACATCGAGGTGGCCGAGATCGTCGATTGCCCAATCGGGACCGTGATGAGCCGTCTGTCACGGGCACGGCGGGCTCTCAAGCAGCATCTGTTGGACCTAGGACCCGCGGAGTCGGCCTCGCCGCCGAAGTTGAAGAGCGTTCGTCTCGTTCGTTGAGGAGCGTCCGATGAAGCAACCCGATGACGATATCCCGGGAGGCGTGTCCGAGGAGACTCTCAACGCCTTCGTCGACGACCAGTTGAGCGCCGGCGAGCGCGGCGACGTCTTCGAGGCGATCAACCGAAACCGCCGGTTGACCGAGCGGGCGTGCGAACTGACCCATCTGCGGGGCATGGTCCAACTCGCCTACCGCGACTGCCCCAAGCCCAAACACCTGCAGCCCGCGCCGCGCCACGGCAACTTGCTGAAGGGAGTGGCCGCCGCCGCCCTGCTCGCCCTGGGGGCATTGCTGGGATGGGTGGTACACCCCGGCCCCGGTGGTCCCGGCGTCCTGAACGAGACGGCGCTGGCGAGCATCGCCCGTCACGACGGCTCGTTTCTGGTTTCTCGTGTCGGCGCGCCGGTACCGGCGCACGGCGTGCGCCACGTGCTGCTGCACCTCACCTCCTCCAACCCGCAACAGATGGAGTTGGCGTTGAACAGGGTGCAGGAACTGATGGGCCTGTTCCCGCGCGACCAGCTCCAGGTCGAGGTGGTGACCAACGCCGGCGGCGTGAACCTGCTGCGTGCGAACGTCTCGCCCTACAAGGCCCGGGTCGAGGAACTGATGCGCAAGTACCCCAACCTGACCTTTCTGGCATGCAGCAACACGGTGGCGAATCTAAAACGGGAACTCGGGCCCGGCCGCGTCGACCTCATCCCGAACACCCGGGTGGGACCGACGGCGATACACGAGATCATCACGCGCCTGCAGGAAGGGTGGATTTACATCAAGGTCTAGGGGTGGTCGCGCCGGCGGGATCGGGACGGCGGCGCGCAGCACCCGCAACGCGGAGATCAATCGGATGAGCTACACGGGGGAGTCGAATCGGATGAAGAAGACGATCGGAATCACACTCGCAAGTGCCGCCTCGGTCCTGTTTCTGGCCGGCGCTTTGACCGGGACGGCGCCGGCCGCACATGCCGCTACGGATACGACCCAGGCATCCGTCATCGCGGCCGGAAAGAAACTGGCATTCAGCCGCAAGAAGGGCAACTGCCTCGCCTGCCACCAGATCGACGACGGCAAGGCCCCGGGCAACATCGGACCACCCCTGGTCCACATCAAGGAGCGTTACCCGGACTTCGCCAAGTTGCGCGCCCAAATCTGGGATGCGACCGCGAATTACCCCAAGTCCATCATGCCGCCCTTCGGCCGCAACCGGATTCTGACCAACAAGGAAATCGACGAGATTGCGGCGTACATCTACACCCAGTAACGGGGCCGCGACGAACCACGACCTGACTCGGAGGAAAGACCGACGTGACTAACATGAAACGCAGGGTATTTCTCAAGGGGATACTGACGACCGGCGGCGCCGTGTGCGCCGGGATGCTCATACCGCAGGTGGTGCTGGCCAGCTGGCCGACAACGGCATTCAACGCCGGCTCGGTCGATCAGACGCTGAAGGATCTGTTTGCGGGCGAGTCCATTACCGAGAGCGCGAAGATCAGTTTCCCGGAGCTTCCGACGCTGGCACAGGACGCCCGTTCGGTGCCGGTAAATATCTCGACGACGCTCCCCAAGGTGAGTCAGATCACGCTGCTGGTGGACAAGAACCCTCGCCCGCTGGCCGCGACCTATCTGCTCTCGGACCGGGTGGAGCCGAAGCTCTCCATGCGCGTAAAAATGGCCAAGACCACCAACGTCGTCGCTGTGGTCAAGTCCAACGGCAAGCTCTACAGCGCCAGGAAGAAGGTGAAAATCACGATCGGCGGCTGCGGCGGCTGACCCGACCCGCATCACCCGCATCCATAACCGACCACAGAGGAACTGACGATGTCGACGATTCTGGTAAAGACCAATGTCGGACCGGAGACCACCAAAGTCCGAATGCTGATCAAACATCCGATGGAGACCGGCCTCAGGAAGAACAAGAAGACCGGAAAGAAGATCCCGGCGCACTTCATCAAGACAGTGACCTGCGATCTAAACGACAAGAATGTCCTCACCGCCGACTGGAGTATCGCCATCTCGAAGAACCCCTACCTGTCGTTCATCATCAAGGGGGCCAAAGCGAGTGACGTGCTCAAGATCAGTTGGGTAGACAACAAGGGTGAGCACGACACCCGCCAGGGCAAGCTCAGCGAACTGTAATCCAACAACCTGCAAAACGGAGCAACCCGATGCGCCAGACGACAATCAAGGGATCAGGCGGTTTCGCAACGACGCTGGCGGTGCTGGGCGCCGTGCTGGCCGCAGGGCTCGCACACACGTCGGCCTACGCCGGCCCCGTTCAGGACCGCATCGCACTGGTCGGTCGCTATGAAGCCCGCTTCCCGAACCTCAAGCTCGACGACTATGTCAACGGCGTCTACGCCCTCAATCCGCAGATGCGTGCGGAGTGGGAGCAGATCATGGTCTTCCCGCCCTATCTGCCCGGCCTACAGGAGGGGAAGAAGCTCTTCCACACCAAATTCAAGAACGGAAAGAGCTACGCCGATTGCTTCCCCAACGGCGGTATCGGAATCGCCAACACCTACCCGCGCTGGGATGCGAAACGGGGTGAGGTGATGACCCTGGCGCTCGCGGTCAACCTTTGCCGCAAGGCGAACAGCGAAAAAACCCTGCGCTACGGCAAGGGCAAGCTGGCGGAGATTCTCGCCTACATGGCGGATACGGCCAAGGGCAAGAAGATCCACGTAGTGGTTCCGGAGAACGACCCGCGGGCACTCGAGGCCTACGAGCACGGCAAGGAATTCTACTACGCACGCCGTGGACAGCTGAACTTCAGCTGCGCCAGCTGCCACGTCCAGTACGCGGGCAAGCGGATACGCAACAACACCCTCAGCCCGTTGCTCGGGCAGGCCACGCACTGGCCTACCTACCGGCTCAAGTGGGGCGCGCTTGGCACGCTGCAACGCCGCTTCCGAGGCTGCAACAAGCAGGTACGGGCCAAGCCGTTTCCGTTCCAGAGCCGCGAATACCGGGACCTGCAGTACTTCCTGACCTACATGAGCAACGGCTTGCCGGAGATCGGCCCCACCGTACGCCAATGATGGCACGGCGCACGTTTGGCACCACCGCGGCCCGCCTATGGCGGGCCGCGTCTTTGGCCCCTCAATCCGCACACCCCGCTCGGGAAGAATTTGGCGGGTCGGCACGTCTAACGTGGTTGATCTCTACAATTCCGCCCCGCGGGACCGCACCCCCAAGCAGGCGCATCGACGCCGGGAGAAAGTGAAATGAACCTGTCACGCCGAGAATTTCTGCGGCTGCTGGCGATGGCCGGCGCCGCCGGGCTGCCCCTGGGCGCCGGCGCCGGATCCACCGGCGCCGTGCGCACCGCCTCTCGCGGCCCCTCCGACTTCTACGAGCTGCCGCCCTTCGGCAACGTCTCGCTCCTGCACTTCACGGATTGCCACGCGCAGTTGCTCCCGGTCTATTTTCGTGAACCGAGCATTAACATCGGCGTCGATTCCATGAAGGGACATCCCCCGCATCTGGTCGGGGAGTATTTCCTCAAACACTACGGAATCCCGGCGGGGAGCCGGCGCGCCCACGCGTTCACCTACCTGGACTTCGTGGAGTTGGCCCATCGCTACGGCACGCTCGGCGGCTTCGCCCACCTGGCCACGCTGGTCAAAAGACTGCGCGCGCAACGTCCCGGCACCCTTTTGCTGGACGGCGGCGACACTTGGCAGGGCTCGGCAACCTCTCTCTGGACCCGCGGCCAGGACATGGTCGGGGCGCAGTTGCGCCTCGGCGTCGACGTGACCACCGGTCATTGGGAGTTCACCTACGGGGCCGAGCGCGTCATGGAGATCGTAAAGAAGGATTTCAAGGGTAAGATCGACTTCCTGGCCCAGAACGTCGTCACCAAGGACTGGGGCGACCCGGTCTTCCAGCCCTACACCATCCGCGAGATCAACGGCGTGTCCACCGCGGTGATCGGCCAGGCATTCCCGTTCACCCCCATCGCCAACCCCGCCTACATGATCCCCGACTGGAGTTTCGGAATCGACCAGAACCGCCTCCAAAAGACCATAGAAGAGGTCCGCGGCAAGGGGGCTCGCGTGGTGGTACTGCTCTCCCACAACGGCATGGACGTCGATCTGAAACTCGCGGGCCACGTCCGCGGGCTGGACGCGATCCTCGGCGGCCATACCCATGACGCCGTGCCGCGCGCCGTCGAGGTGCCCAACGCCGGCGGAAAGACCCTGGTCATCAACTCGGGATCGAACGGCAAATTCCTCTCCGTACTGGATCTCGACGTCCGCAAGGGTGGGGTGCGCGACTACCGCTTCCGGCTCCTTCCGGTGTTCTCCAACCTGCTGCCGGCCGACCCGGAGATGAGTGCGTATATCGAGCAAGTCCGCGCGCCCTATCGATCCAAGCTCGGCGAAAAGCTTGCCACCACCGAGGGACTGCTCTACCGGCGCGGCAACTTCAACGGCACCTTCGACCAAGTGATCTGCGATGCCCTGCGCTCGGTGCTCTCCGCCGAGATCGCCTTCTCCCCGGGCTTCCGCTGGGGGACCTCGGTCCTCCCCGGCCGGCAGATCACACTCGAAGACGTGATGGCCCAGACCGCGATCACCTATCCGGTCGTCACCCGCAACGAGATGACGGGCTCCCGGATCAAGACGATCCTGGAGGATGTCGGGGACAACCTGTTCAATCGGAACCCCTACTACCAGCAGGGCGGCGACATGGTGCGTGTCGGCGGACTGCGCTACACGATGGACCCGACGCAGGACATCGGCCACCGCATCAGCGACATGGAACTGAACGGCAAGCCCATCGATCCCAAGAAGAAATACACCGTGGCCGGCTGGGCCAACGTCTCCCACCCCCTCGAAGGGCGCCCCGTATGGGACATCGTCAGCGAGTACCTGCGCGACCGCAAGACCATCCCGGTCGGGCGAGCGAACGTGCCGCGGCTCAAGAATGTACAGGACAACCCAGGCTACGCCGCCTGAACGGACCTTTCAGACGCGCAAGGGATGCGCAGGCGGCCCGCCCCGGGGGGACCTCAAGCCCCGGGGCGGGGGCGCTGTGTTTCACCAATCCGCAAGACGAATGCCCCGCAGGCCGCAACCGCCGGCACGCTCGCTCGCCTTTCTCAGAGCGGTAATGCGCCTTGTTGCGTGGATATCCATTGATAACGAACCGGTTTCGATAGTTTATTCAGCTTCTTGTCGGCCACAGCCCTTTTGAGCCAGGCATCGAGTTGGATTTTGTTTAGCTCCAACACATCGACCAGTTCATCCGTAGTCTTTGGGGAATCACCGCACATCGCCCGGACCTTCATAAGAAATAGATCATAAAACTCAATATCTTCAACGGGTGACGATGTGGCGGCACCCTCTTCGGTATACCCTTCGATCCGATTCGGCCGACTAATCGTTTCCTCATGCTGAGACTGTACTTCATCAGCAACCGTGGAATCCGATTCGGACTCAAGATGTGATTCCGGGGAACACCCGGGCGCCCCTTCTTTTGCGACACCGATCGCCGGACCGAACAGACGACCATCGGTCCCGGCATCTGGTGTCTTGCCCGAGAATAGTGCCGTAAAATCAACTTCCTTGATATTCTCCGAGACCCATGCAGCGCCCCCCTCCACAATGGCTGAATTTCCGGCCGACTCGTCATTAGTCCGTTTTACCCAGAGTGGCACCCATTGCTTCTTCAGGTTTTCCATCGCGCCACTCCAGGTCCCCCCTTTCGTCCCGGACTGAACCACCAATGCCGCATCGGAGAGACAATAGATGTATTTGTTCCGCTGCATGGCATTGCCGGCATTGAATCCCGCCTCAGGATAAAACGTGGATATCAGAACGAGATTGTTCGCCATCAGATACTTGCGGTACTTCGCGCTTGAACAGGCCCGTAGAAGGCTGTCAGCAAGCACCCCAACCACAGTCCCCCCGGCTTCGAGTGCCCCGAGCATGGATGTCTCATCAACGCCTCGCGCACCACCGGAAACGATGGAATATCCCTCGGCCGCCGCCAAAGCGCCCAGATCACGGCTATAAGCCAACTCCTTGTCTGTTGCATTGCGGGAACCGATCACTGCCAGGCCGCCGCCATTGAGCAAAGATCTGTTTCCGCAACCAAACAATATGGCAGGTGAGTCTGTTCCGAGGCGCTGCTTAAATCGCACCGGGTAATCGGGATCAGACCTTGTCATGACCCACAGCCCCGCCCGGAGCCACTTCTCCATGGCCAGCGCAAGGGCTGAACCGCGGCCCATCAAGCCCTCGATGCGGTCAAAGGTGATCGCCTTGTCCGACCAGCCATTGAGCAGGTCGCCCGGTCGGCCGGTCATCAGGTGTTCCGGGATCAGTGACTTTTCCTTTAACCATAATGCAAAGCGTCCCCACTCCTTCGGAGTCAATGGCTTAATCGATCCTCTCTCCGCTTTGGAAAAATGAGAGGTCAGCAATAAAATCGCCTGGGTATTGGGTGAAATCAACATCTAACCCCCCGTACTCGTCGAGGCCAACGCGACCGGGTAGACTGCTCCACTTCCCGCACGCCGCAACAAAGCGGCAAGCACAGTCACCGTCCACCCGGAGTCAATCACATCATCCACCAAAAGTACGGCTGTCTCGGGGATGTGCTCCGATATTTCAAAAACCCCGTCCAGATTTCGACATTGATGGAAGCGGTTCCGCTGGTTCTTCTGTGGTTCGTTGTCAACAATCTTGTGAATGGCCTCCACGAAGGGTAGCCCCAGTCGCGCCGCCAGCCGCTGCGCAAAGTCAGACACCAGCCTCGGATGGTTCATCGATGGAACGCCGGCCACCCACTGCGGAGCAGGATCGGGTTTCCATCGCTGCTCGATCATCTCTGCTACTGCTTCCACCAGCTCATCCCGAAAGTGGCCGGCATGTTTATCATCAGCCACCGGACCGCCCCAACCGGCGTCACCCCAGCGCGACAAGATCCGTCCTTCAGATGACCGGAGCTCGGAGGGCAGGTTATACGGAAAATCATACTCCCGAAATGCCCCGGTGGCCGACTGCTTTTTCGGCTTGAAGGGCATCTCGGAATGCTTTAGAAAGTGGCTCGCAGCTATCGCGAGGGAGCGATCCACGTCGGTACCAACGACGGGCGCATGCATGCACGCCGAGCATCGACCACATTCATTTGTTTCCGGATCATCCAGGGCATTGCGCAGATAAGCCATCAGGCAACCATCGCTGTCAATGTAATCCTGAAGCTCTTGCCATTCGAGCTCTCGTTGTCGCGTCAAACGTTCGATTCGTTCATGATCCATACTGAAAGGAACCGGCGTACGACGCCACTTGCCACCCTGCTTGATGACCGGGGACGGGCTTTCCACACTGAGGATCTTCAAGACCTTGTCGATTTGTCCCCGTCTCAGATTGAGATGCTGCTGGAGCCGGGCCACGGATAACTCTTCATGGTCTTCCAGGTCCCCCAGGATCGCATTCACGTCTCGTTCGTCAGGGAAGGCGCTACGACGGAAAAACTCGTGGATGTCCTCGTCCTCCCGGCCCGACAGCAGTATCCCAAAGGCGTTATCGATCGCTCTCCCGGCTCGGCCTACTTGCTGGTAATAGGCCACTACGGAACCGGCCGCCTGATAATGAATCACAAAACCGAGATCGGGCTTGTCGTAGCCCATACCCAGCGCGGTAGTCGCCACCAGCACTTTTAGCTCATTTCGCAGCAAAAGATCTTCGAGGTGTTGCCGATACAGGTTGCTGCTCTCGAAATCGTCATGGCCAACATTGCCATGGTAGGCGCACGCTATAATCCCCTGTTGATTCAGCCAGACAGCCACCTGCTCCGCATCGCGAACGGTCAATACGTAGACGATGCCGGTGCCCGGCAACTCTGGAATGTGCTGTGCCATCCAAGCCAACCGTGCCGCTTGGTCCGGTAAACGGAGTGTTTGCAGCGACAGGCTGTCCCGCACCAGCGTTCCACGTTGAATTTCGATATCGCCCAGCTGCGTCTGAACATCCCGGATTACCCGATCGTTCGCTGTTGCGGTAGTACCGAGTACCGGCATATTGGGCGGCATCTGCCGCAGCACATTGATCAGCCGTCGATAATCGGGGCGAAAGTCATGGCCCCAATCCGAAATACAATGGACCTCATCCACGACGAACAAACCGATACGATCCGCCACTGGCATAAGGACCTCCTCAACAAACGCCTCATTGGATAGACGTTCGGGAGAAATCAGCATGGCATCGACCTGATCGGCCGAAATGCTCTGGCTGATCACCGGCCAATTATCCCGGTTAGTCGAGTTGATGGTCTCCGCCCGGATACCGAGTCGATTGGCCGCCTCAATCTGGTTGCGCATCAGCGCCAGCAGGGGCGAGACAATGACTGTCGGACCCGCACCGCGATCACGCAGTATGCGTGTACTGATGAAGTAGACCGAACTCTTCCCCCAACCAGTGCGTTGCACCACCATCAATTTCCGGTGGCGGTTGACCAGCGCGTCGATTGCTTCCCACTGTCCATCGCGGAAATGGGCTTCGGGATTACCAACAGCCTGCCTCAATAAGGCTTCAGCTTCATGTTTTTCCATATTTTATTCCGCTTTGCCTTCTCAACCATCCGTTGCACCGCCCGTTTATTTCCGCATCTTGGCGCCACTTCGCGGTCGGGATTGTCCAATCCGTTGTTGAACTTCGGGAAGAAAGGGGACGGAGGGAATAAACAATATTCCCTCCGTCCCCTTTCTCCCATGGTGGGCTTGCCGTTTTCCAGTTCCGAGATGAAGCGAACACCGACGCCGCAAAGCGCCGCGAATTCGGCCTGGGTGGCACCCTGCGCCTTGCGCCGGGCGCGAATGCAACGGCCGATATCTTCGACGGTCGATATCTTCCCGTACGGTAATTTATCGGTAAGATTCATTCACAGCCGCCTATATTTTCCCGTTCGGGAAATATAGGTATGCCTTGCCCTTTTGGCAACTTTTATCTTCCCGAGCGGGATTGAATCATACAGCCTTCCAGGAAAAACTTAGGCACGCCCGGCTTCGATCGCATCACTCGCACCCGGTCAGATTGGACATTCCGGCGTGAGAATCCGAGCATGGCGACCAACAACCCACAGCACCCTCGCCCGGGCACCCTCGCGCACCGTGCAAAGTTTCTCCCGGTCCAGAACGAGCGCATCCCCTGGATAATGGACGATCTCGGGGACCACGCGCAGCCCCCGGCATCCTGCCGATCTTGAGGTGGCGTTTGATCCAGCGCCGGCTCTTGCCGGTCACCAGGCACTCGACGATCTCTCGGTCCACCAGGCGTCTCCATGTCAACTGCTTCATGCCACGCCCTCCTCAAGGGAAAGCGGGCAGGATCGCCAAGATCGACGGTGGCCCCGATCAGGTGGGAATTAGTGCGCTAGAACCGGCCCCGATTGCGTGGGACGGAACACCGCGCCCTACGGGTGTGGATACGCACGCCGTCCAGGGGCATTGGGTGCCGGTGCCCGGCCCCGGCAGCAACGCCGACGGCTGTTCCAGGCTATGCGCTGGTTCGCGGGCGGCGCCAGCCTCCGCTGCGATTCCCCGACCGGATCCCGTGGGTGGGGATGCTGCGGGCCGAAGGCGTACGACTGGGGGATTTCGCCTGCAGCATGGGCGGGCGGGCCGAACCTTGTTAGGGTATTTAAAAGTAGCACCTTCAGATAGGGACTTCTGTTATGGCAACATCGATCAAGATTGATGAAGATCTGAAAACCCGTATTCAGCACCTTGCCGGTGTGCGTCGCCGCTCGGCGCACTGGATCATGCGAGAAGCGATACAGCAGTATGTCGAGCGCGAGGAAAAGCGGGAGGCGTTCAAGCAGGACGCCTTGCGCGCCTGGAATGAGTACCAATCGACGGGGGTCCATGTCACTGCGGCAGAAGCGGACGAGTGGCTGGCGAAGCTGGAAGAAGGCCGGGATGTGGAGCTTCCTGAGTGCCACATCTGATCTGGACGCCGGCGGCACTCGCCGATGTGCAGAGGCTCTATAGGTTCCTGGCCGACAAAGATGTGGGTGCTGCGCGCCGCGCGGTGCAGGTCAGCCGGGGCGGTGTAAAAATCCTCGCCCAACAACCCCACATCGGCCGACCCATGGAAGACTTGGATCCGGAATACCGGGAGTGGCTGATTGAGTTCGGCGCCAGCGGCTATGTCGTAGTGTATCGGTTCGACAGGGTAACTACCGCAATCCTGGCAGTGCGGCACCAGAAGGAGGCATGGAGCTGATCGCCAAGCCAAAACGCGCGGAATTCGGGGCGGCCGCGGCGGACGGCTGATTAAGGACTGGAAACCGTGGTCTGCCCCCGGTTTCCGACCTTTAGCTTCCGGACCCGTTTGAGATCTACGCTCTGTCGCGCATGCCACAAATCGTAGTTATCCTGCATCGCCAGCCAACTCTCCGGAGACCGTCCAAGCGCCTTCGACAGACGTAGTGCCATCTGTGGGGAAACATTGCTCTCGCCATTCAAAAGCCGATTGAACGTAGATGCGGAAACGCCCAGACTGGCTGCAACCTGGCGCGCACTGATACCAAACGGCGTGAGATAAACTTCACGGACGAACTCGCCGGGATGCGGTGGGTTATGCATTGCCATCAATGATGATCCTCATAATCCAGTGAATACGCATTGCCGTCCCGGAACTCGAAGGTGATGCGCCAGTTTCCGCTCACCGAAACCGCCCATTGTCCCTTTCGATTCCCCTTCAGCGGATGCAATTCAAATCCGGGGACATCCATGTCATTGATCTCGGTAGCGGTATCCAGAGCAGTCAATAACATCCGAAGTTTCGTGGCGTGTGTTGGCCGGACCCCCGCCACGCGGCCTTTCTCGAAAAAATGGCGCAGTCCCTTGTGCCGGAACGACTTGATCATGGCGCGATTATAGCGTGTTGCGCACTACACAACAAATGACACCCAGGATGAGGGAGACGCCCTTTTCCATGCTTCCTGGGGAGAGTAGAGAGCAGGTTTCCTCATCGGTAGAAACGGCCTATCTGTTTCCGCCCCTTTCGTCCGGCGGTGCCTCAATAGCCATTCCATGGATAACGTTACCAGCCCTCCCGCTGCGAAAAAGAAGAAAGCCGCCAAACCACGACCGGTCGCAACGAAACCTCCCGCACCGATACCACCCGCGTAAAGGAACGAATCATGACGATGCAGGTTATCCATCTGACGACCTACTGGACCCTCGATGACGCGGCTACCGTCATCGACTTCCTCGACGTACTCCGAGAAGCTCTATGGGAAACCTATGGGGAATCAATCACCAGAATGCATCGTGAGATGCGCGACACTCGCATTCAGGATATCAACCAGTGCGAATTGAAACTCGATGACGATATCCCGTTCTAGAAACCGAGAGCCTCAACCGGTTGCCTCGTACCGCTACTTCATGACAGCGGCAAATAACCGCACTTTTACGCCGTCAACAACAGCAGGTCATCCGGGGCGGTGTAAAAATCCTCGCCCAACAGCCCCACATCGGCCGACCCATGGAAGACTTGGATCTGGAATACCGAGAGTGGCTGATTGAGTTCGGCGCCAGCAGCTATGTCGTAGTGTATCGATTCGACGGGGTAACTACCGCAATCCTGGCAGTGCGGCACCAGAAGGAGGCATGGAGCTGACCGCCAAGCCAAAACATAGGCGTTGGTTGGTGGCGCCCGGAAATTCCGGTCCGTCGGTAAAGGGCGGTGAAGGTCCTTCTTTAACACACCCTATCGCCACCCTAATTCTTCTATGTTCCATCCGCTCGCCACGATCTCACGCGAATGATTCTCGTCCAACGTACCGCTGCCCCATGACTGGCCGAATAGATGTGGAATACATATTATGTTTCACGTATTTTTAGTGGTAAATACGCGTAGGGCCTCATTCTGCCGAAGTCTGTACGCTTATTGGACTTAATGGAAGGGTTGGGATCAAGTACAAACGCACCACTACCAGATGGCTCGCGGAAAAAGACCACCCAATGCCAAGTCCGATTTTCTGAGTTCGGGTTGATTGCCAAAATCGCCTTGTTGGGAAGATGCATCCAGCCTTTGAATTTGCGCGAACGTTTGCACGAGATTACGACTCCATGTTTAGCCGCGATCTTTCTCAGTTGGCCTGTGCGCGTGTACTTGTTTCCACTCACACTGACGTTTGCCTCTGATGTGGCGGTCTTCAGCACATCCTCATAGGTGGTACCAGCAAGCATTGCTACACAAGCAATACCGCAAGCCGTTGGATGTTTTTGCTTTATGCGCTTCATTCTGGTGAGACCCAGGGAAAGGGGACGGTAAAGGAAAAGGGAGCGGAGAGAGTATTATTCCCTTCATCCATATCAATTACGCAAGTTTGATTCGCCACATTCCGCGGTCCCCTTCCTCGACCCATGACCCCTCAAGCACTGAAGAACCTGGGAACATGTGTAAAGTGGCCCGACCGTCGAAATCCACTCCTTTCAGTTCAAAGTGGCCCTCTCCGTTAGCGGATCCCGTGTATTGAACCGTCCCTTCATCCTCATATTCCACTAGGATTCGGTCCGCGTCAATTTTCACTACGCATGGATCATCGCTTGATTCATCGTTGGAATAGTAGAGCGTGGTTATGGTGCAGTGTTTCCAAATACTCATTGATCACCTCGCGTTGTTTTTTCCGCCAAGGGATGGAATATTATTCATTCTCACCGATTTCGTTAATCTCGCTCGACTGTTCGACGACCGATAGCAGCGACTACTTGATCAAATGGACCCGTTCATGGCCGTTTTATCGGTGCCCACATGGACCAGATCAGCGCCCTGTCTCTTTAGTCGTCATCTTCGTCCTTCGCCGCGCCCCCCTCTTCCTCCGCATCCCACTGCACGATCGCTCGAAGAGCCTCCGTATCCACGGCACGCAGATCGTCGCAACATTGCTCAGAGAAACTCTTGACCTCATCGCCCCAATCCAGCCCTGGCTGGTAGCAGACAGATAGCGGGCGGGCTTTTCGCAAAAACATAGCCTCAAAATAATCGTCCGTCTTCGCTATGGAATCGAGCTTCCATCCAGCTTCGGTCAATTTTGTGTCCGAGAGCAACTCCTTGACCCTGTCTACGTCTTCTTCCGGCCATAAAGCAATTCCGGCGGAAAGCTCGGGAACATCGGGGAGGGTTGGTTGGATGTTATAGATATCGACACCCGTCCATAGCCCAACCCACAGGATTGCACCGCTGTCACGACATTTTTTCCCGTCAGCAGTCCAGATCCCCCCAAAGAACGGGGCTCCGAGATTATTGGAGCTGAATTCTCCCCAACCGCTCGGAACTTTCAGGCCCACCACATCCTTAAATTTTCCATTCAACGAATCCGCCACGGGGTTGATTACTTCTTCGAGTGCCGCACAGGCGTCGATCAGACACCGATGAGTGGAAACGCTCGCGATATCCATCAGGTCCAGTTTGATCTCACTCATGTTTTCCTCCTTCAAAAAGCACACCAACCAGTCAGCAAGGGCTTCGGCAACCGGAAAGTTCGCCAAGCCCCCTTCCTTCTTCCACTGCTTCAGTTTCCCGGAGATCTCCCGCCACCGAACCACCGAGTCGACCTGCGCGGTCGGGGTTGTCCAATGGGTGATCAACACCAATGCTTTGTGTGGTTCCTTGCGTTGATTGAGATAAGCCCGATAGCGGCTCAACTGATCCCCTGCCTCCGTTTCCGTATATCCCGCACCCACTTTATTCTCGACGACGATATAGACGTCCCCGCCCTGCACGGACGTTCCTTGCCCGATCAGGTCGGGGCGACCTGCGTCGGGGATGGTCCTTTGCGTGGACCATCGAAGACCGGAGCAAAGCCCGACCATCCGCCCGATGCCGAGTAGATCTACCACATAGCGCCCGCACTCGATTATGGACAAAGTGTTCAGTAGCTCACCGAAAACCTCGGTTAGAAAATCCTCGCGCGGAGAGCGCCTCGGCCTCTGGCGGTAGCGATATGCCCGGCAAAGGAAGTCGCGACTGTACGGTGGTAGCGCCGCGTCGTTCGGTCGCGGTCTATCGGTGTCGGCTTCCTTCTTCATGTCGTGGATTCCATCGGTTCGCCCCTTTCGTCTCGGGCCTGCAGGAAGGCCCCTACGCCAACATCGGTGATGCATTCCTGATCCGTCGTCAGTGGACCGCCCTGGGACGCGGTGCTCGACGGGGATCGTGCCACCCACAAAAACCCCCCCGCCGATGCCATTGGAGCGGTCCGTGAATCCGCCACGCAGGCGACCAACGTCGTCACCTCCGTCCCGCGTGCCTCCCAGCGCTTGATCTCGCGCGCGACGGTCTCGGAGAACCCCGCGAAGGCCTCCGCGATACAGTCCGGTGCGGCGAGGACCCCGCAGAAGAGCCCGATCGGCGATCCGTTCGTTCGAACGTCCCGACCCCAGTCGCGCAGCATCTTTCGTTCCAGGCCGCCGGTGCAGTAGAGCGCGCGGCCCGCGCCCGGGAGCACGGCGCGCAGGTCGTCGAAGTCCAGGCAGATCAGGTTCTCGCGGTAGAGGCTTGCGAGGAGCGCGTGGGCGAGCGCCTCGGGGGCACGGGGTTCGGGGTTCCGCGTCTCGAAGACGCCGAGCCGCGCGCGGGTATGGGGGAGAAGGTCCGCGTACAGCGCGGCCGCGTCCTGACCGGGCGGGGCGAGGACGAGGGCGAGTGTCTCGGCCTCGCAACGGGAAAGGGTGCCGATCAATCGCGGCCGGTGCTCCGGCGTGGGTGCGTCGAGCAGGCAGAGCACGAGCTGGGGCGGACCCCAGGACGCCGGCGCTCGTCCGGTGGCCGCCCGCGTCTTCGGCGGGGTTCGCCAGTCGGTGAGCGAGGCCTCGCGGCGCAGCCACAGCCCGTCGGCCGCGTCGCCCTCGGGCGGCAGCGGCAGCAACCGGGCAGCGACGCGACGCAGGGCGATGCGCGCCTGCGGGCCGAATCCGTGCAGGGCGCTTAACAGCGTCATCGTCTCGGGCGCGGGCGTTGTGAAGGGCGCGTCGTCCCTGCTTGCTGCAGCGCCGGCCGTCATCGCTTGGTGCCTCGCGCTGTGTAGCGCCGCGCCGCCGCGCGAAGGGTGCCCGCAATCGTCTCACGCAGGGCCTTGGGGGAGCGCACCTCGATGTCGGCGCCCTGCTGCAGGATCCACCAAGTGAGCTGCCAGCTCTCCGGGACCGTGGCCGTGAGGCGGTAGTCGCCGGAGACGCCCGCTTTGAGCTGCTGATCCTGTGCAATGGGCGTCTCCTCGAGGATCGCGGCGAGGGACTCGCTGACCCGGGCGCGAAGCCGCAGGGACTTACCGCTTCCGAACTGCAGACCGCCCCGGGCGATATACTCGTCGAGGTCGAAGTCCCGGACCCGGCGGGCGCGGGTCCCGGTGCAACGTGCCCCGCGGATGCGGTGCACGGCGTACAGGCGCACGTCCTCGTAGTCGTAGGCGGTGGCCACGAGATAGGTGACGGGGCCGCGCTGCACGAGCCCGAGCGGGTGCAACAGCAGGTCTTCATGATATCCGCCGTCAGGGCGACGGTAGTCGACCTCGAGGCAGCGCCCCTCGAGTACCGCCGGCTGCACCGTCTCCAGCACCCCAGGTTCGACCGCCGGCGGATGCACGGGCAGAGACGGGGCGACGTAGCGCAGCCGCTCGCGCCAACGCGCGCCACCCTCGGCGCGCAAGCGCCCGCGCGCCTGCCTGAAGCGCCCCTCGAGCGTCTCGATCACCGGCTTGGGCAGCAGCGGGCGCAGCATGGTTTCGATGAACTGCAGCGAGACGGCGTCGGCGAGGGGGAGTTCGGGCAGTGAGGAGTCCTGGCCCGGCAGCCAGTGCCAACCCTGCGGCGTGCCCTTGTCGTTACACACCAGCGGAAAGATCCCGGCAAGCGTCTGCAGGTCGCGCTCGATCGTGCGGCGGGTCATGCGGAAACCCTCCTCGGCCAGCAGCGCAGTCAGTTCGGCCACCGTCCTGCCGGGACCCCGTGCGGGCAGGCGCTTGAGCAGCGTCCAGTGACGCACCAGCGTATCGGCACCGCCCGCGCGCGGCACCGTCAGTCTCCGGAGAAGCGGTGCGCCAAGCGCACCAGGGCAAAGGTGTCGCGCCCGCAGTAGGTGATGAGCGCATTGCGCAACGCTACGCACCGCCCGGCGGGCGTGTCCGGGGCGATGAGTTCGAGAAAAGCCTCCTGGGCCATACCGCCGTTCGCCACTTCTTCGAGGTTCTCGTAGGCGAGTGCCGGGTCGATCGTCGGCGCCACCGCCTTGAGCGACCACGAGCCGTGCATGTCGGGGTGATAGTAATGCTTGCGCGCGAGCGGCAACAAATCCACGAGCCGATTGATCATCGAGCCAAGCGCCTTCGCGCGGCTCGGGTAGGTCTCGGTGAGTTCGCGCAGACGGTTGCGTTCGAAGGCGGCGTTGTAGACGAAAACCGGACCGCGGGATTGGACCGTGGCGCACAACGTATCGACGAACGCCGGACGCGGATCGTTCATGTCTTCGGCGAGATAGCCGTGGTCTGTGAGCGTGCCGTCTTCATGCTTGATGTGACAGGACCACTGGAACGGAACCTGCTGATAGGGGCGGGTGCCGGTCCAGATCGGGATCGCAAACTGGATGGTCTCGAAGTCGAGGTAGTGGCGGGGATGGCCGAGCGGCTCCAGAACCCGCTTCGCCTCGGGGTCGAGGAAGGGCACACCGCTCGCCGTGGCGGCACGGATGCGCTCGTGCAACGGGCGGTCGAGGCGCCCGGCGGGGATCTCACGAAGGTCGGTATAGCCCTCCTCGCGCAACGCCGCGGCCAGTGCCCCGGCGCGCGGGAGGATCTCGGGCGGATAGCCGGTCTCCGCCTCGGGCGGTTCGCAGTAGGCGAGAAACGGACACTCGTAGGGGTCGGTGCACCGGTCACCGGGCTCGATGTCCGGTTCCGGGCCGGCGAGGGTTGCGCGGGCCGCACGGACCCACTGCGGAAGCTGCACGCGCAGTTCTTCGATCGCCTCATCCATCGGGTGTTCGGCGAACAGCCCCCGGTAGTCGCCCCCGCCCGGATAGACGAAGCCGGTGTCGATGCAAGCCAGCGCCGTCTCCGCCAAGCGCACCCCGGCCCCCTCGGCCACCCACGCCTGGATGGCGACATCGGCAGGGTGGACCGGCTTGACCGAAGCGCTCGCCTTGACCTCCACCAGCCGCCAGCCGCGCTTGGCGGGCAGCAGCAGGTCGGTACGCACCTGCACGCCGCGGTACTCGAAGGTCGCCTCGAAGAGCGGGCGGCGCGGGCGGGCGGCGAGGTGATCGGTGGTCTCCACCAACGCGCGCGTGAGATCGCTCCCCTCGATCAACACGCCCCCGGGGTGCAGGCTGCGGGCAATCTCGCCTACTTCCAAACCCACCTGCATGCGTGCCTCAGCGCCGTCCTCGGCCCCGGCCCGCTCCGGGCGGTAGGTCTCGAGCCAGAGCCGCTTGGAGCACTGGCGGTGGGCAAGCAGCTTGATCTTAGACAGCCTGTCCATGGCCACACCTCCTCTACTAGCGGGTTCGATTCGATGCGTACACGATACAGCGCCGATGCGACAAAATACGTCGCACTCAAGCAGAGACAGTTCCCGGCGCGGAATACCCGACCGAGGAACAACTCCATTCGGCTGAATAGCCCTTCGTCGTCGGCTTTGCTTTGCTTCCCTCGCAGACCCGCAGTGAGCTTCCGTCTCGACGACCATGCAGTCGAACCTCCATCCCGCTGGTCATGGCCATCGGCCGCCGCAAAACCGGCCATAGATACCATAACGAGTGCCGCATCCGCCGAGTCCGCGGAAAGGGGACGGGTAAAGGGGACGGAGGGAATATTATTTATTCCCTCCGTCCCCTTTACTCCCTTCAAATGTATCGTCGCGAGTTCTCCGGTAGGAAAACGGGGCGTAGAGTGCGAAAGTTCGAATACGTGACCCGGCACGGGGACATCGTCGAAGCGCTTCGCCAGTGGAGGGGTCCATCAAACGTGGAGCATGTTGGGAATGATGTGTTCAGGGATCTATTCGTAGCCACCAGGAACGGAGGAATGACAGAACTTTACGAGGTAAAAACGGACACGGACCGCCAGAGATTGCGCGGAAAGGGTGCGGAAAGGGGACGGAGGGAATATTATTTATTCCCTCCGTCCCCTTTATCTCGTCCCCTTTATCTCCCAAGAAAATCAGGACCGCTGCAGACAGGTCCGGCGCCCGTCCGAACCCCTGCGCCCGAGGAACGTCGCCATGTCCTGCCCCCGCATCAAAGTGTCGCAAGAGCGTCGCAAAACCGGGGAGGATGACTAGGATTTTCTACAACCTATTGATTTTATGGTGGGCCCGCCAGGACTCGAACCTGGGACCAAGGGATTATGAGTCCCCTGCTCTAACCAACTGAGCTACAGGCCCATTTTGCGGACCTAGTATAAACTGTTGGGTGATCCGGCGTCGTGTCTACGGGCGCCGCAAACCCCCTCTCTGCGGTGGGCTCGAATAACCGTTCGGAAGTCGTTATAATTCCGAGGCTCCCGTTCGTGCCCGCCAAAGCG
>BDTW01000004.1 GCA_002897735.1 bacterium BMS3Bbin13 | reverse complement strand
CACGTCCCGCAGCCCACAGGAAGCTCGACAGCGCCAGTTCCCCCCGTCCCCCCCCTGCCCCTCGGGCTCGCAACCGCGGCAACTCAATCTGCCGGCCCCCGAGCGTCACCCGACTCGGCACACTGCCGGCACGATACGCCCGGCGACCGGGGTCGTGGCGGCCCTTGGGGCCGCACAGCGCCTCGCGGTCGCTCTCCATCATCGCCACCAGCACTTGGCGCCCGGTCTCCACACACAGCTCCTGCAGCGCCCCTCCGGCACTGACCAGCGCTCCCAACATCGGCACCGACACCCGCACCTGGAACCACCCCTGACTCGGGGCTTGGCTTTGCTTCCGATCCCTGCAATGCTCGTTCATGGTGGCACTCCTTTCTGGTTCACACCCCTGTCCTACCACAGAACAGGTGAAGGAGTCGCCACCCCCCTTTAACTCAAATTCAACAGAATTTGGGACATCCCCGTGTGATTTAACCGGTTGATATAAAATAATTCTAATGGATTCCTGGTGCGGAGCACCTAGCAGGGGGAATACGCGGGTGTTCGTTTCAGATATGCGGGAATGTAAAGAAAAATTGACACTTCATCCGGGTACGTATAGAATTTCTAGCATTCTCTGAGAATTGCGTTTCCACCATGAGCATGATGCAGAAGATCGGATCACAGGTTCGTCGGACCCGGATGACTGCGGGGCTCTCTCAAACGAGCTTGGCCCAGATGACAAACCTGTCCCGACCCACCGTCGCGGCCATCGAGGCCGGCAGGTCCACGACGACTGGCGCTCTGGATCGCGTGCTGGCCGCCCTGGGGTTGCGGCTGGCCCTCGCCGGGCGACAAGCCCTCGCCAGCCAGACCAAACCCCTTGATCGTCCGACGATCAAGGACCTGATGCGCTTTGAGCGACTGCGCCGGGCCGAGGCCGGAGACGCTATTCCCACTTTGACGAGAGCCCTTGCGAGGCGGCCAACAATCAAGGATCTGATGCTCGGCGAGCGCAAGCGCCGGGGCGGCAATGGCGAATAAAAGTGCGCTCCCGCCCCCCGCAACACGGCCGCACCCTGGAAGTCTTCGTCTCCGACCGACGCGTCGGCATTCTATCCGAGTCTCCGGAGACCGGCTTGGTGGACTTCGACTATGAGGCGGAGGTCAATCCGGATTTCGCCGTCTCGCTCACCATGCCGGTGGTAGCCGAGCACGATGCCTACCACGAGTTTAACGGGCTGCCACCGCCCTTCGAGATCTGCCTGCCGGAGGGGTTGCTACTCGACCTGATTCGGGCACGCTTCGCCAAGCACGTGGAGATCGACGATGATCTGAGCCTGCTACACTTGATCGGTCGTCACACCGTAGGCCGGGTCACCTTCGGCGGACCGCTCGCCCCGGATGAGGAACTCGACGCGCGGATCCTCGAGGCGGCCCGCTCGGATCAATCGGCCCAGGCCCTGCTCGACATTCTGAGCACCTTGCCCGAGCGGTTCGGGATCTCGGGTGTCATGCCGAAAATGTCAGGCGGTCCGAGACAAACCCGCCCCGGTACCTTGGTGCGAGAGAAGTTCATCGTCAAGTTCGACACGCACCAGTATGCCGGGGCGAGCCTCATCGAACACGCCTGCCTTCAGGCGTGCGAGCGCGCCGGGCTGAACGGTGCGCACTCGACCCTCGCCCCCGATGCGCGCTCCATCCGGGTGCGCCGGTTCGATTTGGCCCAGGACGGTACGCGGCTTGGCTTCGAGGACGCCTGCGCACTTTCCGGCCTGCGGCGCACCGGCAAGTACAGCGGCAGCGTCGAACATCTGGTACGCATGATCCGACACTACGGCGACCTGAGCTATCAGCGTGAGGACCTCGAGATGCTTCTTCGCGCTATCGTGATGAACGATGTGCTGCGAAACGGCGATGCACACCTCAAGAACTTCGGCCTGCTCTACGGCTGCATCGAGCGGGCTAGACTCGCCCCGATCTACGATGTCCTGACCACGCAGATCTGGCTACCGCGCGACACCCCGGCGCTCTCGTTGCGGATGTCGGACGAGGACAAGCGGTGGCTTGATAAGGCCGGGATGGAGGATCTGGTCGATCTGACGGGGCTCTGGGAAATCGATGTCGGGCGGATTCGGGACGAGATGGCCGAGATTGCCGTGAGCACGATGCAGGCGATCGCCAAGGACCATCCGCCGGACGCGGGGCCGCATGCGCGCGCCCTGCACGAGGCCATCGCAGTAGTGGAACGTGCCGCGGTTTCAGCCCGGCCGTAGGTCATGAGCGAGGCAGCATGGCCATGGAAATACACGCCGGAAACTGGGGAATGCCCCCATCAGGCGCTCTCCAACCTGACACCCGGCGAGCAAGTTCATCGCTCTGGGAAAGGAGACAAGGCCCTACAGGCGAGCATCGACTGGACCCTGCGCGAGGCGTGGGGCGAGCCCTGCGCCGCACTCGCCGAGCGCCGGCTCAGCGCCCTGGCCCGCTCGCTGGACTACGAGCACCCGGGGGCGGCGGCCTCGCTGCGCGAGGGGCTCGGGGAGACGCTCACCGTCACCCGGCTCGGGCTCAGCGGGGCGTTGCACCGCTCCCT
>BDTW01000003.1 GCA_002897735.1 bacterium BMS3Bbin13 | reverse complement strand
CATGCGTGACGGGTTCGCGTAGCGAAGCGCAGCGGTTCAGGCGCGCTCGGATGCCGACGTTGTGGCGCGTGGACGGGCGGCGAGAGACGACGGCGTGGGAGAGCGGACGACAGGGAGGAAGAGACGGGGCCCGGGCGTCCCGGGGGGCTGGTGCTGGATTCGTGATCAGGAACGGTGATCAGGCTTCACTGGGCGGACGCTTGGCGCTGCGGTTCGTCGGCGCGCGAGGGGTGACGGTTCCTGGCCGCCGGCGGTGGACCGGGAGCGGGGAACCACGGCGCGATCAGCGGGAAGAAACCACCTACGCGCGACCGGCCAATCTCAGGGCGAGCTGGCCCGAGAGAATCGGATCGCGCCACGTCGTACCACACCACCCAAGCTGACGGGAAAGGCGCGGCGGTCCTGGAGCCGGAACCATTAAAAAACCGCAAGCGGCCCTTGAGCATCAGCACGTCCGCCCGGCCGGCGATGTGGGCGTGCCACCATGCAGAACTGGAGCGCTTAATCCGCGCCGAGCCAGTTCGTGACAGACTCGCGCATAGGGGAGAACTCCTTCCTTGCGCGGACCCTCCTCGTAAGGTGGGGAATCTGAGGACAACCCTTCCTCTACCAGGGCGACATACAGGTCATAACCCTCGCCATCACCGGCGTATACGACTGTCTGGGATACGCCGCTGGCCAGAGCCAACTGGATCGTCTCGAGCAAGCGCCGCAATCCGGGTCGGTTCGCGAGGATATAGCCTTCTCCGTGCTCGCTCGACGGCGGAAAGAGATGTGCCTCTGGGACCGGCTTTTCCATAACTCACCTCGAATCAGTGTGGTTTGTCTCGTTCAATGGAGGGTATCCCGCGCACCGAATGTATCCGGGTTGTTTCCAAATTCCTCCCAATCATCTGCGCCGCCTTGGGAAATACCACTATGAGTATTTTCCAGGGCGGCGGAGAACGCATCGGCGCCACTAAGCACGTCGAACAGGTCGAGAATCGCGACCAGCGTAATCGGTTATCCTGTTCCGCGCGCTTTTTAGGGGAGAGCATCGATTATCCCACCTCTCGCGCGGTTATCGACTACCGGCTCCCCAACAGGCGGTTGCCACACAGGCAGGCCGCATGCCTGCGCAATCTCGATCATCGACCGGGTCCCGGGCGATACCCCGTCCCAGAAAGCGGCCAGGTGCGTGCCGTAGGCCGCCATCCAGGCGTTGCGAGCGTACCCGGCCCTGGCGTTGTACTGCGTTCCGTCGTGCCGCTTGCGGATGACGGCGCCGGGAATGCCGGTATCGCCCCAAGGGGCCGGGAACGACCGGGCCGGGCACCCGCGGGCCTCCGCCCACCGTTTCCCGTGGGTGTCGACGCCCGAAGCCTCTCCATAGATGACCTCGAACCGTCCCCCGCCCCACTTCTTCGCCAGGGCATCAAGTGCCCGGAACACCGTGTCCTGATCGATGCCCGATCGTGATCCGGCGACGATCACCCTGCGCGTTTCGGTCGGCCGCGGCACCACCCGGTCGAACTCAGGGTCCGTGAACCACACGTTCTTCGGCGGCGCGGCGAACAGGGGCGCGATCCAGTCGACCGGGTAGCCGGCCAACCCGGTCCCGATGGGCGTGACCAGGAAATCGGCGTCGGGGTGTTCCGAAGCGTATCGGAGGAACCTCCGGACCTCGGGGATGATTCGCTCGACGGGGAGCGTTTTCAGGCGCTCGTCTTTGGTCGGGATGGCATAGGCGTCGCCCGTGGTGCCCGCCCCAACGCCAGGTCTCGCGTCGAACACCGCCTGAGCGTAGCGGGCCGCCCCGGCTCCGTGGTGTCCGGCCAGGTTGGCGCCGAACACGAAGACCGCCGGGCGCTCGGTCAGCCGCTCGCGTTCACGCGCCCAGACCTCGGCGATTACCTCGGCGTGACAGGGCTTGGGTGCACAGGAGCAGACCAGGGCGCTGTTCTCGCGCAAGGTACGCAGGGCGGCGAGGATGTTGCGGTCCCCGCGCCTCACGCCCACATCAAGCCAACCGCGGTACTTTTCGACGACCTCCTCGCGTGTGCCATCCGAACCGATGCGGTAGGGGTTGCCCAATGGATGTCCACGTCCGACGTAGACCGCCTCGGCGGGCCATGGCATTGCCGCCCGCGAGGGCATTGCCGCCCGCGAGGGCTTGGATAGGTGATGTCGGTTGAGTATCTGCATCCGCACCCGCCTCCGTTGGTTCGGTTAGCCGTCCAGCGCGGAGCGCGCCTTGGTCATCATCTGCGTATAGGATGCGGCGATCTCGAGACATCGCTGTGCCGCAGTAAGATCGAAGCGATCATCGGCGTCGCGTAGTTTGCTTTCCATGTCGACCCAGTACGGGAGGCCGCCCACAACAGACTGGATTGTAGATAAATGCCGTTCGAGGTTCGGCGGCCCTATCCCGCCGGCGTAACCAAAGGGTTTTCCGGACACAATCGGTGCGGGCCAGGACAGGGGTTCTTGCCCGCGTCCGCCTGATGAATCGCAGAGCGACCAATGGGTGGGTTCGTCGCACAACAAATAGGCCAGACTGGAATTGGTCGCGTTGTGCTGGGTGATCAATATTTGCCCCGGCGAGGCATGAATCGCCGCGCGGATTCGCTTGTCCGTTCCGATGCTGGATTTCAGGTTGAGTTGCACCCGACCGAATGCGCTAGTAACCTGGTGCACACCCGGGTTGAACGCCAAATAGTCGTCGACCGCGGATCCGCATAAATGCAGCGCCCACCGTCCGGAATCACCCGTTCGTTCAATCGACCTAGCCAAGGTGCGGATCCATCTAATCGATGGATAGCGGCCGTGGCCGGCGCGCGAGAAGCTGAACAGCACGCCGAACTCGGTGAAGGGAAAGGCGTCACCCAGCGCGCAGAGCGCATCCAGATCGGTATCCGGTTCCACTCCAGTCAATGTGCAGCGCAGCAACATCGATTAATTCCCTTTGGATCGGATGCTGGGCGATTGCTCCCAGATTTCTTCGTCCAATACGCGCCCGGCCTTCTTTTTGCGGGTTCCACCCCATTGCTTGAAGAAAAACGGAACACCCGCTTCGATGCACTGATCTCGGATCTCCCTCACCCACTCCGGGGCGAGCGGACGGGCACCAGGGCCGCTTTCGCCGCCGGCGATGACCCAACCTATGCTCTCCCGCAAGGGAGTGCCCTCCCGCAAGGGAGTGCCGGCGAGATCCAACCGGCCCAGAGGCCCCAATAGTGGCTCAAGAGATAGAAATCGCAAGGCGGCCGGAACACTACGCAGGTGATCGATACGGGGGAGATACTCGGCGCTCTCCACCGATACCCCGATCCAGACATTCGGCGGCCAATCCAGTTCCGGGGCAACGGCCGCGAGCCGCGCGGCCCGCTTCGTGAGGACCTGGAAGGTGTGCCGGTCGGCCGCTCGCATTGCGAGAAAAACCCGGCGGATGAAGTCGAGCGGAATGTCCTCGTGGAACAGATCGGACATGCTGTTCACAAAGATTCTTCGCGGTCGCCTCCAGGAGAGGGGAAGTGCCAATCGATCCGGCCACAACCGCAAGTCGAACCCCTGCTCGTAGGGGTGGCCCGGCGTACCGCGCCACCGCTCCGCGAAGGTCTGCGCATAGCAGTGCTTGCACCCGGGGCTAACCTTCGTGCATCCCGTGGTGGGATTCCAAGTGGAGTCCGTCCACTCGATTGCGGATTTCTCGCTCACGAGGCCCCCCCGCTGGCTTTCTCGATAAACTCCCGCAACACAGGCATTGCTTTAGCGGCTTGATTGACCGCGCGTCGTACGTCCTGCGGGATCGCCTCGACCCAATCACGCAGCCTGCCATTGATATCCCATTTATCAATGGGATCCTTCGGGTCTAACCCCAAATCCCGCATGCGGGACTCAAGGTGCTCGAGTGTTTTGATGCGCCGGCGCAATACCTGGTTCTCAGCGCGTACCGCGCCGACTTCATCCAGCATCCGGTGCGCGATGGCCCCGGAGACCTGCTGGCCAAATTGGTAATCGAGGCGCCGATTCTCCATCCAGTGCTCCCAATAGTCGCGAGCGTTCTCCGGGGATGTGTCGCGACCGATGGTGCAACGCGCCATCAGAATGTAGCGAAACACGGACTCACGGATAGGCTCCGTGCGCACTGGCGCCTTGCGCTTCGTGAACAGGCGTCTGCCGCTCGTGCTGGCCCAGAGCAGGCCAGCGCCGTATGGGACTTCCTCCGGCGCAATCACCCCCCGCGGAGAGACGAAATAGAATTCGTTGCAGCACTCGATATAGTGGTGCCACTTATCGTCGCGGAGGAAATCCGACCGACTTACCTTGATCTCGTAGGCACAGATCCGCGGCTGTGCCCAGGATCGGCGCATAGCCCAAGCGTCCATGCGCCGGTGCGGGACGTTGGTCTGGGACGGGCCGTCCTTGCACTCCGGGACGAACACATCCCCCGAGTGCCGTTCGGCCAACAGCCCGAGCAGATCGTCGGCGGTTACGGGGTTGTTCACCGAAACCGCCTGTAGCCCCAGTGATACGGGTCCTTGTAGCGACCTGCTACATACTTGCGGTACCCCTCGATCCAGTTGCGCTCATACACCTTCTGTGCCTTCCGCAAGGGCATCTGGCCGTGGCACACGCGCCAGTGCAACTCATTCTCGAGCTTGTCCTTTTGATAGGAATTCCATTTCCCGTAGTGCGGCTCCGGCCACAGGTTGCGCGGATTGCTCGGCGCACCCCCAACCTCCAGTGGCACGAGGTGGTCTTCCTCGTAGTGCCAGATGTGTTGGTCTGCATAACCGTACTCGCGCAACTGACGGCGCTTGAGCGGCTCGGTGTAGGAGACGGGAGGGCGAATGGTCTTGGTGTACCCGCGCTCGCAGATCGTCTGCTGGATATTGGCCTGGGTGACCGCCGGGTTGACCGCACCGGGCGTGAGGCGCGGATCGGGAAGTCCGGATGCGGCTGCGGCAATCCCGGGGGCTGCGGAAACGCCTGTCGCCACGGAAGCAGCCCCCGCCACGGGAAGCATCCAAACCGCCGAAATGAGCAAAAGAATTGCGAATACCGTGCGTTGCATGAGTCGGTCCTCGACTATCGATTCTGTGACACCGATGATACGTTTCGGGTGGTTTTTGCAACCTTGGCCGTGGAGTTTTTTGGCCCATCGCGCACACCCGACGCCTTCGGCGTCAGGCGATAGCTGATGAATCGCTCACCCCGGACGATACTTCCGAAAGAGGTGCGCTCCAGCCCTCCGGCGCCCCAATCCCTCGCCGCCTCCTCAGCGATCTCCAGGGTATCCGCCTCGATCTCAAGCACGGTCTCGACCACCAGGGTGTACGCCCGCTTGTCCCGCATTACTCAAACCTCGATGGCGCGCCGCGCTTCGGACAGAATCTCCCGCCAGCGCGCCAGGAGCCATTCCGCGTAGGCGCCGGCGGACATCGCCGCCGGGTAGTACCCGGTGGCCCAGCCGTCGTTCGTCTCCACCAGCAGGATATCCTCAAACCCATCGGCCCGACCGACATCCAACGCCCAGGCGACCGGCTGGTCCTCCCATGCGGCGATCATTTTGGCGATCCGGTCCGTGTCCTCCGGGAGGAGTCCCCGATCCGGGCTGTCCAGGTCGTACTGTGCGATCCCGATCGCCTCGCGATCAAGCACATAGACGCGATACTCCTCGTGAAAACGCACCGGTTCGCTGGTCCAGCACCCCGTGTCCAGGGCGACCCCTGATGGGGGCTTGCTCGGATCAAAATTCCGAATTGCATCAAACTGTTTAGGCAGCGTCGGCTTGACAAAACTGCCGGCGGGCGCTTCGCGCAGGGGTGCCCGATCAATACGCCGCCCGCAAAACGCGCGCAGCGGTTCTGGGTAGTCGGGAATCTCCGGGAGCGGCGATCCGAGCAGCGGCTCGGCAACCCATCGCACATATTCGACGGACCCGACCGGCACGGCGGTTTTTCCCCGTGAAAAAAGAGGTTCTTCGCCGTAATCGACGTACCGGATCGCCTGCCCGGAGAGCATCGCGTGCGTGGTGATCGCGCGCGACTCCGGGGAGTTGGCGTATCGGCGATCTACCATCCAGAGGATGTCAGGGGGCCGGGATGTCATAATGATGTTGTCCAGCGGGTAACCTCCACTGCGGCAGGTCTCGCCGGCGAGGTGCGCCACATCCACCGTCCCGTCGCCGCCACGCACGAGGTTCGCCGAATAAGGTATTCGGTGTTGCGCTAAATCTGCAAAAAAGCGAGGGGGTTACCCCCCCCTCGCCACTCCTTCCGCAATGGAAGGGCCAGTCCCCGCGGCGGAGACATCAGGAGAAGGGAGTGCCGCGTGCCTGGCTGCCGGTGTTATCGGCCACCGCCGGCTGGGCCATCTGCAAAGTATCCCAAAAGATCATTGTGGGGTTGTCCGGAAAACCGGGGGTGTGGTGCCGGTATTCGTGGCGGTCTCACCATACAGCGCCCGCTCGATGCGCTCGGGTACCCCGCGCCAGTAACCGTCCGTGTCCTCAATGGCGACTCCTTGGACCCCATTGCGGCTCCAGGTCACGCGCGCAAGGCGCCGTCCGCCCACGTGTTCCAGTCGGATCACGGCATTCAGACAACGCAAAATTCTCCGGGCCTCGACTTTCTGCAGGGTCTGTCGTGTTTGCCGTTTCCCGTATGCATCGCTGCTATCCTCTGAATGCCAGATTAGCGCCATATCCCGCCCACAGCCGACCATCGGATCCACGATCATTCGAAGCACGGCAGCCTTCCGCGACCAGGGGGCGGATTTGTTTTTGTGCAGGCCCCGGGTGTTTTCCTCCATGATCACCGCCTTCAACGGCTCAAGGATGGCGGTTATGGAATCCAGCGCGACTGTCGCAAACTCCGAGCAATCGTTCGAGGAGAGGATTCTATGGATAGCGAGTGGATCCCGGTGCTCGCGCGGATTGGTGCTCAAGGACCGTGGGGCGCGACATCGCCCCGCCACTTCGGAAAACCGCCCATCCGGGTCTATAACCAGCAGCGGCTGGTGCATGGCGGAAAGGAACGTCGATTTCCCCGCATTGGCGTACCCGTAAATACCCCAGCGACGGGGTGGAGCCGAACGAGTGGAAAATTCCGGAAATGCGCACATGAGGTTTCGGGCCTTTCAGGGTCCGGTTAATTCGATAATTGAGTATTGAAGATATATGCAAAAATGCAACTGAGCGGTTGGACGCGCAAAAGGGGGCGCCCCTACCACAATCAGTTTGTTGTATGGCGGCGACGCGGTACCCGTTTCGCCAAAAAAACCATCTGGTCCGCCAGGATTCGCCGGTTCTCAAGAATCAGGTGCTCGGCGTAGTTCGGCGCGTAGGGCACCGCAAGCAACCGCAGTCCCGCCTCCTCGGGCGTGCGGTCATCCTTGCGCGAGTTGCAGGCCCTGCAGGCGGTCGCCACATTGGCCCACCGATCCGGTCCGCCGCGGCTGATCGGGATCACGTGATCGCGGGTCGCAAGCGCACGGCGCGCGGAGAGATCTGAACCGCAGTAGAGGCAGCGATACCGGTCGCGCGCGAACAACGCCGGATTGGACAGCGCCGGGGTGTAGTCCTCGAACACACCGCCGTTCACCCCGTGCAGCGCGATCACCGGATGCAGGTGCACCCGGGATCGTTCGCCATTCATCTGGATGCCGCCGCGTACGACCGAGGCCGGATCGCCCACCGTCCAGGCGATCTGCTCGAGCACGTAGTGGCGCACCGCCTCCTGCCAATGTGCCCAATGGACCGGTCGGCCGGCGAGATCGACTACCAGCACCGGCGGGAACACCCCGCCCAGGGTCATCACTCTCTTCGTTCTGTTCTTAGTGGACATTGCTAACCCTTTGCTAACCCTTCACATTCACGACCTGCTGCAAGGTGTGGACGATTTCAACCAGATCGTCCTGATACTCCATAACCCGCTCGATATCCTTGTAGGCCGAGGGGATCTCGTCGATTACCCCAGCGTCCTTGCGACACTCGATTCCATCCGTCTCTCGCGCGAGATCCTCGATGCTGAAGCGCCGCTTGGCCTCGGAGCGCGAGAGCTGACGGCCGGCCCCATGCGAACAGGAGCAGAATGAGTCCGGGTTCCCGCGACCGCGCACGATGTAGCTGCGCGTCCCCATGCTGCCCGGAATGATTCCAAGGTCGCCCTCGCGCGCTCGGATCGCACCCTTGCGGGTGAGCCACACATCTCGGCCGAAGTGGTGCTCGCGCTCCACGTAGTTGTGGTGGGCGCTGATCACCTCATCCTCGATCTCGAAGGGCGGCAGCGTCTCGCGCAATCCCTCGATCGTCTTTTCGAGAAGCAGATCGCGGTTTCGGGCCGCATACGCCTGCGCCCAGGAGACCGCCTCGATGTAGCGGTCAAACCCATCGGTACCCTCCGGGAGATAGGCCAGATCACGGTTTGGCAAATGAATATGCCATCGCTCCATCTCACGCTTAGCATGCTCGATGAAGTGCGTCCCGATCGAGTGGCCGACCCCACGACTTCCGGAGTGCAACATCACCCAGACGCACCCGGTTTCATCAAGGCAAAGCTCAATGAAATGGTTGCCGGAGCCAAGCGTGCCGATCTGGGCGGCTACCCGCGCGGGATCCGGCGCGCCGAAATTGGGGTTCCGCTCCAACAGGTCCCGGTAAGCGCACAGGAGCGAATCATCGGCCTTGACCTTCGGAGTCTGGCGGGCACCGCCGGTACCCAGGGGTACGCGAGACTCGATAGCGGCGCGCACCGTAGACAGGGAATCCGGAAGATCCTCGGTGCACAACGACAGCCTGGCGGCGGTCATCCCGCACCCGATGTCCACCCCGACCGCAGCCGGGATAATCGCGCGATCGGTCGGGATCACCGATCCAACCGTCGCTCCCTTGCCGAAATGAACGTCCGGCATTGCCGCCACATGATGGTGGATGAGGGGCAGGGAGGCGATCTCACGCAGTTGGTCAAGACTGGCTGAATCCACATCATCGGTCCAAATCTTAATGGGCACCTGCGCGCCCTGGATCACCCTTCGAACACTCATCATCCTCTCCTCGTGTCTCGCCATAAAGGCCCGCGCAGGAGTCGAACCTGCCTGATGTGGTTTGCAGCCACACACCTCGCCGCTCGGTCAGCGGGCCGTACAACTCCGGGATTCGCTGTGTCGTGTGTGGCGCCCCGACCAGGACTCGAACCTGGAACCCCCGGTTTAGAAGACCGGTGCTCTATCCAGTTGAGTTATCGGGGCGATAAAAGAACCTGGTGGGCAGAGGTAGACTCGAATCACCCTCTCCGGCGCTAAACCGTCTCAGCTACCGGCCCGGGTGATTGGTAGCCACCCCCGGAATCGAACCGGGAAGCCGCCGGTTCTAAGCCGGCGAGGTATACCAATTCCAGTCAGGTGGCCGAAAAATCTGGTGGTGATGGGCGGACTCGAACCGACTGCCTGGAGATTATGAGTCTCCCGCTCTGCCTGTTGAGCTACATCACCGGTTGGTGGGCCTGCCAGGACTCGAACCTGGAACCAATGGATTATGAGTCCACTGCTCTGACCGATTGAGCTACAGGCCCATGACTTGGCGCACTGGGCGGGACTCGAACCCGCACGCACCGGATCGAGGGTCCGGCCGCCTTTCCCGTTTTACATACCGGTGCGATGCTTTGGCGGCCCGCGTGGGATTCGAACCCACAACCACCCGACTAGGATTCGGGTGCTCATCCAATTGAGCTTGCGGGCCATGATATGGTGCCGGGAGCGGGAGTCGAACCCGCATGGGCATTCTCCCACCTGTTCTTGAGACAGGCATGTCTACCAGTTCTACCACCTCGGAAAAGACATGTATGGAGAGCCGGGCGAGAGTCGAACTCGCTTGATCGCGGTTTGCAGCCGCGTGCCTGGCCGTTCAGCCACCGACCCGTGACCAGTAGTGGGATTGGAGCCCGGAGAGGGAGTCGAACCCACGGCCTCCCGCTTACGGGGCGGGCGCTTTACCATCTAAGCTATCCGGGCATCGAATGGAGCGGGCTGCGGGAGTCGAACCCGCCTGTGCGGTTTGGAAGACCGCTGCCTGACCGCTCGGCCAAGCCCGCGAGTATTGGAGCCGCTGACAGGAGTCGAACCCGCAACCTGCGGTTTACAGGACCGCTGCTCTACCGGTTGAGCTACGGCGGCATGATTGTGATTCGCACGGCCCGTGATGCCAGGAGTCGAACCTGGAACAAACCCTACCGGGTTTCGCGGGGTGGGGGGATACTACCCCGCTCTCGTCACCGTGTAAGCGCGCATCCACGATGAGCAAGCGCGTGCCAATACGCGCCACGTCACAGGCCGTGCGAAACTGGTCTGGGTGACAGGATTCGGACCTGCGACCCTCTGCTCCAAAAGCAGAGGCTCTACCAAGCTGAGCTGCACCCAGAAGACTAAAAATCGGTCGGTATCGCGATCGGTACAAACGGTTTGCTCCGGCACTAGCCGGTGGTTGGGGGAGTAGGATTCGAACCTACGTCTGGAGCTTCAAAGGCTCCGGTCCTGCCACTAGACGATCTCCCAATGTACGAATGGCGCCCCGCACCGGTTTCGATCCGGCTACCTCCACCGTGACAGGGTGGCGCTCTTCCGATTGAGCTAACGGGGCGAAGGTGATTGCGGGGGTCGGAATCGAACCGACGTGGGCCGGGTTATGAGCTCAGATTGGGAGCCAACACCCTCCCCGCGATAGAAACGATGGCCCAACTTCTTCCGTCGTGGGCGGACGAGATAGATGCTGCGGGCCTTCCGGTTACTCCGGCGACTCCCGCCCCGTGTCCGCCGGGAGTCCCCGGGGGCGATGGGCGGGCGATCCTGGCAGGCGCAACCGATACTGTTTGATCGGCTCCCCCTGGGGCACACCCGCAACAGCCGGTTCCGCCACGGCGCCCCCTTATCGTATGGGCCGGTCAACTACACGCCGCGACCATGCTCACGGACACATTGGAATCTGAATGCCGGTTCCGCGCCAAACCCCCATCAATGAGTTTGGAGTCCACCGCTCTACCGTTGAGCTATCGGCCTGAAGACCCCGCCGGGAAACTGCGGACACAAGACGCCCGCGTGCCCCCGACGGGGAACACAACGAATCAACGAATCCCGGTTGTCAAAAAACAACCCAGGCAACGTAGGCGCTGGGTGGGACGTAAAAAAAACCCCGGTAGTCCAAGTGGGCTCTCCGGGGTTTCGTGTCTGGGGAGCCTGGTTTTTGGTCCTGGCCCCCCCTGGAATTCTGGTGGACCGTTATGTGAATTCGCTTCCGTTCAGGTGGAGAACCGGTGTCTGCGCGGGAGCTATCGTACGCGACGCGCATGACATCACTGGCGCTTGCCAAATGGATATGGCATACGCGCCACAGTCTTTCCTAACGATGGGGGTTCTGCGTAACATGCGAGAAAGCATAGTCCGCGCCTGGAAAAATGCAAGTTTATTTACTCGGACGCAGGAGAGTGATCGTGTTTACCGATCATGAGCGGAGCGGAAAAGGAACCGAGGAGTGCGAACGGTCCTCAATTGGACATCGGAAAGGGAGGTGTGTGTGGCGGATTCCCGGCCAAGTCGTCGTACAGTGCCTGGACCAGCGGGGCATAGGGATGTTCGTTCGGAATGAGTTCGACGAGCCGCCGCGCTTCATCGGCCGTGGTCACGCGGCGCAGCGCCCTCACAAGCAGCCGGTTGAGCGAGGCATTGGAGCGGTCGACGGCATCCATCTCGTCATCGATGGCGGTGAACAAGCGGGATAGCAGATGAGTGTTCACGGGCGGAACCCCTGCCGGGTTCCGGGGGCGGTGGTCTGCGCTTGGCGCACAGGCAGGCAGGTCTGGACAACCAATTGAGGGCGGCTGATGCCCTTGTAGTGGTTCACGTCGAGGCGGTAGGCGAGGTGATGGATGCCCGGCTGCGGTAGGGAAGGCAGTTCTGTGGCATTGAAAGCAATGGCATCGATGGGCGGCATGGCGGAGTCGTAACGTACGCGCAGTTTGGCGTGGCGGCCGTCCCCCACCCATCGCACCTCGGTGACTTCAAGCGGGCCGTCCCAAATCGGCTCCGGGAAACCCTGTCCCCACGGTCCCCCGTAGCGGAGCATCCGGGCGGTGTCCAAGGACATCTCTTCCGGGTCGAGTGGGCCATCGGTCTCGAGCACGCGCGCGAAGGCTCCGGGAGGGGCGAGATCCGAGACGGCCGCCGTGAATGCATCCCGGAATCGTTCCAAGGACGAGGGCGCCTCCCCGTGAAGGGTCAGTCCGGCCGCCATCGCATGACCGCCGAATCGTTCGATGAGGCCAGGCTGCAGGGCGTCGACTCGCGCGAGCGCATCGCGGATGTGGATGCCGGGGATGGAGCGGGCGGAGCCTTTCAACCTTCCCGCGGTATTACCGTCCTCCGCGAACGCGACGACCGGACGATGGAAGCGGTCCTTTATGCGTCCGGCGACCAAGCCCACAACCCCCTGGTGCCAGCCTTCCGCGAACAGGCATAGGCCGTCCGGCAAATCCGCGCCCAGTGTGGCAGCTTGTTCGACCACGATGGCCTCGGCCTCCTCACGCATCCGCTGTCCGATTTTGCGCCGCTCGCGATTGAGGGCGTCCAGACGGGTGGCGATTTCGAGCGCATGGACCGGGTCATCGGAAAGCAAACACTGAATCCCGATATCCATGGTTTCGAGCCGTCCGGCGGCGTTGAGCCGGGGGCCGAGACCGAATCCGAAGTCGGAGGCCACGATTTGGGTGGCGTTGCAACCGCTTACTTGGAGGAGTGCGGCGATGCCGGGGCTGGCGTGGCCGGCGCGGATCCGGCGCAAGCCCTGTTCGACGAGAATGCGGTTGGTATGGTCGAGCGGGACCATGTCGGCGACCGTGCCGAGCGCCACCAAGTCGAGGAGTTCGGCCAAGTTGGGTTCAGGGCGCCGATGAAAATGGCCCTGCTTGCGAAGCGCCTGCCGGGTGGCGAGCATCAGGTAGAACGCAACGCCGACGCCGGCCAGTGCCTTGGAAGGGAAGGGGTCACCCGGCTGATTCGGGTTGACGGTGGCCGTGGCGGGTGGAAGACGGTCCGGCGGCAGGTGGTGATCCGTGACGATCACGTCGATGCCGGCCTCGCGCGCGTGCGCAACGCCGGCAGCCGAAGAGATCCCGTTGTCCACGGTGAGAATGAGTCCGGGTTTTCGGTCCCGCATCGCATCGACGGCGCCGGGGGTCAGGCCGTAGCCGAGGCGGGCGCGGTCGGGGACGAAAAACGACACATTCCCGTGTCCGAACGCCCGTAACGCACGGACGCAGACGGCGGTCGCGGTAGCCCCGTCGCAATCGAAATCCCCGGCGACGCAAATTGCCTCGTTGGTGCGCACCGCCCTGATGAGGCGATCGGTGGCCGCCTCGATGCCCAACAGATCGTCGGGAGAAGGAAGCGCCTCGAGCGAGAGGCGGGTCTCGCCGGCGTTTTGGGACCTGGTGGCATAGACGCGAGCCAGGACGGGGGCTAGACCGCGAAAGGTGGAAGGCTCCGCGAGTACCGGTCGGCGAAGGATCTGAATGAGTGGAGTGCTCACCACCGGCCGAGGTCCTGCTCAGCTTTGGCGCGAGCCTGTTCCTGTGCCTCCGGCTGTTTGGCCCTGGGTAGCCCGTCCCGCCGGGAAAACCGCGACCCGCCCTGGCCGATCTGGTCGGAGCGCACCGGGCGCCGGCCACAGGGGTCGTAGTCGGGCACGATGTAGTTGGCTCCGCAGCGCCCGCAGAGGAAGGTGCGTTGCCAGACGGCTTCGAGCAGGGGCCAAACCTTACGATTGTAGTAGTCGCCCGCGACGAGGCTGGCAATATAGAAAGCCAGCATGCCTATGCCAATCAAGCTGTTGAACAGGCTGCCGAAATAGGGGTCTCGCGCCGCGAGAGATATCGCCATCCCGGTAAGGGGAAGTCCGAAGAAAATATAAACGGGAATCCAACCGAACAGCGCCATCTTTAGGACCGGCACACGGTGGGGCGGCGCGGTCTCTCTGGCAAGGACCGTCTCGGTGTACGAAAGATTGCGGGCAATCCCCCCGAATCCCAAGAATCGGAACGGCAGCGAAATGAAGGTCAAGGCAAGGGAAAACATTCCCCCGACGCCGCCGGTCAGCGACCAGCCACGCGAGCGCGAGCGCCCCTTGGCCTGGACGAGCGCCAAGCGCGTGGCGTGATGCGAATGGCAGAGTGGACAGGTGAATTGCATATCCAATCTCCTACCTTTTAACCCGCACGATGCATCAGCATGGCGTGTAACGAGAATACGACGTGCTGAACGCCCTGCAGAAAGTGGACATGGTGCAGCGAGGACCAGCCGAAGGCCCAGCCGGCTCCGGCCAAGGCGGTCAGCATCAGCGGCATCAACAGCAGGCGCCCGAGCGCGTAGCCGGCGCCGAACAGCGCCCCGGAGAACAGTAGCCGAAGAACTCGGGTAATCATCACGCGATCTCCCTCTCAAGTGGACTGGAAGCAGGATCGCAAGGAACGAGTGGAATGCAACATCCAAGGTCCGGTTTGTTTGACATCCTCCCCGGCATGAAGGCCGGGGAGGATGTCAATGGCGGTCAAGGATGTCGTTCTGTAATCATATTTATATGATAATATAATTGCCTTCGGTTCACTTATATGTGATGCTTGGTCGGTTATATTAACACGTAAAGGTGATTGCTATGCGCCCGAAAGAACGTGCCGTCGCACGCCGACAACTCGATAAGCGCCTGAATTCCCTACGGGGTTCAGCGAGTTTCGCACGCCCATCGCGGGGCTGGATCAAGGCCATCCGAGAGGCGCTGGGCATGACGACCACCCAGCTTGCGAAGCGGTTGGGTGTCGTTCAGTCGCGCGCGGTTGCGATTGAGCAAGCGGAGGCCAAAGGCGCGATAACCCTCAACAGCCTGGAAAAGGCGGCACATGCCATGGACTGCTGCTTGGTCTATGCCCTCGTCCCGAGGAAACCGCTCGACGAACTGGTCTGCGAGCGCGCCGAGTGCCTTGCAAAGAAACGCATGGAAACGACACGCCATAGCATGGCCCTCGAAGCCCAAGGAGTTGAGGCAGCCGACGAGCAGGAACAGATCAAGCGCATGATTGAGCGCCTGCTTGAAAATGCTGGTTCTGAGATTTGGGGGGAGGATGAATGACTAACCCGATCTACGAACAGGATGACGCGGCAACGCCGCTCAGCAAAGATGAGCGAGAAGGTCTGATTCCGTCCTATATCACCCTGCGCGGAGAACTCAATGAAGCGGAACAGGCCAATATTCTTGAAGCCGAAGAATGGGCATTCAAACGCAAGCGTGATGTACTGGGCGAGCGATTTCTGAACGACCTTCACAAGCGGATGTATGGCCGGGTGTGGCGCTGGGCTGGTGAATACAGACACACTGGTAAAAATATCGGCGTTGATGCTTACCGCATTCCAACCGAGATGCGCCAGCTTCTCGATGATTGTCGCTTCTGGATTGAGAACGGTACTTATGAGCCGGATGAAATCGCCGCACGCCTTCATCACAAGCTGGTATGGATTCATGCTTATCCGAATGGGAATGGCCGCCATGCAAGGCTGGCAACTGACCTCCTGCTAACAGCAATAGGTCGCCCGCGCTTCACATGGGGCCGGGTCAACCTGGTCGATACCAGTAAGACACGGAAAGCATATGTCGTAGCCCTTTGCGCGGCAGATAATCATGATTATGGCCCGTTGTTTGAATTCGTTCGTTCCTGATTAACGTTCCTTGGAGCGCGGGTTGCGCACGGTCTCGGCGTAGGGACATGCAGCGGCCAAGTGTCCCTCGCCGGCGGATGGGCTCGAGCACGCTTCCGAAACCCCGGGCGGAAAACGTCGCCCATGCACGCAAGGCAAGAGACTTCGGAGTGAAAAGACACTGATCCGGATCAAACATGGCCGTTGCCGCCGGCTCTGCGCTTCGCGGGGTGGATCGCCAGATCCCCGGCGTTTGCGGCGAGGAGGGCGATGGCTGGCGGCGGCGATACACTGTTTCCTACCATCAGTCACATTTTCGGCGCGGGTACTCCAGCCGTAGCCAATGGCTCGGCTGGAGCGGAAGCGCCGCCCCCTTTACGCATACGCATAACCGTCTCCCTTTTGCACGATGTGCAGATACTTCGGGTGGGTTTCCGCCTTCTTGCCGTCGGGTCCGGTAATCACGAAAGACGGCCGGAACCGGATGGCTACCCGGCCCACGAATGCGCGGACACCCGGCTTGTCGCAGCGTGCGATTGCGCCGGTCCGCCAGCCGAGAAAGGACCGCCGGCGGGGTTTGTGCCCACGCGGGAACCCGTACCGGTTCAGGCGGGCGCGTTGCCTCTCGCCGTGCCCGGTGGCTCGGATAGCGAGAGGCTTCGTCTCCGGATCGAGGCGAACGAGCGCACCCGGCGGCCCGCCGCACGCCGCGTCTACCCAGTGGGTTTTGGGGCATTGTTGCCGGGCGCGGTTGTACTTGGTCCGTCCACCGGTGCCCACTTCCACGTCCAGCCCTGTTTCCTTCAGCCGACCGAGCAGCGCCCAGCGAGTGCTGTTCACGGCGGCGGCGTCCTTGAGTGGCGCCTTGCGTTGCGCTTCGATATGGGCCAGGCGCTTCGGGTCGTGGAGCAGGAACTCGGTCACGTCGCGGTTTCCCTTGCGCTGGTTGCAAGGCACGCAGGCCAGCGCCAGGTTCGATACCCGGTCCGAACCGCCTCGGCTCTTCGGATGGATATGGTCGACGGTGAGCGGGACGTTTTCGACGTCGCAGTAGGCGCAGCGCCAGCCCCACTTCTCCAGCAGGTACTCCCGGACCTCGTAGCCGGTCAGTGTGCCCTGCTGGTACTCGATGCCGGAGATTTCCGGGTTCTGCAACGCCTGCGTGTCGAAGCGATGGAGCAGGGTCGAGAGGCCCGCCACCGGTGCCCAGCGCATCAGCCTGTCGACCCACGCCATAGTGGTGTCCACCCGATGCCGAAGAGAGGGCGCCAGCCACCCCCGAGGCCGGGTCCGATTCAGAAAACGCGGCGCCCGGTAGCGCAGAGTTCCCCGGCGCCGGCGGCGGAAGGCGCGCCGGGCCGTGAGTCGGTCCCGGATGAGGTGCCCGCGATGAGCGAGTTCCGCGAGAAATACCACCGCCTGCGCGCGGGTGCTCTTCCCGGTGGCCGGATCGACCGTCTCCCGCTCGCGGACCAGGGCAATACCCGTGGTCTTGCTGCCCGGATCCAACTTGAGCCGCAAAGGCTGCAAGGCGGAATCTTCCACCCCGCGGTCCACCAGCCGGATGATAAACGGGGCCTTCCGATGGACTCGCGCCCGGCCTCGTTCTAGCAGCAACCGCGCCCGCTTCTCGGAACACGGCATCAGCGGATTCTTGCGCTTATCCAATATCAACACAGCCATTACCGATACCTTTGCCCTTACGGGCCTTGTGACGCGGGTGTTTCCACCCGTCTCCCCTCGGGGTTGTCCGTAACCGGCTCCACCCTTACGGGTGCGACTGAAACCTTCGGCGCTTTGCCTTTCGCCAGCATGATCCCAACCTTGCAGAGCGGCGAACTGAGGAAGCATCCGCCGGTGCGTCTGAACGACCTGTTACGAACGTCTGCCAACGTTACTTGGCCCCCTGGTCAACCCAGCCTGCTCTCACAAGCTCCGCCCTTTAGGGCGGGGTAGTTGACCCGCATGGACAGTTGCGGGTTGTGGTGGGAAATTCTGATACATGATCTTCGTCCTGGACCCAGGCGGCCACGGGGCCCTGCGGCTGTGAAGTAGCTACCGCAGCATGGTTGTGCTACTCCGGGCGTCGCGCTCGCTGGGGCCGGAAAGTGAGGTCACGAGCCCCCGTCGTGCCAGTACCGTGTCGAGTGCCCCGAGGATCGTGTCGGTGGCAGCCGACGCATGTGCGTCGTCGGGGCTCTGAATCCTGCCGAACGGGTTTTTCCAGCGGCTGGTCCCTGCGCGCTGGTTCACCTCCCGGCGAAGATCCTGGGATACCTCGTCGGCGTGTTTGTATTGGAGCCAGAATGCCTTGTCCACCCGTACCTCCTCCGGCGGCAACCATTGCCGGGCCCGCCCGACGATACGATTGAGCCGGTCGACGAGATCCTTGCGCCTAGGAAAAAAGTGAATCGTTCCGATCCCGGGGTGGAAGCGGAGGTCGAAATACTCGGACGAGACCCGCTCGCCGTTGGTCAGGTCGTCGAAACGGTCGTCGAAAACCGCGGACAATGAATTCCGGTCAGGCGCGTACTGGCCGTCGAGTAAATAGAAAACGCGGTCGATGTCCCCGAGTAGTTCCTGCGTGGTGTACAACGGCCGGCTCTGCCAGGAGTTCATTGAGTGCCCCGGCAAAATGAACCGTGTGCTCTTGAGTTTCATCCCGCAGGTACGATGTTTATTGTTGGATTTCCATCCACGGTAAAAGCAGAGGTTGTCAGTGTGGTATTTTCCAAACAAATCGAAAACCTCACAGCACATCTGAACCTGAAGTGGCCCCTGCTGTTCAATGAGCCCGGACAGAAAGGCGTAGATGTTTTCCAGAGTAAACTCGAGTGCCTGGATATCCTGAAATTGGCGCTCCATGGATTGGCGCACGCCGATCGAGAGCCGCCCGCGCACTTCGGTGGAATCGAGCACGCTCGCCCAAGCCCGGTTCTTGAGATCCTTGTAACGAGATTGGATGTGCTCGCGGACCCAATCCGCTGTAAGTTTCGGAAGTATCTCGGGCAGTGACGCATCGCTGTGCCTTTCCTCGAGACGCCCGCCGATCAAGCGGGCGTAGTGTGCGGCGCAGGCCTCGGCGAGCACGCTCTTACGCATTGCGAGCACTGCCGCATCGAATACAACCACGGCATTCTCAAGCCGGGACACCGGCAGAGCCGGCAAGGCGCCGGGGGAGAGGGTATCCATCGGTGGCCGTGCGGCGTCTCCGGAGTCGACCCGGCAGCGAGCCAGGAGGTCGCCAAGGATCTCGTTTGCCTCGGCGTGCTTGGTAAAATGGACCAGCGCCACATCGACCCGGGTCTTGCGTAGTGCGTCACTAGACTCGAAGGCGCCCTCAATGAACTCGACCTGTCCGTGACGCGCGATGAGATCGACGAGATATTTGCGTTCCTGGGAGCACGGGTTGCGCACGGTCTCGGCGTTCAGTATCGCCACAATCTCACCATCCCAAAGAATGCTCCAGGCGTGCAATACGTGACGAACACCTTCCGCAAACGGAGGGTTCATAATAATTTTCGAGTACATCGAGGCGTTGCGTAGCGAGAGAAAATCCAGCCCGATGACACGCAGACCGCGCGCGCGGAGCATCTCGTGGCGGGTGAGGTCGCGTTCAATGCAGTCGATACGCGCGACCCGGTCCCGGGAGGAGGGACACGCGGCGGCTAAATGCCCCTCGCCGGCGGATGGCTCGAGCGTGCTTCCGAAGTCCCGGTCGGAGAACGTCGCCCATGCACGCAGGGCGAGCGACCGCGGAGTGGGAAAATACTGATCCGGATCAAACATGGCCGTTGCCGCCGGCTCTGCGCTTCGCGGGGTGGATCGCCAGATCCCCGGCGTTTGCGGCGAGGAGGGCGATGGCTGGTGGCGGCGATACACTGTTTCCTACCATGCGAATCTGCGCCGTCTTTGTGAACACCCGCCCATCATGCCCACGATCAATCCTGTAGTCGGGTGGGAATCCCTGTGCGGCATACAGCTCACGCGGAACCAACATCCGCAAGCCGATATCGACGATCACATGGGGCACGCCCCGGATCATCACCGTGATCAACGCTAGCCGGTGCTTGGTGGTCACCGTGGTCATGGGGTTGTGCAGGTCGCTCCACTGCCCCCCGGAACTGTGATAGCGCAGAAGGAATGCGGCTACCCGCAATGCACCGTCCGGCGGGACCGGGGAATCTTCGGGCGAAAACCCACCAGGTATCGTGGTCGCGGTAACCAGCCCATGATGCTGCCCGCCCGCACTGAGGGTGCGCAAGGGCTCATCGAGGTCGCGGGCATCGCAATGGCGGCGCAAATGCGCGAGGTGCGCGACCACCAATTGCTGCTGGCTGCCGCGGTGCGTGATGGTGCTCAGCGGTTGACGCGCATCATGCCCCGGGGTCGTGTTGAACCCTCCGTTCATCTGGGCTAGATAGGCGGCCCCTTGCGGGGTGGCAGTCCCCCACGGGGCGGCATATACCCCGGAGCAGCCGGCCCCTGGCGGAACGATGAAGGGTTCGTCGGCATCCAAAACGTAGCGCCGGATTCCATGAACGATACGCCGGAGCGTGGCCGGCGCCAGCGGACGTTTGCGCCCGAAGATCGAGCGGCAGGACAGGCTCCAGTCGATGCACTCGGCTGCCGAGCGCCACGCCCTCGCCCCGACGCGACGGGGCTGGCCTTTGGTCGGATGCCGGAAGTGAGTCGGCTCCGGCCAGACGATAGGTTCTCCGTCGCGGCGAGCCACCAGGAACAGGCGCTCGCGGGTCGTCGGTGCGCCGTAATCGGCCGCCCGAAGCACCCGCCACTCCACGACATAGCCGAGCCCGCGCAGGCACGCCACGAACCGGCGCCAAGTTTTCCCCACGCGCTTGCGGTCTGGGACCAGGAACTGCTCTTGTACCGGAACTCGTTCCCCGGGCGCCGCCACGGTGCCGCCAAGCCGCACGACTCGGCCGGTAGCCTTGTCCCGCTTGGCGATGAGCGGCCCCCACCGCTGAATCTGTTTCACGTTCTCCAGCGTGATGATGCGGGGTCCTACCTGCCCCGCCCACCGGTGGGCGATCCACGACAGCGAACGGGTCCGCTTTCGGCGGGGCTGTCCCCCCTTGCTTTGGGAAAAATCCGTGCAATCCGGACTCAGGTGCAGCAAGCCTATCGGCCGGCCTCGGGTTACCCCGATTGGGGATACTTCCCACACGTCTGAAACGAAATGCCGTGTCTGCGGGTGATTCGCCCGATGCATCGACAGCGCGTCGTCGTCATGATTAATGGCGACGTCGGGGCTGCGCCCAAGGGCCTGTTCGATGGCAGTGGACATCCCACCGCCCCCGGCGAACAGGTCGACGATGATTTCGTGATGCAGGTCCAGGATGCTTTGGCCGACCGCGGTCATTCCCCGGGATCTCCGGCAATGTCTTCCTCGTCTTCCGCATCGTCCTCCGCGCTCTCACCGTCGGTTTCAACCGGATTTCCATCCAGGCGCCCACGGGCGAGCAAGGCGGGAGTAGGCTTTCCACACAAGTGTTGGTAAGGACGCAAGCCATAGAGTGCGCACCCGGACTCGTTTTCCTGGAGTGGACCGACAGTGCAATTTCCGATCCGCCACTTGACTCCCGAATCCGCGCTACCCCCCTGGCATGCATAACAATTCGCTGCAATAGCGAGCGTTCTGGACTTGGGTTTTGCAATTGCTTTCTGTATGGGGGAGAGGTGGCGAATCGTCTCGCCGGCGGCGCGACGCTCGGCCATGGCGCGGCGCGCGCGCTCAAGGGGGGATAAATCGTCGAGTGGATTCTCGGTGGGCATGGCACTCTCCAAATAGTCAGGGATTACACATTCAGTTTATGAAAACACTAAAAAATGCAAACACGCCCGGCTAGGTATACGAATGGGTGTGTAAAGAGGCTGGCATGTAAAAAACTGTGTATCCGGCACAAAAAAGCGAGTTCTGGGTGGATCTTGGAGCGACTGGATGTCCCGAATCGCCTCTTTGGCGGATGCATCGAAAATGAAAGTCCTGAGAAATCTCCAATACGAGACGGTTTTTTTCCTGGGTTCAGTATTCGAATCCTTTTTTCCACCTTTGTGCGAGAGGTTTTTCCTTGGCGGGCGCTTGCGGGAGCGGCCTGCCGGAGAAGGATGAAAACCGGCAAAACTCCTTGCGGAAGGCCAAGTGGATGGTCCCGATAGGGCCGTTTCGCTGTTTCCCGATGATGATCTCAGCGGAGCCGGCAGCGAGGCTATCCGGGTCATAGACCTCGTCGCGGTAGAGGAACATGATGAGGTCGGCGTCCTGCTCGATGGCGCCGGACTCACGCAGGTCCGACATCATGGGGCGTTTGTTCGGTCGATGCTCCAGGCTGCGGTTGAGCTGCGAGAGCGCCACCACCGGTACGTTGAGTTCCTTGGCGAGCAGTTTCAGCCCTCGGGAGATGGCGGTGATCTGGGCCGTGCGATGCTCGCCGGGGCCCTCCATGAGCTGGAGGTAATCGACGACGACGAGGTCGAGTCCGTGTTCACGCCGTACACGCCTGGCGCGTGTTCGCAGGTCGTGGATGCCTACCCAGGGGGTTTCGTCGACCAGGAGCCGCGCGCGTTGTATCTGCGCGGTTGCGGCGGTAAACCGGGTCCATTCGCCGGTGTCCATCCTGGCGGACAAAACGTGCTGCAGGTCGATGTTCCCCAGGCTTGCCACGTTGCGCATCAGTAATTCGGTCGCGGACATTTCCAGGCTGAAGACGAGAGCGGTTCGATTCCCATGCACTGAGACGTGCTCGGCGATATTGAGGGCGAGGCTGGTCTTACCCATGGACGGGCGCCCGGCCACCACCACGAGTTGTCCGGGGCGGAATCCGCCGGTCATGCGGTCGAGGTCGGGCCACCCGGAGGGTTGGCCGACGTATTCGCCGTCGGCGTCGGCCAGGGTTTGGAGTTGGTCCACGACGTGCGGGAGGAGGTCGCGGGCGAGAATGGGACCCCTCTTGGTTCGGGGTTCGGCGATGGACCCAATAATGGCCCCGGCGCGGTCGAGTTTCTCTGCGGGTTCCCCGGGCTCGCGCACGGTCTTGACGATGGACTCGGCGGCCTGCAGCAGGTGGCGCTCGATGGCGGCGCCACACACGATTCGCGCGTAGTGGGCGGCGTGGCCGGCGGGGGGCACGCCATCGCGCATCTCGGTCAGATAGGCGGGGCCTCCGCAACGAGCAAGTTCCTTGCGTTGCTCGAGCAGGGCCGCAACGGTGAATACGTCGATGGGCGCGCCATCGGTGTCGAGGTCGCGCAACGCGGTGTAGATTTTCCGATGCCGGGAGTGGGAGAAATCCTCCGCCTGGATCTCCTCTCCCAAGTCGTCCAGGGCGCGTGGGTTTCTCAGCAGCGTGCCGAGCAGATGGCACTCGGCGGCTTGGGCGAGGGATTGCGGCGCGAGTTGCGGTTGATTCAGGCCCATTGAGGAATCCTCGTTGTTTCTCTTTTGGCGATCACGCCTTCGCGGATGCGGAGAAAGACATTCCGGCGAATCAGCCAATCGAAACCGCATCCATCGTGGGGGTTGAGTTCCTGTGCGCAGTAGCGGAAATAGCGCTCCGGCATATCCGGCTTGGGCGAAAAACCGATGAAGTCGTCGATGCCGGAGGCCCGTGCGACGGAATAGGGGGCCAGGATGGCGGGCGGCCAACCCGCCTCGCCCAGGATGGTGTTGTATTGCTCCAGGACGGCGAATTGGGCGGGGGTGTAGGCATCGGCCATGAACTCATCGAGCCAGCCCTGTGCGCGCAGCCAGGTGGCCGGGTGGGGGATGTATTGCCCGCCTTCTCTGCGCCACTCCGAGGATTTCTTGGCCCGTTCGAGCGATTCGAGAATGCGAGCGAGGAGGTCCTCGCTCGGGGCGAGATGGCTGAATGCCCTGTGGGCCTGCATCTTGGATTTTTTGCGTGGATACGCGGCCCAGAAGCGGTCGAATCGCTCGTCGCCGGATTTCCGTGGGCGGCGGCCGGCTCTCTTGCCCGGGTTCCCATGGGGAGGGGAGAGCGCAAAGTCCATGTCCCTAGCGGCGTCCTCCGCGCCAGGGTCTTCCGCGTGGTTGGGAGCGGCGCCGGTGGACCTATCGGCGTCGTGACCGTCGGAGGGGTCCACGCCCAGGCAGGAACCGACCGCGGAGGCTGGGGTTGGCACGGCCCCCTGAAACACGACCCCATGGCTTTCCTGCGTTTCCACGTGGAACGTGGTTGGGGTCTTGCGATGGAGTTCCACGACACCAGGATGGCCCCTGTCGGTGGCGCACTCGGACGGCATCGTGGTTGGCTGCGCGATGGCCCCTTCCGCCTCCCCCCGCCGCAGGTGGGGGGATGTCTGCGTAGCAGACAGGGGGGTAGTTGTCTTTGTATTGTCTTTAATCTTTTTGTCTTTAACAGTAGGGGGTGTCAAGTTGACACCCGGGGGGGTGTCGTTTTGACACCCGTTACGGGTGTCAAGTTGACACCCGTCTGGAGGGAGAGGGAGACGGGTGTCAACTTGACACCCCCCAGATGGGAGGGGTGTTGTTTTGACACCCGTCTGAGGAGGCGGTAGACGGGTGTCATTTTGACACCCGTCACGGGCATCGCCTGAGCGCTCATCGGAAGGCCGTGTGTCGCTACGGCGCTGGTTTACGGGGCTATACGTCGTTTGAGCGCCCGTCTGACGGGGGGGCGCCGCTTTGACACTCACTTGAGGGGCGGGTAGACGGGTGTCAACTTGACACCCCCCAGATGGGAGGGGTGTTGTTTTGACACCCGTCTGAGGGGCAGGTAGACGGGTGTTGTTTTGACACCCGTCTGGATCGGGTGGGAGTGCCACCAGAGACACCGTTTCCACGCGCGTATCCGAATCGGTGCCGCATCCGGGGAAACGCCATTGGTCGTAGTGCTTGTTAAGACCCATCTCAAAAACTTGCGCCCCATCGCGAGAAGTCGGCATTTCGTTCCGGATGAGGACCGACATCTTAACCAGCCTATTGATGGTCCGGATTACATTGGAACGTTCAAGACCCGTCATCGCCGCGACTTGGCGAATGGATATCCGAGCGGTTTTCCGGTTGTAACCATAGGTCTTTCTGGTAACGGCGAGTAACACGGCGTATTGGCGCCGGTTGAGTCTGGCTCGAATGATGGCGTCAAACAGCTCGTTGGCGACACGGGTGTAGCCATCCTCGAGTTGTGGGTTACAGGGCGTATCCATTACTCCCCCTCCCTGGAGCGTAGCCGGCGGTCGGCTTCTTCGACGGCCAACTCAAGCGATTCATCATTCGCTATCGCGAAGAACAGCGACTCTTCCAGCCGGCCCTTGGCCTTGGCGACCCGGCCGGACTCGAGGTAAACGAGTGCTTGGCGAATGTCGATTGCGAACATGCGGGCAAAGTCAATTTTGTTCGACACGCGATAATCCTGTTTAGCGAGGGGCGCCGAACCGTGGCGCGTGGTAAGACGCGTTCTGTTCTACCGGAATCGGCGCGTATCCGGGCGAATGAATAACGCCCATCTCGCAGGGTAAATCGTATGGGAGAAATGCAACTCGGCCCCGGTGAGAAAAGTGGGATGAGGGGGGTATTGGATCTTGGCGGCGCGCACGGCGGTGTCGTGGATACCCCATTGGGGTTTGCGCTGTCGGATAGTCGTTATACTTTCAAGTAATTAGCGAGCATCGTGCGCCGGTCGTTGACGTGGTGTTTGCGAACGGCGAGGCGTAGCGCCTTTTCCTGTCCGACCAGGATGAGGTCTTTTTCCGCGCGCGTGAACCCGGTGTAGAGCAGTGGGCGGTTGAGCATGATGTAATGCTGCGTACAGAGAGGGATAACCACGCAGGGGTATTGGCTGCCCTGGGATTTGTGGATGGTGATGGCGAAGGCGGGCTCCAGGTTTTGAAGTTGGAAGGTGTCGTAGTCGACGCTACGGTCGTCGTAGTCCACCTGGAGTGTCCGGTCCTCGGGGTTGATTGCGCGAACCGCGCCGATTTCTCCGTTCATGGTTCCGAGTGCGTAATCGTTGGAGGTTTGGATTACGCGGTCACCGACCCGGAAGCCGCCGAGTTCGTGGGCGCCCGGGGCGGGTGGATTCAGCGCCTTTCTCAGCAGGGCGTTGAGATTTCCGGTACCGAGCGGGCCCTTGCGCATTGGGGAGAGGACCTGGACGGCGCGCGAGCCGTGATGGGCGGCGGCGCGCTGAACGAGGCCGACCAGGCGCGTGGCGGCTTGTTCGGGGTCGTCTTCGGAGACGAACCAGAGTCCGTTTCCGAATTCGGGGCGCTGGCCGGCCAGCAGGCGCTGGGCGCCGTGGGCGATTCCCGAGCCCTCTTCCTGGCGGTAGATGCGCGAGAGATGGGCAGTGGGTACGCCGCCGGCGATGAAGTCCCGCAGGCAGGCGCCGGGTCCGACGGACGGGAGCTGGTCGGCATCACCGACGAACACGACGCGGGCGTGTGCGGGCAAGGCCGCGAGGAGATTGGCGAGGAGCGAGACATCGATCATCGAGGACTCGTCCGTGATGAGCAAATCGCACTCGACGGGGTTCTCCGGGTCGCGTTCGAAGTGGCTGGCGCCGCGGGCGCCGAGCAGCCGGTGGATGGTCTCGGCGTTTTGCCCGGAGGCCTCGGCGAGCCGTCGGGCGGCGCGCCCGGTCGGGGCGCATAGGCGCACGGTATGCCCGGCATTGGCGGCTGCCGCGGAGACGGTGCGAACGATGGTGGTTTTTCCGGTTCCGGGTCCACCGGTCAGGACGCACAGGCCGCTGGTTAAGGCGAGTTCGACGGCTCGCGCCTGGCTGGGATCCGGCTGCAGGCCGTTTTGGCGCAACAGCGCGCCGGCGTCGACCCGGCCAAGGATTCCCGGAGTTCCCAGCATCCGGGCGATGTGCGAGGCCACAGTGCGTTCAGCGTGATAGAGCCGCGCAGAGCTGACGCCGGTTTTCGTTTCGACGAGTGGGGGCGGGGACCTATCCAACAGGTCGTCCAGGACGCTCGCCAGGGCTTCGGCGGGCTGGCCGGTCAACGTGGATGCCTCGGCGAGCAGGGTTGTGCGCGGAGTGGTGGTGTGGCCCTGTCGGGCTTGTTCTTCCGTCGTGTGGCGCAGTGCCGCGGCGAGGCGTTGCGGGGCGTCCGGTGCGATACCCAGGTGCATGGCGGCCTGGTCGGCGCGCTCGAACCCGACGCCGCGCACCCGGGTCAGGCGATAGGGGTTGGCGCGCAGTAGTGCGACGGCGTTTTCTCCAAACGTGCTATGTACCCGAAAGGCGAGATTGGAACCGAAGCCGATTCGGTTCAGGAAGGCGGTCACCCGCCGGACGGAGCGCAATTTCGACCAGGAGAGCGCGATAGTCTTGGCTTTTTTCGCGCCGATTCCGCGTATTTCGCGCAGGCGCATCGGCTGGTGTTCCAGTACATTGGGCAGGTCGGCGCCGAAGGCGTCGAGGAGTTGGCGCGCGAGCCGGGGACCGATGCCGGGCAAAGCGCCGCGGGAGAGGAAGGCCAGCAAGTCCTTGGGGTCTTCCGGGACGTGTTCGGCCAGCCAGTGCGCCTTGATCTGCTCGCCAAACCGGGGATGCACGACCGGGGCGCCCTCTCCCTCGATGACCGCGCCCACGCGCGCGTCCATCAGGTGGCCGGTTACGCAGGCGCCATCATCCAGGCGCAGTACGCAATATCCATCCTGACCGCGAAACATTACCCGGCGGATGGACCCGGCGATGGGTCGGGTTTTGCGGTCCGGCTCGCTTGCTGTGGTGGTGGCGTGCATCGTCCTAACAATGCGACCAAAATCTAGAATGCAAGTTTCCGTCGGCTGCGCTGGACCGCTTTCGCCAAATTTGGCGAAAGCGGTTCTGTTCGACTTAAGGGCTATCGGCCCCCACGATCTCGTAGTCGATGGAGGGCGTTCGCCGCCGCGTTTTTCTCTGCCGCCCGGCGGGTGGGGCCGTGCCCGATAGCCGGTTCGCCGAGAGTGGATACCCGGCACTCGACCTCGAATATCAGCTTATGGTTCGGGCCGCTCGTGTGGAGCACGCAATACGACGGGCGGGGGATTCTACGCCGCTGCGCCCATTCCTGGAGTGCGGTCTTCGGGTCCTGGATGCACTGGGGCGCCGGTGGATGCTCCCAATGGGGGCCATACAGGAACCGGACCATCTTCTCGGCGGCCCCGAGTCCGGCGTGGAGGAAGCAAGCGCCGATCAGTGCCTCGACCATATCCGCCTGGACCGAGGGGGTGGCGGCGATGCCGGGCGAGGCACGCAAAAGCGTCGGTATCCCGTGTTTACGCGCGATTTCACTCAGGGTGCCGGCGCAAACCAGATAGGAACGGGACTTGGAGAGCACGCCTTCGGTGGCGTTCGGCATCAAGTCGAACAATCGCACGCCGACGATCAAATCCAATACGGCATCGCCGATAAACTCGAGCCGCTCGTAGTTTCGTGGACCTACGCTTCGGTGGGTGAACGCCTGCTCAAGCAGGGGAGAACCCGCCAGCTCGCCGGGGAGCCACTCGGGGAAAAGCCGGTCGGGTGGACTCATGACGGCGCTCCGCGGTGTGGACAACCGAAACCAGACGGGACACAAGCTAAATCCCAATGGTTCTGTGCACGGCGATGCATCCAGCGGCGCGTCCCGCGCGGTACGTTCCAACCGTGCACACGAAGCACCTTATATCCGTCAATGGCGCAATTCCCCGTACAAGGATAGAAACGCCTCAACGGTGTATTCCGGCGTCTGCGGGAGAACAGGGGGGAAGGGGGGCGTGCCCGGGCAAGGGACCGGGGGTTTCGGTACGGGGACTCCCCAATCGAATCCCCGGGACGGCATCAGGAACCGAGACTCCTCGACGAGGGCGAGTGCATCGGCCCACGCGACCCACGCGTGCTGCTCGGGCGACGGAGGGGCGAGCCCGAGGGTGTCAAAAATAGCGTTCTGCAAGCGTTTGACCACCGGGCGCAGAACATCCCGCATCCCGGGGAGGTTCTTGACGGGAGTCGGAATATCGCCAATGTACGCTTCGTGTGCATCGTGCAGTAGCGCGTAAAGGCTGGTCCGTGGGTCCTCGGTGGTCCGTAGACACAACTGGGCGACCCACATACTGTGCGAGCCCACGGAGTACGGCTCGCGGGTGTGCCCGGTATACCGGGAAATACGGCAGAGCGAGAACGCGATGTCGTCGAGTCGTAGGCTCGCGGGGTCGGGGTCGAACAAATCGACCCGCGCGCCCGATGAAGTTTCGATGGTGTGGGGACCGGGCGGGTCCCAAGGGGAAGGCAAGACCGTCGCGGGCGCTTGGGGAGGTAATGGCATTTGGATTTCTCCTTGGGGGTGGATTTTTATCGCGCGTTCCCCGGAAAAAGCAACTCAGGGAAAAGCTGGCCGGATGGACTTATCCGCTATGCAACCTTTCATTGAGAAAGCGTGCCGGTCCGTTGACGACGAGCACGCCGCGATGCTCGAAGGCCGATGTGCGCTTGGCGGTGGGTAGCCATAGGACCGCCACGGCACCGATGGCGTTGGCCTCGCGCAGGCACTGGGCAATGGGGTCTCGCCCCCCGGTGGGGCGGCCCGATGCGCGCACCAAGCGCCCGCGCCGTATCCGCAGGCCGGCCCAGGATTTTATCTCCACGGCGAACCGGCGCGGTCCTTCCACGACGGCGTCGATGTCTCCTCCCCCGCCGGGAACGGGGACATTCACTGCGACCGCCCACGAACACGCCTTGCGCAAATCGATGAGGGCCGCGTGTTCCACACGCTTTCCGTGGGTACGGCGCGAATAGCTTTTGAGGGCCAGCCACGCGGCCCACCCAAAACCCAAGGCGGGCAATACATAGAGCGGATTGGCATCGGCCGAACGTAGCGAGAGCACGGAGAACGCGAAGAACAGTCCGGCCCCGGCAAGGTCCTGCCGCCAGGGATGGAAGTTTTTGCGATAGGCCATGGGTCAAATCTATCCCGGGGCGTCAGGAAAACAATCCCGCCTCTTCCAGGAACCGGCTGCGCACGCCCTCGGTGAGCGCGAAGGAGCAGGTCAGGTGGTGACGGGCGCGGGTCATGCCCACGTAGAACAGGCGTCGTTCTTCGTCCAGCGGAGCGTCGATATGGGGCACCACGCCCTCTTCGCACGCGAGAATCCAGACGCGATCCCACTCGAGCCCCTTGGCCGCATGGAGCGTGGCGAGAATGACCGGGGGGGTGTCCTCGCGAGGGGGGCGGGAAGAGTTGGCGCGGACACCCGCCAACCGCGCGGCGAGCGAGCCTTCGCGTCGGGCGAGGGCCGTGCAGGCCTGCCGGGCAATCTCGGAAACGAAGTGTCCGGAGATATGATTGGTCAACCATTGGGAGAGCGCGGTCAACAGCAGGTTTGTGCGCTCGCGGTGCGCAAGCTCGCGCCATTGGGGCATCAGGCCGCAAAGGCTGACGGCGGCGCGCCGGTGCGGCGTGTTGGGAGGCAGCACATCGGGCGGATGAGCGACGATTTCCGCCAATGTCTGCCCGCGTAACGTCTCCAGTGTGGAGGGGGGAAGGCCGACGAGTCCCAGCAGGCGGTCAACACCCACCCAGGAGCCGTCCTGAATCGAAAGCAGGGCATCGCATACGGCGGACGCGGCCGGTCTTTCCCAGAAGCTGCGCCCGCCGAGACGCCGGACGGGGAGGTTGGCGGGACCACACAGCAGTTCCGGGAAATCCAGTAGCCGGTTGGTGCGGGCGAGTACGGCCCATTGTCCCGGCTCGGCCAAGAGGTTTCGGATGATGATTTCCGCTTCATCGATTCTCCGTGTGGCCGGAATCACCCGGATGTCGCCGCCGGCCGGACGTTCCGGCTGGATGGGTTTGGCGAATCGGGTGGGATTGTGCCGGATGAGCCGCAAGGCGGGTTCCGCCACTTCGGGCGCGCACCGGTAGTTGCGGGTCAGGACCGCCCGGGCGGCCCGCAGTTCGTTGGCAAACCGCTCGAGGCCGTGGAACCCCAAGGCGTGGCGCCAACCGTAGATGGATTGATCATCGTCGCCGACCAGCGTGATGGAAACGCCGGCGCGAACATGGGCACGCAACCAGGCGTACTGGGCGTCGTCGAGATCCTGAGCTTCGTCGACCATCAGCCACCGCACCGGCAGTGGTTGGATGGTCCCATCGCCCATCCCCGAGACGGCCTTGAGAACCAGATCCGAGAAATCGAGGATTCCATCCCGGGCGAGCAGGCGCTGGTAGGCGGCGAACAGTGCGGTTCCAACCCCATCGGCGGGAGGGGGTGCCGTCGTGGCCTTGAATCCGTCGATAAGGCGCAACGCCTCGTCAATCGGCAGGTCATCGCCGCAAATCTCCCGTGCGCGCAAGACATAGTGCGCGCGCCCGGCCTCATCGAGCAGGCGGACGCGGACCCCGTGGTTTTTGAGCTGCTTGGAGGCCAAGCTATGGAAGGTGCCGGCCATCACCCGTTTATTGCCCTCCCGCCCGCCGATTCCAGAACGAATACGGGAGCGGATTTCGCGGGCGGAGTCCCGGGTGAAGGCTACCGCCGCGAGGTCACCGGCTCCGGAGGCGAGCAGCCATACGGCCCGCGCGGCCAAGGTGCGGGTCTTCCCGGAGCCGGGCCCGGCGATAATCAAGGCGTGCCCCTCCAGGCGAACCGCCTGCTCCTGGCTGGAGTCGAGCCCGCTTAACGGGTCGGGGGACATCGCGGAGTACCCCCGTCCCCTACGCGTAAAACCTGTAACGCGCGCGGTCGTAGCGACCAAACGCGAGTACGTTCCACGGTAGGCATCGGGTGAAAACCGTAAAAGGTTGGTTTTCCGATCTGTTCGTTCCTGGCCGCGACCAACGCCCAAGCGGATGCGGGGTCGACCTCCACCAAGGGCATTCCATCATGGGAAACCCGCGTAAGATTCTCCCGCTCGGCGGCGGCCCAGTAGGATTCTTCGAGGACCTGGCGGTTGAAAACCTGGGCAAGCCGAGCCGCCAGGAAGGATGGCTCGGCGTACACGCCCCGGAGTGGAGCGATCGCACGGCACAGGCGCAGGTGTTGGAGACAAAATTCGATTTCGCGAGGATTGACACGCATGTTTTTTCTTGGGTTCTCCGGGAGTGCCGGCCGGCGCTTCCTTTGTCCGGAAACGGTGAAGTGGGATCGCGCCCGTCCGGCCCGAGAGGGGGCTCCCTGTGCGGGAAAGCCGAATGGGGTGATGGAAATCACGACCGACGCGCTTTTTGAGCCAACGCCAATAGGGCCGCGCGGATCTCCGGGTACCGCTCGACAGTGGCGAGTCCGCGTAAATAGCCGGATAGGCGGAATTTCTTGTCCAACCGGGCTCGTTCGTGTGCCTCGTCGACCAAATCGGACAGCACCCGGTTATGGCGCCGAATGACGGTCGCCGGATCGGAGGAACAGGATCTCTTCACGGAGCTATTTCCACGAAATGAGCGGAACACCAGTTTTCCGCGGCATCTACGCCAGCGTCCACCGCCTTTAAAACGTTGCTTCCGGTAGCGAGCCGACGGTGCCCCACGGCAATCGCATCGAGCAGCGCCGGTATCGGAACCTCGCACAAGGTGTCGATTAGAACCCGCGTTACAAGTTCGACGCGCCGCTCGCGTAATGCGCGGGTTTTCGGGCTTGGAAAAGGCAGCAAGGTAGGCATCTAAATCTCACCTGGAACAGGAAGATCGGGGTTATCGAGTGCGGCACGCATCTGCGCGTAAAGCGTGTCGTCCAAGATTGCATCGTGCAATGCGCGGCGCATCTCGTTGCTGTCGCGTCGGCCGACACCGCCCGGGAGAAAAGAGGAAATCCGCAGAGCAAGCGCGGCACAAACCTCGCGAACTTCCTGTTCCGCCTGCTTCCCCTGGTTGGAGGGCTCCCCGGGTCGGGAGGAAAAAAGCCGCCGTCCCTGGCGGCAAGGGGAGAGGCGCGGCTTAGAAGTCATACGCCACGCCGAGAGAGTAGCGAACCTGCTCGGTGGTGCTGTTGGGTTCCGTGGCGGTTGTGTTGATGGTGGCGCCATTGGATACCACGGTGGCCGGCAGGGCATTCGAGCGCCCGAACCCGAAGTAGCGATAGGAAATGCGGGCGAACAGGTGCCAATTGCCACGCACCCGGTAGTCCTCCTGGAACGCCGCACCGGCGTAGGTGTGGGTTCCAAGCCCGCCGGAGTAGTTAACCAATCCCGATGCGTCGGTGTCGGGGTTGACCGTGGACCCGGCATCGGCGCTTGCGGAGACCACCCACCGCGGAGTGATTGCATAGAGGAACTTGGCGCCGCCACCGACGTAGCCGCTCGTGTAGAGTTCGTTGTAAGCAAGCGGAGTGCCCTGGTCGACGGTGCGGTCCCACCGGTAATACCCACCCTCCAGGAACGGGAGGAGGGCGACGTTGCGGGCCAGGGCAAGCGGATAGCCCACGCGGGCGCGCACGTCGTGGACGGTATTGCCCGTGGTGGCCGATGTGGGGGCTCCAGACTGCGTATACCCGGTGTAGGCGGTATCCCCGGTGCCGAAGTCGTAGCGGACCTCGCTCCAGACGCCGGTATGGAACCGATGGGAGAGCGTGAAGCGGAACAGCCCGAGGCTTCCGCTTTCGTGGTCGAGGGAATTGGGCCGCGAGGAGGCGCTCTTGAGACCTTCGGACCACTCCGAATAGTGGTTATGCAGTCCACCGCCGGCCACGGAAACCGCGCTCAGGGTCTTGGCGATGGCCGGGTTGAGTGGGGCGGTCCCGGCGGAGGCCGCGAACGGTGCGATACACAGAGCCCCGGCGGACAGGAGGGAGAACAGGGCGTTTTTCTTCATGGGCAACAACTCCTTCGTTAAGTTGGGTTGACAGAATGGTCAACCACAAGGATATCGAAACGGCTGAGAATGCAAATTCGGAGTCAAGTGGATGGGAACTCGCCTACGGACTCGATGGAGGGCGGTGAATCGCCCGTCACCGGCGGCGCGTCGCTTTCTCCAACCTTCCCATCCCCCCCGGACACGCCAGCGCCGGCTTCGTCGTGGACATCACCCTCCTCCTTGGGAGCGCTGCCCCCATTCGGGGTCTTTCTTTTGCGGGCGGCCCGCTTGGGCGCGGGAGCGGCATCGTCGTCGGACGGAGAGGGGGGCTCGCCGCCGTCGCGGACGCTTGCTTCCTGGAAGGCGGTGTTGACGGCGGAAATCACCAAGCCGCGAACCCCAAGCACCAAGCGGCGCAGTGACTTCACATCGCGCTGGAACTGCTGGGTGTCGATGATCTCCGCCAGCCACAGCAACCGCAGGTCTAGCAGTGCCGCATCGAGTAGGCGGTAGAGTTCGAGGTACCCACGCGACCAGGGCGTGGTTAGGCGGGCCTGGAACTCGATCGCCTCCGAGTGATCGATTTCCGCGTCAATGCCATTTTCCTCAATGAGCGACCGGATGCGTGTCCGCTCCGTGTCCAGGGTGGACTTGCGCTCGTCGAGTATCCCCCGGTACAGTGTTTCCAACTGGTGGATGGATTCCGGCACCCCTTCGTTGACGCGTAATTTGACGATTTTCCCAAGGCTTGCGTTGGCGGAGTTGAACGCCACTTGGTAGAGCGTCTGCACCTCTGGCGTTCCGAACGTCACGCGTTGCAGGAGCGCCGGATAGCTCAGGGTCAAGTTGATGCGCCGCGAGCGCCGCGGGCCTTTCTGGGTGTTTCGAGCCGTGCTGGAATCTTGGTCTTCCGCCATGACATCCCCCTGGATTTCGACCTATTTTTAGCGAGCCGAAAGCCCGCCGCCGCTTGGATGGGGGGGAGTATGCCGCGCAAGAAACACCCATCTGATAATGAATACGTGAGTTTTGGGCGAGGTATTCGTAAACGAGGTGCCGGATGGGCGACGTTGGGGGAATCGGGTTTGACAAACCGGAGCCCGGAGTGGTATTGATCGTGGCGTAGTCTCCGTCTTAGGACGGACGCGGCCCGCGGGCCACGAAAAATAACCCGCGCATTGGAAATCCCCGGTCAGCATCATGGCCGAGAGATGAATCCGCCACCACGCGTAGCGGATAAAGATTGAGCCGGGGCAATCGTCCTGGCTTCAAAGCGGGCGGACCGGTGCGTTATTCAGCGCGGGGTCGCTAAAATTCCCGGCGCATGGCCGAATGGGGTCGTTCCTACGCGGAGGCAATCCGCATGAGAGGAACGCCGTATTGCTATGCACCTTTATGGTTTTACCCCGTCCGGGGGCGCGCTCGCCCCCACTTGGGGGAGACGTGCGCTTCCGGGCTTTATCTTGGCCCCCGGGAACGCACGTCCCGTGGGCCTTTTTTAACTCCGGCGTGCGACGGAGAAAGAAAATGGCCATTCATCACGATCATTCAGGCGCGGTCTACGCCTTTTTCGCGGGGGAATCCACCCCGAAACTGGATTCCCTGCAGGAGAAAACCCAGTACGCGGACCCGGAATGGGTCTTGAACCGCTTGGAGAAAATCCAGCCCGAGGACTGTGGCCTGGATCGGGCTACGTTCAACGAGGTCAATCGCGCATTGCGTGTGGAACTCGCGGAAATGATGCAATAGGGCAATAAGAGAAGGGCGCCTCGCGGCGCCCTTTCTCAAATTCAATTCCGCCCGCTTGTGGTTGGCGGGTCGTCTTTCTCGAAAACCGCCTCGAGGAGGCGAAGATAGGCATCTTTCTGCTTCGGGGGCCGGGTAATCACCCAGCCCCAGAGTCGGTTCATTCTCGCGCGGTTGCGCCTCGCCCGTGCAATGGCAATTTGGATGATGTTGTTCATTTCCCCTCTCCGCAGATTTCCCAGTTGCACAAGATCGTACCATGCAACGTGCTCCGCGCAACCCATTCGGGTTTCGGCTTTTGCCGAGTTTTCCCGGAACCGCCGCACCCCAGGCGGTTCCGGGAAAATCAAGACCCTGAAGGGCCTTCCGGCGCTGGCCGGTCAACCAGCCATTCGCCTCGGTTCGAGGCTTCTTGCTAATACCAAAAATACGGTAAACGCAGTGCCGGCTACCCATGACAAGGCCGGCATGAGCGCGTCGCGCCAGTAACCGAAGATGGAGAACTCTATGAGTATGCCAATTGCATACATCTATTCCGACATCGAATCCGGGGCCCACCTCGGGTTTGCCGAAAACCGGCAGGAGGCCGCCACGACCGTAAATTCCCGGTTGTCGCCGGAATCCCGCGAGGTCTTGGCAAAATTCAGCCTCCGGCTAATCGCCCTCCCGATGCGCGACTGGTTCCGCGTCCTGGTGGATCACGAGAAAGGTGGATCAAATGAGGAAAATGAAGGACAAAAAACCGGATCGGTTATCCGGTCTGACGCTATCCGATCTGAATGACCGGGAAAAACAGTCCGTTGTCAGACTGGCAATGAAGGTATTGTCAGCTAAGCATCGAGCCGGACAATCCCTAAAAAACCCGAAAGAGACGGGAGATTTCTTGCGTCTTCGTATGTCCGAGTATCGAAACGAAGTATTCGGGGCTCTGTTCTTGGATACTCGGCACAGGGTTCTCGCGGTGCGTGAAATATTCCAAGGAACTATCGACGGCGCTTCGGTTTATCCGCGCGTCGTCGTACAACAGGCGTTGGAATATAACGCCAGCGCCGCAATCCTCTACCACAACCATCCCTCCGGGGTGGCGGAACCCAGCCGTGCGGATAAAAGCATCACAAAAAGGCTGGCAGATGCGCTCTCAATGATCGACGTGCGAGTGCTGGACCACTTTGTTGTTTCTGCAACCGAAAGTGTCTCGTTCGCCGAACTGGGGCTTATCTAGTCGCACTCCCTACCCGGGGAGTACTCCACCGACTAAAGCCGGTGGAGTGTTTACCAACCGCCGATTATTTTCCCGGCCGTCCTAGCGGACGGACTGGAGAGTTGTCGCGCGGTGGCCTGTAACGCCGCAAAAACGATGATTCAACCATGAGGAGGCGAATTGTTGAACGCCTATCAGAAAATCTGTGCAAAAACTTATGCCGCTGGGGAATACGACGGCCTGGAGAAGACGGACGGCGACAGCCTGTTTAACTTCCTGATGCGCGAGCTTTCCACCGAAGAGGACTGCCAATCCATAGACGATGCGAGATTTCGCATCCGTACGGTAGTCAAGGACGTTAAATGTGTCCTCGATGTACTTATGGACCCGAGGATCGATTGACCCGGTGCGCGGCAAGCCCCGCCGTTGAGGGCGGGGAAGGATAGCGCGGACGGCGTAGCCGTCCTGTGCCGTTTCCCGGAGTTTTCTGCTATGGCGAGTGTTTTAAGGGCGGGACACGCCCGGTTCGCCTGTGAAGTGAGCGGTGCGGTAATGCCGCCAGCAGCCGAAGCGACTCAGGGGCGGCTCGATGCCGCCCCTGAGCACCGTAGGAATCTCCGGCCTTCAGTCCGGAGAGGATGTCAATGGAACCGAAGGCGGAACCATGAAGATCGTAGATTAACATCCCCCCGCTCTCAAAGGGCGGGGCTTTTCAGTGCCTTTGTGTCCAACCGCAAAGGCAGCGAAAAGGTTTTTGGATTTTTCGCCCTAATGGGCACTCCCGCTGGGGAGGATAAAGAAACAGTAGCAGAGCAGAACCCCAACCAGGGACAGAACGACCCCCTGATTCGGGGGTTCCAATACAGGAGATATTCTTATGAAGTCACAAGAGATTTCTCTTGATGTTCTCAAAGAGAAATACGCCAAGGGCGAAGAGCAAACACGGGAAGACATCTTCGCCCGTGTCGCTCGATCGCTGGCTGCGGTGGAGCGAAATCCGGATCGGTGGACGTCGTGTTTCGTCGGTGCACTGCGCTCCGGTTTCATCCCGGCGGGACGGATTATGTCCGCCGCCGGAACCGACATTCGGGCGACGCTGATCAACTGTTTTGTTCAGCCAGTCGGAGATGCGATGACGGGCGTGGACGAACACTACCGCCCCGGAATCATGAATGCCCTCGCGGAAGCATCGGAGACGATGCGCCGCGGCGGCGGCGTTGGATACCAGTTCGGGCATATCCGCCCGCACGGGGCGAAGGTGCACGGAACGCATTCCAGCGCGTCCGGGCCTTTATCCTACATGGATGTGTTCGACTCGATGTGTAAGACCGTGGAGTCGGCCGGTGCGCGTCGCGGGGCCCAGATGGGTGTTCTGCGTTGTGACCACCCCGATATCGAGGCGTTCGTGGTTGCCAAACAGCAGCCCGGCCGTCTCACGCAATTCAACATCAGTATTGGGGTAACGGACAAGTTCATGTCCGCAGTCGAAAAAGACCTGAAGTGGGAACTCGTTCATTCGTCCGAGCCGGATGAGGGACGTATCCAGGAAGGTGCATACCGTCGCGAAGACGATATGTGGGTTTATCGGCGAATTCGTGCCCGGGATCTGTGGGAGAAGGTGATGCAGAACACCTACGACCATGCCGAACCCGGAATCCTGTTCGTCGACCCGATGAACCGGGAGAACAACCTCCATTATGTGGAGACATTGGAGGCAACTAATCCCTGCGCAGAACAGCCACTTCCGGACTACGGGTGTTGCTGCCTCGGTAGCATCGATCTCACGAAGTTCGTCACGTCCGCGTTCACCACGGATGCATCGTTCGACTTCGATGGGTTCGCCGATACGGTCCGGGTGGCTATCCGCATGTTGGACAACGTCCTCGACGTAACCTACTGGCCGTCGGAGAAACAACGTGCGGAAGCGCATGCCAAGCGCCGCATCGGGCTCGGTTTCACCGGTCTGGGAGATTGTCTGGTTATGCTCGGTGTGCGGTACGACGCCGACGAGGGCAGAGCCTTGGCATCCCGCATTGCGGAATTTATGCGGGATGAATCCTACAAGGCTTCTATCGGGTTGGCGAAGGAAAAGGGCGCCTTCCCGATGTTCCGGCTTCCGGAGTATCTGGAGTCGGGATTCACATCAAGGCTTCCGGAGATCATCCGGAGGTCAATCGCCAAGGACGGGATCCGGAACAGCCACTTGTTGAGTATCGCGCCAACTGGAACGATCTCGCTGGCCTTTGCGGATAATGTGAGCAACGGTATCGAGCCGGCGTTCTCCTGGTCCTACACTCGCAAGAAGCGGGAAGCGGATGGTGCAACGAAGGAATATATTGTTGAGGACCATGCGTACAGGACGTACCGGGAACACGGTGGAGAGGTCGATCATCTTCCGGATTACTTTGTCACGGCGCTGTCCATCCGGGCAATCGATCACCTGAAGATGGTTGCCGCGGTAGCACCGTTCATCGACACGTCTATTTCGAAGACGGTGAACGTACCGGAAGATTACCCCTACGAGGATTTCAAGGATCTCTATTTCAAGGCATGGAAGTCGGGATGCAAGGGGTTGGCGACGTTCCGTCCGAACCCGGTTACCGGTTCGGTTCTGAGCGTCAAGAGCCCGAGCAAGGAGAATCACAAAGGGGACGAGAAGACCGATTTCGACGAATCCGATCCGGATCGACGAATTCGACTCTCCGCCATCCCACAACCTCCGCTTGCCAGCCTTCGCTGGCGCAAGCGTCCGAATCTGCCGGCCGGAAACCCCGCCTGGACGTTCTTGATGGAGCATCCGCATGGGTACCGGTTTGCGGTATTCGTGGGCCATATCGAGAACGGAAAGAAGCAGCCGTTCGAGGTGTGGGTCAACGGGGCCGAACAGCCGCGGGGTCTCGGCAGTTTGGCTAAATCGCTTTCGATGGACCTGCGCTCCGAGGATCGTGGGTGGCTGCGTCGCAAGCTCGAATCCCTGACGAAACTGTCCGGGGACGACGCTTTCGATTTACTCATGCCGCCCGAGGGCCAATCTGTCCGGATGCCGAGCCTGGTGGCCGGGTTTGCACAGGTTGTGCTCTGGCGCTGCGGTAATCTCGGTGTCTTCCTGGACGATACAGAGGATTCCGGTACACCGGTTCTCGATGCGTTGTTCAGCCCGAAGGAGCCCAAAACCGGCCCCGATGGGACGATGGCCTGGACGGTGGACGTGCTCAACCCGGTCACGGGAGACGATTTCGTGATAGGGCTCAAGGAGCTGGTCCTTCCGAACGGCCAGCGGCGCCCGTACTCGGTGTGGCTCTCCGGAGTCTATCCTCGGGTGCTGGATGGCCTGTGTAAGTCACTGTCATTCGACATGCGGGTCATCGACCCCGCGTGGATCGGCGCGAAACTCCGGCAGTTGCTGGATTACGCCGAGCCGCAAGGGGACTTCATGGCTCGTGTGCCGGGAGGCAAACGGCAGGCCACCTATCCGTCGACAGTGGCCTATATGGCGCGGCTCCTGATCCATCGCCACACAATGCTCGGCATTCTCGATGAAGGAGGTTTCTCCGTCGAGAAGATGGGCACCATGGAGGTGGAGGAAGCGGTGGGAATCGAAAACAGAGTCCGTGCCGTTGGTGCCATGGAGGTCAATCCCGGAAAGCGATGTGAGGAGTGCGGGAACTACGCGGTTATCCGCAAGGATGGCTGCGATTTCTGCACCGCTTGCGGCGCCGTTGGGACCTGCGGTTAATTTCTGTCATACCCCGGGGATTCATTCCCCGGGGACCTTTCCAGGTTCTTCCAGGTTCGCAAGAACGCGGAAAGGCTTTCACGCCCACAAGGGCTGCGCTTGCCGGGCGCGTTAAATAAGCGGCCATCACGAAAAGCGGGTGGGTCCACAGGTAGTGCCCGCAGAGAATCAGGAGAATGAATATGGCGTTTAATGAACGAGACACAGACAATGCATCGGTGGGCGCCAGCCCCATCGACTCGCTCACCTTCTGTTTGGAGGATGAGGTAAAGTCGGGAATTTGGACTGCGGCTGACATTGCCGCAACGACGGCTGCAATTATCAAAGCGGCAACAATGCTGAGGTATTTGCAGGAGTTCGTTGCGATGGTCGCAAGGCTGACCCCTCCCGATAAGCAGGAAGAAAGTGACCCGGAGGATTCAGCGAAGGCGCTTTCCGGATTGATTGCGATGGCGCGCAGACTCGTGAGTGAGAATACCGATGGGTAACCGCGAGCCCCGCGGTTATCAGGATGACAAGCGGCAGGCGAGGGAAGAGAGGGAACGCCCCATGTACTGGCCCGACCTTCGATTCCCCCCTATCAACCTTTGGTCCGCACCGTATCTGCGGTGCGGGATTCACGGGAGAAAGCGATGAGTGAAGCAGCAGAATCGTGGCGTACCGCCATTACGGAGGCACAGCCGAAGTTCTCGAAGTTGGCCGCCAAGACCGGCCTGGATTACAACGCGGAAGCGTTGTACGCCTATCAGGCGTGCATAAAGAACAAAGGTCTCATGAGGGTCGCGGAAGGCAACCCGGTCTCACTGAGGATGGCGATGGTCAATGTGGCCGCCGTCGGACTCACATTGAATCCGGCGTTGAGCCTTGCGCACCTGGTACCACGCGACGGCATCGTGTGCCTGGACATCTCCTATCGCGGACTCATAAAGATCGGAACCGATTGCGATTCCATCCGATGGGCAAAAGCGGAACTCGTACATTCAAAGGACAAGTTCGAGTACCGTGGTCCCGCGACCGCACCGGTTCACGTGTTCAACCCATTTGCCACCGATCGCGGGGAGTTCATCGGCGGATATTGCATTTCGGGGATTGGCTCCGGGTCCGAGGTGTTGATCGAGGTGATGACGGCCGAGGATATCTTCAAGGCCCGCGACCGTTCGAAGGCCTTCCAGAACAACAAGGGTCCATGGATGGAATCCGCATGGCCGCACGAGATGATGAAGAAGGTCATCATCAAGCGCGCGGCCAAAACGTGGCCGCGTATCGGTGGCCGATTCGGGCAGGCGATCAAGATTCTCAACGAGGACAACGAAGAGGGTCTTGTACTTGACGGCCAGTACGAAAGCGAGCCGGCTACCACAGTGGACCAGGACCCTGAAAAGGCGTCACCGAAAGCCCGGGCCAAAACCGCGGCGGTCATTGCGCGGGCCAGGGCCGCAAATGCTTGGCAGGCCGCGGAGGACTATATCAAGTCCCAGTTTCACGGTCACGACCAGGCGTACGCCTTGGGGGAACTCCGCAAGGCAAGGGAAACCGAGGGCAACGAAGCCCCACCCTCCCCCCCGCCGGCGGAGGAGGCGGACTACCGGGAGGTGCAGCAATAACTACCGGGGTGTATTTCCAGGGGGCTTCGGCCCCCTGTTCTTTCTCGATGATTCCGGTTGACAGTGGCTTTTGTGAGTGGTATTGATCTCGGTATGCCTCGTTAGGAAGGCTAACCCAGGGGTTCAACGGCCCCTAATGAGTCCGGGTCACCCGGACGGAATCCACCCTGTTACCGCCTCTGCGGGACAGGAGCATAAACCCGGAGCAGTCGCCGTCGGGTTCATTTTGGCGAAGCCGCCACCTCCCGGAGCATTAGTTTCGGGACCGCTGGCAGCTCCCTATGTAGGGAGCCTGTGCTCGCCTTTCTGTTTTCGGTGTTTCCGTAGCTGTGGGACACCGCTCATCCTTTCATCGCAAGAGAACCCCTTGAGCGATTCCCTATAGCGCCGCACTGCGGTCGATAGGGAATCCTTCACGCCGCCCCGTGCGGCCCGGAACTGGCCGGCTTCCCAGTAACACACGGGTCCCAGAGCGAACCCAAAATAGACCGTAGCGATGTGTATACGCATTTCATGCAACCGAAGATAGCGCCGACCAAAGGAGGAGCGGGAATGGGGCGGCTGTTGCCGCCGCGCTATCCCTCCCCGGCTTAAACGCCGGGGTCTCCCGCGAAAACTGATGAGCAAGGACCCCACGATCACGTTGACGGACGAGGAGCGCCAACCCTGCGAGGTTTGGACGCGCGTAATGGGCTACCACCGGCCGGTGTCGGAGTTCAATCCCGGCAAACAGTCCGAGCACGCGGAACGCCGGTTTTTCCGCGAGGTACGCGCGCAGACGGCGCATACCGATGAACACACTTTTTGATCGGGCTTTCCGCTTTCAAAACGGCGGCTCCGACAAGATCTGGAGAATCCGGATTTTAGGAACACAAGAAAAATCCCATATCGTCATCCTTTATGGGCGAATAGGGACAAGTTTGAAATCTGTTTTTCCAACACACACCACCAGACCTCTGCCGGCGTGCCTTGCTGAAGTACTGGTACGTACCAAGCAGAAGGAGGGGGAAGGGTATCGTCGGATCCCACTGGGGGCCTTTGATGCGCTTTCCCATCGCCATACGAGCACGGAATCATCCGTGCATCCAACCCAAAAACCGACGGTTCGGTCGAAGCGGAAGGAGCGCCCATTGGACGTGAACCTTTTGCAGAAAGCGGATCCGTCCGAATGGTTTTTTTAACGAAAGGAGTAAAAAATGAAAGGCGTAAACAAGGTCATTTTGGTCGGCAATCTCGGCGCCGATCCGGAAACGCGACATTTCAACGACGGTGGCGCGGTGGCCAATATCACCCTCGCCACCAGCGAGTCCTGGACGGACAAGTCGAGCGGCGAGAAGAAAGAACGCACCGAGTGGCACCGGGTGGTGTTCTACCGTCGCCTCGCGGAAGTCGTCGCGGAATATCTGCGAAAGGGTTCTCAGGTTTACGTCGAAGGGAGCCTGCAGACGCGGAAGTGGCAAGACAAGGACGGAGTCGACCGCTACACGACGGAAATCGTTGCGCGGAACATGCAGATGCTCGGTGGTCGCGGAGACGCGCAGGGCCAGCCCCAGCAGCGTTCCCAAAGCGAAGGTTCCCGTCCGGCGTCGGCCCCGGCCACTCGTAGGCAGGAGGCCCCGCCCCCCGTCAACTTCGATGACGATATCCCGTTTTGAAGGCTATGTAACGGGAACACGTAAAACCAATCTCCCGGCGCTTCGGCGCCGGGGATTTCCAAGGGGAAGAAAGATTGGAGAACAAAAATAGGAACAGCCAAGGTTCTCATGGATACCTGATTCGACGGGTAGCGGCCACCTGGAACTCCGTGAATTTTAAGCTTTCACGGTAAGGATCTTGTGGCAACGGGCGGCGGTTCACGCCGATGCGTTGCGCAGCCGTGGTAAACGTCCTATTCTACTTCCGATACCCTTGGGGGCGCACCCCAGGGGCACCCTCCAGGCGGTATTGGACCGTGCTGGAGAATTGCAATGAAGACGAATATGCGAATTCCGTTCGACACGTTGGCGTACACAAATACGCTCCGCAAGGCGGGCATCGACGAGGCGTGCGCGAACGCCCATGCGGAGGCTTTAATTATGGCTTTTACGCAAGGTGTGGCAACGCACGAGGACATTAAGGACCTGGACTCCAAAATGACGGTGGAGTTTGTGAAGGTTCGTTCCGAGATGTCCGAGGAGTTCACCAAGGTTCGTTCCGAGATGTCCGAGGGGTTCACCAAGGTTCGTTCCGAGATGTCCGAGGAATTCACCAAGGTCCGTTCCGGAATGTCCGAGGAATTCACCAAGGTCCGTTCCGGAATGGCCGAGGGGTTCACCAAGGTCCATTCCGAGATGGATCGCAAATTCGATACAATGCGGTTCCTGATGATCGCGACACTCGTGATCGTCGCGATCACCAATCCAATCGCATTGCATATCCTACATCTGTCGAAGTTTCTGCTGCACTAATTCCCTGGCGTGCCGCTCGGTGCGCCCCTTCTTCGATAACAGCGATACCCTCCGCCCCCCGGGGATTTTATCCGGGGGCTTCTTAGGTGCCTTCGGTTTGAGCCGGAGGCACGCAAGAAGTTTTTCCGTCCTATGGAAATAGGGCCGTGTCGCCGAGCACGTAAACACCGGCTATCTCAGCTATCTCAAACCCCAATACCGGGGAGGCCATATCCCGGTAACACGGGGTATTCGCGCCTCCCGGATTGAAGGAGGCGAAAATGAAAGAGGTTCATAATCGTCGCGGTGATCTGCTGCGTGAAATATCGGAGATTTATCGCGAAATCATTTCTGATTGGGAAAACCTACGTGTCACGACGAGGCAACTCGTCGTGAAGTTCCGTGCGGATATGCGCGAATTGCGGAAGATCGACTAACACTGAAACCCCAATACCGGGGAGGCTATATCCCGGTAACACGGGGTATCCGCGCCTCCCGGATTTGAAGGAGGCGGAAATGAAGAAGTTCGGAATGATCGTTGGTCTGTCGCTCTGCCTTTTGTCCGGAAGTGCGATGGCTGCCCGATACAACCCCCATCAGTATTACAACGGCATGACCCAGAATAATGTGCTCTTGGGCCATGTGATTGCGGTGCAGCCAGTCCACGGCAGCACCGGCGCCAAGAACCTCGGTAGCGTGATCGGTGGTATCGCCGGCCTCGCCCTTGGCAATAAGGTCGGCCATGGCGCGGGTAAATTACTTGCAACCGTTGCTGGAGGAATCTTCGGGGGAATTTTCGGCTCCCGGGTAGAACAGCACTTCGCGCAGCAGGAGGTGAATCAAATCACAATCCGCCTGCGCGACGGTCGCATCATCGCCGTCGTCGAAAAGGAATTTAACTTCGCGCCCGGACAGCAGGTCCAGGTGATTTACTCACCCGGAAACAGGTGGGGACAATCGGGTACCGTTCGCGTCCTGCCGTTGTAAAACAGTCCAACCACCCTTCCGGGGCACGGTGAAACCGTTTCCATTGACGAGTTGAGTCGGAATCGCTCGACCCGAACACCCCGCCGTCCCGGGAGGTTATTTCACACCTCCCGGACGGGGGAGGTGTGTGGAGAAGGGCATGCTCCTCATCACGGTCATCTTGACGGGAGTCGTTTTGTCGATCCCCGTAATCCGGGTTTCTCGGGCGTTGGGTCTCACCTGACGTACCGAAGTCCCTCTTCACTTCCCGCATCTGGTCGCGGATTCTTCCGGCGCCACCCGCCGCTCGACGGGGTCGGGGGCGTACCCGCCGATACGGGTAGAACAAAACCCGTATCGATCGAAAACACTATTTTTATCGTGCCTTCGGTGCCCACGCTACTGCGTGGGCACCCCCTTCCTTTTCAGAAAAGTACTCGAGATATTCCCTATGGCGTCGCACTGCGGCCGATAGGAAATGTTTCAAGCCGCCCTGCGCGGTCCGGAACTGGCCGGCTTCCCCAGTGACGCACGGGGTCCAGGGAGAACCCACAACAGAGGGATTGACAACGGAGAGAATTAGACGATGAAAGTCATAAACTTAGCCCAAGGGAGTCCGGAATGGCTTACTTGGCGAAAGGGTGGTCTGACCGCATCCGACGCGGCTGTTCTTCTTGGCGTGTCCGATAAAAAAACCATTTGGCGGCTGTGGATGGAGAAAACCGGTCGCGTGGTCGAGCCGGATATCAGTCGCAACCCGAATATACGGAGGGGAAAGAGAATGGAGTCGGTCGCCAGAGACCGGCTCGAAGCAGAGTTGAACCTCGGGCCCCTGCTCCCCGTGTGCGTTGAGTGGGAGAAGAACCCGCTTTTCCGCGCATCGCTTGACGGAGTAGACGAAGGAGGGCGGCCGACGGAACTGAAATCCCCCTCGGAAAAGGTTTGGAACGATATCCTGGAAAATGCAGAGAACAGTGTCGCGTATCGGCGATACGTGCCCCAGGTGCAGGAGCAACTCCTCGTCATCGAGGCCGCCGAGGGCATCTTGGCGTTCCTGTCCCCCGACGGAACCACCTGCCGGCATTTCATGGTCGCCAGGGATGACGAAATGATCCAAAAGATCATTGAGGCGGGCGAACGGTTCTGGGCCGAACAGTTCGTTCCGGACAAAGAACCCACCCCCGATCCGGAGCGCGACCTGTTCGTCCCCACCGGGGAGTCCGCCATGCAGTGGCGGGCACTCGCGAAGGAGTACCTCAAACGCAGCGAGCGGGTGTCGGAACTCAAGACCAACCTGGATTCGCTACAGGTACAACAGGAGTCCATTAAAAAAACGCTTGTCGAGATGATGGGCGAGTTTTTGATGGCGGATGCCGAGCATCTCGCCGTTACGCGCTATGCAAGGAAAGGGACGGTGGATTACAAGCGCCTGCTCAAGGAAAACAAGATCGAGGTTGACCTTGATCAATATCGAAAGCGTTCCGCGGAGGGTGTGCGAATAACGATTCACGAGGAGGCCGGGATTTCGCTGCATTTCGGTCCCCGCGAAGAGGAAGAGAAAAAGAACAACGAATGGTTCTATTGAGCACACGTCCGGCGTTCACGCGCCGGACGGTATTTTCAATGCTTTCCCGAGAGGGCATTGAAAAACGAATGCTTTTGTCCTCCAGTTTCCCAGCCATTTGTGGCTCCGTCGCGGATCGGTTATTTCCGCTATATCCCTTGCGCGCTGGATTACAGCGCAATTCCACACCCCATCCGGGGCGTCGCCCCCGGATGGGAGCGGCCCCCTTGTCCAATCAGGAGGCACCATGGAAAAGTTTTTCTCGATCGCCGAGACATTCGCGCTCCCCGGCGTACCCAAGGGAGTGAAAATCAAGGGGTATGACGCCCCGAGCGAATTCACACCGCCGGCGGATCCGAACTATCGGTTTCGGCGCGCGGCGTTGTCCGATTTCCTTGCCTGGCTGAAGGAAGGCCGGGGGGAATCCCTCTATATCTCCGGCCCGACCGGGTGCGGGAAGTCCTCCCTGGTCTCCCAGGTGGCGGCGAAGTTGAATCTCCCGCTGCAACGGGTATCGGCGCATTCGCGCCTGGAGTTCCCCGAGCTGGTCGGATCCCACACGATTGTGAACGGATCGATGCGGTTCTGCCACGGGCCGCTGGCCCGGGCGATGAAGGTGGGCCATCTCTTTCTCCTGGATGAGTTCGACCTTCTGGATCCGGGTACGGCGGCTGGGCTGAACGGGGTGCTCGAAGGCGCCCCGTTGGTTATTCCCGAAAACGGTGGAGAGGTTATCCAGCCGCACCCGGAGTTCCGGTTTGTCGCCACCGGCAACACCGCCGGAAACGGTGACGAGTCCGGGATGTACCAGGGTACGGTGCGCCAGAATCTGGCCCTGATGGACCGTGGATGGATCCTACGGTTCACGTACCCGGAACCGAGCGAGGAAGAGGAGATCCTCGCGAAGGCCGTTCCGGATCTTCCGAGGCTGGTTCGGTCCCGGATGGTGGAGATTGCAAACGAAGTGCGCAATCTGTTCGTGGGAAGTGACGAGAATCCCGGCTCGATCGAGGTAACGCTTTCGACCCGCAGCTTGATTCGTTGGGGCCGACTTGCCTGGTTCTATCGGGCGCTCGCCTCCTCCGGGGTCAATCCCTTCCTCCATGGCCTGGACCGCGCGGTTGCGTTCCGGGCGGAGCCGACGACGCGCAAGGCACTGCACGAGCTGGTACAGCGTCATTTCGGTGACGATAACTTCGGCAAGGGCGATGGTGCGACATGAGTGCGCCGTTCCCGCTATACGTCGATGTGGTCGCCGGCGCGGAACAAGCGAAAGCCATTCTTCCTGCCAACCTGCTTGACGCTTTCCAGGAACTCCTGGAAGGCACGTCTTCCGGTGATTCTGTTTCCTTCATTGTGGAAGACGAGGCGGATGTCGAGCGGTATGTCTCGGCGATTGTGCTGAGTGTCCACGGCGCCCGTGTTTCGGTCGCGAACGACGATGGAAGCGACCTCCACCCGATCGAGACATTAAAGAGAATGCCGCTTTCGGATGTGTTGCGCCAACAGGCGGAGGATCTTGGACTTCTTTCGCTTACTTCCTCGGTTCTTTCACGAAAAGGAGAGCCCGGGAATCCATGGTTCATCTAATCTCGTGGCATCGGGGGCCTCGGCCCCCGGTGCCTTTTAAGGAGTGTTCCGATGTTGGAAAATCTCTATCTCATCCATCTGGATGTGAAAATCTGGTCTGGCCGGCGCAAGCTGCGTCTGGAGGATCTTCATGGCGTCCGTCTTCCCGAGGGGGCCGACAAGGTTGCGTCTCTGGGGAGTAAGAAGGTCATTTCTCCGGAGGAACTCCTTATCTTCAGCCGGTTAAAAAACCGGGCGGAGCGCGCCTGCCGGGAGGTGGGCGTGCGGTTCCTCGGTGGAGTGGCGGTTCCCAAGGAACGGTTCCAAGAGGCACTGGGGCCTCTCAATGAGGCGAAAGCGCAATTCGACGAGGAAACCAGGAAATTCCTGTCGCGCTACGAGCAGGCCTGCGATGAGTGGGTGCGGGCAAATCCGGAATGGATGGAAGTTCTCGATCGTGCCAGGGTGGAAAAACAATACGTAAGCAATGCGCTCGATTTTTCCTTCCAGGTCTTCCAGGCACGCGCCGTAGGCGGACTGGATGAGGAATCCGGGGCCGCCTTCACCAAGGCGGTTAACTCCTTGCCGGAGCAACTGTTCCAGGAGATTGCCGCCGACGCGCAGATTCTCTGGGAGCGGACCTCGGCCAAGGACAAGGTCACCCAGCGGGCCGTCACGGTGGTGCGGAGGTTGCACAAAAAGCTGCAGGGACTCGCGATGTTGGACGCGGGCATCGGAAAGTCCGCCAATTGGGTCGAGCGAGGCCTTAACGCCCTACCGAAGGCCGGAAACGTGGAGGGAAACGATCTGCGTGCATTCTGCGCATTGGTCCTGGTAATGCAGGACAAGGACGCCCTCCTGAGAATCGCCCAGGGAGAAGAACCGGAGACGAATATCGCCGGCATCTTCCCGGCGGATGCGCCGGAACTCCCGTTGGAGGAGGATTCGTCCGACTCGGGGCCGGCCCTTGCGCCAAAGGATGACAGCACCGATACCGATACCGAAAACGAAGAGCCGCCATTGGAAAAGGCGGTTGGTTGGTTTTTCTGAAGGACTTTCCCGCCCGGCGCGTACGCGCCGGGCCTTTCCAGGGCCCCTCCCCGCGAGGGGGCGCGGAAAGGTTTTGTGGACCGCGCCGACGGTCACGTCTCCTCATGCGAGTTTCTTCCCGGGCCGCCCACGGCCCCGCCCGCGGGGCGTTCCCGCTATTGCAACATGAAATCGCCCGGAGTTTCCGGGCAATGAGGAGACGCGCTATGCGTACGACATTACTGCGGTCTCTACCGATCGTCGCTCGCGCCCTGGGCGACAAGCTCGGGGTCGATGTGAGGATCGGTGGGAACCAAGCATATACGGATGGAAAGATGATTGTCCTCCCCTCTCTCCCGGAGGACAGCGACACTTGTGAGATATTGGCTCGCGGATACATCGATCACGAGTCGGGCCATATCCGGTTCACGGATATGACGGTGGCTGGCGCCACACCGGTAGAACATAGCCTCACGAGCGTGATTGAGGATGTTCGAATTGAAGGTCTCATGGAGGCCCATTATCCCGGGTGCCGGACGAATCTGGCAAAATTGGTCGACCGTCTGGTAGAAGACGGTTCGATTTCGTCACCCCAAGAAAATTCTCACCCAGCGAACATTTTGCTCCGATATGTCTGGGTGGAGGGATCCTACCGATTCCGGAATCGCCCAGTTCTCGAGCCGGTTGCGAAAGAAGCGACCAAAGTATTGGAACAGACGTTCCCGAGAGGCGCCGCAGTTCGAATTCGAGCATTGATCGGGAAGATTCCATCCCTGGAGTCGACAGCGGAAAGCCTGGCTCTCGCCAAGCGGATCCTGAAATCACTGGAGGAACCCGAGGAACCCGAGATCGAGGAACCGGGAGAACCCGGCGAACCCGGCGAACCCGAAGAATCCGAAGAATCCGGCGAACCCGAGGAACCTGGCGAATCCGGCGAACCTGGCGAACCCGGGGAATCCGAGGAACCCGGGGAATCCGAGGAACCCGGGGAATCCGAGGAACCCGGGGAATCCGAGGAACCCGGCGAACCCGAGGAATCCGAGGAATCCGAGGAATCCGAAGAATCCGAAGAATCCAGCGAACCCGAAGAATCCAGCGAACCCGAGGAACCTGGCGAACCCGAGGAACCCGAGGAACCCGGCGAACCCGGCGAACCCGAGGAACCCGAGGAACCCGGCGAATCCGGCGAACCCGGCGAACCCGGCGAATCCGAGGAACCCGATGAAAAGGTGAAAGCCGCCAAACGAGTTGCTGACGCCACGGAAGACGATCTCCCCAAGGGGGTCAGTGAGGTTACGGCCCAAAACTTGGAACAGTCCGTGGAGAAGGAAGTAACCGCAAACAACCGGGGGATTACCATCGCCGGATACGGTGGCGCTCCAAAGATATCCAGTACTCCGGACATAGCCAAGGTTCGTCAGGTTAGCGCGGGAATCCGTGCGAAACTTGCCGGCCTGGTTCAGGCAACCCGGTTGGAACGGCGGAGATTGTGCCGGGTGGGGCGTCTGGACACCCGTCGTCTCCCACGCATCTTTACGGGGGATCCCAGGATATTCCGGGGTAAGGAACGTGTCGTGAAACACGATACGGCGGTCTCGATCCTGTTGGACCGTTCCGGTTCGATGTCGGGTGGGATCGGGATGGCGGTGGAATCCGTCCTTGCGGTCACGATCGCCCTAGCAGGCATCCCGAAGACAGAAGTGGAAGTGAGCGCGTTCCCCGGAGGAACCCCTCAGGAGGTGTATAGGCTGAAGAGATTCGGCGCGAGAACAAACCCAGCCGAATTCGGAATAAACGCCGAGGGTGGTACTCCGATGACCGAGGCGCTGTGGCTGGTTGCCTCTCGGCTCGTTTATCGCCCCGAGACCCGGAAACTCTGTTTCGTGGTGACGGACGGGGAACCCAATGACATGGACGGCACAAAATCCATCATTGAAAAGATGGAGCGTTCAGGGATCGAATGCATCGGGATTGGCATTGGGAGTCCCGGGATTTACTCGTTGTTTCCAAGCGCGGTATATATCAACCGCGTTGAGGATCTCGCTTCAACATTATTCGCACTGCTGCGCAAACGTCTTGCAACCAAGGCGGCGGCGTAGCTAGCGTCCCCCTCCCCACCGGCCTTCGGGCGGGTGGGGCTTTTCCTGGCGCCGGACTTTCCGGCGCCACGGAAAGCTGAAGGTCTTCCGGCCGTAAAGGCCCGCGCATCCCTCGACGCGTAATCAAACGGGGCATCCCTGTAATCGAACCCATTTCAGAACACATTTCGCCGCGGCATGCCGCCGGCGCTCACGTGGAGCAATTAGCGATGAAATTCCATTTCACGAAAGAAGATCTCGAGAAGCCGCTCCAGCGGCTCTCGATGATCGCATCGAAATCCGACCCGATCTTATCCACCTTGTTGGTGGAATCCGCGGGGTCGGATGTATCCCTGACCGCCACGGATCTGATGCGCCAGATCCGGTTCAACCTGGCGGGTGCTTCCCTCGATGAGGGACGCATTACCCTTCCCGCACGTAAGTTTCATGAAATCGTGCGAACGTTTCCGAGCGAGGCGCCCATCGAAGTGGAGGAGATGAAGGGCGCGGATTTCATCCGCGTCAAGTCCGGGAAGAGCCGGTTCAAGCTGCACAGCTTGAATCCGGACAAGTTCCCGGCGCTGGATGCGATGGAGGAGAAACCAGAGCGGATGCAGATTCCAGTCAGGGACTTTCGCCTGCTGGTGAAGGGCGTGGCCGCATCCATGGCCAAGGACGATGTCCGCACCTATCTGTGTGGGTGTCTCTTCGAGCCATTGGATGGGTGTCTCCAGGTTGTCGCCACAGACGGGCATCGCCTCGCGAAATGCAGTATCGAGGCACCGTGCCAGAGCCTTCCGTCCCGCAATTTCATTGTCCCCAGAGACGCAATCGGGGACCTGCTCGGTCTGCTCAGTATCGAGAAAGATGAAGAGCGAGTGGTGGAGATGCAGTTCGGTGATCGTCATTTCGGAGTGACGATTGGTGATTATCAGTTCCTTACGGGGCTTCTCGACGGGAAGTACCCCAATTACGAGCGCATCGTCCCTGCGCCAACCGAGCGTAGGGTACAGATCGACACGCAGGAGGTTCTCGACGCGCTGACCCGCGCGACCTTGTTGCTGCTGGGACACGATGAGAAACGCTTGGTGCATTTTCATTTTTCGCAAAAGGGGCTGCATATCACCGCGCAGAATGACCTGAACGAAAACTCCGACGAATACATCCCCGCACACGTTACCGGGGGGGATTGTGAAATCCTCTTCAATCCTGATTACCTCCGAGACGTGCTGGAGGTAAGTCGAACCGGGGCGATGAACCTGTTCATCTTGGACGCCGGTTCGGTGGTCCGGATCGATGAGGCATCGACCATCGAAAAGTGGGCGTCAACGTACGTCGTTATGCCCGTGACGTTATAACCACACCCCCCTCCCTTGATACCGGGGAGGGGGCTTTTCATCGCGCCGAAATCGGTGTCCATTCAGCGGACACATCGCGGCGCGGCGAAAAGCATTCTTCAGCCGCCGTTGGCGACCCGCCGCCTGTCGGAAAACCAGGCAATTCGTCGTAAAAATCGCCCATCGGGGTTCGCCCCGAGGGGCGGCCTCTATGGGCTCTTCTTAAAGAGGTGCCCAAATGAGTGTAACGCAGAAACATTTCTGGACATTGGACGAGGCGCCACCCGCCGCGGAGTTCCAGTGGTCGGAGAAAGAGATACGGGAAGTGCGTTTTATGGTGCTGGCGGACGCGGCCAGGTCGCTGGTCGACCAGCGCGTAAGTCGGCAGGAGTACGAAGAGGATCTCATGTGGATCAAAAACGACGCGTGGGGACCGTTCACGTTTCGTGCCTGTTGCGCGGAACAGGGTGTGGATGCGGACGAGCTGCGCGAACGGCTCCTCGACTATGCCATGCGTCGGCAGTTTCGAGCCAAACCCGCGCCGCGCGTGCGGCGCCCGCGCGATACCCATCAAAGAGCGTTATTCCCGGTGCCGAATCACGCCTGGGGTGTTTGAATTAGGAGAATGACATGAATAAACGAGAGACCGAACAGATTCGAGCGGCGGTCCAGGGCCGCTGGCTGTCCGTGCTCGGCGTGCTGGCCCCACAACTGGGTCCGGCGCTCGATCGGGCCGGGCGCCACGTACGGTGTCCGGTCCACGGTGGTCGGCACAACGACGGATTCCGGGTATTTCGGGATGTGTCGGAAACGGGGGGTGGGATTTGCAATACCTGCGGGTCCTACCCGAACGGATTCTCATTGTTACAGTGGGCCAATGGATGGACCTATCCGGAGACGATGGAAGCGATCGGGGAGCTTCTCGGGATCGCCCGGGAGGAGGGTCGTAGACCGGTGCGGTCGGAGGCGAAACCGGCGCCCGCGGCGGTCCCGGGCCGGCGCCCTACGGGTGAAAAAAACACCAGGGCTCGGCTGTCGGCAATCGTGCGCGAGACCGTCTCGATCACGGATCGGAGAGCGAAACCGCTTTGGCGGTATTTCAAGACCCGCGACCTCCCGGTCGGCCGTATTGTTCAGGCGATCCCGGGGCACTATCGGGTACTCAGGTTCCATCCTGAGTTACCTTACTACACGGTCGAGAACGAGTCTCTCGTCTTGGTTGACAAATTCCCGGCCCTCGTTGCCATCGTACAGGATGCGAAGGGGACTCCGGTGACGGTACACCGTACCTACCTCTCCACGGACGGGCTCGGGAAGGCCGACGTGCCGGGGGGGGCCCGCAAGCTCTATCCGGTGGCCGAAGGGGGATCGTTGCGAGGCAGCGCTATCCGCCTGGGCCGACGAGCCGCCTGCATGGGGCTCACAGAGGGAATCGAGACCGCGTTGGCGGTCACTCTGGCGACCGATGACCGGGTTTGGAGCGTGCTCAATGCGTCACTACTGGGACGGTGGTCTCCGCCGAGCGGAGTGGCAAGTGTCGTGGTCTGGGCGGACAGGGACCGTTCCAATGCCGGCCAGGAACAGGCCAAGCGTTTGGCCGAGCGGCTGCGGCGTGAAGGTTTCGAGGTCCGGATGATGCTACCGGCCGGCCCGATTCCAGACGGGCGCTCAAGCATGGATTGGGCCGATGTTTGGTCCAAGCACGGAGCCGGCGGCTTCCGGCGGAGTTGGTGGCGGCGCGCTTTTGCGGCCACGGGATAAGACGATGTTTTACGATTTCTCAAGAATCATCACTGACCCGGGCGCGGGAGAAAATCACCCGTTCTCGCCTCCACAGGGCTGGGAGGGAGATGAGTCCGCGTATCGCGCCCTCATGCGAGAGCGGTATCGGTCACCGGGTTATCGAACGGTGCTGCTTGCGTGGGCAAGGGCCTACGCCCGACCCGACGCAGATGTGCATTTCGAGGGGGCATGGAGTACCCAGGCAAAAGAAATTCTTGCACATTTGTATCCGTAACTACCAAGACCGCCCCGGGGGATGATCTCCCCCGGGGCTTTTTTTTGAGAAGATGAGGCTATCCGCAAAACGGACAGGAGACCAGGGATGCCTGTAGGTGATAGAGATAGTGGATACGGCAGGATTTGCAGTATCGAACTTCGACGGTGTGCGTCACAATATCGCGTGCGATGAAATACGTCCCCTGAAGTGACAATCCCCTGTCGGGTTTGGGAGGGAACAGCAGGCGGTATTGCCGGTGCGCGCGCAGCAGCAGAGTCAGGTCGATGGCGCGATGCACGTTCACCCCGGCGTCTGACCCGAGCCGATAATAGACTGACCACCAGGCGACGGCCTCGGTTGTGGCGCCGGGAGCCGTTAGCAACCGGGTGGAATCCGGCGGGAACTGCCCGCGCGGGGCGGGCCGTCCATTTACTTGCTCCCACAATCTCCGCAGCATATGCCCCGGTAAATGCAGGTGACGCGCGATAAGCGGCGGCCGCATTCCGGATGAAAGCATGGCGATCGCCAAGTCGATGCGAGAAATGATTTCCGCAACCGTCGGACCGTTGGGTATCGAATCTACATGCGAGTTCATCAATTTGAAATTAACCTGGTTCGATTGCGGGTGGTCTGGCTGCACCAGGCGCGCACTGGGCAACTAGCAATTGGGAGATGCGTGTTGCTATTTCTCCGATATCGCTGTCAGGGTCACTTAGTGCCCTCTGGAGATCCTGCAACGCGGACCGTGGCAGGTAGGGCGCAAAAGCGGGTATGCGCAGATTCCGCATGCACTCTTCCATCCGGTCGACCGGCGTGGCGGCGAGTGCGGAAAGGAATGACCGTGGTAATCTCGTGATGAGAACGGCCACGTCGATGTCGTGCTTGGCGATCTCGCGGCAACAGCGCAGATAGAGCAGGTTCAACCGTTGCACGTCGCGTTGCCACGAGATTTCAAGGTTGGGCGTATACATGATAATTTATGCGTGCTTGGACGAGGACGAGGACGAGGACGAGGAAACGCCTTTGAGATCCAGTTCGGCAACGGCATCCGCCAACCACGCGTGCATCGGGCGCAGGTATCGTGTGACGAGCGCGCGTTCCTCGGTCGTTAAGCGGTCGAGGTGAGCGATACACTCCCCCCCGCCGTAGCCGGGCTCGCGCAACGACTCGTCCCAAATACGGGTCAAGGTATAGATCGCGAAAGGTGCCCGCCGTTCCAGATCCGGGGTGGCGCGAACGGCGTGCTGAATCATGGAAAGGGGGTCGGCTTGGCGCTGCTGAGCTTTGGCATCGCGCTTGCTCGAGCGATGTTGGGTGGCGACGCGGCGGGCTTCGGCGGGACCGGCCGCAACGGCCTGTTCTTGCTCCTCTGGCGCCAGATCGGCCAATTCGGATGCCGCGGCAACCGAAATATCCCCGGATCGGGCCGCCTGCTGCAGCGCGGGAATGCCATGGTCGAGTACGCGCTTAACATGGTCTATTGTGCCATTACTCACACCAGCGATGGCCGCGACGTGCTCGCGTTTATCAAAGGGCCCGTCAGTGGCCTTCTTCGTGTCGCTACTCTTCTTTCGGGAGGAACGCCGGTCACCGCCGGCGTCTTGCTGGCGCTGGCGGCCGATGGCGGCCAGGATCGTGGCCGTGCGTAGCGCGATTTCGGTGCGCTGGAAGGGGGTGAGATTGCGCCGCGCAAGATGATGTTGCAAAACCCAGAGGATGGCGTGGTCGCGGTCGGGAAGGCTTTTCAGGCGGACATCGAAGTCGATGCCCAATCGCTTGCAGATTTCGTACCGATGGTGGCCGTCGAGCAGGATCTGCTCTTCCGCCCATACGACGATCGGGTCCATGCATCCGTCCGTTTTCAGCGATTCCTCGAGTACCTGCAACGTATCGGCGTCGGGCTCCGGGACGAGGGAGACGAATTCGGGATCGAGGTGGAAAGAGGGCGCTTTCATGAAAATTCTCCTATAATCGTAGGGGGAGGAATGACGGGAATATTCCGTGAACAACGATGCAAGAATCTGACCGAAAAGGATTTATCTGCGGTTGACCTTACGGGAGGCGGAATAGGAGTGGGGTAACACTTCACACCAGTGAAAGCAGTCGAGCCTGAAGATTGATCGAAGAATTTCATCAAAATCGGTATCCACCTGAGAACATGACAACCGGATACCACCTGAGCGCGTCAAAGGTCTTATGAAGTGATTCCTGAGCGATTGGCACGTTAGCGGCCATCGATAACGTGGTCGCGGACAAAGAAACCTTCGGCGCGCCCTGATACACGACCCCAAGATCCAGCCCGACCGTCCAGTGCCCACCACGGAATGGATTACCGAACCCGATGCCGACATAAGGAGCCACCGGGGCAAAGGTCACCGTGCCAACCAGAGACCCACCCCCCGCTTGCGGAGCGGCGTAGGTGTAGGTAGTCCCACTGATCGTGTAGGTCCCGCCACGGGGAGTGGCGCGCAGGAAGAATCGGTTTTGGTTGTCGATCACCCCGGCGGTGAACCGGAAAACCCCGCGAAACGGATGCCAGTCCCCCAAAAGGGTAAACGACTCAAGGCGCATCCTTGCGCGGTACTGGGTGGAGCCGGAATCGACTGCGCGGCGAATCAAGAAAACATTGGACCCGAAACGCAGGTCTACGCTGTGGGGGAATCCCAGGTAAATAACGGCTCCTACCCCGAGCGTGCCCGCTTGGCCGACAAGCGCAACCGGCGGGCCAGCCGTAGCCAGAGTGGGCAAGAGAAGAAGCAGCAGGGGGAAGATAGGGGTGGTCTTCAGAATGCGCATTATTCGTCGTTCCAAAAACCACAAGAAATAGTTCGCGAGACCAATGGCGATTTGCGTGCCGGAGTTCTTCAAGCACCAACTTCAACGAAGTCAGCATAAAGGGGGGTGTGGAAATGCAAGCTCGGGAATAACGGCGGTATGAGGCGGGTATTCGTGTGAAGGTGAACCGAGGGTGGTGGTAGGGTAGGTAACCGTACCTCCCGTTACCGGGACTTGCCGCCGGACAAGTTTATCCGGCTATTAACCACCCCCACCCGGGGACAATCCCCGGTAGGGGGGTTGGAATGCCCGGGCTCATAGAAGGAGCCTAAGAATGGAACTGGTGAATGCCCTAATGGGGCTGATCTCAATGGCGGTATCGATGGTGGTCTTGGTCGTCTTTGCCTCGGCGCTGTTCGGCCCCCACCGCATTCGTAAGTTGTCGCGTAGGGTGATGGGTGCCGCCTCGGCGATCCGGGAGACCCACGCAGAGTTTCGGGCCGCCAAAGCTGAGAAGCCAGAGCCTGCAGAACCCATGGAATCGCCGGAGCCGGTTGCCACCGAGGAATACAGGGCCGACGCCGCGCCCCAAACGACAGTTACGCCCGACCAGGCACAGTGGGCGTACTACGACACGCCGACGATTACCCGTCGCCGCAACAACGACATTCGGCTACAATAACCTTTCTTTGCTTCCTTTCGTGGGAATTCGCCCGGACCCTAAACGGTCCGGGTTTTTTTTGCGCGCCAGAGGGGCTTCTTGCAACCCCGCGTGCTCTCCGGATTCGTGTCTAGGGAGCCAAGTGGCCGCGCCCCCCTCCTTTGCCCCCGCTTTCGACGACGATCCCCCGCCCGCATCGAAAAACGGACGCCAGGGGCGGGTATTCGGGAGCTTGACAGCCGCTGGGACCGCTAGTCTCGCAGAATTCGAAATAAACCCTCCTGACCGTATATCGAAGCGGATAGCCGCTAATATTCGATCACACGCACGGATTCACAACAAATCGAGAGAGTAGAGGTCTACGTCATGGCAAACACTACGCTACCATTCGCGAATCTATTCGACGCATCCTCAAAACCGGAGGATTTCATGTGCTTGGCAATGATTCGAGAGGACCAGAACTACTCTTACGGCGAGCGGGGGGCCGAGATGCTTGCTGCCGCATTTATCGAGCGCAACGAGGCGCTGTTCCGGGAGTTCCTGGAATCGCTTGGTATCGCCGAGCCGGAAGAATTTTTTCGGTGCGGGTTGCACCACTGGCTGCGACGCGTCGCATACGAGCACGCCGCCGCGCGGGCGGTGACGGCGCTCGGGCTCGACCTTAAGGGGTCGCTCGCGACGTTTCCATCGAGCCGCGACGGCAACCGGGAGGCGGACTATCAGGTGCGGCCGCCCGCAGCGAAAATGATGATGGGGACCGACACGCTAATCTCGCAAAAGGGCGGGCACGGGACCTTGGCACACTACGACGCCAAGGCTACTTATTGTCCGATGTCGAGCCACGCGTTTGCCGAGGCCACGGTGACGGAAATTTTTCGCGCGTTGCCCGATGAAGCCGAGTGGTGCATGAGCATCGGAGGCGGGACTCCGCCCTACGCCGGCAACCAGGAAATTCCAGCCGGCCATTTAGAAATAGAACTCTCTGCTCCCGGCAGGAACTCGTATTGCATCGGCTTGATATTCGGGGTCCGTGACGATGCAGGGTTGCCAATCAGGCAACCTTTCTCGGTGGATGAGTGGTTGCCGGAGTCGTTCAATCCTTGGGCCGATGGGCTCGTTGCCGTCAACTTCGATGAAGCATGGAGGATCGTGGTGTTGCTGGCGAAGCGATTGGGGCCTGCGCATCTGATGATCGATTATGGGCTGGGGATATAAATCCAACACTGATGTTGTCTATACACCGATAACGGAAACGCTTCGGGTCGAGTCCTTCCGCAATCAACTTACTGATACAAGCGATAGCCCTGGCGTTACCGTCGTCGCCGATTAAACGAGCATATTCAGACATAAGCTCGTACCATTAGCCTCTGGTTGAGAATCGCACGCAACCATGCGCCGCACTGAGCGCCATAGAAAGTCCCCGACTTTAAGCGGGGGAGGATGTCAATCTTGGCCTCGCGCCTGTACAAGCTTCACCACCGGGCGTGATCCGGTCGCGCGGGCGTAACGCTCCAGCGTGCGCAGACTCGGCTTGGTCGCGCCGCTTTCCAGTCGCGCGATGGCGGATTGCGTAGTGCCCATGCGTTCGGCCACCTGCGCCTGCGACAGCTTGGCGCGGGCGCGCGCTTTGATCAATTCCAAGGCCACATCGAACTCATCTCCCAGCGCATCGTATTCGCGTCGGAACGCCGGGTCTTTCATCCATCGCTTTTTGATCTCGGTAAACCGGGTCACGGCTTCACCTCTCGCAAACGCCGGCGGGCAAGGTTCAAGTCGCCGGCTGGGGTCTTGGGTTTCTTTTTCACGAAGGCGTGCAGGATTATCACCCGCTGGCCGGTTACGGTGATGTAGATTGCCCGTGCAATTCCTTCCCTGGCTTTTGCGCGGATCTCCCATAATTTGCCTTCGATATGCGCTACGTGTGGCTCGTGGACGTGTTCCAATCCTACGGCCTTGATCAAATCCACGATGCGCGCCAACCGCGCCCGCAACGATACCGGCAGCGCATCCAGTTCAACATCGACCGCCGCGTTCAGCGTCTCAACCGTCCAAGTCATTCTATCGCCTTTTTGCTATAGCTGCCAAGCCAATAAGTCACGACTGGGGTATCCATTTAACCGGACCGGCTTAGATCCGCAGCTCGCCATGGGCGGTTCGCTGGGGGGGCGGCTCCAGGCTCGGTGGGTGCCCTCGTCCTCGCGGCGGTGTGGGCGCCACAGGGCGAGGTCGCTTGGTGGCGATGAGATCCTGGTAGCACACCGGATCATGAACGACGGCCAGTTCGAGCACCCGATAGAACCCCATCCCGCGGCTATGGGAACGGCGGCGGTTGAAGCGGAACACGAACTCATTGAGGTAGCCGGCCAAGTGCGCGTCGTCCACCGAACCCTGATGAGTACCCAGCAACCACCGCTTGGCCAGCGAAGCAATTCGGTGCACCGCGGGCAGTAGCCCGCCGGGGTCCTCCCCGCGGGCCGCCTGCCGGCTGCGCCGGTCGTGGACGTAGCCGAGATTTTCCAGCCCTCGGTAGTCCTGCCAACCGTCGGTGATGAGCGTCGCGCCCGGCTCGACGCGATCGGTCACGAAGGGATGCAGCGAGGCGGAAGACGCATCGGCCAGCGGCAGCATCCGGCAACGACCGAATCCTTTCGGCTCCCGGATCTCCACCGCGATGCCGGTCAAGACCTTCTTGCCCTTGGCTCGCC
>BDTW01000002.1 GCA_002897735.1 bacterium BMS3Bbin13 | reverse complement strand
GGGGGCCAAGTAACGTTGGCAGACGTTCGTAACAGGTCGTTCAGACGCACCGGCGAATGCTTCCTCAGTTCGCCGAGGTCTCCCCCGCTGATCAATGTTGTAGTTATGGGTCTGGGGCACCGGCCCTTGCACGAGAGCACGCAGACCATCGCCTATCACGAACAGTCCCCCCGGCTTTAGCCGGAGGGGGAGATTCAGATCCTTCCCGGCACGAATACCGGAGATTCCTCCGGTGCTCGGCCGGGGCATTGATCCACGATTGAGTCGCTTTGGCAGGTTCCGGGTGCCGAGTGCGCAACCGCTCTCGTATTCCCATAGGCGTTACTTCCCGCATGTCCTACGACAGGACGCCCGCGGCGTCCGCGCTATCCCCCCCCTCCCCCCTGAACAGCGGGCTTGCGCCCTGCAAGGGGCTTGCCGCGCACCGGGTCAAGACTTGGGAGCGGCAGGAGATTATCGATCCGGTGCCGCGTTGGGCTAGTGCCGGGCACGAATACAGGCGCAACAAGCGCGATTTTCGTACAGCGTGCGCGCTATCGATGGCGATAGTATCTCGCCGGACGTAGCGATAACGAACCACTCGTCTTTTATCCGTTAGCGCCCACTGGCGCGGGCCATTTCTATCAATTCAGACAGATCGGCAGCTTCCAGTCTATGCGGTCTTTTAGGAGTTTAATGTGATTGGATCATAAGTGCCGGGTGTCGTGCAACAGGATGGAATCATGGCGAATCAACGAGTTTTATTCAGTACAGCAGCAGGCGAAGACGATGCCGCCTATCTGAAATCCGTACGGGAGGATCTGAACTATTCGTACGGCGAGCGTGCCGCGGAGATGTTGGCTGCTTGTTTCATCGAGGCGAACGAGGAGTTGTTCAAAGAGTTTCTCAAGTCTCTCGGTATTGCGGATCTGGAGGAATTCTTCCGGTGTGGTTTGCACCATTGGCTGCGGCGCGTCGCGCGCGAATATGCCGATGCGCGCGCGGTCACCGCGTTGAAATTAGACATCAAGGGCTCACTGAACACGATCTCGTCCGGCCCCTATGGGAGGGAGGCGGATTATCGGCTCCAAGGAGCCCCCAGGGACGCGGACAACGGCGATTGAGGGCTGGCGGAATATCACAAAAGCGGCGGTAATCGCGGCCAAAGGAGCCCGGGTACGGGAATAAGATCCGGGGTATGTCGAGCGGATTCGGAATCCTCGATGGGTTGTGCGTTTTCCTGACCGCGGTAGGGGGTTGGGGGTTGGAAGCGCATGGCGGGGTTCTGCTGGGCGCCCTGGTGGCCTGGGTGGTGCGGAATTGGCCGATGCTCGTGGCTTTGAAGGGGGTATGGCCGCTGGTTTTTTGGGTGGTTCCGACCGCCTCGGCGGTGCTCTTGGTGGTGGGCGGTGTGCTTGCCGGCGTGTGGCCGGAGCGGAAACGGGACGTTGGGTATTCGGAGGAAGAGTTGGAGCGCATCCGGGTGGAGGTGGAGCGGATGCGGTTCAATGCGGGGTTGGATCGAATAACGCAGGCTGGCACGCGTTATTCCACCGGTCGGTCGAGGTTGGGCCGGGTGGAGAATGGCGCTCATGGACGCGGCGCTCTCTTGTGCATTTGACCCGGTTCCGGGTGATCTCGATGAAGTGAACGAAGCGCGCCGTCTCCTGGGTTCGCGCATGAAGCCTGTGCTCGAACTCCTCTCCCGGGAGGGGGTGACGGAATTGATGATCAACCAGCCGGAGGATTGGTGGGTCGAGTGCGCCGGCCGGATGGTCCGTGTAGACCCCGTTTTGCGGTCCGAGGAAATCGAAGCGGTGGTGGTGCTGCTCGGGAAGCTCGTCGGGCGCGACCTGGGGGGGCGAAGCGGGGAGCGGTGTGTGAATGTGCGGGCGGGTTCCGCGTTGCGTATTGCCGCGGCGTTGTACCCGATCAGTATTGAGGGCCACAGCCTGTGCATCCGTCGGCATCTTGCTCGGCGGATGAAGTTGTCGGATTTCCAGTTTGTGGCCGCGACGGAGGCCGGCACGGCGGGTTTGGCGGATGAGGCGGAGGGATGGGCCTCCTGGCTGTCGGCTTGTGTGCGCGAGCGTCGCAATGTGCTGGTCAGCGGGGCCACGGGGTCGGGGAAGACGACGTTTGCGAATGCGCTGCTCGATTTGGTCCCGGAGGATGAGCGGGTGTTGTCCATCGAGGACGCGCCGGAGTTACGGATTCGGAGCCCGAACCGGGTGCGGTTCGAGACGCGGGGTGCGGATGATGCCCGCGCATTGTTGCGCATGGCGCTGCGATACCGTCCGGATCGGATTGTGGTGGGCGAGGTGCGTGGGGAGGAGGCCTACGACCTTCTACAGGCGTGGAACACGGGTCATCCCGGCGGGGTAAGCACTTTGCACGCGGACTCGGCGGAGGATGCGTTGTACCGCCTCGAGGCGCTGGTTACACAGTCCGCGGAGGTCAAGAGTTGGCCGTTGTCGGCGGTGCGCCGAGCCTGCGCGGGTGCGGTCGGGGTGGTGGTGCAGTTATCCAAGCATCGGCTGCGCGAGATCGTGGTGGTCGAGGGGGTGGACGAGTCTGGCGAGTATCGGTTGCGTCGGGTGTTTGTAAATTGAGGTCCCTAGCCGGGGGGCTGGGGGGTTGTTAAACGATTGGAGGTTTTCCTTGATGAAGCGCCGGTTGAGTGAATCGTTTCGCACGTTGATGTGTTGGCTGTACGCCGCGGCGTACCCGGTCCACAGGGTGGATGCCGTCCTTAGCGGTGAGAGGTCCCCTGCGGGGCGGGTTGTCCCTCTCTGGCGGCAAGCCTCTGTGTGGCGCTGGGCAGCATTTGCGCTGGTGGTGATGCCCGAGGCCGCATCGGCCAGCTCCTTCTTTTCAAGCGGAGGCGGGACTCTCCCGTGGATGCAGCCGTTGGGTGCCATTGCGTCGAGCCTCGATGGGCCGGTGGCGCGGGTGGGCGTGCTGATTGCGATTGCGTTTTTCGGGCTTCTGATGATGTTCGGGGAGTTGAAGGGGATTTTTGGAACCGCGGCGCGGATTCTGTTCGGTGCCTCGCTCGCATTGGGCGCGGTGCAGTGGGCCGGGGTGCTCAACTTCGGCAGTGGGCGTTCCACATCATCGTTCATTAACAACGGCGCCCCATGAAGCAGACGCCCTTTCGCCGTTCGATGATTGGGGTTCAGACGATGGGGGGTGTGGAATACCCCCTTGCGGTGGGTAATCTGACGCTTGCGATGATGATGGTGCTGGGGGGGCATCTGTGGGGATGGATCCTCGTAGCGTTGGGTATTCACGCATTTTTGCGTCAAATCTACCGTGGAGATCCAGATATGCGGCGGGTGTATGCGCGTTACGCGCGCCAGGGGCACCGGTACGATCCCTGGGGGCGTGAGGCGCTGGACACTGTTGGGAAGCTGCGAAATTCCCGGCCGCCGGGATTCGGCCGGTGAGGACGTTGGGCGCCAAGTGGAAGGAGTTGGAGGCGGCGAGGCCGCTGTCCGAGTTATTGCCCTGGATGTTGTCTCTGACCGATGGGGTGGTCATCAACAAAGACGGGTCGTTGATGAGTTGTTATGCCTTTCAGGGGATGGACACCCGGGGGCGGCCGGATTCCGAGCCGGAGGCGGGTTCGGATGCGGTTCGCCGCGCTCTGGACACGTCGGGCGGTGGCCGGCTGATGCTCTGGTGGACGGTGGAACGTACCCGGATGCACGAGTACCCGAAAGGGACGTTTACGAACCCGGTGGCGGATCGGTTGGACGGGGAGTATCGCAAGGCGTGTGAGCGGGAGCGGTGGTATGTGAACCGGCGGTATCTGTCGGTGGTGCAATCGCCGGAATCCGCACTGGTGGGGGCGCTCAAGCGTGCGGCTCGCGAGGGGATGGCGGCCGGCGTCGGGGGGGTGATTCGGTGGGCCCGCGAGAAGTGGACGGGTGAGGGTCGCTTCGAGACGGACGTGGCAGACCTTTTGGGTCGTCTGACGGAGTACGGGGAGATGACCGGCAGCCTGCTCTCGGCCTTTCCCCCGCTGGGGTGGAAGCGGCTGGAGCGCGAACGGTTGCTGGGTTTTTTGAATGCGATGGCTTCTCCCAGCGCCGGATATCACCCGGTGTTCGCGAACCCGGACGGGATGTATCTCGATGATGCGCTGGGGGAAGACGCGTTGTCGGTGCTTTCCGGACGGTTGTGGTTCCGCGGGGCGACACGCAATGCCTATGTGGCGGCGCTGACGGTCAAGCCGCTCCCGGCGGCCTGGCCCGCGGCGACGTGGCCGGGGATTTTGGACTGTGTGACGGATGTGGATGCCGAGGCGGTATTGTCGGTGGCGATGCGGATGATGGACCACGAGCAGGCGAAACAGTACGTGGTCGGACGCCGGCGCCATCACCTGAATTGGCGAAAGGGGTTGATGGGCTACGTCAAGGAGGGAGTATTCCACGTCGAGACGGAGAATGTGGATTCGGGCGCGCAGGTTCTGGCGGATGATGCGAATGCGGCGCTGGAGGACATGGCGTATTCGCCCTCCGGCGGGTGGCTCAATGCAACGCTCCTGCTCAAATCCGAAACCGAGGAGGGATTGGAGGGTGCGGTGAGCGAGGCATCGAGGGCGCTGCAGCAGGCGGGGTTTGCGCCGTTGCGTGAGCGTCTGCACCTGCTCTCCTCCTGGGCGGGCACGCTGCCGGGCCAGTGGAGCGAGCCTGTGCGCTGGGTGTACGCCTCGGGCGCTTCGATGGCGGATCTGGCGCCGTTGCGCGGTGAGGCGGCGGGGAATCCGGTGAACCGGCATTTGACCGAGCAGTTGGGAGAGCCGGTGCCCGCATTGGCGGTTTTCGCGACGCGATCGCGTACGCCGTGTTATTTCGGACCGCAGGTGGGGGACGGGGATGTGGGGCACACGTTCATTCTGGGTCCGACCGGCGCCGGCAAGACAGTGCTCGGGAACTTCCTGTGTATGGAATGGGGAAAGTTCCCGACCGGCAGGGTCATCATCTTCGACAAAGACAGGTCCTGCCGGATCCTGACGGGGCTGCTGGGGGGTGCGGTGCTGGATGCGACGAAGGGGTTGAAGGTGAACCCGTGCGCGGGGCTGCGGAGCGAGCACGATTGGAAATGGTTTGCGGGATGGGTATCGAGGCTCTTATCCACGCGCGGCGAACTGCTGACGGCGGGCCAGGAGGGGGAGGTGGTCGAGGCCATCGGGCACATGCGCGCGGCGGGGGCGGCGAGGTTGGGCGCCCTGGCGGCGATGTTGCCGACGGTGTTGCGCGAGCGGCTGGCGCCGTGGATCGGGTCGGGGCGCTGGGCGGGGTTTTTCGACCACGAGGAAGATGCATTCGATTTCTCGGTATCCAGCCGGATGACGGTGGAGATGGGGACCTTGATGCGCTTTCCGGAGGCTGCGCGGGCGTTCATGGACTTGGCGTTCTGGCGCATCGAGCGCGCGATGACGGGAGCGCCGACGCTCATCTACATCGAGGAGGTGTGGTTTTTGTTGGAGGACGAGGAATTCGCGGGACGCCTCGAGGATTGGTTGCGCACATTTCGGAAGAAGAATGGCGTCGTGATGATGTCGACGCAATCGCTCACGGAGCTGGCCCGCTCCCGGGCGTTCCCGGTAATCGCGGGGGGGGTGCCGAACCGGTTCCTGTTGGCGAATCCGGACGTGAAGGCTTTCGCGGCGGTTTATCGGGACCAGTTGGGGCTGACGGAGCGCCAGATCGATTTGATTGCGGGTCTCCAGCCGAAGCGGGAGTACCTGTACCTGGCCGGCGGGCGCACCCGGGTGGTGGCCCCCCTGTTCCCGCCGTACCTGTTGGCGGCGTTACGTTCGGATTCCAAGGCGCAGGAGCGATTCGATCTATGGTCGGGTTCCGGCGCCAAAGATTGGGAAGAGGGGTACCTGAAGGAGGTGGCGGGAAATGCGTAACGTATATCGAGTGGTGATGAGTTTTTGGGTGGCGACGGCGATGGGGCTCTATGCGGTTTCCGCGAGCGCCGGAGGAGGGATGCTGACCTTTGACCCGACCAACTGGATTCAGAACAACGTCAGCGCCCTGAATTCGGTTCGTACGGTTGCAAACCAAGCCCGGGAATATCAGGCCTGGTTGCGACAGCTCGCTTATGACGCAAAGAATATGAAGGACCCGCGCAACTACCAGACGCTGAACGGGATTAACGACCAGCTACGACGGCTGCAAGCTTTCAGTGGTGCGCTGGGTCAGTTGCGTGGGGGGCTGAACAGCGCGGGGACGAATGTAATGCAGCAGTACCGGTCCTACGTGTCCTCGAATCTGACGCCGCAACAGTACCTCCAGGAGCAGACGCAACAGAACGCGAACACGTATGGGACGGCGTATGGTTCCTATCAGCAGGCGAAACAGGAACTGACGCAGGGAATTCCGCAGTCCTGGGCCAGGGTGCGGCAGTTGTCGCAGCAGATTCCCCACATAGAGGGGATCAACGCCAACCTGAAGCTGATGAATGAGCAGATGAACCAGGTACTGCGCCAGAACAACGAGTTGTTGAAGCTCGTGGCCATCAACACGGCGCAGAAGAGCCCGGAGATTGCGGCGAGTGCGAAAGCCGCCCAGAAGGCGGCGGTTACCCAAACGGCAGTCCGGAAGGCGGATGCCATTCAGAGCAAGCAACTGGATAGCTGGGAACAACAATGGGAGAACGCGGCGAAGGGTACGCAGAAGGGTGCGCACTGACCATGCTGCGCCGGGTGGCATGGCTGGTATTCGCGCTGTGTTTTTGGGCGCCAATCGGGGTGGCCTATGCGTCACCGAATCCAAGTGTCACGGCGCCACCGCCGCCGGGCGAGAACCAATTTTTAGGCCCCTCCGGATTCGAGCGCACGATCAATGCGCTACAGAACTCCGGGGAACAGGTTGCGGCGCGAGCACTCAAGACAGGCAATAAGTTGCTTAGAGCGATGTTGATCATCGCGATCGCATGGTTCGGTCTTCAGGTGATGCTCGGGGTGGAGGCCGCCTCCTTCGAGGCGGCGGTCGGCGGGTTCGTATCAAAGATCTTTATCTGGGGGTTGATTGCGTGGTTGATGAAGGATTACGCCCAGCTCACGAACGCGATTACGGGAGGGTTCACATGGCTGGCCACCGACCTGACGGGGGGGAATACTTCCGCGACCAAGGTGATGCAGACCGCGGGTTATCTTCTCCCCGGGATTCATCTGCTGCACATGGGGTTGGTTACTTTCGAGTCAATTAAAAAACTGCCATGGATTACGGGTAGTATTTGGAAGGGAACCTTTGGCACGAACATTTTAGCCTCGCTAGTGACGATGATCTTTGTTCTGGGAATCAGCGGGTTATTGTTCTTGGCCGCCCTGCTCTATATCGGGATCGCGATACTATCGATATTACTGGTCTCGGTTGCGGTCGCGATCGGGCCGATATTCATTCCGTTCTTTATGTTGGAGTTCACCTCGTTCCTCTTCAACGGGTGGTTTCGGTTCCTGCTGGTGGCTGGCGCGTGGAGGCTCGTTGGCGGGGTGATCATGTCCATCATCGAACACTTTATGGCATTGGTGTCGCTATCGGGTGGGTCGGACTCGATCTTGTTTGTGACGAGCACCAAGCCACTGTCCTACTCGGTTTCATTGTTCGCTGCCGTGGGGGATGTCTTGGTGGTGGCGGTGTTTGTGTTTCTGATGCTGGAGATCCCGAAAATCGCCTCGCAGCTCGTGAATGGAGCGCCGAATCTCTCGATGCGGGAGATGGGCGGATTTACGAAGGGGTTGGGTGGGAAGAAGGGCGAATAAGATATCGATCTGTTTTGGGAGGTGATGATGGATTCGCCTGCTGCGCCTGTACGGCCAGTTGCGCACGTGATTATCCGCGGCGGCTGCCCGGTTGGCGAGTCGCCACGATTTTCCGCGCATCTTTGAGCAGCAACAACAACTGTCGATCCCGTAGCGGCGAGACGATAAAGCCGAAACGCAGATAGAATCGCTTTGCCTCATCGTCGATTGGATGGGCGAGCAATGCGCGAATGCCGGCTTGCTCCCCAATCAGTAAGGTGCGTCGAACGGCGTCTCGCAGCATACCGGTACCGATGCCACGCCCCTGATCGCGCCGTGAAACCGCTAATCGAGCGAGAATAATGATCGGGATGGGATAGCGCCCCATTCCTCTGCGAATCCGCTCAGGTGCGTCCAGAGTATCCACTTGGCCAACGGTGAGACTGAAGTAGCCGGCAACACGACCGGCGTCATCGCCAACCACGAATGTTCTGGCGGAGCCGGCGCCTTGCGCTTGCCTGGCGTGGCGCAGTAGCCAATCATCGAGCGCCGGTTTACCACAGACGAACCCTTCCAGCCGATGCCGTGTCGCTAGTGGCTCCGGGGCGCGCAAGCCTATCGGGCGTCCCATGGAGCTTTGCGCGAGAACAACTCACGCAACCCTTTATTCGGCTGGTTCGGCTGGTCCAGCATTTCCAGCAGGGCTTGGTACCGGACATCCGGCACCATGAACAGGCGCTGGTCGAGCAAGGTTTGCTCGGCCGCCAAGCAAGCGCTGTCGAGTATGAAGTCGGTCAAAGATTTATGAGCCGCCTCGGCGGCGCGGCGCAGTACGGCTTCTTGTTCTGGCGTGGCGCGCAGGCCAAGCCTCGCGGAACGCAGAGACTGGGTAGTGGCGGTCATGACGGCACCTCCGCAGTATTGTGGGGTGACATGCTCAATCCCCGAAAGGGGATGAGCCTCTGCTCGTTCGATACGATCCCCACCCTGCCCCCGAAAGGGATGAGGATTCCCATTCGACCTCCTAACACTCGATATGTTAGTACAACAGGCGAACATTGTCACGTCGACGGGCAAATCCGACGATTGACAGCCCATTCCTGAGAAGGGCGGGGCTTGCCGCGCATTCGATCAGGCCATCCCCACCTTTCGGGGACGGCCTGCCTGTTCGGTAGGCGGGAGGCGGGGAGGCGCCTCGCGCAGCCAAACGGTCTCCGGCCCGTTCAGGGCGAACCACTCGATAAACCTGACTGTCCCGCCAAAAACAAAAAATGCCGCGCAGGTGGCGTTATTCGTTCCGTGCGTATGCGCCGCCTATGGTCTCCTGTGAGCCTATGGCCGAGAAAATCAAGCCGTTTGCGCTCAAAGGTTATTTCGAGCGGTATGGGCGCCCCGTCGTGGAACGCAACCGGTTGTGGGGGCTGGTGCTGCTGCTCTCAGTCGGGGTTGCGGCATTGGCGGGGGCCATTGGGCGGATGGCGCCGTTAAAGACGGTGGTGCCCTACGTGGTGCAGGTCAACAGTAAGGGGGTGGTTCAGGGGATTCCGGTGAAATTGCGCTCGCCGCCGCCCACGCACGCGCAGTTGCGGTATTGGCTCGCACTCTGGGTGCGCCAGTTGTTGGCGATTGAGCCGGTGCTTTCCCGGCGCGGACTGAGCCAGGACTACCAGATGACCCGCGGGGATGCGTCAGTGGAGTTCCTGAATTTTCTCAAGCGATACCGGCCTGTTGGGCGCCTGACGGCCAATCCGGCGTTGCGGGTTGTGGTGGGGATTTCCTCGGTGAATTTCCTGGGGGGGAAGAATGTGTACGTGAAGGCGGTAACGCGCGATGAGATCACAGGGGTGCAGAAGGACTGGGCGCTCACGCTGACCTACCAACTGGTGCCTCCGCGGACGGTGGAGGAGGCGTACAAGAATCCGCTTGGGCTGCGGATGACCAATCTGTCGATTTCGGAGGGGAATTGATGCGCGCACGATTCAAAAGGTGGCTGACGGTGCTGCTAGTCGTTGCGGCGCCGGCGGCGGCGTTCGCGGGGACGGGGGCGATGGTCTATCCCTCGGCGGAGTCGCCGCGGATTGTCCGTTTTCAGTTCGATCCGAATGAGACCTATACGCTGTTCCTGCGCTCCGGAATGGTAACGGATATCCAGTTGCCGGCCGGGGCGCAGATGCGGTCCCTGGCTCTGGGGGACACGATCCGGTGGGTGACGGCACAATCGGGCAATAACCTGTTCGTCAAACCGACGCGGCCGGGACTCCAAACTTCGGCGTCGATCGTAACCAACCGCCGGGTCTATCAGATGATGCTGGTTTCGGTCGGGAAGGGTAAGACCTGGTACCAGCAGGTCTCCTGGAATTATCCGGGAATCGTGCTGCCGTTGTCCCCTGCGGCCCCTGCGGCCCCTGCGGGGAGCACTCCTGCGGTGAAGGACAATCAATTGGCGGGAGGGCGTACTGGCGTCGCGCCGCGGCTTCCGCGCGGAAACAACCCGATGACTGGAGTCAACCCGGTCAAGTTGCATTTCGCATACCGGGTCAGTGGAAGCGCGCCGTTTCGTCCGAACAAGATTTTCGACGATGGGCATTTTACCTGGATCAGGATCCCGCGGGGTGCGTGGGTGATGCCGGCGTTGTTCATCGCCCAGGGAAAGGGGCGTTATGTCCTGACGAACTACGATACGTCGGGGGATTGGCTCATTGTGCAGCGGACCTTCACGACGGCGGTGCTGCGCGCGGAGGGTGAAACGGTAACGCTGCATCGATTGGGTGCGGGTGGTTGATTCCATGGCCGAGGGAGACAAAAGGGACGAGGGCGATCGCGCGGGCAACGGAATGCCCTCGCAGAAGCTGCACTGGATCATCGGCTCCATCGCGCTCGCTGCCGCAATTGGTATCGCAATTACGGGTGTTGGAACCCATGGCGGCGGTGGGGGGGGATCTCACAAGCCGGGGCCGGCCAAGGCGAGCCGGGCGAACCCGTTCCAGCCGGTACCGCGTTCATCGACGTTGCAGCAGTTGCTGAAGAAGCAGCGGGCGGAGGCGTTGGTGAAGGAAAAAAAGCGGTCAAGCGGGGGTGGAGTTGCCCGGGGAGCACCGAAGAAGCCGGGGCGGGGTGGGGGAAGTGGTTTCGGGGTTCCGAGCGGCCTGAGTGCGTTTGCGGCGCCGAACCGACGAGCGATAGCGGCGAAGAACGGTCAGATCGCGGCGAGCCAAATTTTGGCGATGGGGAATCGGGGTGCGAGTTCGCCCACGAGGGGGCGGGAAGAGGGGGGGGCGGCCTCCCTTGGGCTCGCGCCACCGTTGCAACCGGTCAGGAACGTCGGAGGGAAGGGGTTGCTGAAAGGGTTGGCGGCACTGGAACACGCGGCACAAAATCCCGCGCGCCGTTTATCGATGGCATCGCGCCAGGAGCGGTGGTTGCGGGCGCACGCCGGGTCGGCGTCTGGATATGGGGCCATCTCGCACGTCCTGGCGAAGCTGCCGGGCTCATTGCTGTATCCGGGGACCTCGATTCCCGCGACTACGCTGACGCGCATCGACACGCAGTCGCCGGGTCTGGTGGTGGCGCAGGTCACGCGCAATGTATATGCATCCGATGGACGCGAAGTCATTCCCCAGGGGGCGCGGGTGATGGGCCAATATGACAGCCAGATCTTCGACGGGCAATACCGGGTAATGATGGCGTTCAACCGCATGGTTTTCCCGGATGGGCGAGAGGTGGTTCTGGGTGGGGCTCAGGGTGTGGGGCCGGCCGGCGCCGCCGGCGTGACCGGAAACGCGCACACCCACTTTTGGAAAGCTCTGGGAGCGAGCCTGATGGTGGCGTTCATGGATGAGGGTGTTTCCGCTGTGGGTCCCAAAACACAGGTGCAATACCCGGGGTCCGGGGCGTCGATGAGTACCCCGGCGCAAACCGGTGCCCAGATATTCGCGAACCAGGCGCAGCGCATTCTGGAACCGTACACCTCGATCCGGCCGACGATCACGGTGCCGTCCGGAAAAGCCATTCGGATTATGGTGAGGCGAACAATCCAGTTGCCGGATTGATGTTGGACATGGTGGACATTCGAAACAAGCGGTGGAAGCGGGCGGTCTTGATGGTGTTGTGGCTCCCGTCCCTGGTTTGGGCGGTGGGATTGCCGGCCCGCGGAGAGATCGTCTCCCGCAGGGGCTTGCCGCCCCGCAGGGGCTTGCTCCTTAGCAGGGGGGTGTTCGCGCCGTCCGCCGGAGTGGTGTGGAGGGTATCCCGTTCGTCGCCGCTCGTATTGAGGAAGCCGGAGGTTCATTACCATGCGTGGGCGCGGATAGCGGCGATGGAGACGGGTGTTCCGGAGAGGATTCTCTGGGGGATCGTGCAGGTCGAGTCCGGAGGATGGCCGTGGACCTTGAATGTCGACGGGAGGCCGGAGAGATTCTCGAGCCGTGCGGCGATGCTGAGGGCGGCGCGAACGGCGGTGGCCCGCGGAACCAAGTACCTGGATATCGGGATCGCACAGGTCGATTGGCGGTGGAACGGCGCGCGATTCGGATGGTCACTGGCTCGGGCGGTGGACCCGGTTGAGAACCTGCGGGTGGCTGCGAAGCTGTTGGCGAAAATGCGCCATAGGAGTGGGTCTTGGCTGGGAGCGATCGAGGACTATCACGGCGGTACCAATTGGGAGCGGGTCAATTATGCGCAGCGAGTGGTTTTGGGCGATGAGTAAAGTGGTCATCGCCGGGGTGTTGGGCTTGGTGCTGGCCGGGTGTGCGACGCCCATGCCGAGGAAGGTGGCGCCCACGCCGGGGTATACCTTTGGATACCGGGTCCACGGGAAAACCGGGGCGCAGGTGTTCAGTAACGGAGTCGAGACCTTCGTTACCCTCTCGCCGGGCGTGCGGGTATTGAAATCGCTGGGCGACGGGCGATCACGGCCGGTGAATTGGGTTCCGCCGTACTGGGTGCTGCGGGGGTTGGCCGGGCGCTGGGAGCTTACGACCACGAGGGGCGTGGTTTCCATTCGGGCGCCGGAGGTGGTCGCGCAACACGCGAAGTTGCTGGAGGCGGCGGGCGTGGTTCGGACGACGAAACCCAAGCCGGTGGTCAGGACTTGGAAATGGAAGGTGCTGTTCCATGCCGATTCGGCCCGATTGGATAATAAGGCGCTACGGCGGTTGGGGGCTATCGCGCTGAAGATCAACCGGGCGGTTCACGTCGATGGGGTATGGGTGAGCGGCGCGACGACGCCGACCGGCACGCTGGAACAGAACGCGGGGGTTGGAGCCTCTCGCGCATCCGCGGTGGCCGACACCCTTGCGCTCGATGGTGCGGTTCCGGTGGAGGACCGTGGGTGGGACCGCTCACTGAAGGGCCCGTATGCCTTGGTCGTAGCGAAAGTACAGGTATGGCGCAAGCCGCAGGAGTTCGGGCCGGTCGTTGGGAAACGGGGAGCGAAGGCGGCCAAGGCCGTGAAGGCGGCCAAGGCAGCAAAGGTGGCCAAGGCCGTGAAGGTAAAGAAGGTAGAGAAAGCGGCTGCGGTCAAGGCCCGGAAACCAAGGGAAGTGAAATTCTCGGTGAAGGGAGGGGAGTTGCTGTCCCATGCGCTGGGTAATTTCCTGACGAAGCGGGGTTGGTCGATGCAATGGCGGTCTCCGGTGGACTATTCCGTTCGGTATCCGGCGAGTTTCCGGGGGCACGATCTTCGCAAGGTGTTGGTGAGGGTAACCGCCGCTTGGCCGATTCGGGTGCATCTGTATGCCGGGAACCGGGTGGCGGTCGTAACGGGAGGCGTTCGATGAAGATGCGGTGGTTGGGAATTTGTGGGATATCGGTGCTCCTCGGGGCCTGTGCGAGCCCGCAGTGGGCGGGAAGTGGACTGAGGACACCGAAGGCCCCGCGGGCGAGTTCGCCGCCGGCGGCGGTCAGCGAGACCCGTGCGCCGTACGTGCAGGTCCAGCCGGTGGCTTATGTTGCGTCCGGTGATGCCGTGAGTCTGCGCTCGGACGGTGCCCCGGTTGGGGCGCTATTGCAAAGGCTCGCGAAACCGATGGGCTGGAGTGTCGCATTCACCCAGGGGACTAAGCCGTCCACGCCGGTCACCCTTTCATTGCATGGAGTGAACCGATCGCTGGCGCTACGGCAGGTGGCTTTCGATGCCGGATACGTGGTGGTGTTGGACCGCGGTTCGCGGACGGTGACGCTCGCGCGCAAGGCCACCTACCTGTTTCGGATTCCGACGAGCCTGTTGTCAGGAACGATGGCAACCTACCGTGTGGGCGGTGGCTCGGGAGGCGTGGGAGGGGCTTCCGGTGGCGGCAGTGGTGGAGTCGGTGGAGTCCCCGAAGGGGGGGGTGGGGCGCCGGGGGGCGGATCATCCTCGTCGGGCGGGGGTTCCTCCGGCGTGGGGGGTTCCGTGCCGCAAGCCTCGTTCGAGGTCAGTGGGCATCTCGTGGGTAATTCGGCGGACAAACTGCAGAGCCTGCTGCAGGCGATGGCGGGCTCGGGCTCGATGGTGAACATCGAGCCGGCGACAGGACTGGTCTCCGTAACCGCTGATGCGGGTGGGCTCTCGCGGGTGAGCGGATTCTTGCGCCACTATGTACGGGTGGCCGATACGCAGGTGGAGATTCATGCGGCCATCCTACAGGTGCAGTTGAATGGTAACTTGCAGTGGGGGATCAACTGGCAACGGGTCATCAAGGACGCAAGCCATACGATCAGCATCGGGATTACGGGTGCGGCGGTGCAATTGGGTGCCGGTGGGCTGTCCGCATCGGCCGCAGGGAAGTCGCCGTTCAGTCTGAGTTACACAAGCCAGAACGTATCGACGGTGATCAACGCATTGCGTTCGGTGACGCAGGTTCGGGTGCTGAGTCAGCCGAGCTTACTGGCGCAGAATGGGATGCCGGCAACGTTGTATTCAGGCAAGAGCATTCCCTTTATCGGATCGGTGCAGACCAGTATATCGGGACTTTCGGGAACGCCCTCGACGGGTGCGAGTGTTTCGTACGCGAGCGATGGGTTGTCGTTGTCGATGGTGCCGGATGTTCTGTCGAGCGACCTGGTTTCAGTCAGTCTGATTCCATCCATCACGCGGGTGGAGAGTTTTCGGACATTCAACATATCCGGCGCGGTGCTCACGGGTCCGGTGCAGGATGTGCGCCAGGCGTTTCTCCAGGTCCTGGTGCGATCCGGGCGCACGGCGATCATCGGCGCCTCGCGCGTGCGGCAACATTCGGAAGGGGAGTCCGGGGTTCCGGGGATTTCCCGGATTCCGATTTTGGGCCTGGCCTTCAAGGGATTGGGGCGCAATAACACGCAGAGCCAGTTGGTGATCCTGCTGCGCGCGCGGGTATTACCGCCGCCGAACTACGACCCGGTGGTGGGTAACTACCTTTGATGGTGCGGGAGGGTGATTGCGTGAAGACGCCGAAAATTCAATTGAGATTTCCCGCCGCGTCGCGCGGGCGTGGGTTGCAGAGTGTGGACCTCGCGGTGCGGCTCGGGGACGGATGGCAAGTCTTCCGGGTGCAGGCCGGGGAATCCGTGCGGCGAATTTCCCTGGAGGAGGCGGGTCCGGAGGTGGTGCGGTGCTCCCCGGGGGACCGGGTGTTGCATCTTCCGGGGCTCTCCGGCGGGAAAATCCGTGAGACCTTGATGCGGGAGCTTCGCTCTATCCCGACCTATCGGCGCTGGGGGACCTGGGTAGTTGCTTGCCCACGCAGTGAGGCGGCGATTGCGGGCAGGCGCGTGCGCCCGTTGGCGGCGGCGGTGGCGGAGAAAGCCCCCGCGCATCCGTCCATTGTGACGATGCGCGTGGGGGATCGCCTGGCGGTGATGTGGCCGGTCGGGAAAGACGGTTCGGTGGGCGCCTGTGAGGTTGCGGCGGTGGAGTCGGACGCGGATCTCGAGGAGTTTGCCGGCAATCTGGCGGCTGTGGTGGGCTTGGAGGGCGCGCAAATCCTACCGCTGGAGGCGGTCGAGCGATGGCTCCCCGGGTTTGTGCTTCCGGTATATCCACAGGAAGGAGAGTGGTTCGGGCGCCCGGTGGTTTGGTATGCACGGGGGTTTGCGGCGGTCGCGGCGCTACTCATGGTCGCGGTGGGACTGCAGGCCGGGACCGCCCACCATCGGTTGGAGCGCGAACTTGGGAACAGCGCGCAGGAGAAGGTTCGGCTGCGGGATGCGCAACGAGCACTGGAGCGATGGAACCGAGGACATGTGAATGTCGTGGCGCATCGGGAAGCGATCGATTTCACGGCCCTGACCCGGGTGGCGCAGGTACTTTGGCACCCGGGCGTACGGGTGAGTCTCGAGAAAGGTTCTCTCATCGTAAACATCGGGAGTTCCCAATTGACTGGCGTTGCGGGAGTCGGCTTCCGGGAGCCTGCTGCGCAGATGCTGCGCAGGGTGTTCGCGACACCCACCCCGAAAGGGTGGCGAAGAATCAAGGTGACCGTACGCAACGGAGGCAGTTTCTATGAGGTGGAATATGGGCGCAAAAACACGTCATCACAGCCAATGGTATTGGGTGGTCGGCATCTTCCTCCTGGGCCTGGCAATATTCTTCGGGGGCGCGGGGGGGCGTGACGCGCGTCGGGTGAGCCGGCTGACGCGAGGCGCGCACGCGATCGCGGCGCAGACCCGGGGGGTGCGCGAGCGCCTTGCCACGCTCGAGCGCGAGGCGGGGAACCGTTCGGGGGGCCGCGCGCAGTTGCTCAGCGTCCGGGCGCCGCAGGTATTGGTGAATCTGCGCCGGGCCGCGCACGCGGACGGTCTCTCACTGGGAAAGGTCTCGGTGGGGCGGTTTTTGACCGCTTCCGGGGCGACGGATCTGGTTAAATCACAGGAGCCGGTAAGGGGTTGGCGGGGAATCGCGCAGATTCCGGTATCCGTACGCGGCACGTGGACGACGCTCGACGGGTTACGGGCGTGGGTGCGGGGTATGCGCTCGATGGATGCGCCGGTACGACACTTAACCATTGCGAAGAATGCGTTCATGGCAAAGATTGAAATTTATGGGCGTTGAAAAGTGTTTTTCTCGCCGCGAGGATGGGTTGTGGGTTCCCCGCCAACAAGCGAAGAGCCTGGAAGATGCACTTCGCGCGGTTGGGTTGCGACCGCAGGCCCTCGAACAGGCAATTGCCGCGGCGAAGGCGATCAATGGACGTGTGACCGATGCGATCCGCGAGGACAAGACACTCCCGGATGAGCGGGTGGCGCAGGCGCTTGCGTTGGCGACCAATATACCCTGGTTGCCGACGGCGGCGGCCGATGATCTGGACCTTGCGTCGTTGCGCGATCTGATGCTGGATGAGGACGGAAGATTCGTCCCGATACACCGGGACGGGGAGGCGGTAGCGGTTGCCTTGTCGTATCCGAACGATAAACGCGATGCGGCTACGGCCCTGATGGCGAAGGGGGAGAAGTTTCGGGTGCAGCCGTGCATTGCGACACCGCGAGTGATCGAGACGCTGCATTATCGCTATTTTGTGAATACCGCCGCACGATTCGATGCCTGTATCGATGTGGGGGACTACTCGGGCGCGCTGGGTGCGCTCCTGATTCATGCCTGTTATCTCGGTGGGGTGGAGAACCTCTATCTGGAGCCTGGCGTTCGGGTAGGGCATATTCGGTTCGGGGTCGAGGGGGTGCGAAGGCATTTTCGTGCGTTACCGATCGAGCGCGGCGAAGACCCGGATTTGTCGAACGGTACGATGGAGGGCTCCTTTGGACGGCTCATCAATCTCATTGTGAACGACATGCGGGTCCGGGACGTGCAGATCCATGCGCAGGGCGCGCTGAACGAGGAGATTCCGGAAGCCTTGCGAGGTCGCTACGACTTCCGGGTCGAGGTCATGCGCACGGTGCATGGCTTGAAGGCGGTGCTGCGACCGTATGACCGGCATGCGGAGGCGGCGGATTTCGCGAACCTTGGACTCGACCCGCAAACCGCGGAGCGACTGCGGGACTACGTCGAGGCACCTTATGGGTTGGTAATGGTGGTCGGCCCGACCGGGAGCGGAAAGAACACCACGATTGCCTCGCTGCTATTTACGACCGACGCGGTTTCGCGGTCCATCCAGACGGTGGAGAACCCGGCGGAGTTACGGGTGGGGACCTGGGCGCAGCACGAAATCCCCAGAACCGCGGTGGGCTCGGAAGCCGAGGCACAAATGCAGTACGAGATTGTGCGCGGTCTCCTGCGCTCGGCGCCGCAGGTCATCTATTTTGGGGAAGTTCGCGATGGGGACGCGTTATCGCTGGCGATCAAGCGCGTGGCGAGGACGGGACATCTGACGTTGACGACGTTCCACGATGTATCCGCGGCCGGGACGGTCGCCAGTATCCGTGAGATGCGTACGATACAGGGGGAACGGATCGGGGCGGACGCCTTCTCCTCGGTACTGCTCGGGATTCTCTCGCAACGATTAGTGCGCAGGATCTGCCGGATATGCGGGCAGCCGGACGAACGGGAGGAGACCCGTAGCGTGCTCTACGAGGCGGGTCTCGGAGCGGGTTCTGCGCCGAGGCGGGCATTGGATGCGGGGTGTCCCCATTGTTTTCACACCGGATACCGAGGACGGATCCTGGTCTACGAGTTGCTGCATGTGGACGAGGAGATGCGCGATCTCATCACACACGAGGCGCCGGTGGCGAAACTGTACGAGAAGATGGGCAATTCTCTCTGGCGGTGCGGGTTGGAGCGTGTGGCAATGGGATTGACTTCAATTGATGAATTACGCCGGGTAGTGCGTATTGGGGTGGCGTGATGAAGCGTATATACCAAGCCGTCGTATGCAAGGCGAACTCCGACGTGGTGCCGGCCAGGGTCATGGCGGAGAACCGAGAGGATGCGCTGTCCAAGCTGCGGGGGCGCAGGGCAAGTCCATTGGAGTTGAAACTCTCGGTCTTAGACACGATCAACGTGGTGTTCAAATCCACAGCGGACCCGCGAGAGATTGCACAGTTCTACCGCACCCTCGGGCGGCGCCTGGAGCGGGGTGCGGAGATGCGCGGGTCGGTGCGCGATGCCATGGAATACGTGGTGGACCCACTGCTTAAAAGTTGGATCGGGGAGATGGAGGCGCAATTGGATGGCGGTGCGCCGTTGGCCGATTCGATGATGCGGGCGGGGTTTCCGGTGCGGGATTCTGCGCTGGTGCGGGCCATGGCGGGCGCCGGCCAGACGCCGCGGGCGTTCTTGCGCATGTCGGACGAGTATGCACGGGAAGATCGGATGGCGAGGCACATGCGCTCACTACTGGTCCAGCCGGTGATTTTCTATGTCATTGCCGCCACGCTGATTCTCGGGGCGACCCTGTTCGCCTTACCGCACATGGAGAAGTTCTTCCGGCAATTGCCGAACATGACGATGCCGGCCTATGCGGCGGTTGTCTATTCAGCGGCCGATTGGTTCAATGTGCATGAAGTGTGGACGGTGCCGTTGTATTTGGCTTCTTCGGTGGGATTCGGGCTGTATGCGCTCAAGGGGCGTGGAGTGCGAAGATTGCTGTTCCAAATACCCGCGGTACGTCGTGTCGTGGAACGCGCCGATGCAGCCACGGCGTTGGGGGCGTTTGCGCTGCTCTATGAAAGTGCCATGCCGCGCGACGAGGCGGCCAAGCGCACGGCGGAAGCGGCGCGTCGGGAGGAGACGAGCCGGGCGTTTATCCGGCTTGCGCAGGGAATCGAGAAGGGATTGCCGAACGATGAGGCGGCCCGGCGAGCGGGGTTCCCACACTTCCTGGATAGAGCGGTCGTGGGCGCCCTTGCGGCGCGCGATGCGGACTCCACGGTGGAGGGGTTGACGCTACTGGCTGGAAATCTCGCGGAGGATGCGGAAGTCTTCGCGCAACGTCTGGAGCAATTTGTGGGTCTGGCGCTGTTGGTGGTAATGGCGAATGTGGTGATGATGGTGTTCTTCGTGGTGGTATTCCCGATGATTTCAACGGCGCTGTCGCAAGTATAGGTTTTCTATATAGAATCACGGCAGGTTTCACTGGGCCGCGCTGCATGTCTCCGCTAGACAGAAATTGCGCCATAAGCCGGGGGAGATCCAAGACTCCCGGCCGGGAACCTGCCATATCTCGAAGTAACCAATCTGTACCGGGGCAATCCGCCGCCCCGCAGGGGCCTGCCGCCCCGCAGGGGCGGTGCTCTCCACCAGGGGGCGCCACCCGGGCCCCTAACCGCAAGCCGACTTGTTCCCGAGCACGGAACGGGCAACGCATTCTGGAAAAGTGGAAGGCGCTGATCACTAAGCGCCATCGTTGATATCCTGCCCGCCCGCGGCCTGCGTACAGGCAGGTTCCGATACAGCCCCAAAAAGCCGGCGCCCCCCTCCAAACCAAAACTCGCCCGGCACGAATAACAGCGCGAATGGCGCGATTTTCGGTGCGATGTGCCCTCCTTGGATAAGGCATTCTCGAAACTCGAATAGTTCGTCGGGATGGTCGGTCGAGATTAATGTGTGGAGGTTTGATATGCGGGTAACGGGGATGGTGAACCAGGAGGGCGGTTTTTCCCTGGTCGAGATGATTGTGGCACTGGGGGTGATGACCATCATCAGTGCGGCACTGGTTTTTTCATTCAATTTCAACAAGTCCAAGGGGCAGGTGTTGTTTTCGCTGATGCATTCGGTCGGTAGTGCGGCGGAGCGGTTCTCGGTCGACACCAGTTGCTACCCCTATGACACGGCGCTTCTGTTTGAGCAATCGCTTGCGTCGACGGATACGAACAACTCCTGTGGCGCCTTGGTGGCGGGCCAGTGGAACGGGCCGTATATGAAGACCCTTCCGGTGAACGGAAGCAACAATGTACTGGTAACCCAAATCGGTCCGCAAGTAACGCTGTCGATAGGAAATATCGGGCAGGCGCTTGCGAACGGCACGCCGAATCAGTATGCGGTGATTGCAAGTGGCGTACCGGACGCGATTGCAAAGCAAGCAGATGCCGCCTGTGGCGGCTCGACCTCAAACTGCGTGCTTGTGCCCGGTACTGGAACCCCGCCGATTGATACGATCGAGTATGTCTTCGCGCAGACGCAATAAAGTGGCCACCAAACCGCTGCGGCGTTTACCCGCCGCGGCGGCCCCCCAAAGGGGGTTTGTGGTTTTGCTACTGGTCACGGTGATCGGATTCGCGATGATGGCCTTCTCGGCGCTGTTTGTTGCGATTTCAACGCACGAAGCCAGGGCGAATCAGGACTTGGCCTGGGTCCAGAGCACAGCGAACCGATTGCGGCAATGGTACTCACTCAACCCGCTGGTGCTCGATGGAAGCACGGCGACTTTGCTTCCGGGAGCGGGCAAGCTCGGACCAAGGGTGATGGCGGCGGCCGGAATCAAGCCGTACGCACGATCCCGGGTAGAGGTCAGCGGGTTACAGAGTACTCCATCCGGTGTTTTGAGATATCGGACGATCACTGTGTGGATTCCGAAACCCACGGCACGAACGGGCACGGGGTTTTCGCCGGCGGCGGCGCAGGCTTATGCGACAGTGAGTGGACTTCCGATCGAGCAGGGGATGGAGGCCCATTCGTGGCGGCGGTTGGAGAACTTGGCTACCCGATTGGAGCAGTGGTCGGCAAGCGCGGAGGCGGTGGACGGAACACACAATACGCTGCTCGACTACTTTGAACCTCCGGGGTGTGGTGTGGACAACGGGGCGGTGCCGGGGCTCACGTGTGCGGCGAATTGGACGAATGCATCCGATATGGGTTTCGGGCTGATAAACGACTCCAGCAAAGGACCCGGGGCGGCGATGGGGTTGGGTGGTGGTCCATGGGTCAATGCATGGGGCGGGGCGATCCGGGTCTGTAATACGCCGAGTTCGGCTTGTTCGGCGGTCGATCAAGCCCCGCCATTTTCGATGTGGTTGGAAACGACGACGCCGTGGGGCGGCACCCCTCTGAAGTTGGACGCAATCCAACCATTTAGCGGCTGAAAATCGGGGAGCAGAGATGCATTTTGCGGAGTGGTTAGAGCAGTGGTCGGGGCATTCCGAGGGATACAGCGATCTCCGTATGACCGAGGGATATCCGCTGGCCGCGCGGGCGAGCGGGATGAGTAATGTGGCAATCCCGGACTCCCCGATCATCCAGGAACGGGACTTCGCGCTGTTGTTCGAGGGTCACTCAATGGAGTCCAGGTCATTGGATGAGGATTTTGCCATCACGGTGACCGGGCGCCGGTACCGGGTCAACCTGTACCGTGAGCGTGGAAAGCTCGCGGCGAGTCTCCGGTTGCTGCAGGAGCATATCCCGACGCCGGGGGATCTGGGGTTGCCGGAAAAAGCCATCATGCGGTTTACGCAACACAGCCAGGGGCTGGTCATCTTCACGGGTCCGACGGGGTCCGGAAAATCGACGAGTACGGTCTCGATGATGATGGCGGCGGCGCGTGAGCGCGGGCTGCATATTGTGACCATCGAGGACCCAATCGAGTATCTGCTGCCGGAGCAAATCAAAACGCAGGACGGCACGCTGACGACCATTCACCAGCGCGAGGTCGGCTCGGACACACAGAACTTCCATTTGGCGTTGCGCTCGGCATTGCGGCAGAACCCGAACATTATTTCGGTGGGCGAGGTTCGGGATCGGGAAACCGCCGAGATGTTGCTGAAGGCGGCGAATACGGGGCACCTGGTGCTGGCGACGATGCACACGAAGTCGGCTCCCGGGGCCGTCAGCCGACTCATCGATTTTTTCGAGCCGGAGCGCCAGGGCGCGGTGTGCGCGGACCTCGCGGACGCCATCGTGGCGGTGATCAGCCAGGCGCTGATCCCCTCAACGGATAAGACCGCCCGGGTGCTCGCCTACGAAATCATGACGACCGACGGGGGTGTGGGTCCGCAGATCCGGAAAGGGAAACTAGAGCAGATTCCGAACGAGATGCGCCAGGGCGCGTCGTACGGAATGACGCGGATGGACGACACGCTCGCCAAGCTGGTAAAGGAAAAGCGGATCACGATCGATGAGGCGGTCCGCCATTCGGCGAGCCCGGAGGAATTCCGACGTGTCCTGGTCGCGTAAGCCTCGGGGGTTCTCGCTGATCGAGATCCTGATCTCGCTCGCGGTGATCGCCATAATGACCGCGGTGCTCTATCCGGGGTTCGTTTATTCGGTGCGTTTCGTCGAGCGAGTTCAGACGGAGGCCAGGTTACGTGTGCTCGCGAATACTTTCCGCCAAGCCTATGAGGACAACGCAATCAATGTGGACGGATTCGCGGGATCGTCGCCGAAGGGTGGGACCATCTACTTCCCGGGTAAACTCAAGGGGGTACGCTCCTACAGTTTCACCACCGCGCGTTCCGCGAAACTTTCAAACATTACCAAAACGCTCCAGAGTGGATTCCTGTACCTGTTGCAGCATGGTGGAGAATCGGCCAAATACTATGCGCTGGACGGATTCAGTAATCCGATCTGGGTATTTGTGAGCAATACGTTGTATGCGAAGTGGAACGGATACCCCGTCTACTATCACAACATCGCGTTCGTATCGAGCGATGGGAATCCGCAGATCGATCAGGGGACCTCGTTCAACCCCTCGAACGGCACTTTGACGCTCGGCGGCCATGACCTTGGGATCGTGGTGTCCGGATTGGCGGTCGAGACGGGTTTGTATCAGTCCACGCTCGAGACGCTTCATTCGGTTGCCCAAGTGTACGACATGTTCTTCACCTCGCAGTATCTGAACAGCGAAAACCGGGATCCAACAGTGGATTATTTCTCGAAAGCGCCCGCGGGGGCCTCCTCCTCGGTGGCAGCGCAGTTCGATAGTTCAAGCCCAATCTCGAACTCGTGCGGCGATTGTGGCGGATGGTCGTACGCGGGAGACCCATACCCCGGGAGCGCAAGTGTTCCCCAGACGGATTTCAGCCAGCTGCTGGTGGATTGCCAGCCGGCGACGGTTCTGGGCGGATTCGCCCAGACGACCGGTTATGGCCCTGGGCAGTTGAATTCGGCGTTTGGACAGCCGATTGCGATCTGTAACGGACCGAACGCGGATGGCAAGGGTCGGGGGGTGCGGAACCCGGATTCCGCAAACCCGAATCTGATTCAGGCGCCCTATACGGCGTTGGTCGAGGCGTGGGCATCGAATCGTGTGGTGTTGTCGGTGCCCGTGGTGGGGAATTACTGATGAGGAAACAATCAGGAGGAACAGTCATGCGAAAGGCCCTGTCGTGGGTGGTGGGTGCGTGCTTGGTGGGGTCCCCGGTGGGGGTGTTCGCGGCGAGCCAGGCGGCAATACCGGCTTCCAAAGCGGCGCCTACCGCTCAGAAAGCACCGGCTGCCGATCCGTTCACTGGCCGAACGCTGGCCTACGAGCGGATGGAGGAACAATACCGCGCGCTGGAGATGCGGGCGAGAATCGCGAAGCAGCAATACCAGATTGCGCGCTACCGTCAGCGGACCGGGATGCTGGGGAGGGGGGCCGCCCGGGCGGCGGGTACTGCGAAGGATTCGAAGATTGCGCGCCTAAAGGAACGAATCGACGCGCTCGCGCAGGTGGTGGCGAAGATGAACGCGCCGCGCAAGGCCGCGCCCCCCCGGAGGAAGGTCCCGGAGGCGGTGGTAAAGCCGTTGCGCTACGGTGTCGTCGCGGTCATTCGCGAGGGTGGGCAATGGACGGCGCTGGTTCCACAGAACGCGAAGATCGGCGGGTCCCTCGTGGCGCTTCGCCCGGGCGCTCGGTACGCCGGCCAACGGGTTGCGGGAGTGAGTTCTCAAGGGGTGCGGTTCTCGGGGGGGCGCTGGTTGCGAATTCGGAACGTGGCGGGAGTGGTTGCGGTCCAGCCCGTTGCGAGCGCGGGACGTGCCGGCGCTACCGCTACGTCACGGACCGCGGGGGCGGGTATCGAGCAAGCGCTGCGATCCAGGCTCCTGCGGGAAGCGTCCGGGAGAGAGGAAAATCCCGGTTCCGGAGTGCCCGGGACAGGGACTGGAAATTAACCGCGGTGCCGGCGATGTCCTCGCCTTGGCGATATCGGTTCGGCGCGTGGAAGGTTCGTGGAAAGGAACTGGTTGATGAGAGACGCTGTGGTAGAGACCATTAAATGGGCGGATCTGGAGCCGTGGCAATATCGGTTTGCGGCACGCAACGACTATCCGGCGGTTATTCCCTTCCGGGGGCTGATGATTTACGCCCCCGGGGGGATATACCATCCGTGGCCGCTATCGAGTTCGCATTTTATAGCAGATCGTCTGTCGGGGATTCGTGGCCGGAAGGTGCTGGATCTTGGGTGCGGAACGGGGGTGCTCGGGTTGTGGTTGGCGAACCGGGAATACGGAAACTGTGTGACCCTCACGGACATCGATCCGGTCGCGGTGGCGACGGCAGAGTGCAATGCGCTGGCGAATGAGCGTTTCGCGCGGATTGCCCATGCAGACTTGTTTGGCGCATTCGACAAGGGGCGGATGTGGGACTGCGTAATTTTCAACGCGCCCTTGCTATGCACCGCCCCGGCGGGGGCCGGACATCGGATGGGCACGGACCCGGATGGACAGGCGACAAAGCGGTTTCTGGCGGAACTGCCGTCCAGATTGGATCGGGGTGGTGTGGGGTATCTCCCGTGGTCGCGGCAGGTCGGAGCTGACGTTCCCCGCCTCTGCCAGGAGCACGGACTGACGGCGGAGTGCGTGGGCAGGGATTGGCGCGAGTCCGGGCTCGAGGTTCAGTTGTTGGAGATCCGGCACGGTTGAGCCGGGCAAGGGGTGTGTCGTGGCAGAAATGAAGGTGACGGAGTTGCGGGGCGAACTGTTCGAGCGCGTGCTTGGCGGGCTTGCGCCGCACGCACTTCTCCTGGCGCGGGTGATGGGAAAATACTCGAAAGAGGCGGTCGAATTGTCTCCGAACACGGCGAAGGCGCTGAGTCACCCGGACGTGGGCATGTTGAGCGTTCCGGTGCCGTTGTCGATTGGGAACCGGATATTGCCGGACGGGCTGTTCTCGGTATGGGCGATTCCGGGGGAATTGCGCGTTGGCTTGTTGCTCGCGGAAGACATCGAGCGCGTGATGTGGGCGACGCGCCGGCCGGAGCAAAAGCTGCTGGTGCTGCTGGGAGAAGCCTGGGCCGGCGGAGCCTGCAAGTTGAATGTGGATCCTGGATTTTGCGTTCAGCGCCATCCGTATGCGGGTGGCGGTGGCACGATGTACGACTGGCGCTTTGTGGATGCGACGATTGAATTCGATGCGTGGTGCCGGGCGCTGGAGGGGGGAGCCCCCCGGGCGGTGTGGCTGGATGCGATCGAGGCGCGGATTCGCCACATCTGGTTTGCAGCCGCCAGGATCCTCGCCCGGGCAGGATTCCACAACCGGGTGTTGCTCGATAGTGATTCGAGCGGATGGATCGTCCAGGTGGACGGGGATGGGCAGCCGGATATTGTGTGGGACGCGATCACTCATCTGGGTCTTCACGTGCGCCACGCGGTGCCATCGAGCGTCTCGCGTTGGATATACGTCGTCCGGGGAGAGGGGGAGCCGGAGAAGATCACTGATTTTCTCGGTGCCGGATACCGTGCGGACGTGAAGCGCTTCGGGGAGATGGAGGAGATTGTTCTACAGGACGGTACACCAGCATGAGAGGATGCCCCAAGTCATCGCCCTCACTCAATGCCTGCTCATCGGGGTTATCGAAACCGCGAGGGTCGCCTAAAATCCATGATCACGGAGTTCGCTACCTCCCGAAGTTCAAGCCCGACAAGGCTGCTAGAATTCTTCCGACGATTGTGCCAGTGAATAATAGATGTTTCGTCCCCGCTTTTCGCCTCTAATCAGCCCGGCCTCCTTCAGCACCCGCAGATGATGCGAGGTAGTAGACTGGGCTCCGCTCAGCAAGTGCACCAGTTCATCCACGCTGTGCTCCTGCTTTGAGAGCAGTTTGATGATCTTGAGGCGAGTCCCGTCGGCCAGCGCATTGAAAACGCGCGCCGCCGAAGCGGTCGGAGCGGTATCGGCGCAAGGCGCCTGAGCCAAGTCCGCCATGGCTCGACAACACATCTGCCAGGGACCAAATCCACGGGGTCCCCGCTGCATTATCTGGCGCATAAACGGTTTCCCCGACATTGGTGGGATCGGTTTATCTCGCACGGGTGTGCCAAGTTGCGTACCTGCCATTTCCTTGGCCAGTTTAAGGAGAAACTCTTGCTGGGTTGCCAGCGGCAGGTCTAAGAAGAGTTTTTCAATGAAAGCCAGCCGATCTTCCCGGCCCATATTTTCAAAAGTCTTTTCAACCAGCCGATTGAGTAGGGTGGCCGATAGTTCGTCCATCACCTTACCGGCGCGGGTACTCCAACCAAAGCCACGGGCTTGGTTGGAGCGGAAGCGCCGCCTCCTCTACGCATAGGCATAACCGCCTCCCTTACATCCCAGGGTGTCGTGACCCCGATAACGTAGTCCCGCACTTCTTACAGGGACTGAGCCTGGTCAACCAGGAACCTTCGGCTCACGCTTCAAGCTCCGCCTATATTCGGCTAGGATTTAGGGGGAGTGGTTGACCTATCCTGCAGATGAAAAGATAGCCCCACCTCCCCGACCAATCGATCGGGGAGGCGTTGTGGATTAGTGACAGCCACACTGACAGCCCATTTTCCTGGCCATTCCGTGCTTGCCAGAGAAGCGTCTACCGCGGCACGCATGCTGGTGACCGCTACCGAGGGCCTCCACCAGCCGTTCAGTTCGCTCCTCGATGTTCGTGCTTTCTTCCAGGACCGGGAAGGCGCGTTGGATCAATCGCTCCAGCAGTTCCAATCGCTCTTCTTGGTTCAACCCTTCCAAAACCTTTTCAGTATTCATCGAATCCTACTCCTTGGTTCATTGAATATACATCGTCCCATCTAGTTTCAACGATGCTTGAGTTAAAAACGTAGCGTATGTCTGATGGGTTGTCAAGAAGATTTGATGACGGTGATGCCTATGGCGCAATACTTCTTCCGCCAAATCGGAAGCGTCGCATCCAGGAGGCAGGTTTAACAGACCGACCGACTGCGGTTGATTTGGTTGAGCACCCTCGGCGATCATTGGTTCGGAATCACGGCCTGCACCCGCACGGCCGTGGATGGCGTATCGGAGACCCCGTATGCACCCGCCGCACCGTTCGCTGGAGACCACATGCGCGAATCCCGCCGTGCCCGACTGGCTCAATCGCTTCTCGGCGCTACGCGGGCTCTCCGAACCCGTGTGGAAGCGGACTCTGCAAAGCGCGCGAGTGGCCACGTTTCCGGCGGGCACGGTGGTATTTCACGACGGCGCGGGATGCCGCGACTACCTGCTGGTACTGACGGGCACCGTTCGGGTCCAAAAGACCTCCGAGGATGGCCACGAGATCGTTCTCTACCGGGTCCGGGCCGGGGAGTCCTGCGTGCTGACTACCTCGTGCCTGCTCGCTGGGGAACGCTATCCGGCGCAAGCGGTGACCGAATCGGAAGTGAGCGCCGTGTTGATTCCGGTCGGTGCGTTCCGAGACGCGCTCGCCGGTGCACCGGGGTTTCGCGAATTCGTGTTCGAGGCCTACGGCCGCCGCATTGCCGACCTCATTCGGTTAGTACGCGAAGTCTCCTTCGAGCGCATCGATGCGCGCCTAGCGCGGCGCCTGCTGGAGAAGGCCGCGGGCGGGATGGTAGTCACCGCCACCCATCAGGCCCTGGCTGCGGAACTGGGTACTGCGCGTGAGGTGGTCAGCCGCCAGTTGCGCGCCTTCGCGTGGCGCGGCTGGGTGCGCGCCGGGCGTGGACACATCCGCCTGCTGGATGCTGAAGCACTCGGACGACTGACGCGGTGCGCGGCAAGCCCCGCCGTTCAGGGCGGGGAAGGATAGCGCGGACGGCGTAGGTGTCCTTGGGTTTCAGTGTGAGGACTGCTGCTGTTCGATGTACTGGCGCACGATGGAAATGGGCGCACCGCCACAGCTTGAGGCGAAGTAGGACGGCGACCAAAGCACGCCTTTCCAGTAGCGTTTTTCAATGTCGGGCCTTTCCTTGCGCAGTAGGCGGCTCGACACGCCCTTGAGGCTGTTTACGAGGTTGGAGACGGCCACCTTCGGCGGGTATTCCACCAAC
>BDTW01000001.1 GCA_002897735.1 bacterium BMS3Bbin13 | reverse complement strand
GACGAAGAAGGGGTTGAGGCACCGAACCATGTCCCTCCGTGGACATGGCGGAATAGCGGAATAGGGGACAGACCACGGTTTTCCCGGCGCCTCACCCCGCCTGGGGCCGGTGGAAAATACATCTCATTCTCCCACCCTCCCTCGCCCTGCCGTCTTCGAGGCCCGCATCGGACTGCACAAGCTCAGGGGTAACCGGGCGGGGCAGTGGGCAATGACCTACATCCTCTCCGGCCTTCAGGCCGGGGAGGATGTCAAAGAACCGGTTTGTATTCCGTGTGGGCGCTGAATAAGTGTGGCGCGTAGCGACTGCACCTACAGTCAGGCGGACACAGTGGGCAGTCTCCCGCCGATGGTGCCGGCTTTCCGTCGCGGATTGCTAATCCTGTGAAAATTACCTTGTTGTGCGCGGCACTATTGTCTACCCTCGGTCTGGCAAGGGAAAAAGCACGGGCGTGCTTGTCTTGCCGGAAAGCAGCACAACGGGGATCTATGAGGGATGCCTGCGGAGCGGTCTATTCCAGTTCTTCCATTTGGGCGTTACTGCCTGCTGTTCAGCCATCGGCAGCCGCTCGGTCTGCCCCGGTTCAGTGGCTCGGCGTGGCGCGGCGCACTGGGCTGGGCGCTCAGGCGTGCAGTGTGCGTTATGGGGCGAACGGAGTGTGCCGACTGCACGCTCAACGGTACCTGCGCCTATCCCTATATCTTCGAGACCCGCCCCCCGCCCGATGCCGCCAAGATGCGGCGCTACCGCACGGTCCCGCATCCTTTCGTGCTGGAGGTGCCTCCGGCCGGTGACGCTACGAATCCCCCTGAGGAGATTTCCGTCGGACTCACTCTCTTCGGACGGGCCAACCGCCTGTTGCCGTATCTCGTCCACGCGCTGGCACAGGCCGGGGCCCAAGGGATCGGCAGGCGGCGGGATGTCCTGGGACTGGAGTGCGTCACCCAGGAATCCGCTCCGGGGTCCGGGCAGTGGCGCACCGTCGGGCATTGCGCTGCGGACCTCAAACCCGAGCTACCGCAGACGCCGACGATCCCGGGATGCCCTACAACCGCAACCGTCCGCTTCCACACGCCCATGCGGCTCAAGCGCAAGGGGCGGAACGTGACACCCGAATCCTTCGAGCCGGCGGATCTTTTCGGCAACCTCCTGCGGCGGCTGTCGATGCTTACCTACTTTCATACCGATACCCCATTGGAGACCGACTTCGTTGCCTTGACCGACCTTGCCCGCAGTACAAAGACGGTCGACCGGCGCCTGCAGTGGCGCGACTGGACCCGCTACTCGTCGCGCCAACAGACTGCGATGCAGATGGGGGGAGTCACAGGGGAGTGCACCATCGATCTGACGAAATTGGATGCGCTTTGGCCGTATCTGTGGCTGGGACAGTGGACCCATGCGGGGAAGGGGACGAGCATGGGGTTGGGGCGGTACTCGCTGGATGGGACCCATGGCATGGACGCGATCTCGAATCGGGCCAGTGCCTCTGAGGCTACCCTGGCGTTTGGCGGCGTACGTTGCGCGGAAGCGTGACCCCGACTGGGAGGGATTCTGCGTCAGGCGTTCGGGGCGGCAATAAGAAACCAAACAGGCGGAAGAAAAAGGAAGAAGAATGGAAGGCCTGCGAGAGCGATGGGGGCGCCTGTTGGACAGGCTGCTGGATGGCGGAGTGCTTCCCTTCGTCGGCGCGGGGATCAGCTATGCGGCGCGGGTCCCAGGGCCAGCAAGTTGTCAGCCGACTCCGGGATGGATGTGCGAGCGCTTACGCCAAGCGCTTGATGAGGACCTGCCTCCCGGAGATCGGCCCAAGATCAGTGACCCCGCTGCTGTGCTGTGGGTACTCCGCCACGGTACCTGTTCTTCGTCCCTGGCCTCACGCGCCGCTGATAGGAGGTGCCATTCCCGGCGGGTACTCCGCCACGATGCCTGTTCTTTGTCCCTGGGGTGGCTGGCAGAGCTGGGCGCCCTGCTTTGGGGCTCCCGCGAGGTCTGCGAGGTGTTGCAGATTGACCGCTTCGCCGAGTTGGAACCGCTGCCGGTTCACCGTTATCTCGCCTACCTCGCCCGCGAGGGACTGATCACCGAAATTATTTCCACCAACTACGACTGTTGCATCGAGACCGCCTTCCGCCGCAGCTTCGGAGAGGAGGCTGTCGGTGCTGCTGCCGTCGCGGTCATCCGAAATCTCGAGGAATATCGCCGGCACGCTGGAAAGCGGTACGTCAAGGGACCGGGCGGGGTGCGCCGCCCCGTGCTGCATCTGTTCAAGATCAACGGTTGCGCCGAAGCCTACCGGCGGGACAGGCAGCAAGCCCTGAGCTTCCCCACGGTCGAGCACGACTGTGCGTGGCACGCCGCTGCCGAGCGCATTATTCTTACAGAGCGCCAGCTCCAGAATTTCCGTAGCGAGCGCTGGGCCGAGGAGCTGTTCCGCGACCGTGCCCGCTGCCACAATCTGCTCTTCTGCGGCTTCGGCAGCGAGGAGCCTCAGATCCGCCACGCGGCTTTGGCGCTCATCTCCGAGTTCCACACCGACAATGCCGGATGTGCGGCCCTGACCCCTCAAGCCACGGCCCGCTTGCCCAATGCACCTTTCATCGTGGCGTATCGGGTCCCGACCTACTATCAGATCCAAATTCTCGCGGCCTTCGTGCAGGCCCACTGCGGGCCCATCGGGCGGGGACTAGGGCCGGTGCAAGTTGCCGGGGCCCTCCTGCATAATGTCTTCCAGGGGGCGGATGCCGCCGCCGACCCCGGTGATGAAACTGCCAAGCTCGATGCGGACGCTTTTTTCCGCGCCCTGTTTGAGGACGCATTCCTCGGGTTGCTCGAACGGGCTCTTGGTCAACAGTCGGTGCTCTTCGTTTGGCTTCGCGAGTTGACGCACCTACCGAAGAGCTGGTTGCAGGCTGTGACCGGGCAATTTTCTCCTCCTCCTCCTCCTTCTCCACCACGATGTGCGCTAGTCCCATCCTCGCGGCGGCCGATTTCTCAAGCACTCCTTGATCCGATCTCACCGGGAAAGCCGCTTCCGCTCTGGCAATGGTTGTGGGCCATGCGCTATCCGGAACGTGCCGAGCGGCCGCCGGCCGACTGGTATCTACCCCTCGAGGAGGACCCGCTGCTGCTGCCCCTCACTCTGGTACTGCTTTGCTCACTGGCATCGGATGTCACGGAGTCAGCTCCAGTAGGGCACCCACAGCCCGTGGCGAACCTGGGGCTGCGCGTCGATGCACGGTGTCCGGCGGGCAGCGGTGTTCCCCCGGTACCGGTATATCTGATTGAGGAGGGCGTCAGCCTGCCGTGGGCCGGGCCGCTTCGTGGTCGGCTGGTGCGCCACATTGCGGTGCCTTCGGCTCGTGCCATGGATCTGAGCGGACGTTGGGTCAACTGCACTGAGGACCCGGCCGGGACCAAGCACCTGCTTGTGGGGCGGCGAGACATCATTTCCGCCAAAGACATTGTGCAAATTGCGGTTAAGCCAGTCAAGATGGCGGGCGTTCTCTGCGATGTCTTCGCCGCCGCTCGGCCCAAGCCGGCAGCGCGTCTTACCCGTCGTCATCCCCCTGGAGCCTAAAGCCCATGGTCTCTGAAAAGGACGAACCGTCATTCAAAAAATTCCTCTTAGTGGACAAGGAGGACGAGCCGCCGGCCGCTCGATACTGGTGGTATCGCGAGGGCATATACCTGAGCAACGTCTGCCTGGTGGTCCATCTATCGCCCACGGTCGAGTGGCTGAACGAATCTGAGCTGCCGCGCGCCAAGGATGCGCTCTATACCTACGTGCGCCGAGTGGAGCAAACGGCGCTCGAGCATGACTTTATGCGCCCGGTGGCCTGCGTCATCTCGCCGCGCGTACCGGAAAGATTTCACGAATCCTCGCGGAAGGAGCCTTGGACGACGCAACTCTGGAAAGATATGAAAGGCTGGACGGCCGAGCAGGACTGGCACCGGGGCGCCTTCGCGCTCTATGTGGAAGACGGTCGCCCGGAGCAATGCTGCCCTGATCTTGGCCGGGCCGAATCCGAGGCGGACGCCGCGGGAGGAAAGCCTTCCGCAGGGCTCCCTGCGGGTGAATCGGGCGACACAACCTGGGATCACCGGCGGCGTATCAAAGATCTGCTTCAACCGCAGCTTGACCCGGTTGTGTTCTCCAAAGAGGAGTTGGAGCCGCGCGACGAAGACTGGTTTGCCGGCAAGTTACAGGAACGTCTCATCGGGGCGGGCCACACGGACAAAGTTCGGGGGCTCGCCGACCGTCTTGTGACCAGGCTGGCGGCCCTGCTGCGTGATGCCGGGAGAGATCCGAAACAAGTCCCACGCATGGACGAGCGTGAGGGTCCCCACGTGGACTGGATGGATAAGATAACGCGCGAGGCTGAGGATCTGGCACTGGGGAGCGTACGCACGTGAGCGCCGATCCGCACAGCGGTGTCATCACCCGCATAACCTGCGTCGGCCTACAGAACTACCGGGGCTTCAAAAACACAGCGCATCGTATCGATACGGACGCGGACCTCGTCTTGATTACCGCTCCTAATGGATACGGCAAGACCAGCCTGTTGGAAGGCCTGCTGCTACTCCTGACCGGCTGGTACGGGGACGCGGACCCGATACGGGACCTCATCGCTCGCCAGCCGCGCCAACAGGATGCCCGGGGAGCGAAGCCCGCCGGGGACTGCCGGCTTTATGCCGAAGTACGGCGGCAGGTGCCGCCGCCCAGCCGGCCCCGCGAGGAAGCGCCTTCCCCCACCGTAAAGCGGGACGAGGAAGAGGCTCACATAGAGATTAAATGGCGCCCCGACCACACCGGCCCCCTCCCTATGCCCGAGGGCGCACGGTCCCAATTTCCCAGAGCGACCGAAAGCGACCCGGCGGTTGACAGGGAACTGGACGCCCGCCTGTGCGCTTTCTCCCAAGACCGGCTTGCTTTCCAGTTCGATCAGGCCGCGAAAGGGTTCACCCTCCGCGACGTCTTCGAGCCTCTGCCCAATATAGTGAAGCGGATGCTGGATCTGTTTCCCCACTTGGTGGAAGATCTAGATGCGGAAGAGAAACAAGACAAGTACGCAGCCGAGTGGGATGGAAAGACTCCCGAGGAGTTGAATCAGCGGCTCGGCGTGGCGTGGGGCCGATTGCATCCTGCGCTATGCAACCTCCTGATGGGAAGGGATGCATGGCCGGAAGAGGCGGCCCTTCCGGCCGAGGTGGCCGATGACCGGGCACTCGACCCGGTGGCCCGAGCTGCGGCGGCGGCACTGGGGGTCTCGGTCCCAGACGCACTGCAATACGAGAAGTTGAGCACGGCATTCCGTAAGGCGGTTGAACAAGAACTGGAGGACCAGATCGAGGCGGCAAAACGCGATCCCGCGGGGGCCACGGAGAAGACCGCGGGGCTTCTGGAGGAACTGCAGGCTGTGAATCGCGAACTGGCAGAGATCAAACGGGAGTTTCCGAGCCTCGATGAGGACGTGAAGGCGCTTGTGGCGGACACCCCAGAGCTTCCTGATGCTTTGGACATCTTCCGAGCCCTGGCCGCCAACGCGCAACGCTGGGGTCACGCACGCATTCTCGATTCCGAGGGAGAGGGTCCGGCGCGTTTCCGGCGCGCCCTGGAGGAACTGGCCGCGGTGCAGGAGCAAGAGGCCGCCAAGTGCGCGGAGGCCATCGGTGTTTGGCTGGATGAGCGGCGTGCTGCCCATGAGCGACGAAGGACCCTGATCAAGAGAAGGCGTGTCTTGAATGACGAGTTGGAGCGGAGCCACACATCCGAGCGGCTGGAGGTATTGAGGTCGTTGCGTCGTGATCTGGGGTCGGCGTTGGAGGACCTGTCCAACGCCTGGGCCGCCAAGCACGAGCACACAAAGTTTCTTCAGAACGCCGAAGGTCGTATCGCGGCAAGGGAGTTGTTGAAAGCTGCGCGGAAGGCCGCCAGTTGGTGCCTCGGCGCCCTCGAAGCGCTCAGCAAGCCCGACCGTCAGCTCATGGAGGCGCTCCGAGAACGAGCCGACTGGGTGCTTCGTCGGTTCAGCCTCGTGGACGGGTTTCTTCCCCTCTGCCTGGAGTCCGACGACGACCTGCCCGGCGTCGGGGAGACGCGACGCCGGGGATACCGCATCAAGACCGGGGACGGTCGGGATCTGGCGCACTTTTCCACGGGACAGCGCGCCCAAGTGGCGGTGTCCATGCTGGTGGCCCAGAACCTGATGGTGCCTCAGAAGCTCACACACCGGACGATTCTGCTGGACGACGTGACCACGGCCTATGACCTGGGCAACCTTACCCGGGAAGCCATCGTCTGGCGACAGCTCGCCTACGGAGCGGAAGATGAGCAGCAACGCCGACAGGTGTTTCTCTCTAGTCACCACGAGGACATGACCAACCACCTCCTCGATCTCCTGGTACCGCCGCAGGGACGCAGCATGCTTCTCATCCGCTTCACCGCGTGGTCTCCGAACAAGGGACCGAGCTACGAGATCTTCGATGTCACGGCTACCCAGGCATCCGACTCGGCGGGCAAACGCGACTCGGCGGGTAAACGCGACTTGGTCAATAATCTAAAAGAATTCTGACGGAGGGTCCGCAATGGTCTGGGAACTGAAGCTGGACCTCGAGGTGGTGACGCCTCTCTTCATGGGCGGGGCCGGCCCGAGCGCCGAGCTACGGGCGCCTTCGCTGAAGGGCCTTTTGCGGTTCTGGTTCCGGGCCATCGATCCCCGGTTCAATGAGCCGTGGGATGACCATCGCCTGCCACGGGAAGCGCAGCTCTTCGGCGGCACGACAAAGGGTGCGGGCCAGTCGGGCTTCCTGTTGCGGGTGGAATCGCCCCCACCGGTCCACCAGCAGTGGAAGGACTTTCGCGCCGCTCGTTTCAGTCAGGGCAGTGGCAAGCACAGCCGTAACGGGCTCGTGTACCTCGGCTATCCGTTCCAGATGGGCGGCAACAAGAACAGGACCGCCATCGTGCCGGGGCATCGCTTCAGTGTGCGGTGCATCGTTCCGCGGTCGACCGGAGGTGAGCAGGGCGCCGGCGACGCGACGGATGTCCGTCGCTCCGTCGTGGCGGCTTGGTGGCTATTGACTCACCTGGGCGGGGCGGGGAGCCGGGCGCGGCGCGGCTTCGGCAGCCTGGCGCTGCTCCGCTGGGAGCCAAGTGCCGGCGATTGGCCCGAGCTGAAGGACTTGGCTGTACTGTCGGAGTCGTCCGACCCCGACGATTGGCAGAGGGGATGCGCCCGGGGGCTCGCCGTCCTCCGCAACTGGTTCGGGGCACACGATTCTGCGAACGGGAAGACCTTTCACCATCCCCACTTGGGGCCCGAACTGCGCTATGTGCTGCTCAACAACGGTTTCCGCCGCGGCCAGTGGGACGCGGCCCTGGCGCACATGGGCGACAAGCTTCAGGGGTTCCGGCAGCGCCGCGCGCCGGACTACCAGATGGTCAAGGACCACCTGCTTGCCGCCAAGCACCAAGGCGGAAAGCCACTGCAGGCCACGCCGCCCCGGGCCAGCTTCGGTCTGCCTCTGACCTTCCGCTACTCCGGGGGTCTGGGACCGGTGACTATCGCGCCCTTTGACGAGGAACGCGGCAATACCTTCGAGCGGCACGGCAGCCTCCTGTTCCTGCGCCTAGTGCCGATCGGGGAGCAGTTGTACCCGCTGTTCGTGCGCCTGGCTGGCGACGTCCCCGGCGAGAGCCCACCCGCAGCCCTGCGCCGCGACAACACGGCGCTCCTCGGGTTTCGGGAGAACGCCATGGATGGGTTCATGAATTCCCTGCGCAACGAAAGGAGATAGCCGCCGTGGATAAGCGTCAGTTCTGGCAGCAGAAGATCATCCAGTTCTTTCACGACCCACCGGGGAAGCCGTTTGTAGGCTTCCGCGGGGCCGGGAAACACACCGATCTGGCTAAAAGGCTATTCGATGTTTTCCAGACGAGCAATCAGCAGAGGCTGAGGTACTTTATTAAGTCGTTCGACTGGGCGGCCGCCGGCGCGGACCGCCCGCTGGTTACTACGCCCCGGTTGAAGGGCGTGGCGCCGATCAAGGTGGATTGGCGCAAGGACGACCGTTCGTTCATCACGCACCCCCTGGCCCCTGGATTTCAGCTAATGCTGCCTGTGCCCCCTTCCACCGAGGTTCAACCCCGGGACGTCGAGGATGGGAGCCCGGAAGAGGAGGAGAGCCCCCGCCCATGGGAGTCTTTGCGCGCCGAGCAGCAGGCCATCGCGCAGAAGCTTGGGAAAGACATCGGGGACTGGAACGACGACGCACAGATTCAGAAGACCTACGTAAGGTTGTGGCGACGTTTCCGCGACGACTTGGTTGACCGCCGTATCGTGCGTAGCGCCCTGGCCGGAGACCCACTATGGGCGGAGATGCCGGCGGAGACCCGCTGCCCCGATCACTCCATCTGGGACCACCTGAAGGTGACCACGGCGTTGGCGTTCATGAAGCCCCACTGGATGTTCAAGCCGGACGAGTGGTCGAAGGACCACTGGGATGAGGGCGCCCAAGAGCCGTGGCTGCTACGCATGTCTCTTGGCCCGACCCAGGCGTTTATCGCCGAATCCCGGACCTCGCGCGATCTGTGGGTCAGTTCGTTCTTGCTCGCCGACTTGGCTTGGCACGCAATGGAGCCATTCGTAGAGCAGTACGGCCCGGATTGCATCGTCTACCCCGACTTGTGCGGCAACCCACGGGCGGACTGCTGGCTCTACGAACACTATCGGGATGCCCTCGCGGACGAGGCGAATCCCGGCACGTTTGCCGCGGTCCTGCCCAACGCCTTCGTGGCGTTGGTTCCCCGCGGAGGCGAGGACGGGCACCTGCGTCGGATAGAGGACTTGACCGAGAAGGCACAGGCCGCCGTTCGCGAACGGTGGAAAACTCTAGCCGACATAGTCGAGTCCTGGATCACCGGTATTCGGGGTGACGAAGAAAAGCCGGATAGGCACTGGCGGAAGACCTGGAGACGCCAGCACGGGCAACCGCCGGTGTATTGCATCTGGAGTGCCGTTTCCTGGTCGCCGATGGGGCACCTCGCCGACGCTGCCAGCCTCCGGGGCCGCGCCCTTCCCGTGCAGGCCGAAGGATTCCGGGAAGCGGCACCCGATAAGGCGGCTCAAGCACAGAGGGACAAAGCGACCATCGCGGCGCGCCGGGAGCGGCTCGCGCCCTGGGTCCCGAAGGAGACCTGGGCCCATTACGAGTGGGCCCGTGAAGTATACGCATCGTGCTATCTCGGATTCCACCAGATGGAAAGGGGCTTCGACTACGCCCTCACCCACCATCAGCTCTCGATGCGACACCACCTGCGCAAGGCGACGGCCCCCGGCGTCCAAGAGGGCGAAGAGCCGGGTGAGAAGTGCACCCTGTGCGGTCGGCGGGAGGCCCTGCGCGCGGATGGTGAAAGCGGCGACCTGGAGAACGTCCGGCACTTGGCGCGTCGGTTCTGGAGCCACGAGGAGTTGGACCCTGACAAGACCGGCGCGGAGCGGCTCTGTGGCGTGTGCGCGATGAAGCGCTTCCTCGTCGAAGCGGACCAGAACCTCTCCCGGAAAGACTCCTTCAACGCAACATGGGCAGGCATGGCGAGCAAGTTCGAGGACGTGGCGGACCCGGGCGGGCGGCATGGAAAGGCCGAGATTCGCCTGCCGTTCCCGTCTACAGCGACGATAACGGGTCAGCGCTATCTGGAAGCAGTCGTGCGGGATGCTGCAGAGCCCACATCGTCTCTAAGACCTCGTGTCGCCGAGATCGTATCGGCGTGCAAGGCGGCCGGGTTGCCGCGCACGAGCTTTCCGCGCGCGCTGCCTCGTCTTGCCCCGGTGCATGGGCAGGTACGGGTTTCGGGTAACAAAGACCTGCAAGCCTTCCTGGAATACGAAGCCGAGGATGTTCTGTTCCCGGAGACGGCCGACGGGAAGGCTCACGCCCTGGGGGCGCACGGGAAGAAAGAGGATGTCGAAAAACTAGAGTCGCTCAAGGGGGCGGTACTGAGGCTGCGGCAGGCTACTCGTGAACAATGGAAGAACGACGGCGACCGCCCGGCGACCCCCGGCAAGCAAATTGCAGTCATCCGCCTGGACGGCGACCACATGGGCCGGCTGCTGCTGGGGGATGCCGACGCCATCGGTACGCGCTGGAAGGATGTGTTGCACCCCGATGCGGTGGAGCAGATAAAGAAGAACGCTCATCTGCTCAACGCCGGTTGGGCCGATCTGCTGGATGCAAAGCGTCTGATGGGCCCGTCGCTTCACGCCTTCATCAGCCGCGCGCTGGCGGGTTTTTCCCACCGCATCGTGCCCTGGGTGGTGGAGCAGGAGTTCTCGGGGCGGCTCATCTACTCCGGCGGCGACGACGTGCTGTGCCTGGCGCCCGCCGACGAGGCCCTGGACTTGGCGGCGCGCCTCCAGCAGCTCTACTCGGCGGCCTGGGTGGTGGATACGGACGACCAGCCCGGCAAGGACCAGTGGGCTTGGCGGCGCCGGGGCTGGGCCGGAACTTATGACCAGACAAGTGCGCGGCTTCGCTTCATGATCCCCCTGTCTCAGTCTGACGGTGAAGGGCGTCTTCTGCCCATTCGGTTGCCTGTCGAAAGGAGGGAGCAGGTCGAAAGTCACTGCGCCGCTGATGAGGACTGGACGCCCCGCCTGCCGGCTCAGGGGCCATTGCTTCCCATGTTGGGTCGGCACGCCAGCCTTTCGGCCGGCATCGCCGTGGGTCATTACAAGACACCGCTACGGGTGTTGCTGGAACGGTCCAAGGATCTGTTGGAGTGCGCCAAGACCCCATTCGACGATGATGTTCAGATGAGTGTGGGGAGCTGGCGCGGCCGCCGCGCCGTCGCGGTTGGACACGCATCGCGCGGCGGCGAAAAGACCCGCTTCATGCTGCCGTGGAGTGAGCCGGGGCAACCCCCCGAGGCCCATCGGACCCTACGTTGCGGCATCGACGCATTCGCGAAGGGCCGGCTGTCCTCGCGGCTGCCCTACAAGCTGCAGGAGCTGGCGGTAACCGCCAAGTACGGCCTGGAAAGGATAGACGCCACCGTCAAGTCGCCCAAAGATTGCAAGGCGGCGAAGGATCGGCTGCTGAAGGGGCTGTTCGATAGTTGCGTGGACAAGCCCGGGGGTCGCTGTGCCGAGAAAGCGCGAGCGATCTGGGAGCAGGGTATAGCCCTCTATCCAAAAGACCCGGAGCGGTACACCGATGGCTTGTTGTTCTGCCGGGCGCTGGCCGGCGGCGGCCGGGACGAGGGAGAGAACTGATGGCCCAGGTAGACATTCGCTTCTTTGTGGAACCTGTCGAGCCGGTGACCTTTGGTCCTCCCCAGTCCTTTACCGCTGGAGACGCGCACCGTAGCCGGTCCCAGTTTCCACCTTCGCCGATCACCTTCCAGGGGCTGGTGCGCAGCCAGCTCCTGCGCGGTGCCAAGCCGAGCCTGGATCTGGACGACTGGTCGGACCGGGCGCGGAGGGAGCGCGCCGACTTGGTGGGCAGACCAGAGGCACTGCCCACAGGCTGGCAGATTCAGGGTCCGCATCCGGCCCACTGGGTTGCCGACCCTGATGGTGAAGGTGAGCCTGTGCTGCAGCCCTGGGTCATGGCGCCGCCCTTCCTGCTCCATTACCGAACCTGTCCGGTTCATGCACGAGAGATAGTATCGACGCACCAGGCCATGAACGACCTGGGGACGGAACGCCCCCTGTTCGGCAGGCTCGACCTCGGTGCCATGATTTCCCTCGGAGGATGGATCGGGCCGGATAACCTGTGGTTTGCCTTGGCTGGGGAAGGCGCAGCCCCCTGGACGGCCGCGCAATGGTGCCCAGAGTTCCCCCCCTTCGTGCATTCGGAGCTCCAGCCGGGCTTGGCCATAGACGGCCGCACTGGAAGCGCGCGGCACGGCATGCTCTATTTCCTGAGTGCCCTGCGGTTTAACCGTGGCAGCGGCTTGCTGGGTGGCTTGAGCGGTATTCTGCCGAGCCCCCTGCGTCGCGACTCCCTGACGCAGGGCAGCGGGAGCGCCGGTCGCAAGGGCAGATTGGTGACGTTCCGCGGAGCGGGACGGTTGCACCCGGTCTGGCGGCGAATCCTGGAAGGCAGGCACCTTCCCGACGAGGTGGAAGACGGCGCGCGTTTCTGGCTGCTCAGCCTTACGCCGGTCCGGGTTGGCGATCCCCCGAATCCGCATCTCACGGCGAAGGTCCCGTCCGGCGTCGAAGTGGAGTTTGTCACGGCGCTCACCGGCCGCCCTATCGCCATCGGCGGTTATGAGATCGCAACCGGGAGGCCGCGGCCCAACCGCCTGTACGCCCCCGGCGGGAGCACTTGGCTGATCAAAATTTCCGGCGGCACGCCTGAGGAGCGAGGGAAGGCCCTCAGGCAGTTGCACGACCAACATCCGCTCGGGCCGCCTCAGGAGGCAGCTTTCGGATTCGGATACACCCTGGTGGGGCTCGGCCCCGCCACTACGGAGGAAGGACCATGACCGTCTGGAGCGAGACCACCTTGCTCGGGATCTACACGCTCACGCCCACCCACTTCGGTACGGGTCAGACCACCGGGGCCGTGGATCTGCCCATCGCCCGGGACGCCAGCACCGGATTTCCGGTGTTGCCCGCCACCGGGATCAAGGGGGTGTTAAGGGACTATGCGGGCAACGCCCGGAATGCAGACGGAAAGACCCTGCTGGATCCGGTCGAGGTGAACTGCCTGTTCGGAAAGAATCTGGACGAAGGGGGCGAACGGGACAAGGCCGAGACACTGGAGGTGGGCCGGCTCGCGTTCACCGAGGCGCGGCTCATTGCCTACCCGGCCCGGTCCCTGACTCGCCCGTTCCTGCACGTGACCTGTCCCCTGATCCTGGAGCGGCTGGCCCGGGACCTGAGGGCCGTGGATCGACCTGAGCTACTCCAAGGGTGGGAGGCGCCGGAACCTGAGGGCGCCACGGCACTGGTGGCCGACTCGGAACTTGTAGGGCCTCTCGTCCTGGAGGATCTGATTTACCTTCCGGATGAGGTGGCTCATTCGCGCGCGATGGAGGACTTGGCGACGCGCCTCTCCGTCCTCCTCCCCTCCGGCGAAGAGGATACGCGGAAGCGGTTGATCAAGGGGCTTGTCCTGATCCCGGACGAGCACTTTCTGTGCCTCATGGAGAGTGGCGTACCGGTCCAGGCGCGTATCAAGCTCACCGGCGGGAAGACCACGGACAAGTGGTTCAATCCCGAGACCAAGAAAGAGGAGAGCGGGAATCTCTGGTACGAGGAGTACCTGCCCCCCGACTGTCTGTTCCTTGCGCTGGTGGGCGAGCGACGACAGCGGGTCTCACCGCACGCCGACCGCCGTAGCTGCGACCGGTACGGTCTGGAGACTCTCGCCAAGGTCGCCCAGGAACTGGGCGTCGTGCAAATCGGCGGCAACGAGACCGTGGGCCAGGGGCTGTGCTATTGCGTACTTCACCGTGCCGGGGAGGAAACCCAATGACCACCGAACACTGCCTCAGCTTGACGGCGGCGCGAGCGCGCTACGCTTACGACAATGTGGCCGACTGGTCGGAGAAGTGGTGCAAGGATGCGAACCAGCGCGTTAAGGGGCTGCCGGTCCAGGTGCGTACCCAGGGCCTCATGGTAAGCATCGCCATGCTCATGAACGAGGACACCAACCAATCCCGGAAACTCGCGGCCCTGCTGGCGGACTGGCTGCTGCGCCGGGCACCCGTGCAAATTCTTCCATGGACAGATCGCGCGGGAAGCGAGCCGACCGGGAGGGATCTATTGGGCGCCTGTGCCAAGGGAGCGCGCATGCCCGTGCTCGCGGCCCAGCGAGAGGCCATCGCTATTCTGGAGCAGGTGAAGCTCTACGCCCAGGCCCTGTGGGCTTGAAGGACGCGAACCCATGCCGGATTTTCTAGCTTACAACAAAGATGTGGTAAGCGGTTTCCTGGGCCGGAGTCTAAGCCCTGCCGGACATGCCGGCCTGATCTGGGATCGCTACTTTCCCGTCTGGGAGTGGCGCTCGGACCAGCTTAGTCGCAGCAAGCTCCACGAGCCGCTCGACATTTTCGTGGACGCCTTCAATAAAAGGGGTCAGGGCCCTCGCAACCCGGCCCGCGACTTGGTGCGTCAGCACCGGGAGCGACTCTTGCGAGCCGTAGAAGGCCTGGTTCGCACTCGCGGGCGCGCGGTGGGTTCACCGGCATTCCGTGTCGCCGGGCGGCTGGTGACGGGGTTGGGTGCGGATCACCCAACCGGCAACGGCTTCGCTTTCGATCCGGTGATCGGTGTTCCCTATCTTCCAGGCACTCTCGTCAAGGGGCTGTGCCGCCGGTCGGCCGAACTGGGAGATATCTCGGCCGCTGAGATTGCCAAGCTGTTCGGCCCTGAGCAGGACGATCCCCGGTCCGAGAAGGAGCAGGGACGCCTGAGCTTCTTCGGCGCCTACCCCAAGCGTTGGCCGAAACTTGTTGTGGACGTGGTCAATTGCCACCACCCGCATTACTACGCCGACCTGGGCCGCCGGGTTCGGCACGCGCCGGTTCCTCGGGAGACGGAGAGCCCCGTACCCGTGTTCTTTTTGGCAGTGGAGGCCGGCACGGAGTTCGTCTTCCCCATGGTGGCCCGGAATGATACCGATCTGAACACCGCCGTCGGGCTGCTCCGCCGGGGACTGGACCTGCTCGGCATCGGTGCGAAGACCGCCGTGGGCTATGGCTTCATGGAAGAGGTAGAGCCGAAGGGATCGAGTCGGCCGGCAGGGTGAGGGATGCGCTCGTGCAAGCGCGCTGATGCTACCCGTGTGCCCGCCCGGCGCTCGGTAACCACAGGCGCTAGACATCATGTTTTGATCCACCCGTCCCCAAGGTTGCTTCGACACCATTCCAAACCGACCACTACGCAGAATCGTCGCGCGGCACATTCCGGACCGCGAGCTTCTGCGCCTGATCGACCTGTGGTTGGAGGCCGGTACGTACCAGCGGGGCATTCTCTGCGGCCCGCGCGGCATTCCCCAGGGGGCCGTGATCTCCCCCTTCTTGTGCAATATCTACCTGCACCAGCTCGACCGGGCATTGACGCGGCACAACGTCCCGTTCGTGCGGTACGCGGATGACTTTCTGCTCTTCGCGCCGGACCAGACCACAGCGCAGAGAGCGATGGAGTTCGCGCGGGAGCGGCTGGAGGGCCTGGACCTGGAGCTGCACCCGGATAAGAGTCGCGTGGTGCGCGCCGGCCCGAATGTGGTGTTTCTCGGCAAACCGTTACCCTGTCCAGAGCCGTCGCCAACCAACAGACGCCGGCGCAAGCCGTGGGCTATACTGATGAAGGGTTCGGGCAACAGACCCGAGAAGAGCGGAGCAAAGTCGCGGGTGCAATAATGATGTATCAAAAAACACTCGTAACCCGCTTCTCTGGAAAGGAATTTTTAACACCGGAGGGTACGAACACAGACCTGACGAAGAAGGGATTGAGACCCACAATCCTTGCACTTCCATGCTTTTTGTGGTGTACGAACACAGACCTGACGAAGAAGGGATTGAGACGCGGTTACGTATACAAGTAGCCACACCCCCATGTACGAACACAGACCTGACGAAGAAGGGATTGAGACGTCAATATATCTCTCAACTCTCGTTTACATATTGTACGAACACAGACCTGACGAAGAAGGGATTGAGACACCGGCTTGCCGCCCACCGTGGCGGTGGCGAGTAGTACGAACACAGACCTGACGAAGAAGGGATTGAGACCGAGTCGTCGCACAGTAGTGCGGAATACCAAAAGGAACGAATGTAGCCCTGACGATGGACCAGTCAAGATCGATCGTTCGTTCACCATTTTGCTGCTGCAGGGTTACCGGATCGCCCCCCCCGATGCTGGCGAAGCAGGCTGGACAAGGCCGAATATCGCTCGTCCCAGCGCTACGAGAAACGCTCCAGGGCCTGCTCCGCCCCGTAGATCCTTCGCAGGTCGACCCTGCGAGCGGTACGGTACGATGGATAGCAGACACATCGACCAGCCCCCTGAGAGGACCCAGGACACAATATCGATGAGGCGCGGGCCGAGGTATCGCGCATCTAGAAGTCGAACAGAACCGCTTTCGCCAAATTTGGCGAAAGCGGTCTGGTTCGACTGAAGGGGAAGATGCGCTCCAGCGCATCAATCAACTCATCACCTCACAGGTCCGCCGCCTGCTCACACCCAGGCTGTGGAAGCAGCACTTCTCCGACAATCCCCTGCGTTCTCCTTTACACGGCCTCAGCGCTTGGTAACCGCTTGCGAGTGCTGGCCCCGAAGCGGCCCCGCCCCGCCCCTTTGGGTGCCCCTTCCAGGAAGGTGGCCCCGAAGTGGCCCCGCCACGCCCCTTTGGGTGACCCCCACCAGGAAGGTGGCCCCGAAGTGGCCTTTTACTGCCCATCTATTAAGGAGGTGGCGCGAGGAAGGCGGCAGCCTTTCCTGGTGGCTCTTGCGATAGCAGCGTGAATGGATTTCCTACAGCTACCGGGAATGAGCTACGGCGCGGCGCGGTTTTTCAACTCGGCGTACCAGCCGATGGAGTTTCACCCGCTGCGGACAAGAAGTCCCGCGATTACATCGATGCGGCTCCGCTCACCATAACTGTTTGTGTCGGGCCGCTTGTGGCATTACCAAACCATCTTTCGATGGCGCTGTCGGGGATGCATTCTCGGTTGTATTGATCAACGCCCTCTCAATATACTAGAGATATATAGTTTATATATATACCTAACATTTTCCGGAAAAACTCTAATACTATGTGGATAACATTTGCGTGGTTTCGTGGGGTGTTTGGAGGGTGGTAAACAGTGTTGGGTGAACGCATACGGTCCTGGGTGATTGACGCGGCGGAGGCGGCGCAGAAGGAATTCATGGAGTCGCGTGCAGGGCGGAGGCCGGGGTGTGGTAGGGGGGATGGAGCGGAGTGGAGCGACCTGGTGCTTCGGGTGCGCACGGAAGGGGGGCGGCTGTCGATTGACTGGCTACGCAGGGTTTGGGTTAAGGGGGTGGGGGGCAGGAAGTGGATGCGCGCGGAACGGATCCGGAAGCAAGGTGGTGCATCCGTGTCGCATTATCGCAAGTGGGATTTAAAGCGGTATGCGAAGGACTGGGAGTTCGATGAGGTGTGGCGGATGGAATGTCGGATGGCGGTATTGAGGCAGATGTGGAGGCTCAGCCGGGGGGTGGAGAAATTGGAGCAGGAATATGCAGTGCTATCGGTGGGCTTAGAGGGGGCGGGCGATAATGGGGCGAGTGCGTCAGGTGATGGCGATGTGGTAGCGGACGAAGCCGTGGGTTTTATCCCACGGCATGGCTCGTCCTAATTTTCGGTTCGAGGGTGGATAAGGGATGAGACGAATCCACGAAGGGCGAACCCAAGGAAGATTGCGTGCGGGAGCATGAGCAGGGTGAAGGCCAAGCCCATGAGGGGTGGGGCAGAGTTTTTCAAGATCATGAATACGGCGATCATGATCGCGTTCATCGCCCCATAGCGGGCGTTATGAGTCCGGAGCCTTTCCTCGCCCCTGCTCTCGCCTTGGTCTTCTCCGAGTCCCTGGGGGACGAAGGTGGGGGCGTAGAACTGGAGCAGTCGCTCGTATGCGTTCATGTGAAATTCCTCCTTTGCAGTTGGAGTATGGCGCTGTTGCCGAAATATGCAAGGCGACGCTCTTGACCCGCTGAAGCGGATGGGTCCCCGCTTGTTCTGGGCGTTTCCCGCCGTGCATCGGCCCCGAGGGAACGCGCCTGAGCGTTCTTGTCTCAATCCCAGCGCGTTGCGTTGACATCCTCCCCGGCCTGAAGTCCGGAGATTCCTACGGCGCTCGGGGGCGGCATCGAGCCGCCCCTGAGTAGCTTCGGTGGGTTCCTGCTGCTGGCGGCATTACCGCACCGCTCACTTCACAGGCGAACCGGGCGTATCCCGCCCTTAGAACAGTCATCGCCTTCCCTCTGTTCCTGGTGTTCCTCGCCCGGTTTCTGGATGTGGTTGCCCGGAAACGAACAATGTGGTTTTGGTGGGGGTATTCGTGGCGGAGGTATTGGTTGGAGGGGGTTTACTGTTGGCGTGTGGTAGCGAATTCAACCGGGTGGAGGATTGGACTGGGATGTACGTTATCGGGGCGGACATTGGGTACAACAACGTGAAGGTAGCCCACGGGGATGTGTCGTGGGGGAAGCCGCGGTTGCGGGTGTGGCCCGCGCTGGCGGTGCCGGAGCGGTCGGTGGGCATGCGTTTTGCTCATGGCGAAGGGGATGAGGATTTGAGTCTTCGTGTGTGGGCGCGGGGGGAGCCGTGGTTGGTGGGTGTGGACCCGAGCCAGGTGCAGGGGCGGAATTTACGGGAACTGCACGAGGACTATACGCAGAGTGATGGATGGGAGGCGATGTTAGCGGCGGCGCTGTCGTGTGCGGGTCGAAGCAATGTGGATCTGCTGGTGGTTGGGATGCCGGTGAGTCAGTACCACGAGGCGGGGCGTCGGGACCGGTTGAAGGAGCGGTTGGTGGGTTCCTTCCAGGTAAGTGAAGGTCGCTGGGTGAGTGTGAAGCGGGTGGAGGTATTACCGCAGCCTGGTGGAGCGATGGCTGACTATGCCTGGAGGGGTGGGGGCTCCATGGTTTGGGATGGTCGAGTGGTAGTGGTGGACCCTGGATATTACTCGTTTGACTGGGCGGTGTTTTCCGGTGGGGTGTACCGGAACGAGGTGTCGGGCACGGGGCATGAAGCGATGTCGCGGATTGTGGAGGGGGTGGCGAAGGAGTTGGGGCGGCTCCGTGGTGTAGCGCAAGTGTCGCCGGAGCGTGTCGAGCAGGCGTTGCGGGCGGGTCGTGGCCGGGTGCTGGTGGCGGGGGAGTGGGTGAATTTGGAGTTGCCGCTGGGTGAGGTTTCGGCGCGTGTGGTGGGTGGGGCGTTGAGTCGGATGCGGTCGGTGCTACGCGATGAAGATGAGCAGCCGGATTTGGTTTTGGTGGTGGGTGGTGGTGCGCGCTGTTATGAGGGGGCGTTGAGGGCTGCGTACCCGGCCAGCCACGTGGAGGTAGCGCCGGAGCCGGTGCTTGCGAATGTACGTGGATATTGGGGTCGGGGATGCGGATTCGTGTGACGTTGCTGGAGAGTCATGGTGAGTTGTGTGCGGACCTGGATCGATTTCGGAGTGGTCGGGCACGCGCGGAGCGTTTGAGGGTGCTGGCCATGGTGGGTTTAGCGGCATTGCGTGGTGGTGCACCGAACACGGACCTTCTGTCAGAAGGCGAAAGGGGTCCGGGTACCGGGGGTAAACGGACGAATCGGCGATTGAAGTTTTGATATAGCGCAAGCGAGGTTAGCGATGAATGCTGTGGTGGACGACGCGGTTCTGGACGAGTTGGGGGACGACGGTGTGTCGTCTGCGCCGAACAAGTTGGTGATGGGGTATGGGTTGATTGAGTCGCGGGTGCGCGATGAGGTGGCCTCGTGGCTGGTGGTGGTGGACCGGTTGGTGCAGGAGGTGGAGGGGCGGATGCCGGTGGTACGGCATCTGGTGGATGGGCACAAGGCGCTGCTTCGGAGGCGGGTGGATCGGTTGAGGGTTATTCGGGAGCGGTTGTGCCGGGTGGGGGACCGGCGTGTTCGATTGGTGACGGAAATCGATCGATTGCGGAGTGAGCGTGATCGTGTACGTCGGAATCGGAGACGCCAGGATTTGTCTGTGGAGATTGAGACGCGGCTGGGGAGTTTAGTGGTATGCGAGCGCAGTCGCGCGGAGTTGTTGATGGAGGGATGGGTGGAGGCGAGCGAGGCGATGTTAGCGGCGCAGTTGTTGCGGGAGAGGGTACTACGGCTGGTGGAGGATAGTAGCCGACCCCAGGTATCCGGGGAGGGGGTATAGAGCGATGGAGAAGGGCGAGTATTTGCTGGATGAAGACGAATTGGTGGGGCGCACTACGGCGGTGCATTCCGGGGAAGATGATCGTGGTAGTGCGGTGGATGATCGTTTGGTGGCGGATGCGGAGGAGGGGGGTGAGAGAACGAGTGGGCGGGTGCGCGAGGATGATACGGCTGTGGATGAGGTAGACGTGAAGGGGGTTGATGAGGGTGTGCGGGTGGGGGCTCCGGGGGATGTTCGGCCTGGGCGGGAAAGTTACGGTTCTGGGAGGCGGATGCCGTCGAGGCGTACCAAGTTAGCGGTCGCGCTGGTGGCATTGGGTTTTGTCGGGGCGGCAGGTTTGTGGTGGGTGCACGGGCGCACGGACGTTAAGCGTGAGGCGAATGTGGTGGCGAAGTTGCCGCCGGAGCTTGCGAAGGTGCTGCGTTCTGGGCGCCCGGTGGTCATCCATCGTTCTGCGCAAGCCCCTGGCGGTGCGCAGTCCCCTGCGAGCAACAAGCCCCTGGCTGGGAGCACCCTGGCGGGCAATCATCCATCTGCGGGGAGCAAAGCCCCTGCGGGGAGCAAAGCCCCTGCGGGGCGGCGGATTGCCCCGGCGCAGCCGGCCCCTGCGGGAGGCATTCCTGCGGGGCGGCGAGTCTCTGGGGCAGGTTTACTGCCCGCGAGATTCCCTGTGGAAAGCAAGGCTCCTGCGGGAAAAGTGTCCTTTACCGACTCACTCGCCCTGGCGGGCGGCGATGCCCTGGCGGGCGGTAAATCCCTGGCAAGCGGCAAATCCCCGGCGGGCGGTCCTCCTATGCTGCCCGGTAAAACCATGCGGGTTGGAGAATCCTCGCGGGGGAGTAGTCGGGTTCCCGCAGTACGGCGTGGTCCCGTTCCCCGGAATGGCGCAGGGGGTGGTGGCCAAACCAAGGTATTGGAGGAGATTGACTCGCTGAAGACGGAGGTGGCGGGGGTCAAGGTGGCGCTGGCGAATGAGCGAAAGGCGGTGGGAGCGTTGCCGGATATGGACCGGCGGCTGGTGGTGCTGCATGGCGCGCTGGAGAAGCTGCTGAAGAAGATCGAGGCCGGGTCGCACGCAAAGGTTCGGAGTGGGACGAGGCGGGAAGCGCATACGGGAAGCCGTAGCGTGAAGCGCGTAATGGGCTACCGCTTATTGGCGGTGGTGGGAGACCAGGCGGTAGTAGAGGACGCGGGGACGGGGCGCGTGAAGGTTTTGCGGGCAAATGAGCGGCTGGGTGGTCTGGTGGTGTACCAGGTTTCCGGTGGTGCGGTGGTGACCAATTACGGAGTATTGATGGGTGATCATGATGAGTGAGAGGAATGACCTGCGTCAGATCCTGGAGGATGCGGCGAAGTCGGAGTCTTCGCGGCAGGCGATTGGGGTAATCATCTCAGGGGCACGCGTGCTGGCGTTCCGTGACACGCGGTGGGGGCTAGTGGCGCGTGATCTGGCGCAAGTGTGTCCGCCGATGAGCGCGGATCGCGTGGAAACGAAGGGGGCGCCCGAACGGGTGTTGCGTGGGATTGTGGCGGGTTTGCGGGATTTGGAGTGTTCGGATAAGGCGTGGTTGAAGATGATCCACGGATTGGAGCAATTATGTGCGCCCTGGAAAGGGGGATTCAAACTGCCGGGTGATGCGGTGGGGAAAGCGGTGAGGGAGATCGTGTCGGGGCTGCAAGATTCCAATCGGGTCGAAAGGCTGTCGGCATGAGGGGGCGAGTTGGTGCCGAGTGGCGGGTGGAATTTGCGCGGCTTTGCGCGCTGAGGCCGGCGCTGGCGGAAGAGGTGGATGGTTTGGTGTTGGGGTCGCGTCGCGGCCGGGTGGTGGATTTGGCTGAGCGGTTGATGGTGTTAGCGGATGGGGAGCATGGAGAGGACGCGCGGGTAGTGCTGGGCCGGTTGGCGGAAATTGCGCGCCAGGGACTGTAGGGGAGGGTAATGGAATGCCGCTTCCGGGTGTAGTAGGGCTGGCGGGATATCTGGGTACGTTACGCGCGGGTCGTGCGGTGATGCAGGGCACGGCCAACCGGATATGGCCCGGGCGTCCGATGTTGGAACCGGTCGTTGAGTTGGGCGTTGCGGGTCGCGTGGTGGGTGAGGAGATGCTCTATCGGCCGGGATGGAGGGGATTTAGTGGGTGCCCGGGGTCGGTGAGTCATTGGAGACAGTGGTACCGGCGGATGTGTGTGGAGCATATTCCACGGCGTCTAGGGGCGTGCTCTGGTTGGGTGGCGTTGAATATGCACGGGTGGCAGGTACTGGATCCGTGGATTCTGGCGGAAGTTGCGGGACTGGGGCGGTATGGGAACCGCTTGGTAGTGGAGTGGACCGAGGATGCGCGGGATGCTTCGTACCGCAGGAGGATGGCCCGATATCTGGTGAGGCTGAAGGCTGAATATGGATTCCAGCTATCGGTGGACGATGCGGGAGCTGGGTCGGACGCCCTGGAGCGCATCTCGTTGGTTAATCCGGATTGGGTGAAGGTGGACGGCGAGTTATTTGTGCGTGCGCGCTGGAGCCGGGAATCGAGGATTGCGATACGGGCGTTGATAGGGGTGGCGGTGGAACTGGGTGCGAAAACGGTGGTGGAGTATGTGGAGACGGCTGAGGATTTGGATAGGGCGCGGTCATTTGGAGCCGGCTACGGACAGGGGTGGTACTGGGGGGCGGGCGCAGGAGGAGGTGGAGCCGAAACTCGAATACAGGAAGGAGGAGATTCCGAGGTGGCCGCCGTTTCGGCGCGGTCTGCCGGCGGTCGGGGAGGAGTGTCTCTTGGAGACGCAGCGTGAGTGGATTGGGAAGTTGCGCCGGGAAGCGGGAGTTGGGGAGGCGCGGTGGGGCGAGCATTACGCGGGTCTTCTGAGTCGTTATGCGGGGCATGTGCATTTAATTCCGGCCTCGCGCAATCACCATCATCATGGAGCGGGCGGGCTGTGGAGGCACGGGCTCGAGGCGGCTTTTTATGCGTTGCGCGCGGGTGGGGAGAAGGTAGTGGGATTGGAACTCCCGCCGAGTGAGCGCAAGGCATATATGGAGCGGTTTCGGTTTTGCGCATTTGCGGCGGGTTTACTACACGATGTAGCGAAGCCGGTGACGGATGTAGTGGTCACGAGTGCGGGGGGCCGGGTGTGGAACCCGTTGGAGTGCCAGTTGGTGGCGTGGGCGCAGGCCAACGGGGTGGACCGGTACTACCTGCGGTGGCGGGAAGGGCGCACGGGTCGTCACGAGGCGGTGGGGGCGTTGTTGCTGTTGCGGTTGCTGGGGGACCGGACGGCGGCATGGGTCAATGCCGGTGGGCCGGAATGGCTGATGGACCTGTCGGAAGCGATTTCTGGGGAAGGGGGTGCGGGGAATCTGCTGAGTGAGTTGGCGGGTGATGGAGATCGGGCAAGCGTAGCGGAGGACCTGAAGCGTGGACCGGTGGAGTCGGATACGGGTGAGTTACCGGTGGAGCGATGGGTGCTGGATGCGATGAGGCGGCTGTTGCGGGAGGGGCGGTGGCGTATTGGGGGAGGGGTGGCGATACCGGCGGAAGGTTCGTTGGCGTTGGTGTGGCCGAAAGCCGGGAACGATATTGGGCGTGAGTTGCGCGAATCCGGGTTGGTGGGGGTGCCGTACGAGCCGGATTCGCTGGCGGACCTGCTGTTGGATTGTGGAATTGCGGAGCCGGCTTCGGAGGAGGGGGGGCGGCGGAGTCGGTACTGGAGGTTGGAACGGCGCTCGGAATCGGGTGAAGCGGTGCGGTTGCGGGTGTTACGGATTGCGCGGATGGAGAGCTTGTTGGATCCCCCGCCGGTTTCGGGTCCGGAGAAATTCGTACCCCCTGCGGGGAGCAAAGCCCCTGCGGGGAGCAATCCCCCTGCGGCCCCTGCGGGGGGCATTCCTGCGGCACAGCCAACTTCTGCGGGACAACCACCCGCAGCACGGCAAGCTCCTGCGGGGCGGCAAGCCCCTGCGGGGCGGCAAGCTCCTGCGGCCCCTGCGGGGGGTATCCCTGCGGAACAGTCGACTCCTGCGAGCCAACCCAGCCAATCGGTTGAGGGTGCGCAGGGAGCGAAGGTGGGTGGACAAGACAGTGAGGAGGGAATGGCGGCCCGGCAGTTGTTCGAGGCGCTTGTTCAGGATGTTCGCCAGGGTGTGCGTTCTTCTGATGAGATTGTTCGAGACGGCGGCAAGGTGTACCTGCGCTATCCGGAGGGCGTCAAGGGGTACGGATACAGTCCGCTGGACGCGGCGAAGCTATTGGTCGGGGCGGGGTTGGTGGATCGCCCGGACGCGAACCGGCTGGTGGCCCAAACGGCGGGTGGCCGTGGTCTGTGGTTGACCCGGGAGGCGGAGCAGGCGCTGGTGATTACGCGCGAGTGTCTGAAGGATGCGGTGGGGGAGTGGTTCAGGAATGCCAAGGTGGAGGGGCGCGTGGAGAAGGGCGGTCGGAGTTTTCTACCGCAGAAGGCGTTTGGTGAGTGGTTATCGTCGGTGGCCCCTGGAGTGGACGCAAAGGAGTTGGGGGCCGACGGTGTGGTGGTGCTCGGGGATATCGGTTCATCGAGCTACGTTCGATTGAGCGGGGCGGAGATTGGGAAGGTTCCTGGTTGAGCGTTCCTGTCCCTGAAATCTGGAAAGGAGGCGGCGTTCGACTCCGGCCAAGCCTGAGTGGGTTTTGGTTGGAGTATCTGCGCCGGTGGAATCTTGATGGGAAGTAATAACGACGTAGGGATATACGAGCCGCCGTTTCGCCCGCCGTACGAGTTTACGGCTGCGGTGGTCTGGATAGGTGTGGCGGTGCTGGGTTTTGTGTGGGCGTTGGTCGGGTCGTTGCCGTTGGCGCCGGTGCTGTACGTGAGTGGAACCTGCGCAGTGCTGGGAGGGATACGTGCCTGGCAGGGGTGGGGTCGCAAGCGTGCGCGGGACCAATTATTGGGCGAGGGCGGGTTGTGGTTTATGGGGGAGGACGAGGCGCGGGAGCATTGGAAGCGTGCGCGTTTGAGGGGGGATCTGTGGCTGGGGGAGGGGTTCGAGTGGACGCCGCGGATAGCGGAGGTGGCGCACCATATCTATCGTGAGGGGGTCGACCAGGTGGTAGGTAAGATGGCCCTGGGTAAGGGGGCGTACTGGCTGCATGCGGTGGGTAAGCCGGGCGATGTGAGTATTCCGCAGTCGATGTTGGCCGGCAATGTCATCGTGGTGGGTGCCACGCGGGCGGGGAAGACACGGTTTCTGGACCATGTGATTTCGCAGGCGGTGATGCGTGGGGAGCCGGTGATCGTCATCGACCCGAAGGGGGATCATGATTTACGCAGGCAGATGAGGCAGGCGTATCTGCGCGCGGGGCGTCCGGACGCATTTCGGTTCTTCCATCCGGGCATGCCGGAGGAGTCGGTGTGTATCGACCCGATGCGGAACTGGAATCGGCGGACCGAGTTGGCGAGTCGGATAGCGGCGCTGATAGCGACGGAGGGAGGAGGGGATCCGTTCGTGGCGTTTTCCTGGCGGGTGCTGAACAATTTTGTGAATGGAATTTTGATGATTCACGAGCGCCCGACCTTGGTGCATCTGAGGCGGTTAATCGAGGGGGGTGCGGAGTCGATGCTGCTGAAGGTGCTGCGCGCCTGGTGCGAGAATCACGCGAAGCCGGAGGAATATGCGGCGTATGTACGTAATGCGCGGAACCAGGACAAGGAGATCAACGGTTATATTCGGTTTTACCGGGAGGTGCTCTCGCAAAGGAAGGGCGCGGACTCATTGGATCTGGAGGGATTGATTGCTGACGTGCAGCATGACAAGGAGCACTTTGGGAAGATGATCACCTCGCTGACGCCGATCATGACGATGTTGACCTCTCCCCCGCTGGACACGTTGCTGTCGCCTAGCCCGGGCGAGAAACGGGAGGTCACGGACATTGGCCGCGTCATTCGGGAGCGGCAGGGGTTGTATGTGGGGCTGGATTCATTGTCGGACGTGACGGTAGGCTCGGCGATTGGAGCGATACTGTTGGCGGATATGACGGCGGTAGCAGGCGACCGGTACAACTATGGAGTGGGGGATGTGCCGGTCAATCTGATGGTGGACGAGGCGGCGGAGGTTGCGAACGCGCAGTTGGTGCAGGTGATGAACAAGGGGGGTGGGGCCAAGATTCGCTCGATGGTTCTGACGCAGACGCTGGCGGACTTTGTGGCCCGGCTGGGAAACGAGGCGAAGGCGCGGCAGTTGATCGGGAACGCGAACACGGTGATTGCGTTTCGGATTCAGGATGGGCAGACGGCGGAGATGTTGGCGGAATCGATGCCGAAGGTTCGGGTTCGGAATGTGGAGGTGAAATACAGTCAGGGGGTGGGGGTGGCCTCGTTTCAGGGGGGATATGGGGAGAGCCTGAAGGAACAGGATGTGGAGTTATTCCCCGCGGCGATGTACCACCAGTTGCCGACGTTGCACTACATTGCGCGGTTGGGGGATGGGCGGATTATGAAGGGGCGGATTCCAATCCTGACTTAGGATAGGAACGTATCGGGTTTCCCGGAGACTTTTGGATGGCGACGGACGAACGAGAAAAGGAGTGGAAAGTATTCCAGGTCACGATTGGCTTGGTCATCCTGATGTTGCTGGCGACATTCTTCGTGGTGCCGCCGCGCTGGGTGATCGCTTTCCATTCCCGGCAGCAGGTGTTGATTACGCGTGCGCTGGGTGCGGGGGTGGAGAATGGGATGCGCGTAGATACGGATCGGGATTTCAACCGATGGTTTGTGGTGCCCGGGGTGGTGGCGGAATCCTATAGTGGACTACGTGGGATGGAGAGCCATGTGTCGGCGTTTTGGGGGGTGGTATGGCTGGGGATTGAGCGGTTCAAGATGGTGTGGTTATGGTTGCCGCTGATGATTCCGGTGGGTTTTGCGGCGGTAACGGATGGGTGGGTACGGCGAAGGATTGGGCAATGGCGGTTCGAGTTCATCTCGCGGGCCCGGCATCATTATGCGCGGAAAGGGGTGCATTATTTCGTTCTTGTTGGGATTTTTGGTCCATTTTTTCCGCTTCCGCTACCGCCGCTGGTGATACCGTTGTTGTGGTTTGTGGGGCTCGGTTCGCTGAGGACGTGGGTGGCGTCGTTGCAGAAGCGGTATTGAGCGTGATAGATGCCCTGGAGAAACCTGGACTGCGCGAGCGCGTATTCGCCGGCCCGCCGCATTGGGCGAATGATCGCATCGAGCCGTTCGACGAGGAGGGGTTCCGCCTCGCCCAGCCGTTCGTGATCGAACAATATTGGAGTGGGCAGCAGTCCATCAATGTATTCGATGTGGTGGGTACGCAGCATCCGGATTATGCTGGGCGGTCGTGGTTGGAGTTCCTGCGGGAAGGAAAGCGTATGGGAATCAACCTCGATCTTCAGCGAGAAAATCCGGACTACTATCTTGAGGACAGGCCGAAATTGCCCGGCATGTATTACAGGTCGGTGGACGGAAGCCGATGGTTCGTTGCCGAGGACGGAAACCACAGAACAGCGATTGCACGTTTCATGTTTCATGAAATGGGGCGCAGCATGCTGCATGGGGTTACGGTTATAAAATACAAGACGGACCAGCGGGCGATGGAGGTAGCTGCCGCCGTATCCGGATTGGTTGATGAACGCGGTCTGCGGGTACGGTTGGAAACTTGTCGCACCAAGTTATCGCGCGAAGATACGGGTGGCTGGATGCGTGAGGAATGGAGGCTGGATTTTGAGTGGACGGACCTTCGGCGCGGCGTGAGCGAGCGATTGGCAGTGGAGGAGGTCGAACGGCGGGTTGAGGCGTTGCGGCGCCAGTCGAGGTGGCGAGGATGGATGGGATGGTTTCGGCGCTCTGGACCTCACCATGAGTAATCCTCTCAACTCGCCCCACGGAGAAGGGCCTGGGTTTGTCTAACGAGGTGCCCTTGAAATCTATAAAAATTACATATAAAACAATAAACTATTAGTACATCTACTGCTCGCTAGCCGATTAACCATATAGAAAAGCATGTTGAAAATTCTAAAGAAATCACCCAATATGACACTATATGTGGTGTCACATGTCGGCTAAACTGATCTACACGGAGGTCGTCGAGACGCTTCAGGCCTCGAAGGTCAATATCCGCTGTGACACGCTGGCTGAACAGCTTGCACGGCTGGGCTTCGAGGTCCGGGACGGTAAACGAGGTGGCCACAAGGTATTTTTTCATGATGGCATTTCTACGTTTACCTCGGGTAGCTATAACTGTGGCCATGGCAGGAATCCAGAGATCAAGCCCGCCTACATTGGCAAGGTCCTGAGAATTCTGCGGCAGTACGAAGACGAAATTATCGACTTCCTGGAGAGAGGACAAAATCATGATTGATCCACATGCCTATAACATCACGCTGAGACGGAACGAGTTCGAGGGTGAAGCGTGCTTCGAGGCGCGGGTCAAGGAATTGCCCGATCTGGCTGAGTACGGGGACACGTTTGAAAAAGCCTATGCGCTGGCCATCGATGCCATTGAAACCACGGCAGAGGTGCTCGCTGAAAAGGGGAAGCCCATGCCGGTGCCGCAGGAGGTGGCGAATGACTACAGTGGTCGCGTAACCCTGCGGTTGCCGAAATCTCTGCACCGTGCGCTGGCTGGGTCCGCTGAGGAGGAAGGGGTCAGTCTCAACCAGCATCTGGTGAATATCCTTGCTTACTTCTCCGGTTTTTCGACAGGCGCCATGCATATATCAGAAGATTTTGGATGGGAGTTCGTTAGCAGAACTAGTGGTGGGAAGACTCTGTCGCATCCGAATGTTCAATTAGTTTACTCGGCCGAATTGAACCGGCGTACATCGTGGCGAAAGGTGGGATGAGCGCCGAACTGCAAAAGGCGATCGATAGTCTGCGTATTCGCGACGTTTATCTGCGCAGATCAAGCAGTTACCTAGCAGATGATTTTGATCCGAAATATTCGCCAGAGGCGAATGCCTTGGCTGTTCAGTTTAAGCACGTGGTCACCCGGGGGGAAGTGCTCGCGTTGAAAGAAGATGATGCGGATATAAGGATTTTTCGTGTCTACATTAATCTTGGAACCCGGTGGGTTGTTTTTCCAGAATCCACATCCGAAGATGGATCTGGCGAGAGTGACGATGAAACGGATGTGAAAGCAGTTATCGAGGCGATCTTTCTTGCCGAATATCTAATAGAGAATGAACCTGGGAAGGATGCGCTGGATGCGTTTGCCCTCAAGAATGCCAGTTATCATATCTGGCCTTATTGGCGCGAATATCTGATGAACCAGTGCATGCGAATGAACCTTTCAAAAATTGCGTTACCTACCGTGCAATTTGCGGCGAATAACAACGAAAGTACTGGTGGAATTTGACCGGGTGCGCGACAAACCCCGCCGTTTAGGACGGGACACGCCCGGTTCGCCTGTGAAGTGAGCGGTGCGGTAATGCCGCCAGCAGCAGGAACCCGCCGAAGCGACTCAGGGGCGGCTCGATGCCGCCCCTGAGCGCCGTAGGAATCTCTGGCCTTCAGGCCGGGGAGGATGTCAAACAGAGATAGAAGAACGCAAAAACGAGACTGCGAGCGCACAAAACCACTCACGCCGAATAGCCGGCGCATTCCGGCCTCACC